>NZ_CP041372.2:1323184-1984776 GCF_006965545.2 Paenalkalicoccus suaedae
GAGTAATCCTGCCTTTATCAACCAGCATGTTTTCCTCCTTTCACGCTCATGCTATAGGTGAAAGGAGGAATGAAATAATGAAAAAATCGCTCTTAACGTTAACATGTGCACTAACGCTAACAGCTGGAATGACAGCTTGTGGCAACATGAATCAAAACGGGGATGAGGCAGCGTATCATAACCCAAGTCACTACGGATTAGATACGCAACAGGCATCTTATTCCTATCCAGGTCAGACGACTGGAATGGCTCGAGGGGTAACTGGTAACCACCGCGAGGATATGGTGGATGAAAATGGTCTGTTAAATGGCAGGCTAACTGGTTACGATCGTCCAAACGGTAATGGTTATTATGCAACAGGCGATGGAAAGCTTGCTCGAGAGCTTGAAAAACGTGTTAGTCGTGAAGAAGGCGTAGCGGATACCGATGTCCTTGTTCGTGATAATGACATTCTAGTCGGTGTTAATTCCACGAATAATGGCATCGAACGTCGTGTCGAATCATTAGCAAAGCCGTTAGCTGGTAACCGAAATGTTCATGTTGTAACAGAAGACAATGGATTCGGTCGTATCCATGACATGGAGTCAAGACTCCGTGATGGCGGTGCTTTCGATGAGATTGGATCAACGTTTGATGCAATGCTCGATGATTTAGGCGATGCAGCAAGTCGTCCTTTCACGAGAACAAGGTAAGGAACACGGACACATGAATGGTTGCCAAAACCTTCATGTGTCTTTTATGATGAAAGGAGATGATAAAAAAGGGGATTATACTCATGGCTGGACACTCAAAATGGAGTAATATTAAACACCGTAAAGGGCGTCAGGACGCAAAGCGTGGCAAAATTTTTACCAAAATATCAAAAGAAATATTTCAAGCGGTTCGTCAGTCTGGCGATAATGCAGATACGAATGCAGCACTTCGGATTGCATTAGATAAAGCGAGACAGGCAAACATGCCCAATGACAACATTGATCGAACGATTAAAAAAGCTTTAGGTAATGTGGAAGGAATTACATACGAAGAAGTCATCTACGAAGGCTATGCTCCTTATGGAGTTGCTGTTTACGTAGAGGCTTTGACAGAAAATCGGAATCGAACTGCGGCCGAGGTACGTCTGGCTTTTAATAAGAATGGAGGCAACCTTGGTGAAAGTGGTTGTGTAGCGTTTATGTTCGAGCGAAAAGGTGTCATCGTTGCGGAAAAGACACATGATTTTGATGAGGAAGAATTTTTGTTAGAAATCTTAGAAGCTGGAGCATTGGACGCGCAGTCAGAAGAGGATGTAGTAGAGATTTATTCGGATCAAGAGGCGTTTGAGTCCGTAAAAGAAGCTGCAAACAACCAAGAGGAGCTGACGATTCTTTCGGCAGAGGTAACGATGGTGCCAGATACAAAAATGGAGCTTTCTGAAGAACAGCTAGATGAGGTTATGAAGCTTGTTGATGCACTATTTGATAGTGATGATGTACAACGAGTTTCGCATAGCGCTAAGCTATAAGAGAAAAGCTCCTCATAATTCTTTCGAGAATGTTCATACTAGGGCTAAGAGGTGATGTTAATGCCAGCTTTAGCACTAGTAGCTACTGTTTTGTCTATGCTAACCATCATTGAGCAGGATTACTGTGGTGACAAGATGGAGGAGACAGTGGTATCAATGGAGCTTGAGGCAATGGAGGATATTTGGGCGGACTATTCGGAGTGGAATTACGTCGGTCCACGAGCCAACGGTGACATGGTTTTTGAGCGGAAAACATGCGAGTAAACGAAAGGGAGCCAAGAGATTGGCTCTTTTTGTTATTGCTTAGGATAGAAATAAAAGGTGAGCTACAACAACGTATGTAAAGTCCATAAATCTGGAATGGGGAACATAACTCCGAAATGAGGCACATAACTCTGTGCAAAAAGAGGATAAAGTCCATAACTCCGAATTGCGGAACATAAAAACAGAACGGAGAACATAACTTTTACATTAGGAACATAACTCCGAAATAAAGCACATAACCATAAAAAAACTATAAAATACTCTTTGTCACACGATCAAAAGCTAGATGAAAAAGCCAAAACTAGCGCGAGAAGAGCCAACTCACCTATAACCATAGTTGCACTTCGCGCATTAAGCTAATCCATGCGCGTTTTCAATCGGTTTAGTACATAGCTCTAGGAACAGAATAGAAAGACGTTTAATAAGAACTTCATCATATCTGACAATCTTAAATGTTCCTCTCCAACTCTAACAAATCCCACCCTTTTTGAACTCCTCACAAAAAGTAGCCATTTACATGCGCTCGTATGATAAAATAGAAATGTGTGTTCGTAATATTGGAGGAATGACAATGATAGAGATGTTAACTGGAAAGGTTGTTCATATAGAGCTTGAGACGGTAACGCTAGATGTCCATGGTGTTGGCTACCTGCTTCACTGTGGGAATCCATATCGTTACCAAGAGTTTTTAGAGGAAACAGTAACAATTTATACGTACCAGCATGTACGTGAAGATATGATCCGTCTCTACGGATTTTTTCACCGCGAAGAAAGAAGGTTATTTGAGAAGCTTCTCCAAGTGTCTGGAATCGGACCGAAGGGGGCGCTTGCCATCGTTTGCTCGGGTCAGCCGACTTCCGTTGTTGAGGCCATTGAGGAGGAAAATGAGACGTTTTTAACGAAGTTTCCTGGCGTAGGAAAAAAGACAGCGAGACAAATTATCTTAGATTTAAAAGGCAAGGTCGGCGATATTATGCCTACCTTAGCAGAAGGCTTGTTTAGAACGCATGAGCCAGAAAACGATGAGCTTGAAGAGGCTTTAGAAGCATTGCGAGCACTTGGCTATGTCGAGAGGGAAATTAAGAAGATAGAGCCTGCATTAAAAGCGCAACCAGGTTCGACGGATCATTATATTAAGCTCGCGCTTCAAGAAATGCTTAAAAAGTAGGAGGGTACTATGGAAGATCGAATGATGGATGCTGATAAGCAACACGACGAAGAGCTAGAAGAATATAGCTTACGGCCCTCCACACTATCTACTTATATTGGGCAACGAGCAGTCAAAGAGAATTTAACCGTGTATATTGAAGCCGCAAAGCAACGTCAGGAAAGTCTTGATCATGTGCTATTATATGGTCCTCCTGGTCTCGGTAAAACAACGCTATCCATGATTATTGCGAATGAGATGAACGTACAGCTTCGCACGACGTCTGGCCCAGCTATTGAACGTCCAGGAGATTTAGCTGCTATCTTAACCTCTCTTGAGCCAGGAGATGTGCTGTTTATTGATGAAATTCATCGGTTGCCACGAACAGTAGAGGAGATTCTTTATCCTGCCATGGAGGACTTTTTCTTAGATATAGTCATTGGCAAGGGACCGGCTGCGAGGTCTGTGAAGCTAGATCTTCCACCCTTTACGCTTGTAGGGGCTACAACAAGAGCCGGTATGCTATCCGCGCCATTACGCGATCGGTTTGGTGTCATGAGTCGACTAGAATACTATACACCTGAAGAGTTAGAACTTATCGTAAAGCGGACGGCTGATGTTCTTCAAGTCGATGTGGAAGAAGAAGCAGCAAGAATGGTTTCTCGCAGATCAAGAGGAACGCCTCGAATTGCGAATCGTCTCTTACGTCGCATTCGAGATTTTGCTCAGGTGAGAGGGAATGGCTCTATTACGGGAGAAATAACCGATGAGTCACTGAAGCTTCTTCAAGTGGACCGACTAGGTTTAGATGAAGTCGATCATAAGCTGTTGATGGCAATGATTGAACGTTTTCGTGGAGGACCGGTTGGTATTGAGACGATCGCCGCTACAATTGGAGAGGAATCTCATACGATCGAAGACGTCTATGAGCCGTACCTTTTACAAATAGGATTCCTTCAGCGCACGCCACGTGGTAGAATAGTTACTGCTGCCGCTTATGAGCATTTTGGTTTGGAGGTCACGTAAGTATGGAGTCTATCCCAAAGCTCCTTATTTGGAGTGGACTAACCTTGCTTGTTGTAGGATTATTATGGCAGTTCTTAAGTAGGTTCATTTCTCTTGGAAGACTGCCTTTTGATATTGTGATTGAACGAGGTAATACGACCTTTTATTTCCCAATCATGACATCAATTATTTTAAGTGTTGTTTTGTCGCTTATAATTTATTTAGTTAATAGGTAAAAGTAAAGGATGATCAATATATGGACGTATCAATGTTTGACTATGAGCTTCCTGAAGAGCTAATAGCCCAAACTCCACTGCTTGACCGTGAGGCTTCTAGAATGCTTGTTGTGGATCGACAAACAGGCGAGCTTTCTCACGAACATTTTTTTGATATCACGAAGCATTTACGTGCCGGGGATACACTCGTCTTAAATGACACGAAGGTAATCCCTGCGCGTCTTTTTGGTGTGAAAGAGGAGACGGGAGCAAAGATTGAGCTTCTCCTACTTAAAGAAGAAGAGGATCATACATGGGAAGCGCTTGTGAAGCCAAGTAAACGAATTAAGGTTGGTACGAAGGTGACGTTCGGTGATGGACTTTTAGAGGCCACTTGCGTGAAGGAGTTACCAGAAGGAAGACGAACGATGCGCTTCCGATTTGATGGGATCTTTAATGAAATCCTTGATCAGCTAGGCGAAATGCCATTGCCACCTTATATTCAGGAGCAACTAGAAGAGCAGGATCGCTATCAAACGGTGTTTGCTAGAAATCGAGGCTCTGCTGCAGCACCAACTGCAGGACTTCATTTTACGGAAACCATGATAGAAAAACTCCAGCAGCAAGGCATTAATATTGCCTACATTACGCTTCACGTAGGTCTTGGCACGTTTAGGCCTGTTTCAGTAGATGACGTGGAATCACATACGATGCACTCGGAGTTTTATCAGATGACAGATGAGGCCGCAAGTCTTTTAGAGAAAACAAAGCGGGAAGGCGGTCGCATTGTTGCAGTAGGTACAACGAGTGCACGCACGCTAGAGACGATTACGAGAGATAATGACGGTGCATTTGTTACGGCATCTGGCTGGACGGACATTTTTATTTATCCAGGCTTTGAATTTAAAGCGATTGATGGATTGTTAACAAATTTCCACCTGCCTAAATCGACGCTAGTTATGCTTGTAAGTGCATTTAGTAGTCGCGATATTATTTTAAACGCTTATAATGAAGCAGTTGCAGAGCGCTATCGCTTCTTTAGCTTTGGTGATGCAATGCTTTTATTAAATAGAAAGTAGGGAAGTACATGTCAGCAATAACGTACGAGCACATTAAAACGTGTAAACAGTCAGGAGCTCGTCTTGGAATCGTTCATACTCCTCACGGATCGTTTGAGACACCAATCTTCATGCCAGTAGGAACGCTTGCTACGGTTAAGACAATGGCGCCTGAAGAGCTAAAGCAGATGAATGCGCAAATTATTTTAAGTAACACCTATCACCTATGGCTCCGACCAGGGTCTGATATTGTAAAAGAAGCTGGTGGATTGCACAAATTCATGAATTGGGATCGCCCAATATTAACAGATTCTGGGGGCTTTCAAGTATTTAGCTTAAGTGCTCTTCGTAACATTACGGAGGAAGGCGTAGAGTTCCGTAACCACCTAAGCGGAGAGAAGCTCTTCCTTACTCCAGAAAAATCGATGCACGTACAAAACGATTTAGGTCCCGATATCATGATGGCTTTTGATGAGTGCCCACCATTTCCAGCCGAGCATTCATATATGAAGGCATCTGTGGAACGAACTAGCAGATGGGCGGAGCGTTGTTTAGAAGCGCACGCTAGACCTCAGGACCAGGGTTTGTTTGGTATTGTCCAAGGCGGAGAATACGCAGATCTTAGAAAGCAAAGTGCAAAGGATCTCGTATCGTTAGATTTCCCTGGCTATGCCATTGGCGGACTTTCAGTTGGGGAGCCCAAGGATATTATGAATCAAGTGTTAGAGGAGACAACTCCTTTATTACCATCGGATAAACCAAGATATTTAATGGGAGTCGGATCCGCAGACTCACTCATCGACGGTGCAATTCGAGGTGTTGATATGTTTGACTGCGTGTTACCTACTCGCATCGCGCGAAATGGTACTCTCATGACAAGCTCTGGTCGTTTAGTAGTGCGAAATGCAAAGTTTGCGCGTGACTTCGGTCCACTTGATGAAAACTGTGACTGTCACGTATGTAAAAACTACTCACGCGCGTACATTCGCCACTTAATTAAGTGTAATGAGACTCTTGGGTTAAGGCTGTGCTCGTACCATAACCTGCACTTCCTTTTATCTTTAATGGAAAAAGTGAGAGAGGCAATCCGTCAGGATCGTCTACTCGATTTCCGCGAAGAGTTCTTTGAAGCATATGGATTTAATAAGCCAAATGCAAAGAATTTTTAATGTTTATTACGTTTTCATTGATTTTACGTAGTAAGTTTGACTAAAATAGTAATGGATATGATTATTATAGGAACATTCTCATTGATAAGAGTGTTTTGGCTGAGAAAGGAGTTGTTACAATGGAGCTATTAATGACTTTATTACCGTTAATTCTTATGTTTGCGATTTTCTACTTCCTTTTGATTCGTCCGCAACAAAAGCGACAGAAAAAGGTTCGTGAAATGCACGATTCCCTACAGAAGGGTGATAAGATTGTTACGATTGGCGGGATGCACGGTACGATTGACGCGATTGACGAAGGACGTGTTGTCATCAACGTTGATGGTACAAACAAGCTAACGTTTGATCGTCAAGCAATACGTGAAGTACGTAACGCTGACTAAATAAGAGAAGGGCTCTTGCTTTTAGCAAGGCTCTTTTTTTATGCTTGTTTTGTTCCTGAGCCAATATTAACTCCAATCATCCCACCTAAAGCCGCCAATAAGAAAAAGATGCTGTGCAATACTAGCTGACTAACGGACAGAATCGTTTGAAAGAGAAACAATTGGATCAGCACCACGCTACACGTATACATAATTGCAGTTAAGGCACCAACTAACCAACCATTTTGTCCGTTTTTGCTACCAGCTACGAGCCCCCCAATAAAGATAGATAATCCTGCAGTGCATACTAAAGCCGTAGTTAACCTTATTTCCGGCATGGCAGTAAGCTTTAAGATGATAGCGCTAATAAAACTTGTGAGGAGTATAAAGATAAATGTTACGAACATTCCTGTACTAGCACTCTTAAATAACGACACATCAATCCCTCCAATCCTGATAGTGTGAGTTTATGACTTGTCTGATGTAGATATGTCCCTTCGTTTAGCATGTTTGGACAAGCAAACTCATAAGTATGGTGGCAAGGAGGGGGTCACTTGAACGTGTTTTTAGCTAGTATCATCTTTATTATCAGTTACTTCTTTATTATTACTGAAAAAGGGAACAGGGCGCTTGTAGCCTGTATAGGCGGCGTTTTGATGCTATTATGTGGTGTCATTACGTTTGATCAAGCACTTCTGATGTATATTGACTGGCACACCGTTACACTTCTTCTTTCTATGATGATACTGGTGTCTATTACGAGTAGAAGTGGGATATTTGAATATCTAGCTATTTATCTGGCTCAAGCTGTAAAAGGCAGACCAATTCCGCTACTAGTCGTTATTGCGTCACTCACAGCCTGCGGATCTGCGTTATTAAATAATGTTACGACGGTACTTCTGATAGTACCTATTATTTTTACCATCACCTCAATTCTACAGATTTCCGCTATTCCTTATTTAATGGCAACCATTCTAGCAGCGAATATAGGAGGAACAGCAACGCTCATAGGAGATCCACCAAATGTGATGATCAGTCAGGCAGTGGATCATTTTACATTTAATTCCTTCCTTATTCACTTAGGACCTGTTGTAGCTATAATATATTTTTTAGTGATGACTGGAATTGTGTTTCTCTACCGTTCTAAGCTTTCTGTAAGAGCTGATCAAAGCAGATCACTCATGGCAATCTCCCCTAGATCTTTCATTGTTAATAAGGTCCTTGCGTACAAATCCATTTTTGTGCTTGTCATAACAACATTAGGATTTATCGCGCAGTCCTATCTGCAAGTAGGAATTACGAGTATTGCCATGGCAGGAGCACTCCTCCTGATGCTACTTGCTGCAAATGAGCATGAGACAGAGGAGGTCCTTCAGTCAGTAGAGTGGGTAACGATTTTTTTCTTTATCGGATTATTTATGCTCGTTGGGGGATTAGAGGAGATCGGATTATTGGATCACATCGCTCAAGCCATCATGTCTGTTACAGACGGTAATCTTTCTACAACAGCTTTATTAGTATTATGGGTATCTGGGATTGTGTCAGGTTTTGTTGATAATATTCCTTTTGTTGCGGCCATGATTCCAGTTATGCTTGAATTCGAAAGCTACGGTGTGCAAAATATGGACCCATTGTGGTGGGCACTTGCGTTAGGTGCATGTCTTGGCGGAAATGGCACAATCGTAGGAGCTAGCGCAAATGTCGTTGTAGCAGGCCTTGCAGTGAAAGCAAAGCAGCCATTTAATTACGTCGATTTTTTGAAGGTTGGGTTACCGACAGTCATCATTTCGTTTGTTGTCTCTACGATCTATCTATACCTTCGCTATTTTACGTATCTTTAATCACACCTTCGCATACTTCTCTCTTCTTCGGGAGAAAATAGTGGCGGAGGTGTGGCACTATGATGACAATTATTTTACGAACTGTACTCGTGTATCTCGTTATATTACTCGTATTCCGCATCATGGGGAAGCGAGAGATAGGTCAGCTATCTGTCGTTGATTTTGTGATTTCATTAATGATTGCAGAATTAGCCGCTATTGCAATTGAGAATTTTCGAGACCCTTTAGCACATCATCTCGTTCCCCTATTTCTTCTTGTATTTATTCAAATGGTGTTAGCCTATGGGGCACTAAAAAGTCAGGCCTTTCGTAAAGTAGTAGACGGAAGTCCGTCTGTCATTATTAAAAACGGTAAAATTGATGAGGGCGAAATGAGGCGACAGCGCTATAATTTTGATGATCTTCTCCTCCAGCTACGTCAAAAAGACATCTGCTTTATGTCAGATGTCGATTTTGCTATTCTAGAGCCTTCTGGCCAGCTGTCTGTTATACGTAAGCAGGAGCATCCAGCAACGATGATGCTCCCTTTTATTATGGATGGCCGGATCCAGCATGATCATTTAGAGCAGTTAGGTAGAGACGAAAGCTGGCTGTTAGCTGAGTTAAAAAAGAGAGGATTTACAGATGTTGCAGCCATCTCCTTTTGTACGTTAGATCGCGGTGATGATTTGTATATCGATTTAACGGACTAGCTAAAACGCTTTAGCTCCCGTTTTTCCACTAGTCTAAGAAGAAAGATACCAATAACATAGATACAGGAGATAGCGAATATAGCAACAAACATAGTCAGCGTGGAATAAACGTAAGAGCTTGTCCACCAAGCAAAGACCGTTGTAATAGTAAACAAGAGAATGATTTTTTGAATAAAACGGCGATCACTTGCCCAACCAATGGAGGTTGCGACAGAAATAACGTGTAAACATGTGACGACGATAAATCCAATAATAATTGCAACAGCTGTACCCATAATCCCAAACGATGCAGTAAGGACATAGATGGCCGACAGCTTTACAACCGCTCCAATAAGACTATTAACCATCGCCTGCTTTGCTGAATCAATTGCCTGTAAAACTGCCTGTAACGGACCTTGCACATAGAGAATGACACTAAATGGTGCAAGAAGACTCAAGTAAACGCCTGTTTCTGGTGCATGGTAGACCGCCCCCATAATTTCATCCGCAAAAAAGAATAGGCAAATAGCAGAGATTCCACCGGATAGCATCGAATATTTAATAACTTGATGAATTCGGTAATGAATGGCGGTGAGATCATTGCGTGAGTGCGCTTCACTGACAAATGGGACAAGGGACGTTGATAGGGCAAACGTTAAAAAAGTTGGAAGGAGGATCATTGGAATCGCAAACCCTGTCAGTTCTCCATAAAGCATGGTTCCTGCTGTTGCTGTTATTCCATACATAGCAAGACATTGAGCCACAAGTATAGGCTCAAAAAAAAGCGATATAGAGCCAATAAATCTACTTCCTGTTGTCGGCATTCCTATTTTCATCAGTCGCTGAAATGCCTGCTTCGATGGCTTTGCAGAGACGCGTTTACTTTTGCGAAACTGCAAGAGAAGATAGATGAGTGAAAACGCTTCTCCTAAAATAACGGAAACCATAGCGCCTGCTGCAGCGTATTCAATACCATAGGGCAGAAAAATCGTGGTAAGTAACGCCACGCACGTGATGCGCACAACTTGCTCCACTACAGATGACACAGCTGTTGGTACCATGTTTTGCCTGCCTTGAAAATAGCCACGGAGCACGGAGGAGACCGCTACAATTGGGATAACAGGAATGATAGCGAGTAATGGATAAAGCGCGCGCTCGTCTGTTAAAAACGTACTTGCAAGTATTGGTGCAACGAAGAATGTCAGGATCGAGAGGACAATACTTGCTGATGTCGTGATGAGAAGTGCTGTTTGTAAAATGCGTCGCCTTTCATCATAGGCGTGGCGAGCCTCGGCCTCTGCGATTAGCTTACTAACCGCAATTGGTAGACCGAGCTGAGTGAGTGTTAGCACGAGCAAAAGTGTAGGAACAGCCATCATGTAAAGACCTACACCTTCTGCTCCTAGAACTCGAGCTACGATCATTTTATTGATAAAGCCTAAAAAGCGGGTAAGGAAGCCAGCAAGTACTAATATGAGTGCTCCTTTTATAAAACTTTGTTTAGTCATCCTAATTCCTGCTTTCATTTTTTGAAATAGATAGATTTTTTTGTGTAGAATGTATATGCTTAAAGAGGATTAAAACATGCTTATTTTGGCGACGAAGGAGTTTTGAACGTGCATTGGAAAAATATTTATCGCGGTCTTGTAATGGGGATTGCGGACTTAATTCCCGGTGTCAGCGGTGGGACAATGGCTGTCATCTTAGGGATTTATCAGGAGCTTATTCACTCTATTAACGGGTTCTTTAGCAAGGATTGGAAAAAACATCTCGGCTTTTTAGTGCCACTCGGTATAGGAATTGCAGGCGCGCTCGTACTATTTTCTAGCGTCATTAGATTTCTATTAGCAAATTATAGTCAGCCAACCTTTTTCTTTTTCACTGGCTTAGTTATCGGAGTTATCCCAGTGATTTTAGTGTTAGCTGATAGTAAAAAGTCCTTTAATGCCGTTCACTTTGTCTTGATTACCGTTGCAGCAGTTGCGGTAGCACTAACGGCGTTTGTGAGAGAAGACACTGGTGCGCTCATCACGGATTTATCGATGGGAACAATGGTTTTGTTGTTTTTTGCTGGCTGGATGGCAAGTATGGCGATGCTACTTCCTGGGATCAGCGGTTCGTTAATCCTTCTACTATTTGGAGTATATGCAACGGCCATTGATGCCTTGTCCATTACTTCTCCAAACTTTCCAGTTATTTTTCTAGTTGGATCTGGAGTTGTACTTGGATTTGTTATCAGCAGTAAGGCAATACGCTATTTGTTTAAGCATTATCCGAGCTACACGTATGCCGTGGTTGTCGGATTGTTAATAGGATCAATCTTTGTTGTTTTCCCAGGCTTTGGTCAAGGCAGCATCGTGTTAAGCATACTGTCATTTTTACTGGGAGCCGGGCTTGCGTTCGGTCTTGGTCGAAAATAGGGTAAAGGGGGGCTAGTTCAGATGCTAACTTGGAATGATTGGAGGCAAGAGCTCGAACCTGTTCTTGATAGTAAGTGGGAGGAGTTTCAGCTTCTTGGTTATAACACAGTATCGAAAGACGAAGTTTGGACGAGCTTTGTCACAAAAATGACACGACAAAAGGTGGTACCAGAATCTCTAAGGCTACACCAGATTACGTCGCTACTACTAGGCTTAAAGCCGAATGATTACATGACTCAGATGACAATCGGGGCTTATAAAGACGATTTCAATTTTTTTGCAACGAAAGAAACAGAATAATTTTTTGGCAGATCATTGACAGGATTTTTTGTCTATCGCTATAATAGGACTATTGGTTTGAAGGAGTTCCTACATAGTACGGATAGGGGACATTGAAGGAGGAACAGACATACATGGCAAAGCGTAAAGGTGTCCGAAAAGGGTTTATTGCCCTCTTTTTTGTGATCGTCGTAGCTTTTGGTGCGCTGATCGCAACGAATGTCATGGACAACGTAGAGGATATTAGCTTGGGACTAGATCTACAGGGTGGCTTTGAAGTACTTTATGAAGCAGAATCCTTGAGTGATGGAATGGAAATAAATGAGGAGGTATTATCCGATACGGTAGCCTCTTTAATAGCGAGAATTGACGTGCTTGGCGTATCCGAACCAGTCGTATCTATCGAAGGAGACGATCGTATTCGTGTGCAACTCCCTGGTGTCGAGGATCAAAACCAGGCACGTGAACTACTATCTACACAGGCGCAACTCTCCATCCGAGATGTTGACGATGAGCTTTATCTAGACGGTGGAGACCTAGTAGAGGGTGGAGCAAGACAAAGCTTTGATCCTAACACGAACCAACCGGTTGTATTAGTGCAGGTACGTGACGGAAGCTTGTTTGGTGAAATCACATCTGAAATTCGTCAACGTCCAATTGGTGAGAACCTTCTTGCGATTTGGTTAGACTACGAAGAAGGTGATACGTTCAGCGAAGAAATGATGAAGGAAGACTCAAAGATTGTGAGTGCGCCTTCGGTGAACGAGACAATCCAAAGTAGTGACATTATGATCAGCGGTAGTTTTACCGTGGAAGAAGCACAGAACTTAGCAGGTATCTTAAACGCTGGTGCCCTTCCTGTTGAATTAGTGGAGCTCTCTGCTAACTCCGTAGGTGCATCTCTTGGTGAGCGTTCGCTAGAGCTTGCAGTAAATGCAGGGTTCATCGGTATAGCTCTCATCTTTGCATATATGCTTGTATACTATCGCTTCCTAGGAGCTGTCGCGATTATTACGTTATCCATGTACATTTATGTTGTACTTGTTGTCTTCAACTGGATGAACGCGGTCTTAACGCTTCCAGGTATTGCAGCCCTTATTTTAGGGGTTGGTATGGCAGTAGATGCGAATATCATTACATTTGAACGTATTAAAGACGAGGTTCGATCTGGTAAATCGACGATGAGCGCGTTCCGTGCTGGTAGTCGTCGCTCACTATCAACGATCTTAGATGCCAATATTACAACGATTCTTGCGGCAGGGGTGCTCTTCTACTTTGGTACGAGCGCGGTTCAAGGCTTTGCCGTCATGCTTATCGTAAGCATCCTGACAAGCTTCCTAACAGCTGTGTTTGCTTCTAGATTATTGTTAGGACTATGGGTTAACAGCCGAGCGCTTAATAAAAAGCCTCGCTTGTTCGGTGTGAAGGAGCGTGAAATAAATGAACTTTGATTTTGAGACTAGTAGGATTGATTTTGTAAAGCATCGTAAAAAGTTCTTTATCTTTTCCGGATCGTTTTTATTGATCGGAATTATCCTGCTAGCAACACTCGGACTAAATTTAGGCATTGACTTCCGCGCAGGTACAACGATTGACGTTTTAGCGGAAGACAATATTTCGGCGGCTGAAATCAACTCGCAGTTTGAAGAAATCGGCTATACACCTGATGAGATCACCATTGTTGGTGACGCGAGTGATACGGGGCGCGTCCAATTTATCGGAGATTTAAATCAGCAGCAAACATTGGAGATTCAAAACTACTTTGAAGAGCTTTACGGCTCTACTCCAAATGTGAGTACCGTCACACCGATTGTCGGAGAAGAGCTTGCTCGTAACGCCATCATCTCCGTGTTAATCGCTGCTGTGGGGATTATCATTTACGTAACAATTCGATTCGAATTCTTATACGCGCTAGCGGCGGTCGCAGCACTTGCCCACGATGCGCTGTTCATCCTTATTTTCTTCAGTATGACGCAGCTTGAGGTTAACGTGCCGTTCATTGCGGCCGTCCTGACGATTGTCGGGTATTCGATCAACGATACGATCGTAACCTTCGACCGTATTCGTGAGAATTTGGCGTTAGAAAAGAAGGTATCGAAGTTTAAAGATTTAGCAGATGTCGTAAACAAGAGTTTAATTCAAACGCTGGCTCGTTCTATTAACACCGTATTAACCGTTGTGTTTGCAGCAGCAGCACTCGTAGTATTCGGTGGCGAAGGCTTACGTGTTTTCTCTATCGCATTAGTCGTCGGTTTATTAGCTGGTACGTATTCGTCGCTCTTTATTGCATCCCAGCTTTGGCTTGAAATGAAAAACAGACAAGTGAAAAAGAGAGAGCAAAAGAAGCTAGAAGAGCAAGAACAACCTTCAGAAGCATAAAGGATTGGTGCCACGACTTTGACGTCGTGGCGCTATTTTTTGGCTCAAAAGAAAGGTCGTAGCACTCTTAGTATAAAAAGAGTATGATTAGACAATAGTGAAAAAGAGCTCGTAAACGTAGGAGAGGGTGAGCCTATGACAGAATCACAGGATGCTATTCGCTATAAAAAGGTCCAGCAAGGTGCTTGGATCGGGATTATTGGGAATATTATTTTAGCCATTATAAAAGGTGCAGTAGGCATAATTGCTGATAGTCGTGCGTTAGTAGCGGACGCGGTCCACTCTGCGTCCGACGTAGTAGGGTCCGTTGCAGTGTTAATTGGTATAAGAGCGGCAAAGCGCCCACCGGATGAGGATCACCCTTATGGTCATGGGAAAGCAGAAACCGTTACAGCTATTATTGTATCGGTACTTTTATTTGTCGTTGGGATTGAAATCGCCATCGATGCAATCTCATCGTTTTTTGAACCGGTGGCTGTACCAGGCACCATTGCGATTTACGCCGTCATTTTTTCGATCGTCGTAAAAGAATTAATGTTTCGATATAAGATAAATTTGGGTAAAAAATATAGAAGTGATGCCATCATTACAGATGCGTGGCATCACCGCTCTGACGTGTTCTCCTCACTTGCGGCGTTGGTCGGTATTGGCGCTGCGATTATCGGTACAAATCTTGGCTACGACTGGTTTGCTTATATGGATCCACTAGCTGGCTTATTCGTCTCTCTGCTTATTATGAAAATGGGGTGGAGCTTAGGCGCGGAGGCGATCCACAATACACTGGATCACGTCTTGCACGATGATGAATCAGAGCGTCTGCTTAAGATTGTGCAAAAAGTCCCTGGTGTCAAGACAATTAACGAACTGTTAGCCCGCGAGCATGGACACTACGTGATTGTAGACATTAAAGTGGCAGTTGATCCGTACATTACAGTTGAGCAAGGTCACGCAATAGGGAAAGCAGTCAAAAGAGCGCTCATGGAAGAGGGCTACGTACAAGACGTACGTGTCCATATCAATCCATATTCAGAGAATGAGGTGGACGAGGAATGAAAGGTCAATGGGGATTAATAACAGGATTAATAATTGTACTTATCATCGCTATTTTTGCCGTCATTAATGTTGATCCAGTGCCAGTTAACTATGCGTTTGGCACAAGCGAATGGCCGTTAGTATTAGTCATTCTAGGATCCGTATTACTAGGTGGACTTATTGTAGGAAGCGTAGGTATGTATCGTATCTATCTCCTCCAATCGGAAATTAAGCGACTAAAAGCGGAGCAGGTGGCAGCATCTAAACCTGACGACTCGAAAAAAAGAAGTAAAAAATCTGTCGATGATCAAAAGAATGATCCGTTAGCAGAGACGAAAAAGCCATTATAATCATGTAGCATTGCGAGCCACTTTTGTTTATGCAGAGGTGGTTTTTTGTGTCTCGTGAAAAGGATAAGTAGAGGTGCCAGGCCTACGGTGTGGAGAAACTGCGCAAGTTGCGAGGTGGACTGCGCGAGAATAGAAGCGAATTGCTTAAAAAGAAGGAGGAACCGCGCGAAAAAGCGGCGTGACTGCGTAAGGAGAAAAAAATCGCGCAAGTTGGGGTGCGAACTGCGCGAGTTGAAGGGTCAACCGCGTGAAAGTAGAGGTGAATCGCGCGAAAAAGTGGCGTGACTGCGTAAGTAGAAAAAAACCGCGCAAGTTGGGGTGCGAACTGCGCAAGTTGAAGGGCCGACTGCGCGAAAGTAGAGGTGAATCGCGTGAAAAAAGGGCGTAACTGCGTAGGTAGAAAAAAACCGCGCAAGTTAAGGTGTGAACTGCGCAAGTTGAAGGGTCAACCGCGTGAAAGTAGAGGTGAATCGCGTGAAAAAAGGGCACGACTGCGTAAGTAGAAATAATCGCCCAAGTTGAAGGGTCAACCGCGCGAAAATCAGGGTGAACCGCTCGAAAAAAGCCTCGACTGCGCACATTGAAAAATCGCACGAACTACCAAATTCCGCACGGTCACCATACGATCCACCCACATACCCAACCCAGATTTAGCTCTTTTGTTCGTTGTCACCTTCTAGCTCCTTCTGTATAATGTAGAAAGTCAGGGGTGATTGACTATGCTTCGTTCGAGAGCAAATTGGATAGTAAACGAACCAGATGAAGAGCAGGTGACTGAGCTGTCTGCTAATACAGGGCTGTCTATGATTGCAGCTCGTTTTCTTGTGCAACGAAATAAAGGACAACTTGAGGATGCGCGTGCATTCCTCGATATAGATGAACGATTACTTCACGATCCATTTGAATTAAAGGATATGCGTCGTGCTGTAGATCGCATCCACACCGCGATTGAAGGTGATGAGCGTATCTTGATATTTGGTGATTACGATGCCGATGGTGTTACAAGCACGTCCGTACTATATTTAACACTAAGAGAGCTTCAAGCAAACGTCTCTTTTTACATACCTAACCGCTTTACGGAAGGATATGGACCGAATGAGCCTGCTTTCCGTCATGCGAAGGAAGAAGGCGTTTCTCTTATCATTTCTGTCGACACAGGTATATCAGCCGTTCATGAGGCAGATGTTGCAAAAGAGCTTGGCATCGACTTTATTATCACGGATCATCATGAGCCACCTCCGACAATTCCGGATGGCTATGCGGTCATCAATCCTAAACAGGAGGACTGTTCCTACCCATTTCCTAACCTAGCAGGTGTAGGGGTCACGTTTAAACTAGCGCATGCGCTGATGGGGCGTGTGCCGGAGGAGTTTTATGATCTCGTGGCAATTGGGACGATCGCAGACCTTGTGCCTTTGGAGGACGAAAATCGTTTCTTAGCTAAAATGGGATTGAAGCGAATGCGTCAGCAACTACGACCTGGGCTAAGAGCGCTACTCACCAAAGCCTCCGCATCAATCGATGAGCTAGACGAAGAGACGGTTGGGTTTATGATCGGACCGCGACTTAATGCAGCGGGTCGGTTAGATAGCGCTGATCCTGCAGTGGAGCTATTATTATCAGAGGACGCATATGAAGCCGAGGATTTAGCGACGCTCGTGGATGATTTAAATAAAGAGCGACAAAAGATCGTCAAAGACATTTCAGAGGAAGCCATTGCGATGGTCGAGGCGCAAGGTGTGCCTTCCGTCATTATTGTAGGAAAAGAAGGCTGGAACGCTGGCGTTATCGGTATTGTTGCAAGTCGTCTTGTGGAGAAATATTACCGACCAACGATTGTGATGAGTCATGATCTTGAAAAAGGGTTAGCCAAGGGTTCAGCAAGAAGTATTGAAGGCTTTGATATGTTTCATTCCCTCTCGCAAATGCGTGAACTGTTGCCCCACTTTGGCGGACATCCGATGGCGGCTGGTCTAACGATGAAGTTGCAGGATGTGGATGAGGTGCATAAAAGGCTCATCGAGATTGCAGATACAACATTAACGGATGATGATTGGGTGCGAAAGCTTCATGTTGATTTACCCGTTCAAGTAGATGAAGTGACAGTTGAGGCTATTAAAGACTTAAAGCAGATGGCACCTTTTGGCGTGGGGAATCCCGCACCTAAAGTGTATGTCAAAGAGGCTAACGTTGAACGGATGAAGCGAATAGGTGCGACATCTGATCACATCAAATTTTCGCTCGTGCAAGACGGTTCAATGCTCGATGCTATTGGATTCCAAATGGGCGAGCTATATGAGCGTATCTCACCGATCGCACCCCTGTCTGCTGTCGGGAAGCTATCCCTCAACGAGTGGAACGGCTCCGTCAAACCTCAGCTTATGCTGGAGGACGTTAAAGTATCTGACTGGCAACTGTTTGATCTACGCGGGGACGAAAATCGGTTGAAAAGTATCTCGATTCCGGACTCTGAAGACGTGAAGGTGGTCCAATTCCAGGAGGGACACTATGCTCTCCCAGATGGATGGAGAGCACGAGATAAATCGGAAGCAATGAATGCTTCTTCTGTTTTATTACTCGATTTACCTCAGACGTTCGAAGAACTAGAAGAGTTCCTGAGTCAAAACGAATCATTAGAACGACTCTTCGTCGTTTTTGCTCATGATGCGGAATACTTCTTTACGTCTGTTCCGTCAAGAGACCAGTTCAAATGGTTTTACGCTTTTATGAAAAAAAGGAAGCAATTAGATTTGAATAAGCATGGAAAAGACCTAGCTAAACATAAAGGATGGAGCGAACGTACAATTTCATTCATCTGTCAGGTGTTTTCTGAGCTAGAATTTGTTAAGATAGAAAATGGTGTCGTTGAGTTATTGGACGAGCCTCAAAAACGAGATTTAACGGCATCGACTACGTATAAAAAGCACCTGCAAAAGAGCGAGATGCAGGAGAAGCTGATTTATTCATCATATCAAGATTTGAAGAAAACGTTCGATAGCTGGCGGACTGAAGTCCGTCTAGGTAGCGCACATTAGGAGGAGCAAAAACATGGATTTTAAGCAATATGTAACGGTAGTAGAGGATTTCCCAAAGGAAGGTATTCGCTTTAAGGATATTACGACATTAATGGAAGACGGCGAAGCGTACAAAAAGGCTATTGATCAAATGGCAGACTTTGCTAAAAACAAAGAAATCGACGTAGTTGTTGGACCAGAGGCACGCGGCTTTGTTGTTGGTTGTCCAATCGCTTATTCACTAGGTTTAGGTTTTGTACCTGTCCGTAAAGCTGGAAAGCTTCCACGTCCAGTCCTTGAAGTAGACTACGGTCTTGAGTACGGGAAGGATTCTTTAAATATCCACAAGGATTCGATCAAGCCTGGTCAACGTGTACTTATCACGGATGACCTATTAGCTACTGGAGGAACGATCGAAGCAACGATCAGAATGGTAGAAGAGCTTGGTGGAGTAGTTGTAGGAATTGCCTTCATGATTGAGCTAAGCTACTTAGACGGACGCGATCGCTTAGATGATTACGAAGTGTTCACATTAATGACATACTAAAAGATACGTTTGAGAGACTCAATTATGGGTCTCTTTTTTTTGCTTTTAGAAAATGATAAAATCTCTTTTTCTTTTGATACTTTTTTGTTTATGGGGAGTTTTAATTCATCTACTGGCAGTTCAGTTAGCTAGCTTTTTATACGTTTAGAGTTAAAGACGTAAACGAAACGCTCCGTGAATTAAAGGAAGGTGCTTGACGCAAACGACTGTCAATCTGAAGCAACTCATCCTTAGTTTGATGCATACGAGGCTTCACTTGACGCAAAGGAATATGAAAGGTTTGCGTAAGAAGGTTGAAGTGATGCAGCGCCCCTTAAATATTGGGAGGACAAACAAGATCCGAAGAGAAACAAGCGAGATGATTAGGGGAGCAAACGAAGTCACAGGAGGAACAAACCCAAAAGCTAACAGACTCAAAGCGGGCAGTTGAAAACCAACAAATTACGTTCTCTCGATTCAATCAAATAGGTATCTTATCCTAACGTAATATAGGTTGGTGTTTTTTCTTTGTATTCGTGCTAAGATAGGAGTTACTATAAACTGTTCCAGATTTCCGACGAGTTCGGTCTTTTTTTTGTTTTTTATTCGACAATATTTTCATATATGCAAGGCTTCATAATAATTTGAGATAAATTAAGGTGATCCGATGACTAGTGAGCAAGTTCTTGAAAAAGCAGGAGAATATTTATCCGAGAAGGACGTAGCGTTTTTACGCAAGGCGTACGAAGCGGCAGAGTATGCTCATCGTGAGCAATACCGTCGTTCTGGAGAGCCGTATATTTGGCATCCCGTACAAGTAGCTGGAATTCTCGTGGAGTTGGGTTTGGATCCAAACACAATTGCAGCAGCATTTTTGCACGACGTCGTGGAAGACACGGACGTGACCCTTGCCGATCTTGAAAAAGATTTTGGGGCAGAGGTTGCGATGCTCGTCGACGGCGTAACGAAGCTCGGAAAAATAAAATATAAGTCTAAAGAAGAGCAACAGGCTGAAAACCATCGTAAGATGTTTGTTGCGATGGCGAAAGATATTCGAGTTATTCTGATCAAGCTTGCGGACCGTCTCCATAATATGCGTACGCTTAAGCACCTTCCGCCTGAAAAGCAGCGAAGAATTGCAAATGAAACATTAGAAATCTTTGCGCCGCTCGCTCATAGACTAGGTATCTCCACAATCAAATGGGAGCTTGAGGACACGTCATTACGCTATCTTAATCCGCAACAGTATTATCGTATTGTTAACTTAATGAAGAAAAAACGCGCGGAGAGAGAAAGCTATATTGATGAAGTCAAATCCCTGATTGTCGACCGCCTTGATGGCATGCAAATTGAAGCAGAGATTAAAGGACGAGCAAAGCATATTTACAGCATCTATCGCAAAATGGTGCTACAAAATAAGCAATTTAATGAAATCTACGACCTTTTAGCCGTACGAATTATTGTGAAGAGTATTAAGGATTGCTATGCCGTTTTAGGTACAATTCATACGCAGTGGAAGCCTATGCCTGGTCGATTTAAGGATTATATCGCCATGCCTAAGGCAAATATGTATCAGTCTCTTCATACGACTGTAATTGGTCCTAAAGGGGATCCTTTAGAGGTGCAAATTCGCTCGGAGGAAATGCACCGAGTAGCGGAATTCGGGGTAGCAGCGCACTGGGCGTATAAAGAAGGTAAGACGGTTGCAGATGCGGAAACCTTAGAGGACAAGATGTCTTGGTTCCGTGAAATTATTGAGTGGCAAAACAACACAAATGACGCTCAGGAATTTATGGAATCTCTTAAAATTGATTTATTTTCGGACATGGTATTCGTCTTTTCTCCAAAAGGGGATGTCATGGAGCTACCGAAGGGGTCTGTGCCATTAGATTATGCCTATCGGATTCACACGGAGGTAGGAAATCGCTGTATTGGCGCGAAGGTCAACGGCAAAATGGTGCCACTAGATCATCAGCTTAAAACAGGCGATATCGTTGAAATTTTAACGTCTAAGCACTCGTATGGTCCGAGTCAAGACTGGATAAAAATTACGCAAAGCTCCCACGCTAAAAATAAGATTCGCCAATGGTTCAAAAAAGAGCGTCGTGAAGAAAATGTAGAAAAAGGTCGCGACTTAGTCGAGAAAGAAATAGAGAAAAAAGGCTTTAAGCCGAAAGAAGTTTTAACGACGGAGAATATTGAGCGCGTCTCCGAAAAATTTAACTTTACGAGCGACGAAGATATGTATGCAGCTGTTGGCTATCAAGGTATCACTGCAGCTCAAATTGTAACAAGGCTTACGGACACGATCCGTAAAAAACTAGATGAAGAGCAGGATATTCAGTCGCTAAAAGAACAAATTGATGAAAAGCCACAGCACCGTCCAAGTGGAAAAGCTAGTACTGGAGTAACGGTAAAAGGAGTGGACAACCTTCTAATCCGTCTCTCGCGCTGCTGTAATCCAGTCCCTGGCGATGATATTGTTGGTTATATCACAAAGGGTCGCGGCGTCTCCATTCACCGCTCAGACTGTCCAAATGTGAACCAGGAAGACGTGCAGGCTAGATTATTGCCTGTTGAGTGGGAAAAAGAAGTGCAAAAGCCGAAGAGCTATCAGGTCGATATTGAAATATCCGGTTATGATAGAAGATCGCTTTTAAACGATGTGTTACAGGCGGTAGCAGAAACGAAAACAAATATTAATGCTGTTTCAGGTCGGTCGGATAAAAACAAAATGGCGACGATTAATATGACGATTTCGATTCAAAACATCGGTCACTTGCAACGAGTGGTTGACCGAATTAAGCAGATTTCAGATATTTATACTGTGCGTAGAATTATGCATTAAAGGAGCTTGTTTTTAAGATGAAAGTAGTTGTTCAACGATCGAAAGAAGCGAGCGTAGTGGTAAATGGCGATGTAGTCGGATCCATTGATCATGGACTCATGCTATTAGTTGGGATCACTCACTCTGATACCGAAGAAGATATTCGTTACGTGGCAAATAAAGTTGCGGGTCTTCGTATATTCGAAGACGAAGATGACAAGCTAAACTTATCTGTTAAAGACACTGGTGGCTCCATTCTATCGATTTCGCAGTTCACTCTTTACGGAGACACGCGAAAAGGTCGACGACCAAACTTTATGGAAGCGGCTAAGCCAGACGTTGCGCGGGATCTTTACGAAAAGTTTAATGACTATTTACAACGGGAGCATAACTTAAACGTCGCAACGGGCACTTTTGGTGCTCATATGGACGTGTCGTTTACAAACGATGGTCCAGTTACGTTGATTATTGAAAGTTAATTAGAGTAATTTTAAAGAAGCGGTTGACAGATTGTCTCTCAATTCGTATTATTAATGAATATTATAAAACCCTTGATGGAGAATAGTAGCTTAGGTCATTCTAAGACCAGAGAAGAAATGCCGCAGGCTGAAAGCATTTCCGTTAGAATCTAGGTGAACGAACACTTCGTAGGTATTTCCGTGAACGACTTTTATGTTCAATAGCGGAGATCGTGAATCAGGCGTTAACTGATCTTGAGTGAGGACGTATGTCCTAACTAGGGTGGTACCACGGGACTAAGCTCTCGTCCCTGACAATTATGTCAGGGGCGGGAGTTTTTTTATTGCAAATTTCAGGAGGGATATACGATGAGCTACGCGATTCCAAGAGGAACGCAGGATATTTTACCAGGCCAGTCAGAGAAGTGGCAACGGATTGAGGCACTAATCCACGATTTATGCCGCCGCTATAATTATAAAGAGATCCGTACACCGATGTTTGAGCAAACGGAGCTATTTGCTAGAGGTGTAGGGGATACAACCGATATCGTGCAAAAAGAGATGTACACATTTAAAGATCGAGGCGACCGTAGCTTAACGCTTCGTCCGGAAGGGACAGCATCAGTCGTTCGTTCCTTTGTCGAAAATAAGATGCACGGTTTGCCAGATCAACCGGTCAAGCTCTATTACACCGGACCAATGTTTCGCTATGAGCGTCCTCAGTCAGGTAGAATGCGTCAATTCGTACAATTTGGTGTGGAGGCACTAGGCAGCGCTGATCCGCAAATTGATGGGGAAGTATTAGCGCTCGCAATGGACTTTTACAAAGAGATCGGTCTACAAAACGTCAAGCTTGTGATTAATAGCCTTGGTGATAAAGATAGCCGAACTGCTCACAAGGAGGCACTCATTAGTCACTTTAAGCCACGCATTAATGAGTTTTGTAGTGACTGTCAGTCTCGTTTAGAAAAGAATCCGCTCCGTATTCTCGATTGTAAAAAGGATCGCGATCACGAGCTAATGGGCACTGCACCATCTATTTTAGATTATTTAAATGACGCTTCAAAAGAGTACTTCGAGCACGTACAAAAAGCTCTTGAGTCTATGGGAATTGCGTACGTCATTGATCCTACGCTTGTAAGAGGACTCGATTACTATAACAATACGGCCTTTGAAATTATGTTAGAGGGTGATGGCTTTGGAGCTATTACGACGCTCGCTGGTGGAGGCAGGTACAATGGGCTTGTTGAAGAGATTGGTGGACCAGAGACACCAGGTATTGGATTTGCGTTAAGCATTGAGCGTGTACTGATGGCACTCGAAGCGCAACAGGTAGAGCTTCAGACAGTTAATCAACTAGACGTCTACCTTGTTTCATTAGGAGATGAGCCTAAAGATAAAACACCTGAGATTATTCACTCTTTACGTGCACAAGGAATTTCCTGTGATACAGATTACATGGATAAAAAAATGAAGGCGCAAATGAAGGCGGCTAATCGTCAGCAGGCAAAGTATGTCTTTATTTTAGGAGAAGACGAACTAGATCAACAAAGCGTTATGGTGAAAGAAATGGCAACGGGAGAACAAACGCTAGTCCCATTAGCTACTATCATGAGTGATGCCGCGTCTATTGTGACGACATAAAAGGAGGAATTTACTGTGCAACAACGAACACATGCATGTGTGGAAGTATCAGAAGAACAAATTGGACAAACCGTAACCCTGCAAGGCTGGGTAAAGAAGCGTCGTGACCTAGGGGAGCTTATCTTTATCGATTTGCGTGACCGTTCTGGACAAGTACAGCTTGTTTTTAACGGCGAGGAACAACCAGAAGCGCTTCAAACGGCTGAAAAAATTCGTAACGAATTTGTTATTGAGATTGAAGGGCACGTTGTAAAACGAGACGAAGCGAACATTAACGACAAGCTTTCAAACGGAATGATCGAAGTGATGGTCCAAACTGTAACGATCTTAAATGCAGCGAAAAACCTACCGTTTATGATTGAAGACAACGCAACGATTACAGACGATGTTCGCCTTAAATACCGTTACTTAGACCTTCGTCGTCCAAAAATGCAGGAGACGATGTATCTGCGTCACCGTACAACGAAGATGATTCGTGATTTCTTAGATACGCAACAGTTCATGGAGATTGAAACGCCACTATTAACAAAAAGCACGCCAGAAGGTGCACGCGATTATCTTGTGCCATCCCGAGTTCATGATGGCGAGTTCTACGCGTTACCACAGTCACCACAGCTATTTAAGCAACTGTTAATGGTCTCAGGCTTCGAGCGTTACTATCAAATTGCACGTTGCTTCCGCGATGAGGATCTTCGTGCTGACCGTCAGCCTGAATTCACTCAGGTCGACATTGAGGCATCCTTCATGGGTAAAGAAAATCTACTTGCAATGATGGAGCGCTTAATGAAGCAGCTAGTAAAAGAGCTTA
Source organism: Paenalkalicoccus suaedae (assembly GCF_006965545.2). Taxonomy (NCBI): domain Bacteria; kingdom Bacillati; phylum Bacillota; class Bacilli; order Caryophanales; family Bacillaceae; genus Paenalkalicoccus; species Paenalkalicoccus suaedae. The sequence goes on from NZ_CP041372.2 coordinate 1,348,155, forward strand.
AAGGTGTGGACGTTCAAACGCCTTTCCCAAGGTTAACGTATCAGGAAGCTATGGACCGCTTTGGCTCTGATAAGCCGGACACTCGCTTTGGAATGGAGCTTGTCGACATTTCTGAACAAGTCAAAGATAGCGCCTTTAAGGTTTTTGCCTCAACGGTCGAAAATGGAGGTCATGTGAAAGGGATTTGTGTTAAAGGCGAAGCTGACAATTTCTCTCGTAAAGATCTCGATGGCTTAAGTGACTTTGCTAAAATTTACGGAGCAAAGGGGCTTGCTTGGCTCAAGGTAGAAAATGGTGAGGTAAAAGGGCCGGTTGCTAAATTCTTCGACGAAGCGCAGCAGGCAACGCTTATCGAGTCATTTAAGGCCGAGGCAGGCGACATCCTATTATTTGTTGCAGATAAAAAGCGAGTAGCGTGGGACACACTTGGCGCGCTTCGCTCGAAGTTTGCAAAAGACTTAGGATTAATTGAAGAAGGAACATACGACTTCCTATGGGTAACGGAATTCCCACTTCTATCCTATGACGAAGAAGAAGGACGTTATGTGGCAGAGCACCATCCATTCACACGTCCCGTTAAAGAGGACGAGGAGCTCTTGCACACAAATCCTGAAAAAGTTCGTGCTGAAGCCTATGACCTTGTGTTAAATGGGTACGAATTAGGTGGCGGTTCACAACGTATATTTGAGAGACCACTTCAGGAAACAATGTTTAAAGCACTTGGATTCACAGAAGAGGAATCTGTTGAGCAATTTGGATTCCTACTGGATGCATTTGAATATGGGACACCTCCTCACGGAGGAATTGCACTAGGTTTAGACCGATTAGTCATGCTATTAGCTGGTCGTAACAACCTACGTGATACAATTGCCTTCCCTAAAACGGCAAGCGCAAGCTGTCAGTTAACGAATGCGCCAAGCCCTGTAGAGCAGTCAAAATTAGATGAACTACATTTAAACATCCAAGAAAAGCCAAAAAAAGAAGTAGAGCAACTGTAAGCTTTACTATGTAATAATATGGAGCACGTTTCACTATTCTTGTAGCAGTCGCAATAGCGGCTGAATAAGAGGTGAAAGGTGCTCTTATTTTGATTCAAACATTTACGTGGATACAAACATGGGATAATATGTATTAACGCATAAAAATAAGTATTCAGAAAATTAAATTTTTAATAAAAACCTGTTGATTTTTCAAGAGAAGTTATGTAAGATAAGAAATGTAAACAGCTATCATTTATAAGAGTCCTATGATGTTCGTCATCACTTCATGTTTTGAGCCAACACTTTTACTTAGGGAGATCTTAGTTCTTTGGTAATTGCTATGCCCTTTCACTAGGGAAAGCAGGATCCTTAGGCAGGTCACCCACCTGCAATGGCAGGTTCAAAGCGAAAAGTACGAAACGGCATTCGCGGGACTCTTATCTTTATCCTTTAATGAATATATATTAGTTTATATAAATTTATATTCATTTTTGTTGGCGCATTTTGTCGAACAATGTCAAAACATGATTCTTTTATACATAACAAAGAGCACCCAGATATGTATGGTGCTCTTTTTCCATGTAAACTGCTTTTTTGATTCTGCAATCAGTTTTTAAATCAAGTGGAGAGCTGCACAAAACTAGTTAAAACTTAGGCAATTCAGCTCTAATAACTACCTTGCAACCTTCTCTAAGTTCCCATTCTTATCCATGCGGAATGCAGTCGCATCTCGATCCTCATCTAACAATGCCATCCGACGAGCACGATCCATGATATGAATAATGGACTGGTAGTCTTCCTGTATAGATTGATATTTTTGTTGTAAGAGCTGATGCGCTTTTTTCAAATCCTCTAACTCTTGCGTAACTGCTGATACATGTCGCTCATTTTTCCCTTCGTAATAGCGAGAGAGCTCATGCAAATAATTTATAACTGTTACAAAGCTTGGAGCTTTAGACTGCTCTTCTTGAACGAATTGCTGAGAGCTCTCTACCTCTATTTTAGGCGGAAGGTAAGAGGGTTCTACAGCTAACTCTTCTGTAAATTCCATAATCTCCTGTGTATTAAATACTTGTGGAGACTCTTGCTTTGCTACTTGACGTTTCACTTGCTTTCTATGTCTTTTTGCTAGCTTTACTGCATCCTCGTATTTATCTCTCACTACTGCATTCCATCTAAACCCGCAGGCAGCTGATGTTCGGTGAAGTGCATCACCTACTTCATCAAAGGCTCGTAGCTGGGTGCTTCCTTCTCGTATATGTCGTAACACAGTTTCAGCTAATAATAGATCATCCTCATGGGACCAAGCATCTTGGCGTACTTTCATCATCTTCATCCTTTCTTATTCTCTTTTCTATTAATATAGACATCGAGAATCGAAAGTATGCGCATGTATGACTATTTTCCTTTCTTTTTTCGTTCGTCAAAATAGTCTAGTCGTTTTTGAACGGTTTTTTCATAGCCATTGCTAGATGGTTGATAAAAAGATTTTTTTAATAAATGGTCTGGCATATATTGCTGAACGACATAGTGATTTTCATAACTATGCGGGTACAAATAGTCAACGCCGTGGCCAAGTTTAGAGGCCCCTTTATAATGAGAGTCTCTTAAATGAACAGGCACATCTCCCGTTTTTTCCTTTTCTACTGTACGAAGCGCACTATCGATTCCAGAGATCACGGCATTGCTTTTAGGAGCTGTAGCTAAATACAGCGCTGCCTCAGCAAGTGGGATTCTAGCCTCTGGCATCCCGATAAATTCAACAGCCTGAAAGGCAGCTTGAGCGATTAAAAGTGCGTTTGGATCAGCGAGACCAATATCTTCAGCTGCGTGTACATAGAGTCTGCGCGCAATAAACCGTGCATCCTCGCCCGCGTAGATCATTTTAGCAAGCCAGTAAAGAGTTGCATCCGGATCGGAGCCTCTTATACTTTTAATAAACGCAGAGATGGTATCGTAATGATTGTCGCCTGCTTTATCGTACCGAACCATTCGTTGCTGAATGGATGCCTCTGCAATATCAAGTGTAATATGGATAACTTCATCATCATCAGGGTCGGTCGTTAAAATGGCGAGCTCTAGTGCGTTTAACGCTGTTCTAGCATCACCTTGAGCAACGTTAATAATATGATTAACAGCATCTTCGTCCAATTTAACCTCGTAATTTCCGAATCCACGAGTTTTATCTTCTAACGCTTGATCAATTACTGATTTCGTCTCCTCTTCATTAAGGGATGAAAGCTTAAATAGACGAGAGCGAGATAAGAGGGCAGGATTAATTTCAAACATGGGATTCTCTGTCGTCGCTCCAATTAGAACAACGGTGCCATCTTCCACAAACGGTAAAAGTGCATCCTGTTGACCTTTATTGAATCGATGGATTTCATCAATAAATAAAACGGTCTTCATTCCCTCATAGCGAATACGATCCTGTGCCTTTTGCGCAATCTCCTTTACATCTTTTATACCTGATGAAACAGCGTTAAGTTGTTCAAACACCGCAGATGTAGAGTTGGCGATAACTCGGGCGAGTGTCGTTTTACCTGTACCAGGTGGCCCATGAAAGATCATAGGAGTTAACCGATCTGCTTCAATTGCACGGCGTAAGAGTGTACCAGGACCAATAATATCTTTTTGTCCGATAACTTCGTTTAGTGTTCGAGGTCTCATGCGCGCAGCAAGTGGACCCTTTACTTCCGGCGTTTCGTTATAGCTAAATAAATCCATAGGATCCCTCCGACTTTGTTCGTCATTATTGCAATTTTAACGAAAGCCCGTTAAAATGCAAAGGGTTAAGAAGGACGGGCGTATGCTGTGGTATACTTATAGTCGAATCAAGAGAGTGAGTTTTGTACCCCCTCTCTGTGTATCAGGAGGGAAATATACATGAAAGATTCTGCATTTAGATGGTTTATTTATATGGTAGGTCTCATTGTTATGAGCTTTGGTATTGCGCTCATGATAACGGCTGAGCTTGGAAGTGCCCCATGGGACGTCCTGCATATTGGTCTTCAAAATCAATTTGGACTAACGATTGGTACATGGACAATTTTAATGGGGTTTTTACTATTAGTTGCAGCCACGATTTTAACAAAACAAATGCCACGACTTGGAGCCTACCTTAATATGCTACTCGTTGGTGTATTTGTAGATATATTTTTATTTATCTTACAAACTCCCGCTCAGCTATTTGCTCAACTTGCCATGCTATTGATTGGAATTTTGATTATGGGCTTCGGTATCGGCCTCTATATTTCACCTCAGTGTGGGGCAGGGCCGAGAGATAGTGTGATGCTCGCTCTTTCTGAAAAAACGGGAGCGTCTGTCGCACGGATTAGAATTAGTATGGAATTAGTTGTCCTCCTTATTGGATTCCTTTTAGGTGGGCCAGTATTTGTTGGGACAATTCTTTTTAGCCTGACTATTGGGCATATCGCAGGGGCATCCTTAACGGTATGTAGAGTATGGATGGATCGAAGAATGGAAAGAGGGATGAACGTTGAAAATATCCACTAAAGGTCGTTATGGACTTACTATTATGATTGCACTTGCTCATAAGCATGGGGAAGGTCCAACTTCGTTAAAATCAATTGCAAAGCAATATGACTTGTCCGAGCACTATTTAGAGCAATTAATTGCTCCGCTTCGAAATGCGATGCTTGTAAAAAGCGTTCGTGGTGCCTACGGAGGCTATATGTTAGGGAAAGAACCTGCAGATATAACGGCAGGCGATATTATTCGAGTATTAGAAGGTCCTATTACACCGGTTGAAATTATTGATGATGAAGAACCAGCTAAACGAGATCTATGGATCAAAATACGAGATGCTGTTAAAGACGTATTAGATTCTACGACCCTTTTAGACTTGGCGAATTATAAGGACGAAGGTCCACAAGATAACTACATGTTTTATATTTAACTTTATAAAAAAGAAAGGTGTTAGGCCATGGAGCGAATTTATTTAGATCATGCAGCTACTTCTCCCATTCATAAAGATGTCGTACAAGTGATGGCAGACTCGTTAAAAGAGTTTTTCGGAAATCCTTCGAGTATCCATCACTATGGCCGAGAAGCAAGACGCATGTTAGATGATGCACGAGAGACAATCGCTACTAGTATTCATGCAAAGTCAGACGAGATTGTATTTACATCTGGAGGAACAGAGGCAGATAACCTAGCGATTATCGGGTATGCAAAACGTCATCGCTCACAAGGGACGCATCTTATTACAGTTAAGACGGAGCACCACGGTGTGCTACACGCTTGTGAACATTTAGAGCGAGATGGCTTTGATGTTACGTATCTAAATGTAGATGAAGATGGCATGATTAGAATGGACGAGCTTCAAGCTGCACTGCGTGATGACACCATTTTAGTGAGCATCATGATGGCTAACAATGAGACAGGGGTATTATTACCAATTAAAGAAATTGGTGACTTACTAAAAGACCATCAAGCTGTTTTCCACACAGACGCCGTGCAAGCGATAGGCAAATATCCGATTCATGTTGATGAGCTACACATCGATTTATTGGCAAGCTCCGCGCACAAGTTTAATGGTCCGAATGGCGTTGGATTCCTCTATAAGCGTAAAGGCATCACCCTCGACCCACTGACATACGGAGGCGAGCAGGAGCGCAAAACTCGAGCTGGGACCGAAAATGTAGCAGGCATTTTGGGGATGGCTAAGGCACTATCGATAGCCATTCAAGACATGCACGCCAGAAGCGAACAGTACGAGGAATTTCGTGAGCAGTTCTTGCGTATTTTGGACGAAAATGCGATAGAATATAAACTTAATGGACATAAAACAGAGCGGTTAAACAATGTGATGAATCTAAGCTTTGAAGGAATGAACGTAGAGTCTATTCTAATGAATTTAGACCTCTCTGGTGTGGCTGTTTCAAGTGGTTCTGCTTGTACAGCTGGTTCGGTAGAGCCTTCTCACGTGTTAACAGCTATGTTTGGAAATAATGATCGCAGTAAGTCAGCGGTCCGATTTAGTTTTGGTTTAGGAAATACAATAGAGCAAGTAATTCACGCTGCAAATGCGGTTGTGAAGACACTTGAACGAATGAATGCAAGGAGGTGACGAGCGTGGACAATTCTAACACACGCGTCGTCGTAGGAATGTCTGGGGGAGTCGACTCCTCTGTGACTGCTTATCTATTAAAAGAGCAAGGCTATGAAGTGATAGGCATATTTATGAAAAATTGGGATGACACAGATGACAGTGGTTTCTGCTCAGCGACCGAGGACTATAACGATGTCATTCGCGTCTGTAACCAAATTGGAATTCCATATTACGGTGTGAATTTTGAAAAGGAATACTGGGATAAAGTGTTTACGTATTTCTTAGAGGAATATAAAGCAGGTCGTACGCCGAACCCAGATGTTATGTGTAACAAAGAGATCAAATTTAAAGCGTTTTTAGATCACGCCATGTCTCTAGGTGCTGACTATGTTGCAACTGGGCACTATGCAAGTGTTGCTCGTGACGAGGACGGAAACGTTCAGCTGTTAAGAGGAAAAGACCGAAACAAGGATCAAACGTACTTTTTAAATGCTTTAAGTCAAGATCAGTTAGAGCGCGTGATGTTTCCTTTAGGTCAAATGGATAAGCCTCGCGTTAGAGAGATCGCAAAAGAAGCGAACTTAGCTACGGCTACGAAGAAAGACAGCACCGGTATTTGCTTTATCGGCGAGCGTAACTTTAAAGACTTCTTACAGCAGTTCCTACCTGCTCAGCCAGGGAACATGGAGACGCTAGATGGAGATGTAAAAGGTCAGCATGACGGACTAATGTACTATACGCTTGGTCAGCGTCAAGGGCTTGGAATTGGTGGTTCGGGAGAGCCGTGGTTTGTTGTTGGGAAAGACCTCGATAGAAACGTCCTACTTGTAGGTCAAGGCTTCCATCACCCTGCTTTGTATGCAGATGCATTAGTAGCAACGGGTGTGAACTGGATCCAGGGCGTTGCGCCTTTAGGGACGTTTACTTGTACGGCTAAATTCCGCTATCGTCAAGAGGATCACGCTGTTACAGTAACTCCACACGAGGATGGGACTGTAAATGTCGCTTTTGACGAGCCAGAACGAGCAATTACGCCAGGTCAATACGTCGTATTTTACGATGGAGAGGTTTGCTTAGGCGGAGGTACAATTGATAAAGTAGTGCCATCAAATAGAGCGTTACCTGTTTAAAAATAGAAAGATGGATAAGCCTGCCGCGTATTTTGTGGCGGGCTTCGCCTGTGTAGACATTAGCGATATCGGAGGGGTTACTATGGATAAGAATGAATTAGCAGTAAAAGAGATGCAGGAAGGGAATTTAGAGGAAGCGGCGAAATTATTAAATGAAGCGATTGAAGAGGATCCAACTGATGCTGTAGCGTATACGAACTTCGGGAACCTACTAGCAGCAGTTAATGAGGAAGAGCGTGCAATTAATTTCTATGACAAAGCGATTGAATTAGATAGCTCTATTGCAACAGCCTACTATGGCAAGGGGAATGTACTTTTTAATCAGGATAACTATACAGATGCCTTGCAAAATTATCAGCAAGCAAATGAAGAAGGATTGCAAGCAAGTGATGTGTATTACATGATGGGGCTATGCTACATTCAGTCTGGCGATATGCTTCGTGCGGTACCGAATCTACAAACAGCAGTGGAAGCATCACCAGAAGACATAGAAGCGCGTTTTCAGCTTGGGTTAGCACTAGCTCAATTAGAACAAATTGATCAAGCTATTCCTCACTTTGAGCAGGTGATTGAAGAAGATCCAGAGCATGCGGATGCCTACTTTAATCTTGGAGTTGCACATGCTTATAAGGAAGATGCTAGGAAGGCCCTGGATATGTTCGTAAAGACCCTTGATATCCAACCAGATCATGCCCTAGCTGCAAATGGTAAAAATCAAATGGAGCAAGCATTAAACGACTAAGAGGTGAATGGCTGTGGAGGAAAAGCACTATATTAAAGGAGAGCTCCTCCATATCATTTATCATCAAGAGGAGTCCTTATATACGGTTGCAAAACTAAAGGTAAAGGACGCTACAGAGGGTGTAACCGATAAAGAAGTAATCGTTGTCGGGATGATGAGTAAGCCAGAGAAGGAGCAACTGTATGAGGTCTCTGGTGTTTTTCACGAGCACGCGCGCTTTGGTAAGCAATATAAGTTTGAGACGTATAAAAAAGTGATGCCAGATACAAAACAAGGTCTGGTGCTTTACTTTTCAAGTGATATGTTCCCCGGTGTAGGTGTAAAAATGGCGGAGCGCATTGTGGATGAGTTTGGCGTACACGCAATAAGTACGATCTTAGCTGATCCGGATAGTTTAAACCGAGTTCCGAAACTTCCAGAAGACAAGCAAAAGATGATTGTTGATCAGCTACTTGAGGATCAAGGAATCGAGCAGGTCCTCCTGAAGCTACATGAGTATGGATTTGGACTACAACTTGCTTTAAAGATTTTTAAAACGTATCAGCACGATGCGCTAAGGATCATTGAGTCAAATCCATACCAAATGGTGCAGGATGTGGAAGGGATTGGTTTTGTCAAAGCCGATCAAATTGGACAAAAACAAGGAATAACAGGTAATCATCCTGATCGAGTGAAGGCGGCCATTCTCTTCGTTTTATTTGAGCAAACGATGAATAATGGACATGTTTATATACATACTCGCGATGTCGTACAGCGTGCCCAGGATTTACTTGCGGGACCTACTCCAATCGATCCGATGGAAATAGCTGATCAAGTGATTTTACTTGGAGAAGAGGAGAAGGTTATTGTCGTCAATGACAACATGTACATGCCGTCTCTTTATTATGCAGAGCAAGGAATAGCAACGAATATAAGACGTATTTTATTTGATAGTAAAGAGATAGATCCGTTTCCTGAGGCGGAGCTACTTAAAGCATTGGGCGGAGTAGAGGAAAAGCTCTCAATCACATATGCAGAATCACAAAAGAAAGGGATTGAGACGGCGCTTGCGTCTCCAATGATGATCTTAACTGGAGGACCTGGTACTGGAAAAACAACGGTGATTAAAGGCATCATCGAAGTGTTTGCGACGCTTCATGGGATCTCTATTCAGCCTGATGACTATAAAGGAAAGCAGGAGCCGTTCCCTGTTATTATGGCTGCACCTACAGGACGTGCTGCAAAGCGTATGAAGGAGTCAACGGGATTACCTGCCTCCACGATTCATCGGCTTTTAGGCTACAAAGGCGAGGAGGATTCCTTTGAGAAGGATGAAGAAAATCAGCTCGAAGGGAAAATTCTTATTTTGGATGAAATGTCTATGGTGGATACGTGGCTTGCAAATCAGCTTCTTCGAGCCGTGCCTAAAAACATGCAAGTCATCATCGTTGGAGATGAGGATCAGCTACCTTCCGTAGGTCCGGGTCAAGTTTTAACAGATTTACTTAAGTCAGAGATTATCCCTGCGGTTAAACTGACCGATATTTATAGACAGTCAAGTGATTCTCATATCGTGCCGTTTTCACATGGTATTAAATCTGGAGAGCTACCGAGCGCTTTTCCAAAGGAATCAAAGGATTTACGCTTTTTCCCTTGTGAGCAAGAGCAAGTGATTGAAGCGGTGGAGAAGATTTGTAGAGGTGCTATCACAAAGGGCTTTACGGCCCGAGATATCCAAGTTTTAGCACCAATGTATCGCGGTCAGGCGGGAATTGATGCGCTTAACCAGAGGCTACAGGAGCTGTTTAATCCTCTTAAAGAACGACAAAAACATGTGAAGCTTGGGGAGCTGTCTTACCGAGTAGGGGATATGGTGTTGCAACTCGTTAATAACCCGGAAGAGAATGTCTTTAACGGAGACAGGGGCGAAATTGTTGCGATACTGACAGAGAAAGAGACAGCAGACAAAACGTTGCAGGTCGTCATAGCTTTTGATGAAGTCGAGGTTACCTATTCGAGACAGGATTTAAATCAGGTCACGCACGCGTACTGTTGCTCCATTCATAAATCGCAGGGAAGTGAGTTCCCTATCATTATTATGCCTGTTGTACGCGGGTATCATCGTATGCTTCGAAGGAAGCTTTTGTACACGGGAATCACACGTGCAAAAAACTTTTTGTTACTTTGCGGCGATTATCGTGCTATGAAACAAGCGGTAGACACGACAGCGGAAGATTTTAGACAAACAACATTATTCGATCGATTGAATACCAAACAGGATGTAGAGGAAGTCTAAGCTAAAAAGGGGGAGTAAAATGCTCACCTTTCAGAGGCTTTCCTTTACACCTGTTTTTTTTCGTAGCAAATGTATTGGTGAAGTAAGTGATTTGATGATTGAGCACTCGAAGGTCACAGCTCTATTAGTAAAGCGCTCCTATCATAAAAAGACAGTTGTCCCACTTTCAGCCGTCTCGATTCATGATACCTATTTAGAAGCACAGAGAATAACGCATGCTAAACGTAAAGAGGTGCAGTACTTAAGCGCACAGCTCGGGACTTTCCTCCATGATAAAGAGGGTCTAACGCTAGGAATGATTCGCGACGTATATTTCGACATGGACACGGGGAGAATAACAGCATATGAACTGACAGAAGGTCTCTTTACGGAATGGCAAAAAGGAGTTCGTAAAGTACCTGCAAAGAGGATTTAGTAGGAGGTATGTGATGCGTTGTCCAAACTGTCGAACAAAGGATATTGGGAAATTAGGTGTGAATAGCTATTATTGCTGGGGCTGTTACATCGAATTAACACTTGAGAATGGCGTTTTACATTTACACCAAGTTGAGTTAGACGGGAGCTTAAGCTCATTAGATGATTTATTTGATGAACAAGAAAGAAGAGAGGGGGAGGCATATGGGCACTAAACCGTGGTCAACTAGAATGGAGAAAAAGGTACGTAAGTGGTGGAAGCGTTGGCGAAAGAAAATGCGATGAAGGTTGTCGCAGTCCTTATTGTTTTGCTGCTCATAGGATTTATCTATTTACTGCCGCAGGTTGCACTTATTATTGTAGCTGCGGCTCTTTGCTTATACTTATTACATCCCGCTGTAGATAGCCTGGAGAGAAAAGGGATTCCTCGAGGGGTTGGAGCGGGTGTCATCATGCTTCTTCTCATAGGCGTACTGTTATTCACTATTTATCGCATCATCCCTATTGCGTTAAACGAATGGGGGGAACTGCAAGCAGCCCTTCCAACCATGTTCAATCAATACAACGATATTTCCTCTTATTTACACGCACAGGTGGAGCGACTACCACTTACGATTCATCAAGAGATTGATCAACATATGTACGAGCAGGAGCAACGATTAGCTGAGCGAGTAGTTGCCTCTGGCGCAGCTTTACTGCGAGTAGGTGACTTACTCATCGCTTTATTTGTGCTTACTTTCCTCTTGTTTTTTGGACTAAGAGACTACCCGATGCTGTTAAAGACGATTTGGTACATCACGCCAACTAAATCGAGAGATCATTTAAAACCTTTAGCGCACAAGCTACATCTGACTATTGGTGGATACTTAAGAGGAATTGCGATCGTTGCCATCGCCATCACAGCCATTTGCTTTGTCGCATTCACCTGGATTGGTCTCCCCTACGCTAGTCTGCTAGCGATACTCGTCGGCGCAACAAACATCATTCCCTTCTTTGGGCCCATTCTAGGAGCTATCCCAGTGCTTATTCTTGCCTTCACCGAGGGGAAAATAGTAGTTGTTGCGATATTTTTACTTGCGCTTCAGCTAGTAGAAGGGAATGTCTTAAGCCCACTAATAGTTGGTGCGTCCTTGCACATGCATCCACTACTCATTATTTTTTCGTTACTCGTAGGTCATAAGCTTTTAGGTATCATCGGGTTAATTGTTGCTGTTCCAACAGTTGCGATTATGAAGGTTATTTTAATTGAAGTGAAGGAATGGAGAATTGCGAGAAATGGCATTTACGATTGACAAGCCCTCCATTTCTTCTCTATACTAGTATCTGAAGCTACATATCACGATCTTGATGATGAAGAAAAACGGTAAAAGACCTTGCATAAGAGAGGAATTTCACTAGCTGAGAGAAATTCTGCATGAAGAGTTACAGTTTGCTACTTCTGAATACAGGTTAAACCCTGTCGGTTATTTGTCCGTTATACAAATGAAAGTGGTAGATGACGGTTGTCGTCTATAATCAGGGTGGTACCGCGTGACTATAATCTCGTCCCTTTTATGGGGAGGGGATATTTTTGTGTTTTTTTAATTAACCGATAGCTTTGCACTCATTTGCAAGACTATCTGATCAATAGGAGGTAGAAGGGAAATGAAACGATTAACATCAGCAGAAGTACGTCAAATGTATTTAGACTTTTTTAAAGAAAAAGGGCATGCTGTGGAGCCAAGTGCATCACTCGTTCCTCATGAAGATCCTTCATTACTATGGATTAACAGTGGAGTTGCGACATTAAAGAAATACTTTGATGGACGTGTTATTCCTGAGAACCCACGTATTGTAAATGCGCAAAAGTCGATTCGTACAAACGATATCGAAAATGTAGGGAAGACAGCAAGACACCATACATTCTTTGAGATGCTCGGTAACTTCTCTATCGGCGACTACTTCAAAAAAGAAGCTATTCACTGGGCGTGGGAATTTTTAACGAGCGAAAAGTGGATTGGATTTGATCCTGAGAAGCTGTCTGTCACGATTTATCCAGAGGACGAAGAAGCGTTCACCATTTGGAATGAAGAAGTAGGAGTTCCTAAAGAGCGGATTATCCGTCTAGAAGAAAACTTCTGGGACATTGGCGAAGGCCCTTGTGGACCTAATACAGAAATCTTTTACGATCGTGGCGAGTCTTACGGCAATGATCCTAATGATAAAGAATTATTCCCTGGTGGAGAAAATGAGCGCTACCTAGAAGTATGGAACCTCGTATTTTCACAATATAATCATAATCCAGACGGTAGCTACACACCTCTCCCAAAGAAAAATATTGATACTGGGATGGGACTTGAGCGCATGGTCTCTGTTATCCAAGACGCTAAAACGAACTTTGATACAGATTTATTCATGCCGATCATTACAAAAACAGCAGAAACTGCTGGTGTAAAATACGGAGAATCAACCGAACAAGATACCGCATTTAAGGTCATTGCAGACCACGTGCGTACAGTAAGCTTTGCCGTATCTGATGGCGCGCTTCCATCTAACGAGGGACGTGGATACGTCTTACGTCGTTTACTACGTCGTGCTGTTCGCTATGCAAAGCAACTAGGCATTGATAAGCCGTTTATGTTCAACCTTGTTCCGATCGTGGCAGAGGTGATGGAAGATTTCTATCCAGAAGTAAAGGCAAAGACAGAGTTCATTCAAAAGGTGATGAAGAACGAAGAGGAGCGCTTCCACGAAACGCTTCACGATGGTCTTACGATGCTTCAAAAGCTCATTGAAGAAGCGAAAGCGAGCGGTAGCTCTCTTATTTCTGGCGAGCACGTATTCCGTCTCTACGATACGTATGGCTTCCCAGTTGATTTAACAGAGGAATATGCGAACGAAGCTGGCGTTAATGTTGATCTAGAAGGTTTTGAAACGGAAATGCAACAGCAACGTGATCGAGCACGAGCAGCTCGTCAAGATAGTGGCTCCATGCAACTTCAAGATGAGATTTTAGGAAGTATTACAGAGAAAAGTGAGTTTGTTGGCTACACGGACCTAGAGCTTGATGCTACGGTACTTGCAATGGTGAAGGACAAGCAGCTTGTTGATGAGGCACACGAAGGTGATACGCTTCAGCTAATGCTTACGCAAACACCGTTTTACGCTGAGAGCGGTGGTCAAATGGCAGACCATGGTGAAATCATTGCAAATGGTGCGCAGCTGATTGTACAAGACGTCCAAAAGGCTCCAAACGGTCAGCACCTTCACACGGTTAACGTAGTAGCGGGATCCATCCAAACTGGTGAATCCGTGCGAGCTTCGGTATCGGAGCAAAAGCGTGCTGCGATCATTAAAAACCATACGGCTACGCACATTTTACATCAAGCGTTGAAGGATGTTCTTGGTGATCACGTCAACCAAGCCGGCTCGCTTGTACAAGAGACACGTCTGCGCTTTGACTTCTCTCATTTTGGTCAAGTATCGCAACAAGAGCTGGAGCAAATTGAGACAATCGTGAACCAAAAGATTTGGGAAGCGATCGATGTTGCTATTTTCGAAACATCGATAGATGAAGCAAAAGAGATGGGTGCAATGGCATTATTTGGAGAGAAGTACGGCAAGAACGTTCGTGTTGTAAAAATGGATGACTACAGTTTAGAGCTATGCGGAGGCTGTCACGTGACAAACACTGCTGAAATCGGCATCTTTAAGCTTGTTTCTGAAGGCGGTATTGGAGCTGGTGTTCGTCGCATTGAAGCTGTCACTGCTCAAAAAGCATATGAGTTTATGAGTGGTCAGGTTGACAAGCTACGTGAAGCAGCGGGGCTATTAAAATCATCGATTGAAGATGTACCAGCTCGCGTCGAGCAATTACAAAAGCAACTGAAGGAAAAGGATCGTGAGAATGATTCACTTCAGTCGAAGCTTGGGCAATTGCAGGCAGGAGATCTGCTTAATGAAGTCGAAGAGGTTAATGGTGTTGCTGTCCTTAGAAAGCAAGTAGCGGCATCTGATATGAATGCTCTTCGAGGATTAGCGGATTCGCTTAAAGAAAAGCTTGGATCTGGAATTCTTGTATTAGCAGCAGTAAATGAGGGTAAGGTAAGTATTGTAACTAGCGTATCAAAGGACCTTCACGATAAAGGACATCATGCTGGTAAATTAATTAAAGAAGTGGCAGCAGTTTGCGGCGGTGGCGGCGGTGGTCGTCCTGATATGGCGCAGGCTGGTGGTAAGGATGCAAGTCGTGTGCCAGAAGCATTAGATAAGGCGCTCGAAATCATTAAAAACGCCTAGTGTGGAGAGCCGCTTTCATGTACAATGAAAGATAAGTATAGTAGCATGGGGTTACAGGATGTACCTTATCTTTCCAATGAATAGGAAGGTGGGAGTGGTATGAGTTCAATAGACAAAACGATGAAATTTAGCTTTCATGACGATGACATGGAGAAGCACGTAAAAGAAGTGCTGATGAAGGTGTACGGATCCCTTGAAGATAAGGGGTATAATCCGATCAACCAGATCGTTGGGTATTTGCTATCCGGCGACCCAGCTTACATCCCACGTCACAATGATGCTCGTTCCCTCATTCGCAAAATTGAGCGGGACGAAATCATTGAAGAACTTGTTCGCTCCTATTTATCTCAGCAACATAAAGGAGAATAAATGAAGAGTTTAGGACTAGACGTAGGAACAAAAACAATAGGTGTTGCTGTAAGCGACGCCTTAGGCTGGACAGCACAAGGACTTACAACAATTAGACGCGAAGAAGGTCAGGAAGAGAAGGATTTTGACGCTTTAGCTACCATTATTAGTGAGAATGAAATCTCTGCGATTGTTGTAGGACTCCCTAAAAATATGAATGGGACAATTGGTCCCTCCGGAGAGGCCTGTCAGGCTTTTGCTGAAGAATTAAAGACACGTACAGGGCTCCCGGTCCACTTATGGGACGAGCGTTTGACGACCGTAGCAGCCGAAAAAATGCTGATCGGTGCAGACGTGAGTCGCAAAAAACGTAAGAAAGTCATTGATAAAATGGCTGCGGTAATGATCCTTCAAGGATATCTCGACCGCACGTAACACACTACTAGGAGGTACAAATATGTCTGAATTACACATTAAACGACCAGAAGGCGACGACGATCGCATTGTTATCCCTGACGAAAACGGGGACGAGCATCTATTTAAAGTACTATTCACGTTTGACGTTGATACAACAGGAACATCTTACATGGTGCTTGCACCTGAAGGAATCAGTGAAGACGATGAGGATGAAGACGAGATTGAGGTCCATGCTTTCCGCTTTGAAGAGAAAGCAGGAGAAGATCTTTCTTTATTCGCGATCGAAACAGAAGAAGAGTGGGAAATGGTAGAAGAACTTCTTAACACCTTCACTGACGACGAAGACGAGGTAGAGTAAGCTCGGATACATGCTTCAATAATAGTAACTATAGAGTGGCCAATGCGGTGAAACGCGTTGGTCACTCTTTTTTATGTTTGGAGAAGAAGGGGACTATTTTTATTGTGGGAAGAATTGGTGAAATCGAGTGAATAAAAGCTTTATTTGTGTACGGCATATGAAATCGCGCAAGTTGGAGGGGGAACCGCGCAAGCTGAGTGGGTGATCGCGTGAAAGTCAGGGTGGATCACGCGAAAAAGAGGTGCGATTGCGTGAGATGGAAAAAATCGCGCAAGTTGGAGGGGGAACTGCGCAAGTTGAGGGGCTAATCGCGTGAAAGTAAGGGTGAATCGCGCGAAAAAGAGGTGCGATTACGTGAGATGGAAAAAATCGCGCAAGTTGGAGAGGGAACTGCGCAAGTTGAGGGACTGATCGCGTTAAAGTAAGGGTGAATCGCGCGAAAAAGAGGTACGATTACGTGAGATGGAAAAAATCGCGCAAGTTGGAGAGGGAATTGCGCAAGTGGAGGGGCTAATCGCGTGAAAGTAAGGGTGAATCGCGCGAAAAAGAGGTGCGATTACGTGAGATGGAAAAAATCGCGCAAGTTGGAGAGGGAACCGCGCAAGATGAGGGGCTAATCGCGTGAAAATAAGGGTGAATCGCGTAAAAATCAGCTGAGACTGCGCAAGGTGGAAAAACTGCACTAATATCGGATGATCGATTCTACCGAACCGCAGAAACAAAAAGGAAAAAGTCATTCTCCCCACCTCATTTCCTGTCCATCTAAAAAAAGCGTCCCTAATAATCTTAAATAAAACGCCATTTTAATAAACACACCTATGACCATCCTTCTATAAGATGTGCAAAAACGACATATCGACAGCGCAATTTTTGTAGTATAATGGAATTCGTGAAAGGGGTGCTCGTCGTTGTCAGATGAAAAGAAACAGAAAAAAGAAGCAAAGATGCAAAAGCATCGTGAACGAATAGAACAAAAAAAACAAGAGGCTGGACTAGTTCGTAAGATTGTATTTACGATTTTTATTGTTCTACTTTTCGTCATTGTCGGTGTTGGATTTACAGCGTACCAGTACGTTATGGGTGCAATCGGCCCAGTTGATGAAGAAAATGAAGACCCTGTACTCGTCACAATTCCAATTGGATCTACTACGACGTCTATTGGAGAAACACTTGAAGAGTCTGGTGTTATTGAAAGTGCAACATTATTCCGCTATTATGTTCGTTTTAGAAGTGAATCAGGATTCCAAGCTGGAGACTATCAGCTGTCTCAAGCTATGAGTGTAGATGAAATTATTCAAGAACTAAAAGAAGGAACGGTTTACGAAGAATTCGCTACGACATTCACCATTCCTGAAGGCTTTTGGGCAGAAGAAATGTTTGCCCGAATTGGTTCTCAAACAACTGTTGAAGAAGAAGAATTAGTAGAACTTGCTCAAGATAGAGAGTATTTGGAAGAGCTTATCGAACGCTATGATATGCTCGATGACACGATTTTAGAGTTAGCAGATCAAGTTGTACCTGTTGATGAAGCTACTGAAGAGAGTGATTCTTATGTGCGAGAGCCATTAGAAGGTTACTTCTTCCCAGCGAGGTATGATTTTGTTGAAGAAGAAATCACAGCTCAGATGGCGATAGAAGCGATGCTTGATCGTATGGAGCAGGAGCTTACAACGTTAAATGCCTTGAACGGTTCAGAGACAGCTCATCAAGTACTTACACGCGCGTCTATTATTGAAGGAGAAGCGCAAAACGATGAGGAACGTCCAATTATCTCTGGTGTTATCGAAAATCGATTAACAGTTGGTATGCCATTACAAATGGATCCAACCGTATCCTACGCACATGGTGAACGACTATCTCGTACATTGTTTGAGGATTTAGAGATAGAGTCTCCTTACAATACGTATCATGTAACCGGACTACCACTAGGACCAATAAATAACCCTGGTGCAGCGTCTATTCAAGCGGCGACGACACCGGAGGATCATAACTACCTGTTTTTCTATCATGCACCAAACGGCGAAGTGTATTTTAACGAAACACTCGCGCAGCACGAAGCAACTGTTAATCAATTTAGAGAAGAATAAGACGATGGGGGAATGCCAAGGTGTATATTGGCATTCTCTCGCTGTGTAAAGGCTTAGGAGGCAATTTGCATGAACAATGATAAAACGCATCAATATATCACATCTCTCATCCCACCTCGAGAAGGGTTGCTCTTACAAATGGAGGAATATGCGCTAGAGAATAACGTGCCTATCATGGATGTGGAAGGTATGCACGTGTTACTAGAGCTGTTAAAGCTACAAAAGCCAAGTCGAATCTTAGAGGTAGGAACAGCAATTGGCTATTCTGGGATCCGAATGCTCAAGGCTTGCCATGGGGCTTCTCTTGTGTCGATTGAGCGAGATGAGGAGAGAGTGCGCTTAGCTAAAGAAAATATTTTAAAGGCGAAGCTTGAGGATCGATTTACGATCATTGAGGGAGATGCGTTAGAAGTATTTTCGCAAGTAGCCAATCATTCGCCATATGACGTTCTTTTTATAGATGCTGCAAAGGGTCAGTACGAGAAGTTCTTTCAACTTTACGAGCCGCTGGTAGCAGAGGACGGCGTAATCTTGTCTGACAACACGTTGTTTAGAGGATATGTGGCAAATGAAGTAGAACCGGAGAGCCGCAGAATGCGTTCTATGGCGAAGAAACTAGCTGAATATAACGCTTCTCTGATGAACCATGACCGTTTTTCATCCATGCTTCTCCCAGTCGGAGATGGACTTTTAGTAACTCGAAAAGAAAAACAGTGAAAAAACACTGAAATAGCTTTCCCTCAGGGGAGAAATATGATAAATTATGTTGAAGAACATAGTGAGGATAAGACTTCTACAGTGATGTAGGCGTCTTTCTTTTTGTGTTGAGTCGTAATAAATGGAAGGGACTTATGCAAACATGAAGAAAAAGCCTGTCATAATTGGCGTCGCTGGTGGTTCTGGTTCTGGAAAAACGACGGTAGCCAATGAGATTTACGGTCAATTTCCTGAGCAATCAATTCTAATGATTGAACAAGACGCATACTATAAAAATCAGTCGCACTTACCTATGGAAGAGCGATTAAAGACAAATTACGATCATCCTTTAGCATTCGATACGGATTTGCTAATCGAACAGCTCCATGCTCTTTTAGCCCATGAGGCCATTGAGAAGCCGGTGTATGATTATGCGAATCACACACGCTCTGAAGAGACAATTCCAGTTCAGCCACGTGATGTCATCATTCTAGAGGGTATTCTTATTTTGGAAGATGAGCGTCTTCGTGATATGATGGACATTAAATTATTTGTAGATACTGACTCTGATTTAAGGATCATCCGCCGAATGATGAGAGATATTAAAGATCGTGGTCGTACAATTGATTCGGTTATTGATCAGTATACGGAAGTAGTTAGACCAATGCATCTGCAATTCATTGAGCCGACTAAGCGTTATGCAGATATTATTGTTCCAGAAGGTGGACAAAACCACGTTGCTATTGACCTTATGGTAACAAAAATAAAGACTGTTTTAGACTCAAAAGCATTAATCTAGGGAAATCATTGGAATTATTAACGTTTTTTGATTATAATAACATTGTTACGTTTTATGCATGCCAGTGTAATGTTAGTATCAAATAGATGTTAGACTTGCCGGCGCCTTTAACGATGCGTACCTTTCTGGTCGTGTCGCTAGGGCGCTTACCGTTTATCAACATAGTAATATGTCGATATAGACATTTGTTTGATAAGGACGCATGACAGCGTTCTCATTTTGTTTTTAGAAGGAGTGAAGTGTTGTGGCAGAAGAAAGACACTATATGACTGAAGAAGGTAAAGCTAAATTAGAAAAAGAGCTAGAGCTTTTAAAAACGGAACGTCGTAAAGAAGTAGTAGAGAGAATCAAAATTGCAAGAAGCTTCGGCGATCTTTCCGAGAACTCTGAGTACGATTCTGCTAAAGAAGAGCAAGCATTCGTTGAGGGTCGTATTCAGCAACTTGAGACAATGATTCGTAATGCAGAAATCATTGAAGAAGACACAGAGACATCTACTGTTCAATTAGGAAAAACAGTTCGTTTTAAAGAGCTTCCTAATGGTGATGAAGAGGAATATACAATTGTTGGTCGTGCGGAAGCAGATCCAATGGAAGGAAAAATCTCAAACGATTCTCCAATGGCACAGAGCCTATTTGGTAAAGGAATCGGTGAGCAAGTAATGGTTTCTACACCAGGCGGCGACATGAAAGTAGAAATTATCGAAGTATACTAAATCTATACTAGAGGCTCAAGGCGGACATCGTAGATGTCTACCTTGAGCTTTTTAGTGTTTTAGAGGGGGGAGAGGGATAAGTCCATATTGGGAAACATCTCTGTGAAATGAACCACATAACTCAAAAATGACAAGCCACTACTAAGTCCATAACCACGAAATTGGCACATAACTTAAAACCCATAGTTTTACCTATCAAGGCACCCAATTCCTTCCTTTACCATCACTCTTTAAAAAAACAGCCTAAAAACTTTTAATATCACCATTTACCTGCACTTCCAACTATATGTCCTCTTAAAATCAACCATTTAGAGCATAGCAATTCCCCTTAAAATAGATTATAGTTAGTGTACTACCACCTAATAATTCCAATTTTTACTCATAACCGTGTTATAATAACGGAAAATACAGCTACAACGTAACGTTAATTCTAAAAAAACGTCAAATAGGTTAGCATTGCTCGAATTACGGTAATAGGTACAGTATAATAAGATGACCTCTTACATAGATAAAGGAGAGTATAGATATGAATAATAATGAACCACGCTTTCGCCGCGGTGATCGCAAAAAAGGAAAATTTGATCTTATATTAAATATATCCATCGGATTAGTTGCCTTGTTGATTGTCGTTGTTGGGGGGACGCTTATTTTTGGTGGAGGCTCTAATGATACAGCCGGCTCCGCAAATACGAATGTTGCGTCTAATGATGTATCCTCTGATTCAGATAATAGTACTATTACTGGGGATATTTCTGTTGATAACGGATCAAACAGTACGAGTGAATCAAATACGAACAACGTAGGATCTAATAACTCAGGAAATGCAGAGGTTCCTGAAGTTGATGAAAACATTAGCGAGAACGAGAATAACATTGCAAATGAGAATAACAACGAAGTCAATAACACAAATATTGCAGAGCTTGATGGATCAGAATCGGGTGGACCCGAGGGCGAATGGAGTCCAATTGGTACAGTTCAAGAAGAGCCATTCTCTGCTGTATATGACCAAGGCCACGTAAACTGGTCCGAGATGACTCGAGCGCTTGTCTATGCAACAGGATTGTCTCAGGATGAGATGACTATTTGGAGAATCGAAAACGGAGGAAATGAGCGTCGAGCGGTCGGATATGTAAGCACTGGTGCGGAAGCTAACACGCCTTACCGAGTGGAGATGGAGTTCGTCGCAAATGAAGGCTGGATGCCTCAGTCTGTCGAGCGATTATCTTCAAACCCTCATAGATAAATAAAAAGAGATTGCCACGTAACAATGGCAATCTCTTTTTTACTATTTTTTTGCTTTAAAATGAACGCTTGCTGTATAGTATGGTTTCCCTGACTCTGGATCAAATGTTAGCTGATGCGAGACGTGATGTACTTCTAAAAGAAGGGCAGTATTAGCGTCTATTTTTGCTGCTATCCTATTTTCTAAATCAGCAAGAGATTTAGCTTGAAAGAACTCGACTTTATCATGAATCGAATCTGGTCTTAATATCACATGAATCACCTCACTTTTATCTCCGTTATTGTAGCATAACATACAGATAAAATAGGCTTGTGCGACAATTTTGAATGAGATATGATAGTAGTCGTACATACGTGAAGAGGGGTTGAGAAGATGCGCATCGGAATTATTGGCGCGATGGAAGAGGAAGTAGAGCTGTTAAAGGAAAAAATGCAGCGTACGGAAGAGAGAATCATTGCTGGCTGTGAGTTTTATCAGGGCCGTTTAAATGGGGTAGATGTTGTTTTATCAAAGTCTGGAATTGGTAAAGTGAATGCCGCTATTTGTACAACGCTTATGAATCAACTTTTTTATCCAGACTACATTATTAACACCGGTTCAGCTGGGGGCTTTCATAAAGAGCTTTCAGTAGGAGATATCGTGATTTCTACAGAGGTCCGCTATAATGATGTGGATGCTACCGTATTTGGATATGAATTTGGTCAGGTGCCACGTATGCCAGCGGCCTATGAGCCTAATGCGTATTTAATGGATGTAGCATCAGAGTGCGCGAAGGAGATTGGTATTAACTCGGTTAAAGGACTTGTGATTTCTGGTGATTCCTTTATTAGTAGCGAAGCACAAACATCTCTCATCAGGTCTCATTTTGAAGATCCTTATTGCTCGGAGATGGAAGCTGGAGCAATTGCTCAAGTCTGTCATCAGTTCCAATGCCCGTTTGTCATCATTCGTTCGTTATCAGATATTGCAGGTCAAGATGCCAAGCTTTCTTACGATCAATTTTTAGAAACAGCGTCAGTAAACTCGGCCAATATGGTCCTTCTAATGGTAGAAGAACTTCGAGTAGGAGCTAAATAAAGAAAAGGATGCCAAGTGCTGTTTTGAGCACTTGGCATCCTTTTTCGTTTACGTTGCTTGAGATAGCTCTTGTAAGGCGTGTTTTAGAATCCTCGCTGTCAGACCCCAAATCACATACCCTTGATACTCATAAAACAACTCATTTACCCGACCACCACGGAAGGGATAGTCCTTCCCGTTTGGTATTAAGTGAAAAGGAAATTCTTCCGATGGGGCAAACTCAAGGTTGATATGGTGTCTATCTGGTCGCATTTGCAGGAGTGTGTCTACTGGTACAGTAAATATTTCCTCTACTTCTGCACTGTCCGCCTTGATGATTGCCGTTTCATTTATCTCACCTATAAAGACATGCATAATAGATCGGCCTTGCATGACAAGATAATCTAGTTCACCAAGGATCGTATAGTCTTCCGAGTGGAGACCAAGTTCTTCCTCAAGCTCTCGACCAGCTGCAGAGCGAGCAGAAGGGTCTTCAGGGTCAATTCTTCCGCCTGGGAAGCAAATCTCTCCGGGTTGAGATACGTGCTCAGAACGCACTTCGAATACAAGATGATAGCTTCCATCGATTTTCATCAAGGGGACAAAAATAGCATATTCTCTGTATTGGTGTGAGTCCATAATGGACGCTTCTCTCGTTTGTAAATATGATTTTAACGCAGGGGATAAAGAATCCAACGCGCTCCCTCCTAAACTAAGTAGCTGTCTCTATTCTTTCTACATAGTAGCATAAGAAAGAGGAGGAAGTCTTTGATCGAGCTCGTATAAATCCTGGCTACAGCTTGTCGTTAAACCACGTCACAAGCTCATCGAGTCGCTCTTGTCTCAAATAAGGCTTCCCGCTTCTTGATAGCTCATGGTTTGACTCTGGAAAACGAACGAAGCGGACATCTTTCTCTCGCATTTTAAGGGCTATATATAGCTGTTCGGCCTGCTCAATTGGACAGCGATAGTCAAGCTCCCCGTGCATGATTAATAAAGGCGTTTCGATGTCATTCACATAACGCAATGGCGAGTGTTCCCATAGCTTGTCCGGATCGGCCAAGAAATCAGCGCCAACCTCCCATTCCGTAAAGAAGTAGCCAATATCACTAACACCGTAAAAGCTGATCCAGTTAGAAATACAGCGAAGTGTAGCTGCTACTTTAAAACGATTATTTTTCGCAACAATCCAGTTTGTCATAAATCCACCGTAGCTACCACCAGTGACCCCAAGCCTTGTTGTATCAATCCACGGGTTTTCTTCCAGTACGGCATCGGTGAAGGTCATTAAATCATCGTAATCCATGCCACCGTAATCCCCTCGCACAGCATTCACAAATTCCTGTCCATATCCGTGGCTCCCTCTCGGGTTAGAGTAAAATACGGCGTAGCCTTGTGCGGCAAATAGTTGCATTTCATGGAAGAAGGTTTGCCCATACATAGCATGTGGTCCGCCATGGATCTCTAAAATACCAGGATAAGTTGCGCCTTCTCTAAACCCATACGGTTTTAAAAGCCATCCTTGAATCGATAAACCATCTGAGGCCTTTATTATCATTTCTTCAGGCTCTTCAACATGGACATCCTTTAGCAAGTCCTCGTTAAAAGCAGTTAATGGCTTAAGCTTAGAAGAATCTAACGACAGCGTATAAAGCTCACCAGGCCTAGTAGGAGAGGACACACCTATTACACCAGTATCTCCCTCTAAAGAAAATGCGTACACATGATTATTCTCAGACGTTACGCGAGTAATTTCTCCATCTAAACCAACGCGTACGAGCTCTGTGGCGCCATTTTTGCTACATAAGGTGTAAATACTATCCTCATGCCAAACTGGCTCAGAGTAAGCCATACCGCCTCTAATATCGCCAATCATCACGTCTGTCAAATGCTCATCGGATGATTTTGTTATGTTACGTAATTCTTTTGTGGCGAATTCGTACGTCCAAAGCTTTTGATACGTTGCACCTTTAAACGCACGCTCATGTCCTAAAATAGCCAGATAGCGTCCATCAGGTGAATAGCTTGCTTGCGTAAAGGAGCCGTTGCTTGCTGTGATTTTCTCTAACTCTTTTGTCTCCATATCGAATAGATATATGTCAGATAAAATATGCGCATCTCCTTCAAAGTTTGCAAAGAGCACGATCTTTTTTGCGTCTGGCGAAAATCCAGAAGGGGTTAAATCGACTGATTCATTCGTTAAAACAGTCGTTGTATTCGTTCCAATATCGTAAGTAACAAGCTGGTTTGTTGCATCCGTAAGGAATCCTTTTGCATCAGACTTATAGGCAAGTCTTGTTATAACTTTCTTTTGCGACTTCGAGCTTGTTTGTTCATCAACTTGATCTCCGTCTTTCTTGATTGCAGTCGTAAATAAGATAGTGCTTGAATCTGGAGACCAAATTGGTTTACTGACACCATTTGTAAAAGAGGTTATTTTTTTAGGTTCGCCACCATGTGTAGACTGAATATAAAGCTGAGGCTTCTTATCATCGTGCTTTAAACCGGTAAACGTAATCCACTGCCCATTTGGAGAAAAGGCTGGTGCCTCGATACGTCCATCACCAAACGTCCACTGTGTAGCCACAGGCTCATCTATATCCTGCACAAACAAATGCGACTCGTATTCGGATTCTGTATTAATCGTTTGACGTATGTAAGCAACCTTCCCGCTATGTAAATGTGGATCTTTTATTACGTGAAGGGATTCTAAATCTTTCGCTGTTATCGCTCGTTTTTGCATCATACTGCCTCCTAGTAAGAATATTTCGACTATCTAAATAATAGTAGTGTACCTTACTATGCCTATAATGTAAACGAAGTCATAGTAACCCTTGTTACGACTATGACTATCTCGCTTTACAAATAAGAAAAAGGGCGCTATAATCCTAAACATAAAGAAAAGTTGCCTTAGGGAAACTTTTTTTGTTGATTCAAACAAACTTAGTTGTGTGCACATTTTAAATGATTGCGCATATAGATTCATTACACGCCTATTATGAGGAGGAAATTATGAAACGTACAGCATTATTTTTAGCAGGGTCAGCGTTATTTATCTCAGCTTGTAGCAATGAGGACGCATCAAATGAACGTGAAGGTATTTATGTCACAACTAGCTTTTCTGTTATTGGAGATTTTGTTGAGCAGGTTTTGGGGGAGCATGGGACAGTTGACTACCTCGTGCCAATTGGAGAGGAACCTCACGAATACGAGCCGGTGCCAAGTGACTTCCGTAACGTAAGTGACTCGGAGGTATTTTATACGAATGGTTTAGGGCTTGAAGAGTGGTTAAATCGCGTTGTCGATAATGCGTCTGAGACAGATATTGTAGAATTATCTGAGGGCGTGACGGAGATTCCAATTGAGGGTGAGGGAGCGCCAGATCCTCATGCATGGCTATCACCTAAAAATGTGAGCTATTACTTAACAAATATTGTAGCCGATTTATCTGAGCGATATCCGGAGCACGCAGAAGACTTTGAGGCAAACGCAGCTAATTATCAAGAGCAAATTGATGAACTCATCCTAGAGATGGAAGAGAGCTTTGAAGGTATTGAGGAAGAGAAGCGTTTAATTGTTGTAAGTGAGAATGCATTTAAGTATTTTGGAGAGGACTTTGGTTTTGAAACGGATGGCATTTGGGAGCTTAACTCGTCTGAGGAGGGCACTACTGGACAAATTAATCGTGTGATCGATGTGATAAACGAGCGAGAGATTCCTGCCGTCTTTGTCGAAACAACGGTAGATCAGCGCTTCATGGAGACGATTTCGTCTAACACAAATGTACCTATTGCTGGAGAAGTGTATACCGATGCAGTAGGCTTAGAGGGATCTGGAGCCGAGACGTACCTTGACATGATACGTCATAATGCCACCGTCTTTAGTGAGGGACTTACCGAGCAGTAACGTTGAGAAATTCGATAATCGTTGGTAAGATAAAGGAGTAAATACATTACATCATTGAGGTGAAAGTATGAAAATTACAAACGAAGCAAAAACGTATATCGAAGCACTCATGCAGGAGCATGGTACGACGAATATTAAGATTTTTGCAAGTGGTGTTGGCTGAGGAGGTCCTCAGTTAGGACTGGCGCTGGATGCGCCGGCAGAAGATGATATTGTTGAAGAAGTTAACGGTATATCTGTAGCCTTTGACAAGCTCGTATACGGTCAAACAGATGGTATGTCGCTTGACTTTAAAGATACGGAAGACGGTGGCGGTCTAATAATGAATTCTGGTAGCGATGGTTGCTGCTAAAAATAAAGTGGGTTTATCCTTTTAGGATACCCACTTTTTTTGTATGATGATTTCCCTACAAATAGTTTTTAAGTACATACTTTAGAGGAATCTCTTTTTTCTCCTCCAGGATCTTTTTCTCTTTAGGCGGGGATTCCTTCTTACTATTGATCGTCCAGACCTTCGAGGTATCATTTGGTAAAGGCTTATTCCAATCTTGGCTCATCTTATCCATTCCTCCCTTCAAGCGTACTCTTAATAAACTATGCGAAAAAGTAAAACAAGCTTAGGTAAGAACCCTATGCTCGCTTCCTTTTTTCTCTTCTACATCTTTTCTGATAGAATAGAAGGTGACTTGATAAAGAGGAGGGGCTCGAATGACGCAATTACGCCCGTTGGGGAAATCAGACATAAAGCTAAGCCCATTAGGCCTTGGCTGCTGGCAGTTTAGTAAAGGGAATAATCCGATTGGAAAGTATTGGAGTACACTTGAAGATGAAGACATGAAAGCGATCATTCAGACCTCTTTAGATGGAGGTATTAACTGGTTTGATACTGCTGAAATCTACGGAAAAGGAGAGTCTGAGCGCACGCTCGCATCTACGCTCGACAAACTCGACGTACCGTTTGAAGATGCGCTAATTGCGACTAAATGGTGGCCATTGATGCGTAAGGCTGAGTCTATTACGCAAACCATTCATGCAAGAATGGATGCATTAAATCAGCGTCCTATTAGTCTTTATCAGGTACATCAGCCATTTTCGCTTTCCTCTGTGCAAAGACAAATGGAAGAGATGGCGTCTTTAATTGATAAGGGTCTAATTCAGTCAGTTGGTGTAAGTAATTTTTCTGCAAAAGCGATGCGAGAGGCTCATGCTGTGCTTGAATCATACGGCATTCCACTAGTCTCTAATCAGGTGAAATACAGCCTGCTTGATCGTTCTATCGAAAAAAACGGCGTACTAGACGCGGCAAAAGAGCTTGGAATATCCATCATAGCCTATTCACCACTAGAGCAAGGCCTACTTACAGGTAAATATCATGATGATCAAGAGCTATTTAAATCGCTTTCTGGACCAAGGAAATACATGGGTAAATACAAAGGCAAGCAATTAGAAAAAACAAGGTCATTAATTGAATTGATGCGGGATCTCGCTTCAAAATATAATGTTACGATCAGTCAGGTTGCTTTAAATTGGATGATTCATTATCACGGAGAGACTGTATTTGTGATTCCAGGGGCATCAAAAGTAAAGCATGCGAAAGAAAATGTTGGTGCGATGAGCTTTAAACTTTCTGATACCGAGCTGTTGCAACTATCAGACGAAGCTTGGCGAGTAGGCAAATAAGAAAGGGGTTTACATTGTGCAACTACCACTATTAAAGTGTCATGGGTCAGACAATGACTTTATTATCATTGATGAACTATTTGAAGATATTACGTTAACAGAAGCGCAGCGAGTAGAGATCGCTGTTCAGCTTTCCGATCGAAAAAGAATAGTCGGGTCGGACGGGATTTTGTTTGTGCAAAAAAGTGAGCACGCAGATGCTAAAATGCGTATGTTAAACAGCGATGGTTCTGAAGCAGAAATGTGCGGGAACGGTCTTCGTTGCGTAGCAAGATATGTTATTGAGCGTCTTGATTCGAAGGAGCTTGTTATTGAGACTATGAAAGCCGATTTACCGGTAGCTCAAGTAGATAACCTTTTCGATGATGTCGAAACATTTGAAGTGGCGATCGAGCCAGTGTCATTAACGCCTTCAACACTTCCACTGCTTGTAGAGAAAAACACAGTAGTAGAAGAAGTTTTGTCAGAGCTAGACGAGTCGTTAACCTTTACTGCATTAAGCGTTCCGAACCCGCATTTAGTTACGGTCGTCCCAGAAGTGCGTGACGACGTAGCGAAGCAAATTGGTGAGAAAGCGAATGAGCTTAAGACATTGCTACCTAATGGAACCAATGTTAGCTTCATGAAGCAAGTAGCGGATCAAATGGTCTACGTGCGTACGTTTGAACGAGGCGTTGGACTAACGAATGCTTGTGGTACCGCTATGTCTGCCTCCAGTCTGGTAGCTTGTTTACTTGAGATGGTTTCTTTTGATAAACCAATTACCGTTTTAAACCCTGGTGGAATGGTTCAAACACTGGTCACACAGGATAGCCATGGCCAGTATTTTATTAAACTTAGAGGAAATGCGACGTATGAGTTTGCCGCTGTCGTAGATATTGATTTTGACGATAAAGAGCAAACTGTTCTTTTAGAGCAAGACGTTTTTGAAGAGGAAGCGTTAAAGTATGAAGGCTTAAGACAAGCAGCAAAGGAATTAGCTGTAGGGTAAGTGGAAGATAACGAGTAAATTAGATTAAAGAAAAAGTGTGCCGAGTGGCACACTTTTTTTATTATCTCTTATTCATTTCACTTGGTTTTGGTCCTTTACGGATACCGCGATCTAAATTGTGAATTAGTTCCATTTCGTCGTCAGTAAGCTCGAAATCAAATACGTCGAAGTTTTCCTGTATACGCGATGGCGTTACGGACTTAGGAATGACAATGGAGTTATTTTGCAGATGCCAGCGTAAAATAACTTGTGCACCTGTTTTATTATGCGACTCTGCAATTCCGTGAACGATAGGGTGATTAAGAACCTCTCCACCTTGCATTAATGGACTCCATGCTTCAACGAAAATGTTATTTTCGTGGCAGAATGTTTTAAGCTCATCTTGTGCGAGGAACGGATGACACTCTACCTGGTTAAGTACCGGTACAACGTCGCATTTATCAAGCAAACGCTGTAAATGGTCAATATCGAAATTACATACGCCGATCGCTTTTACTTTTCCATCGTGGTAAAGCTTTTCTAATGCTTTGTACGTGTCGACATATTCATCAAATTCAGGAGTTGGCCAGTGAATTAAGTATAGGTCTACATAATCTAAACCAAGCCTCTCTAAACTTGCGTCAAACGCTTTTAGCGTGTTATCAAAGCCTTGATCGGAATTCCACACTTTAGTTGTAATAAATAATTCTTCGCGTGGTACCTCGCTTTCTTTAATGGCTTGGCCTACACCTTTTTCGTTCTGATAAATCATGGCTGTGTCGATGGAGCGATAACCGACTTCAAGGGCGTTCTTTACCGCTTCTGCTGCGTCTTCATCTGGTACTTGCCAAACGCCATAGCCTAGCTGCGGCATTTTCAAACCATTATTTAATGTTACAAAATCCATCAAACCACTCCTTCTTATTTTGAAATACGTGGTCATTATAGCATAAGAAGGATTTAGACATCACGAATTAAGTTCTGACAGGACAGACAATATTCATTCGCTACTCTCATATAGTGACAGAGAGGAGGGATAATATGTCATCGATCCTTGCAGCAATTCAAGCATTTAAAGAAATGGTTGTTTTTGTTTCATACGTAAAAAATAATGCGTTCCCTAAGCCGCTCCGCCAAGAAGATGAAACGATGTATTTAAAAGCTATGGCACAAGGAGATGCAGACGCGCGAAATAAATTGATTGAACACAACCTTCGACTCGTTGCTCATATTGTGAAGAGATTCGACAATACAAAAGAAGAAGTGGAAGATCTTATTTCCATAGGGACGATAGGACTCATCAAAGCGGTAGAATCTTATTCCGAAGGAAAGGGCACGAAGCTTGCAACGTATGCAGCTAGATGTATTGAGAACGAGATCCTTATGCACCTTCGTGCTAAAAAGAAATCACGTAAAGATGTCTCCTTATATGATCCGATTGGTCAAGATAAAGAAGGAAATGAAATATCATTACTCGATATTTTACAAGAGCAGGAGCGAGATATTGCAGAAGAGATGCAGGCGAAATTAGATAAACAGCAAATGTTTCGTTATATGCACGTGCTCGATGAGAGAGAAAAGCTAGTCATCTCAAAGAGGTATGGTATTTATGATGTAGAAGAAGAAACGCAAAGAGAGATCGCTAAAAATTTGCAAATCTCTCGTAGCTACGTTTCGCGAATTGAGAAAAGAGCTCTTTTAAAGCTCTATCAAGAATTTTACCGAGAGGAGCAAGCGAGGGAGAAGCCATCATCTTAATCTAAAACTCCGTGACGCACTATTTCTACTTGAATAGATGGTTCTATTGTGATTGATGGGTAACGCTCCTTCCAGCTCTTTTGCTCATAATAAGATGGATGAAAAGCGAAGACGCGTTTACCGACTCCAAGAGCATCGCAGTTTGCTTCTTGGAGTTTTTTGAATACCTCTAAGGCTTCGTCTGTTAGCTGTTGAGTAAGTAATTCTTCCAAATCTTTGATGACACCTGGCTCGGTTAATTTATCATGAGGAAACTCTAATACATTGATCTCTAACTTCGTGTTTACACGAGCAGTCACCTTATCGGCTGATGGATCAACATCTACTTTTAATGAGCTCTTCGCTTTTTCAACCTTATAGGAAATGAAATTCTCAATATTTTCACCTTCATTTGAATCATTTACTTGATTAACTAAAAGCGCTCTACTCTGTTTAGCGCCTTTCATTAGTAGAATAAGCTTCGATTCCCTCAAATTAAGTGTACCGCTCATTTGTTTGTTGTTAAAAATTGCGACAGCGTTCAATACTGGCTTCCCATTTTCTAATTTTACTACGGGAATGAGAGCGTCCGAGCCGTCATCAAAAAAGAAGGGACAGACTAACTGAATATTCGTTATAGGGATTAACGTTTGCTGCTCCCCTGCGTGGACCATATCCGCTACTAATTCACTAGTGTGGGGTCTGTCAGTTGGTTGAATATTAATAATTTGACTAGCTAATCCATCTACAATAACAAGTTTTGATGCGAGGGCTCCACGTGGGGATCTATAATAGGCATCTAGATAAGGATAAATATCGTTCTCAGCCACCTTATTACTGACAAAAAGCGTACGTAATTTAGAGAAGTCAATGGACTCTGAATATCTAGATTCTAACTCAAGTCGTGCTCCTCTCTCAGAATGATCGATTGCAGACTCGATTTGAATAGCTGCTGAGCGTTGGTCACTGGCTGCTACTAAGGAAGCTACGGATAATATAATATGACCCTCCTCACTTACATCTATGGCAGATGCTTTCACTACAGTGATGTCCCGTAGCTGTCTGGCATCCCAACAAGATGTACAAAGCAAAATACATAGAATAAATAGGATGACTCTCATGACATCGCCTCCTTTTTAGGTGCACGAATAAACACGGCTATTCCTAAGATAAGCGGCAGTAGCAAAAAGAATATTGGACTGATCATATGCATGAAGTCGCCAAAGGCCTCAATCTCTAGATTTGATTCGTATTGCATCGCAACAATTAGCATAATAAGCGCGACAAAAGGTACGGCTGGTTTTCTCCGTTTAATAGGTAAAGTGTTTTTAACATATAAAGAGGCTAAAAATAAGTAGGTCATAAATGAGGTGGATACCGATACGATCCACACAGAAATAAAGAGAAGATCTAGACGATCGACAAAGGACGACGTAAAAGCTTTTAACATATATAGTACAGGGTGAGGAATCAATAAAATTTCATCCGGACTGAAAAATAAATAGGAGGAGATAATGGTAAATACATAAATGGTTGTCGTTATACCAATGGCGAAAACGGTCATTAATTTTATTTTCTTGTACTCTCCTTTTAAATACGGATAGAGGAATAAGACGATCTCAAACCCAAGCATCGACTGTATAGATAGCGTAGACGCTTTTATATAGTCTAAAGGCGAATTTAGACCAAGAGGTAATAAATTAAGGGGTTGTGCAGCCGAATAGGAGGTTAACTGCACGACAATGATAAGGATAAGGAGAATAGAGACGATTCCATAAAATCGTGCAATTAATTGAAGGTCCTCTTGAACTAAATAAACTGCTGCAATTACAATTAGAAGAAGGATGAATAATTTGGGTGTTTCTGGGAATAACCACACGCTAATCGTTTCATAATAGAGTGTTAATATATGTGTGCCGACAATAATGAAGTAGACAAAGTAAAGAAAATTTACAATATTGCCTATTATGTTGCCAAGACCTTTCTTCGTTAATGTAAAAAAAGAAGGCTGAGGCCACCTGGAGACGATGAAGAGGTAAGATAGGGCCAATAGCTGCAGGCAAAATCCAGAAATAATTACCGCTATCCAGCCCTCCCATTTTACAATTTTAAACATGTCAATAGGTAATTGCAAAATAGCAATGCCTATTTGTGTTTGGATGATGAAAAAGAGCAGCTGGTTTGGAGAGATAAAGTGATTTTGGGAAATAGACATGCTTTATCCTCCTAAGATAGTTTTGATCCCTGACTAGGTTTAACATGCGGTAATCGAAGAATTTCGTTCCAAATTCCTTTAGGGTCGAATGGCGCAAATGGATAAAAGTAAGGCTTACCGAGGCTAGTTAATTTACACAGGTGAATTAAGTAAAGTGTGAGGCAAAAGACAATACCGACAAAACCAGCTAACGATGCCATGATCATGACGGGGAAGCGAAGTAAACGAATCGACATATTCATTTCATTTGCCGGTACGACAAAAGAAGAAATTGCTGTGAGTGCAACCACAATAATCATCACGCTTGATACAAAGCCTGCGTTAACAACGGCATCACCTATGACTAAACCACCAACTATCCCGATCGTTTGACCAATAGGACTTGGTAGTCTAACCCCAGCCTCACGAATAAGCTCGAGTGTGAGCTCCATAAAAAAGGCTTCAATTAGAGGTGGATAAGGAATCATCTCGACGGCATCTTTAAATACAAAGGTCATCCCATACGGAATGATCTCATAGTGAAAGCTAATGATCGCAATATAAATCCCAGGTAAGGTAACGGCAGTGATGAAGCTAAATAAGCGTAACAGTCTAAAAAAAGTGCCCGCGTACCAGCGACTATTATAATCATCGTTCGACTGATAAAAAGAAAAAAACGTAACAGGCAATACTAAAGCAATGGCTTCTCCTTCAATAAAAAGAACGATTTTACCTTGTAGCAGGTTAAGAGCGCATCTATCAGGTCTTTCGGTGCTCATATACTGTGGAAGTGGAGAATAGGGATGGTCCTCTAGGTGTTCTTCTACGACTGCAGAGCTAATTAAGCGAGCGGTGTCTATATTTCGTAGTCTATTTCTTGTTTCCTCTAAGATATGCATGTCACAAAGTCCATCTACATAGACGATAGCAACTTTTGTATGTTTATCCTTTCCTAAATATTCATAACGAACTGTTAGTGAAGGTTGTTGGATTAGATGTCGAACCTGATACACGTTTGTTGCAATATTCTCTACAAATCCGTTATGCGCTCCACGGACAATTTGTTCGGATTCTGGTTGACTGACATCCCGTTGAATTGCTAAGCGAGTATTGATACTAAAACATACTGGGTGGTCATGAAAGAAAAGAATCGTTTCGCCTTGAATAAGACGGGCAACCGCCTGTGACAGATCGACTACTTGAATAGAGTTAATCGAGGACATGACTTCATCAGGGTTCTTCAACGGACGATTGTAAATGCTACGTAGTGTGTTTGACAACTTATCGGAATCAGTTACGGAATCGATAAAAAAATAGACCCCGGCCTGTTTGTTTGCAAAGGATAGCGTGCGTTCATGTAAGTCCTCGGAATAATGCAGCTCCTCTTTTATATAGCGTCTATTCCGGTCCATATCTGCATTAACCGGCTCTGGAGCTGGTTTTTTGCGGGTGTCGGTTGACTGGTTCTTATCATCAGTATTTTTAAACCACCTCTTCATCTGCAATACTCCATTCTAGTTAGGTTAAGCCTATTTTTAGCGGAAGTCCCCTTATTATGCATGCGGAGTTAAATTAATCTGTGATAAACTGACTAGAGATGATTATTTAGGAGGTATATACATGATTTATATTGATAATGAGAATGTGACAGATCCACAAATTAACTTAGCTCTTGAAGAATACGCACTTAAAAACTTGCCAGTAGATGAGACATATCTGCTTTTTTACACAAATGAGCCATGTATTATTATCGGAAAAAATCAGAATACACACGAAGAAATCAATAAAAAATTCGTAGATGAAAATGATATTTACGTAGTAAGAAGATTATCCGGTGGGGGAGCTGTTTATCAGGATTTAGGCAACTTAAACTTTAGTTTTCTAACTAAAGATGATGGTGATAGCTTTTCAAACTATGCCAAGTTTACGGAGCCAGTGATTGAGGCATTGCGTCAGCTAGGTGTAGAAGCGGAGCTAAGTGGCCGTAATGACATTCAGGTAGGAGAAAGAAAAATCTCAGGTAACGCGCAGTATACAACAAAAGGTCGTATGTTTAGTCATGGTACACTTCTTGTTGATGTTGAGATGGAGAACATCGTAGACTCTCTTAATGTAAATGAAGAAAAAATCCGCTCAAAAGGAATAAAATCTGTACGAGCTCGAGTTGCTAATATTAATGAATTTACTCAAAAGGCTATAACAGTGGATGAGCTGAAAAAAATCATTCTTGCATACGTCTTTAAGGAGACGGATATCGAAACGTATCGTTTTACAAAGGAACAGTGGAAAGAAATCTATGCGTTAGCAGAAGAGCGTTATAAAAACTGGGACTGGAACTACGGCAAATCTCCTAAATTCGATCTAAAGCGATCAAAACGTTTTGAAGGAGCAGGAACAATTGACGTGCGCCTTGATGTATCGAAAGGTACGATTCAGGCATGTAAGATTTTCGGTGACTTCTTTGGTATGGGAGATATAAGCGTTGTGGAGGAGAAGCTTGTTGGGGTTAAATACGACAAAAATGCGATCCATGAAGCTCTTGAGACCATTGATATGACATATTACTTTGGAAAAGTGTCACGAGAAGGGTTCATTGAATTAATTTATTAAACAAAGGAGGGCGTGTATCAATGAAGATACACGCCCCTTTAAATAAGATTAAATATCTAAATTATTCTGAGATAGCAGCTGAAAGTGCTACATGAACCATATCATCAAATGTTTCCTGACGCTCTTGTGAAGACGTTTCTTCACCTGTTAAAATATGGTCAGATACAGTAAGGATTGATAATGCATTCACACCAAAGCGAGCAGCAATTGTGTACAGTGCAGAAGTTTCCATTTCCACTGCTAACACTTGATGACGAGCAAGCATTGGAATTAGCTCCTTGTCTTCGTTATAGAAGACGTCGCTTGTAAATACGCTACCTACATTTACTTGCATATTTTGCGCAACTGCGCCTTCGTATGCTCGACGAAGTAAGTCAAAATTTGCGGTTGGGGCAAAGTCAATTCCTTTAAAGTAATGATTGTTGACGCCAGAGTTAGACGTTGCACTCATTGCGATAATGACATCGCGTACTTTAACGTCCTCTTGAATCGCTCCACATGTACCAACACGAATTAAGTTTTTAACACCGTAGCTATTAATTAACTCATGCACATAAATAGAAATGGACGGTACACCCATGCCCGTTCCTTGAACAGAAACACGCTTACCTTTATACGTTCCTGTAAAGCCTAGCATACCTCTTACTTCGTTATAGCACGTGACATCCTCTAGGAAGTTTTCCGCGATATACTTTGCACGAAGTGGATCCCCCGGTAAAAGAATACTTTCTGCAATTTCTCCTTGATTAGCTCCAATATGAACACTCATGTTATTCATCCTCTCCATGTTTCTCATTATAAATCTACCACATATTTTCGTTATTATGCAAAAGGTAGTTATATATGATGTAAGTAGTGAGTAAAAAGTATTGGTTTCGTCAAAAAACTACATTTCGATTAGATATTTTTTGCTAGTTTATGTATAATATTAGTAATCAAAGGTCATACAAGATAAACCTCTTGTAGAAGCGGGGGAGTGCACATGATAAGGATAGGGAAAGAGGAATGGAATGATAAACTAGTAGGTTTAACAATTGAAGAGGATATTATTACGGCTTCTGGTCAGCTTTTGCTAAATAAAGGAACAATCTTGCAAAGTCAACATTTAGAGCTACTTAAGAACCATTATATAGACTATATTTGTATACGAAAGCATCATCATCAAGAGAATGATTCATTTTATAAAAAATATGATTCAAATATCTCTGAACTAAAAAACGTGTTTAAAGCTGTAATTAATAGAGAAGCACCTGCACTTCGTGAGTTTATGATTCCTTTTATGCCAATCATCAAAAATGTGTTGGAAAAGCCCTATTTATTTTTAGAGCTACATAATATTAGGGGTCATGATGAATACACATACCGGCATTCTTTAAATGTTGGACTCTTTGCTGCGACTATAGGGCGTATCTTAAAAGTTAGTGACGAAGAGGTTTTAGAGCTTGCTAAATGTGGACTGATGCATGATATTGGTAAACTACATATCGATAGTACCATTCTTACAAAGGACAGTGGTCTAACAGACGCTGAATTTGCCGAGATTAAGAAGCATCCTCTTTATGGCAAAGCTATTTTAGAGAAGATGAATGGCGTAACACAAGAGCACATGGACGCTACCTTGTATCATCATGAGCGATTAGACGGCTCTGGATACCCATATCAGCTTGTTGGAGACGACATTCCGCTCTCTGCTCAAATTATTGCTATTGCAGATATGTATGATGCCATCTCTTCTGATAGGGCGTATAGGGGCAAGTTTAGTCCTTTTGATACTCTGCAAATATTAAAAGACGATACATTCAATGGCAAGCTTCAAGCGAGTATTAGCCTGCCGTTTATCAATCATATTCTTAACGGATATCGCGGTAATTCAGTCTTGTTAAATAATGGTAAAACAGGGACGGTCATTCGATTTGACCTCGATCATATCGACAGCCCATTAGTAAAAATTGACCAAAAAGTAGTAGATTTACGAAAGCACAGTGATTTGTCTGTAGTGCAGATTTATCATGCTAACGATGTGCAACTTATATTAGAGTAAAACGAGCAGATGTTTTATTTCTGCTCGTTTTTTTTAATTAAATCAGGTGAAGTTGCACGCACTAGTAGTTCTTCACGAGATAAAGTTGGATGGTCGATAGCATATGCTTTTAAGTAAGACAATATTACTTTAAATGAAGGACCTGGATTCATCCCTTTTGCGATTAAATCAGCACCTGTAAACGTGATAGTATGCTTTCTTAAATAGGTATAAGAGGAGAGCTTTGAGCCATTAGGATTTAGCATAATAGAGGCAAGGATTAGAGTAAGGTCTTGCGTTTTATGACCTTTCTCATGAATCTCTAACGTCTCTCTCTTCGATTGCATAAAGTCTATCCACTCTTTAACGTTTGTTAAAAGTTTTTTCTCTGTACGTTTCATCGTAAAGCGTAAAAGATGATCAAGCTTCGAATTAGAGCAAAGTAAAAGAATTTTACCAAAGTCGAGAAGCTCATTTTCTAACGATAATATCTTTACATACCTTCTAAAAGCACGCTCTCTCTGCTTCAAGGTAGACTGATCAGGAAGCTTTCCTATTAGCTCTTGATCAATATGAAGAAACTTTAATGAATCAGCAGATTTGACTATATTAAGCTCTGACACTAATTTAAGTAGCTCATCGTGAAGGCGATCCCCAGACACCTCTTTAAGCATTTCTTTTGATTCTTGAGCAAGCTGGGCTGACTGAGCATCGAGCGTAAACGAAAATCTAGCACTGAATCTCGCTGCTCGAAGTAATCGCGTTGGATCTTCGACAAAGCTTAGATTATAGAGAACACGTAGCGTTTTTTTGCGGATATCAGCGAGACCTTGAAAATGATCAATTAATTCTCCAAACACATTTTTATTCAAGGAAACTGCGAGGGTGTTTATCGTGAAATCACGTCGGTACATATCCTCTCTTAAGGAGGACAATGTCACCTTTGGAAGTGCTGCTGGAAAATCGTAGTATTCCACACGTGCGCTTGTGATATCAATGGCTACACCTTCAGGATGTTCCCACGTGGCAGTTCTAAATGCCTCGTGAAATCTTACTCTCCCTCCATATGTCTCTTTGAGTGAATGCGCAAAAGCAATTCCGTCGCCTTCTACTACGATATCAATATCTTCATTTTGAACATCTAAAAACAAATCTCTTACAATGCCACCAATTAAAAAGGTATCAATTTTATTTGTATCAGCTACATGCCCAATCGATTGTAAAATAGAGAAGTAGAGAGGGGATAGTTTTTTTTGCATCGTTTTTGCTACCTGTCTTTTTATCACGCTTGGTTGCAATGATTTTTTGGGCTCGAGCTTGTGCATCGCAGCGATCACATCTGATCTCGAAATAATTCCAATTAATTTCTCGTCCTCAATTACAGGCAGTCTTCCAATATGATTTGTGATCATAAGCTCTTTTATTTCAGCCAATGTTTTTATCTTATCTATTGTAATAGGACTTCGCTGCATAAATCCTTTGACAGGTGCATGGCCAAGGTCATGGTGGATGGCCTTATCAATATCTCGTCTAGATATAACGCCCACAACCCGCTCTTCTTCAACTACTGGGAAGCCAGAGTGCCCGTATCTGAGAAGCATTTTTGAAGCCGTCTCAATAGATGCTTTGGGAGAAACAACGTTAACAGGACAAGACATAATATCTTTCGCTAGTAAACCAGTTACAATAGTATCTTGTAAATTTCGCATCAAGTGAGAATAGAACTTCTGTGCATCCTCATTTTTTAACGTTGCAGCAGCAGCTTGCGCATGTCCACCTCCATTAAAAGGAGTAAGTAGTGGTCTAAAATCAATCAGCTCAGATACAGAACGACATGTAACGAACGTTTTAGAACCCATTGTTACGATATTGATACAAGCGTCTGCACCGGTTAACTGAAGCATTTTCTTCGTTATATGGGCTAGATGACCAGTATAGTGAGACTGATTATGTTGACTAATAAACACGTCCATCCCTTTAATGGAGTAAATATTGCCGTTATCCATCATCTTCATCGTAAGATCCTGCTGATCCTCGGTAAGAGCTACCTCTTTAAACTGGCTCACAACTTCTAGGTTAGCTCCTTTTTCGAGCAAATGTGCTGCTATACGCATATCTCGACTTGTTGTCGACGTAATTCGAAAAGAGTCTGTATCTGAATAGATGCCAAGGGCAAAAACAGTTGCCAGTAAAGGATTAATTTCTATATGTTGTTCAATTATCTTCTCGACAAGAAGAGTAGTAGTAGCTCCAACTGGTTCGCAGTAGCATGTAGCAAAATCATGAGTGAAAGGCTCATGATGGTCATAAATAATAAAGGAGGCATGATCGTACTGCTCAATATGAGGCATTTCATGAGTATCTACAAGAATAATATGAGACACATCGTTAGGGACCAGATCATTCGTCGAAATAGAAGTAAACATGTCTTTATAGATCTCTAGAAAGTGTGCGACTTCAGATGTTAGACGAGTTGGCAGAGCGATTTGATAATCAGGATGAAGAGTAGAAGCTGCTATGAGGGAGGCGAGTGCATCAAAGTCAGCGTTCGAGTGAGTTAAAATTACTTTCATGTGAAGACCTTCCTTCTAATAAGCGATGTAGAAAAATCAGTAAGTAACCGAGCAAAACGTTTAATCTTAGTGCTTAAAAGTATATCACTTTTAAGGGGACAGTATGTGAGAGAGGATTTATAGTTAGCAAAGAAAATAAAAAAAGAACCGCCATATACATGACGGTTCTTGAATCATTAAAAATCACTTTTTTTCGGTTTTTCCTTGTTCATCTTTTCAAGATCTCGAGCAAGATCATCCTGCTTAGAACGATCCCACATTTTTACTCCGACGTTATATGCCGAACGTCCGATCATAAATGCAGCAACTGGTGCTGTTAAGAAGACAAAGAGAATGGTTAAAAGAAGCTTACCAACTACAATACCTTCTACCACTAAGAAGTAAAGGAATACGCCAGCAACGACAAAAATGACGCCTAAGGTTGCACTTTTAGTTGCTGCGTGGAGTCGTCCATATACATCAGGAAATCGTATAATTCCAATAGATCCAAGTACGCTTAAAAAGGCACCCAGAATCAGAAAGATACTAACTATCACCTCGATCAAGGACAACACCCCCTTCTAAAAACTTCGCAATTGCTACGGACCCTATGAAAGCTAATATAGCAATTAAGAGAACAACATCAGAATAGGCGGCTGTCTCTTGAACAATCATGAGGATGGCAATGAAACCAATCAAGTTTATACCTATCGTATCCAATGCTACGATTCGGTCTGACATCGTAGGACCAATTAATGCTCGACCGGTACAGATAAGAATCGATAGGGAGAGTAGCCCAAGTACAATGGCGATGACAATATCAAGCATTAGTTAGTCACCTCCAAAATAGCTTTTTCGAAAGTATCACGAATCTCTTTAATCGCAGCATCTTTGTCAGGGACATGGATAGAGTGAATGTAAAGCGTTCGTCCATCCTCTGAGAAGTTCATTGTCAGAGTTCCTGGCGTAAGAGATATCAAGTTTGCAAGTAGTGTCACTTCCCAATCAGATTTGAGCTTAGTGGGAACGGCGATAATACCTGGTTCGATATCCATCTTTGGGCTTAAAACAATTTTAATAACATCAATATTAGATAGCACTAGTTTGTACAAGAATAATAAAATGAGTTTTGCCATAGCAACAACGCGCTTAAAATAAAACTCAAATTCTAGGAAGCGGCGCAGTACGATGAGTAATAGTAATCCGATTATATAACCGACTACAAAATCTGGAAACGTATACGTACCACGAAGCATCATCCAAATGAGCGCTAAGGCAATATTCAAGAGAATTTGAAAAGCCATGGCAACTACTCCTTCAACACAGAATCGATATATTCAGACGGATTCATTAATTGCTCTCCAATAAGGAGAGAGAATTGAATAAAGGGTTCCGCTGCAACCCCTAAAGCAATCGTTAAGAAAATGAGTGGTAGTGTAGGTAAAATGAGCTTTGTTACCTTTACATCCTTAAAGTTAGGATTCGGTATCTTTACTTCACCCCAGAAAGAGGTCATAAAGATCTTCATCATGGAGAAGAGAGTTAAGACACCTGTAATGAGACTGACAGCTATGACAAAATAATGTCCTGCTTCAAAACCAGCCACAATAAGAGCAAACTTACCGAAGAATCCACTTAGAGGCGGGATGCCAGCTAAGGAGATCGCTGCAATGAAGAAAAGCCAACCTACATAAGGGTGTGTTTTTAATAAACCGCTCATCTCTTTCAAGTGCGATGTTCCGGTTATTTTTTCTGCAATGCCTGCATAGAGGAATAAAGCAGATTTAACAACAATATTATGCACGAGGAAGAAGAAAACCCCGGCGATAGCGAGTGGTGTGAAGATACCAATACCCATAATCATATAGCCAACCTGACTGACGATATGGACCGCTAAAATTCGTTTAAAGTCAAACTGTGATACGGCACCTAATACTCCGATAAACATCGTGAGTCCACCGATGATCAAAAGAATTTGGAAAATAGCCGTATCTTGATTAAACATTAGTGTGTATGTGCGAAGTAACGTGTACACACCAACCTTTGTTAACAATCCTCCAAATAAAGCTGCGATGGCAGCTGGAGGAGCAAAGTAAGAATGCGGTAGCCAGTAATAAAGAGGGAAGATCGCACTCTTTGTACCAAAGACAAAGAGGAAAACAACCCCAATAACTGTTAACACTCCCGCTTGTTCAAGCTCACCAACACGTGATGCAATATCAGCCATGTTAAGTGTTCCGACCGCGCCATAAATATAAGCTACAGCGATAATGAAGAACATGGAGGATACGGTATTGATCACCACATATTTAAATGATTCGCGAAGCTGATATTTTTTCGCCCCCATAGAGATTAAGATAAAGGACGAAATGAGCATCACTTCGAAGAAAACGAATAGGTTGAACAAGTCACCTGTTAAAAAGGATCCGTTAACCCCAAGCATTAAAAATAGGAAAAACGGGTGAAAATAGTTTCTTTCGCGCTCTGCAGAGAAAGTTTGGTATGCAAAAAATAAACAAACTAAAGCAAGAATACTTGCTAAAAAGACGAGTGATGCAGCAAGTAAATCCGCTACGAGAACGATACCGAATGGAGCTGGCCAAGCTCCGAGCTCAATTACTTGAATTCCGTTGTTGTAAACAATGTATAAGAGGTAACCCGATGCTATGATCATCGCTGTTACGGCTAATACACTACTTACACGCTGAATGCTTTTATGGTTCTTAAAAAAGATTAAAAGAACACCAATTAGTAGTGGTATGAGTATTGGTAGAATTACTAAATTAGTCATCTTTTGTACCCCTTAATTCATCCAGATTATCGGTTTTATGCGCTTTATATGTTCGATAGGCCAGAACGAGCATAAACGCAGTAATACCAAAGCCGATTACAATGGCTGTTAAAATTAATGCCTGTGGAAGAGGATCAGCGTATGAAGCAGCCTCTTCTCCTAATAGTGGAGGCGACCCTTCCTTTAAGCCTGCAAGTGAGAGTAGCATTAAGTGTGCCCCATGAGACAAAATCATAACACCAATAATAACTCTAAGCATGCTTTTAGATAACAATAAATAGGTTGCAACTGTGACGAGGACGCCAACAGTAATAATCATAAGTATCTCCATCAGCTACCATCCTCCGCAATCGTTAGTATGACTAGGAGGGTAAATCCAACAACAACTAGATAAATACCTAAATCAAACGGTAAAGCAGTAGTTGCGTGAAATTCTCCAAAGAATGGGAATGTTATATAACGGTCATATTGACTTAAGAATGGTTGTCCTAAGACCATGCCGCCCATTCCTGTAACAATCGCTAATGTAAGACCAGCTGCGATCATTTTGGCATAGTCAAAGGGAATAACCTTCTTAATAGTTTTTACATCGAATGTAAGGTATAGCAACACAAGTGCAGCTGCAGTCATTAAGCCACCAATAAAACCTCCACCAGGATTATTATGTCCTGCGAAGAAGAGGAAGACAGAGAAGGCTAGAATAATGAATGCTACAACACGTGTTACTACTTGGAATTGTAACGGTCTTGTCTTCATACATCTTCACCTTCCTTAGCCTTATACTTAATGAGAACTACAACTGCTAATGCAACAATTCCTAAAACAACTACTTCAAGTAGTGTATCTAGCCCACGGAAGTCGACTAAAATAACGTTTACGATATTGTTTCCACCGGCAAGTGCATAGGCATTCTCAACAAAATAATCGGAAATGCGGCTCATAGGATTCTCATTGCTGAAGGCATGAACAGCAAGTCCAGTGATAGTTACGACAAGCCCTACACCAATCGAAATGACAGCATTAGAGACATTAAAAGCTGGTGTGAACTTCTCTTTTTTGAGCTCGGGTAGGTGATAAAACACTAGTAATAGTAGAACTACCATCACGGTTTCAACAAGTAACTGTGTTAATGCTAAGTCAGGAGCTCTTAAGATAACAAATAGTAATGCGATTAAGAATCCGACCACACCAACAAGCACGATAGCTGTAATTCGATTGTTCATAAACGGTAATGCTATTGTAGAAATGATAATCGCTGCCACAACGAGATAAATATATGGTGATATCATTGCTGCATTTTGAATATCGAAGGCAAAAGAACCTGTTCTAATAAGCATGTACCCAACACTTAAAATAAGGAAAGCAAACATGAACGTGAAATAATCACGAAGTTTACCTGTCATTTGGACGTTATTCACAGCAGTCGATCCAGTAATCAACCCATCTAGTCCATTATCATAAAACCAGTTTAATGGATCGCGTTCGCCTAAATAAAAGGCTGTCTCTTGAACTTTCTTCAGGTTTACATATAAGAAAGCTCCAAAGAACACGACTCCCATAGTCATGAACAATTCGGCATTAAATCCATGCCAGTGATAAATATTTACATAAAACTGT
Source organism: Paenalkalicoccus suaedae (assembly GCF_006965545.2). Lineage (NCBI taxonomy): Bacteria > Bacillati > Bacillota > Bacilli > Caryophanales > Bacillaceae > Paenalkalicoccus > Paenalkalicoccus suaedae. Next base: position 1,392,844 of record NZ_CP041372.2, read on the forward strand.
TCGCCTTCTTGTAATAGTCCCGGCAGGATGGCCTGCATGGCAGGATCCACAATTGTGTAAGCAAGTAGATTCGGGAATAAGCCAAACAGTACAACGAGAGAAGCTAAAATTATTGGTGAGATAAGAAGACCAAATGGCGCTTCATGAGCCTCTTTTTCGAGCTTCTCAGGCTGATGCTTTCCTGTGAATGTTTTAAACAACATAATCATACAGTAAAGAAAAGTGAATACACTTGCTACCCACGCAACGATTGGGAAAATAAACCCTAATGTTTGCACATTAAATACATCAAGTGATGCACCGCTTAGCATACCAGTAAAGAACATTTCTTTACTTAAGAAGCCGTTAAATGGCGGTAAACCAGCCATGGAAGCTACACCAATTAATGAGATCGTAAATGTAATTGGCATAATTGTCATGAGACCGCCTAATTTACGTATATCTCTTGTTCCCGTCTCGTGATCGATAATACCAACGACCATGAATAAGCTTCCTTTGAATGTCGCATGGTTAAAGAGATGGAGCATTGCTGCTAAGATAGCAACGGTTGCAATCGACTCTCCGCCAATAACCTCGTACTGATATGCGGCAGAGCCGATACCAAGTAAGCTCATGATTAAACCAAGCTGACTGACGGTAGAAAACGCTAAGATTCCCTTTAAGTCTTTTTGCCTTACAGCTGATACGGAACCCCATAATAGTGTAAGCAGTCCGAAGGATGTAACAATCCAAAACCATTCGGCTTGGCCTCCAAAGACAGGAGTAAATCTAGCCACTAAATAAATCCCCGCTTTAACCATTGTTGCAGAGTGGAGGTATGCACTAACTGGAGTAGGTGCCTCCATTGCATCTGGTAACCAGATATGGAATGGGAATTGCGCTGATTTAGTGAATGCACCAAGCAAGATTAAAATCATTGCCGGTATGAAAAGCATGTCGGTTGAGATCTCACTTACAGATGCAATGATCTCTCTTACACTAAAAGTTCCAGTCATATTATAAAGAAGCGTAAATCCGGCAAGCATTGCAAATCCACCAGAAACCGTTATAAGCATCGATTTTTGGGCACCGTAACGAGACTTTTCTTTGTGGAACCAATAAGCGATTAGAAGTGCAGAAGCTAAACTAGTTAGTTCCCAAAAAACATAAAGAACTATTAGGTTATCGGATAACACAACTCCGAGCATCGCACCCATAAACATGAGTAAGTAAACATAAAAGTTGTTTAATGGTTCTTCTCTCTTATTTGCAATGTAATAGATCGAGTAAAGAACGACTAACGCTCCTATACCTGTAATTAGAAGAGCAAATAAAAGGCTAAGACCATCAAGATATACAGTAAAATTAATGCCTAATGATGGAACCCAAGCAATGGTTTCCATGATTGGTGTTAAAGGTTCTCCGCCAAAAGGGAGATACTGTATGAGATAGATAAATAATAGTATTGGTAATGGTAATACAAACCACCCAGTGTGGATGTGACGAAATGCTTTATAGAGAATTGGAATAAAGATTGCCACAATAAAAGGCGCGAGTGGTATGAAATGAAGCATGGACAACAGGTTTACCCCCTTTTTAGTAGTTAAAATGATGAGGCTGACTCATATGCCGGTGCACGCATGTGAGTCAGTCTCAATAATGAGCTCCTTAACTTGAAAAAAACTGTTTTGACCACGGATCAAAACAGAATGTAGCGTGAAGAATAACTCTTCCTCTTATATCGGCTAGAGAAACTCATAATTGCTTTTTAAATTATAATATAAATAATTGATGGTTGCATCCTTTAATCCTTTGCGAGTAGCCATTTAGTCCTTCTTTTATATATATGTAGAAACTCGGCAAAATTAGTCGAAAAAAAATTATGAATGTGGATGCCTCTAACCTTGTAAAAGGTGAATAGTAGGAAAGGTCTTGAAAAAAGAAGAAATAATTAGAAGTGAATAATTTCAAAAAAAATGACCACCTTATAATAATGAGGTGATCGGTATGACAATCAATACGAAAATTGGATTAAGTGTCATCATATTCTTTAGTTTATTACTGTTTACAGCATGCTTGCATATTGGTGTATGTAGAAACGGCTTCTTTGATCATCCTTATAGTGATTCTATCACTACTGATAATCAGAACGAGCCATTAAGTCCTAGGCAGTATATTCTTATTATGCCTGCATGGTAAGTGGCATGAGTAATCCTCTACGGGCTAATTCGTCCTCAATTAATGAAAGGAAATCTCTAGATAGTTGATAATTAATTGCGCGTTGGTACGTTTCAATTAAAAGGCTGTCCGACAGATTCTCAAAGGGATACATATTCACTCTATCACCTCATTCTTTACTGTTGATGGTAAATATATCATATATTCACTAGGGGATCAAACGTTCTTATTATCCACAATTTTTCATTTCTACCTGTGGACAACGATAGTATTGTTTCCTAAAACCTTGAAAAGTAAACGTGTAATTTGTGAATAAACTTATCCACATATATGTCAATAAAAAAATGTCGAAATATTTTTTTATCCATCAATTTTGCTGTTTTACTTGTACGAGCTTAAATGATTGATAGAATAAGGATAGTACACATTGGAGAAATGAGGGGGAAATGTGTTAAAACAATTTATGCCGGATCAATATGTACCTAGTGTATATGACATAAAGATTCAAGAATTAAAAGAGAATGGTGTCAAAGGAATTATTACGGACTTAGACAACACACTTGTTGAATGGGATCGCCCTGATGCTACAGAAGAACTTCTGATGTGGTTTGAAAAATTAACTCACGCTGGCTTTCAAATCGTGATTGTTTCAAACAACAATGAAAGAAGAGTAAGAGAATTTGCAAAGCCTCATAATATCACGTTTATTCATAGTGCAAGAAAGCCGCTAAGCAAAGCATTTAAAACAGCGAGAAAGCTTATGAATTTAACGAAGGAAGAAACGGTCGTTATTGGGGACCAGCTTTTAACAGATATTTTTGGAGGAAATAGAGCTGGATTACACACTATATTAGTGGTGCCAGTTGCAAAAACAGATGGATTTTTCACAAAAATTAACCGACGCATTGAGCGATCGGTCTTTCGCATGATGAAGAGAAAGGGAATGATTGAATGGGAGAAACAATAATTTGCTCTGGTTGTGGTGTACAAATTCAAACGGAGGATAAAGAAGGATTAGGTTATGCACCACCATCCTCATTAGAGCGAGAAGTGATTATCTGTCAGCGATGCTATCGTTTAAAGCATTATAACGAGGTTCAGGACGTATCGTTAACAGATGATGATTTTTTAGCAATACTTAATACACTTTCGCGAAAAAAAGCACTTATCGTAAAAATTGTTGATATTTTTGATTTTGATGGTAGCTGGCTACCAGGTATTCATCGTTTTGTTGGTGATAATGATGTCCTACTTGTAGGTAACAAAGTAGATCTTTTACCTAAGTCAGTGAAGCGTAATAAAGTCATAAATTGGATGCAGCGAGCTTCTAAAGAAAATGGTTTAAAGCCTGTAGATGTCATGCTTATGAGTGCAGAGAGCGGAGAAGCTATGATGAACGTTGCTCAGGCAATTGATGAATATAGAAATGGGAAAGACGTATATATCGTAGGCTGCACAAATGTTGGGAAATCAACATTTATCAATGGTTTATTAAAAGAGCTTGGTGCAGGCGATGAGGCGCTTATTACAACATCAAATGTACCGGGTACGACGCTTGACATGATTGATGTACCACTTGATGATGGGTCATCACTATTTGACACGCCTGGAATTATAAACCACCACCAAATGGCGCACCTTGTCACTAAAAAAGAATTAAAGATTATTGCACCAAAAAAAGAAGTAAAGCCAACGGTGTTCCAGTTAAATGAGGAGCAAACGTTATTCTTTGGTGGTCTTTCAAGACTAGATTTTATGAGTGGAAGTAGGCAGTCATTTATTGTCTATATGTCTAATGAGCTTCACGTTCATCGTACGAAGCTTGAAAAAGCGGACGAGCTTTACGAAAAGCATCTAGGTGATATGTTAACGCCACCTGGTGACACAAAGCATTTTCCAGACCTTCAAATGAAAGAATGGAAGATTGGGAAAGAAAAACTGGATATCGTGTTTTCCGGACTAGGCTGGGTTACCGTTAGCGGAGAAGGCAGTATAGTGAGAACGCATGCGCCTAAAGGTGTTCACGTAACAATTCGACCTAGTATCTTTTAACTTAGAGAGGGGCACAACCATATGAAACAGGTTTTTGGCGTGCTCGGACATCCGATAGAGCATAGTTTATCTCCAATTATGCACGAGGCTATATATAAGGAAATGCAACTTGATGCAACATACATCCCTTTTTTAGTCGAACCGGCTTATCTATCTGACGCCATTGCTGGTATTCGTGGACTTGGTTTAAGTGGGGTTAACGTGACGTTACCTCATAAAATAAATGTTATTCCTTTTCTTGATGAATTAGACGAAAAAGCAGCAGTTATTGGTGCAGTCAACACGATCGTGCATGATAAGACTGCAAACAAATTGATTGGATTTAATACAGACGGAGATGGCTATGTAGAGTCTTTGTTGCCAATGCTTACAAAACCTTTAACTGAATCTAGAGTTTTAATTATTGGATCAGGTGGTGCTGCTCGCGGTGTTGCAGTAACTCTCGCGATGCGTGGCGTATCACATATGATGATCGTTAATCGGACTCCTCAAAAAGCACAAGAGCTAGCTCAAGTCTGTTCCAAGTGGTCTGATTCGGTTGGTTCTGGACTTGAGAAAGCACAATCGAAGCTCACAGCGTTCGATGTTATTATTAATACAACATCTTTAGGGATGAAACCATATGAATCAGAGATGCCGATGTCGTTAGAGGCACTCTCGCAAACAACTGTTGTCAGTGATTTAATTTATACACCTAGTAAAACAAGATTTTTACTTGAGGCAGAAAAGCGTGGGGCAACGATTCATAACGGTTTAGGAATGTTTATTAATCAAGGTGCATTAGCTTTTTATAAGTGGACAGGTAAGCAGGCACCTCGTGATGTAATGGAATTGGCAGTAAAAAGAAAGCTTAATGAAATGGGGAAATAACATGGCATTAACAGGAAAGCAAAAACGATATTTACGAAAAGAAGCACATGATTTAAAACCGATTGTACAAGTAGGGAAATTTGGAGTGAATGAAAACCTCATTACTCAAGTAAATGATGCTTTAGAAGCAAGAGAATTATTAAAAGTGACGATTTTACAAAACTGCCCTGAGGATAAAGACGAGGTTGCGGAACAAATTGCACGAGGTGCAAAAGCGGATCTTGTACAATTAATCGGAAGTACGCTAGTGTTTTATAAGGAGTCAAAAGAAAATAAACAAATTGATTTACCTAATTAAGGTATACTTATGACTAAAAAAGTAGGGATAATTGGAGGGACGTTTGACCCGCCTCATATTGGACATCTCATTTTAGCAGAAGAAGCGAGAATTACTTGCCTGCTTGATGAAGTGTGGTGGATGCCTAATGCAATACCTCCGCATAAGTCTAAGTCAAATACCGATGAAGGATCACGTGTCAAGATGGTAGAGCAAGTTGTTCGAATGTCTCCACATTTTCGGTTATGCTTAGAAGAGATAGAACGTGAGGGGGTATCCTACACAGTGGATACGTTGCATCATCTCATGAAGAAACACCCTTCTTTAGCATTTCATTTTATTATGGGTGGAGATAGTGTGGAGAATTTTGATTCGTGGTATAAAGCGAATGAATTAAAACAGCTACTCCCATTTATCGTAATGACAAGGCCAGGATATGAAGTAGGTGGACAAGACACATTTCGTGACCTAACTATATTGGAGCGAGTGCAACTGGATGTATCCTCTACAATGATTCGGGAATCTTTATCCAATGACACGTTCAATGAGTATTTAGTTATTCCAAACGTTGCAGCGCTTTTAAAGGAGAACAATAATGAATGAATCAAAGGCGCTTCACGCAGTTGAAAGTGCTTTAAAACGCAAACGATTCGAGCATACTGTTAGAGTGGTAGAGACAGCGACAGAGCTCCAAAAGCAGTACGGTGGAAATCTAAACGTTATACGCTTAGCCGCAATACTGCACGATTATGCAAAGTATCGACCGATTGCAGAAATGCAAAACAGGGTGAAGGAATCGGACAGTTTGCCTAATAATCTTTTAGATTACGGAGACGAGCTTTTACATGCATTTGTCGGAGCAGAATATGTGAAAGAAGAGCTTCAAGTAACGAATAAACAAGTACTAAGTGCAATTACGTACCATACGACAGGGAAAAAAAATATGTCCAAAGAAGAAATGATTGTTTTTTTGGCAGACTATATAGAACCTGGCAGAACGTTTCAAGGAGCGGAGCTAGCAAGAGAGGCTGCTAAAACTAGCCTCGAGAGAGGATGTATGCTTGCGTTAAAGCAAACGATCGCTCACTTAGTATCAAAAGAACGATCGATCTACCCAGATACGTTTAAAGCATACAACTCTTTAATTACAACATTAGAAAAGGATCGTGATTAATACATGAATGCAAAAGAAAAATTAGATTTAGTTTTACGTGCCGCGGATGATAAATTAGCAAATCAGATTACAGCGTTAAATATGGATGGTGTATCACCTGTAGCTGATTACTTTGTTATTTGTCACGGAAATTCAGAAAACCAAGTAGAAGCCATCTCAAGAGAAATTAAAACTCAAGCACTAAAAGCAGGATTAAATGTAAAGCGTCTAGAAGGCTTAGAGAACGCTCGTTGGGTTTTAATTGACTTAGAAGATATCGTCGTCCATATTTTCCACAAAGACGAAAGAACGTACTATCAGCTTGAAAAGCTGTGGGGCGACGCAAGCGAAGTGAACGTCGAAGAAGTCTTACAATAAAACGTTGGGGGCGACTGTATGTCTGAAGAGCACTTTGCATCCGTGTATGATGTACTAATGGAGGATGCTCCATACGCAGAATGGTTAGAGTACGCGACTTCGAGAATCCCAGCAAACAGTAGTGTTCTTGATGTAGCCTGCGGCACTGGTACGTTTACTAGATCGCTCGCAAGACAAGGGTACAAGGTAAGTGGAACGGATCTCTCCATGGAAATGCTGACGATTGCGGAAGAGAAATCTCGCGTTGAATCCCTCTCCATTCCTTATTATCGACAAAACATGACCGAGCTTGCTGGCTTTAACGATCTTGACGCCGTCACATTATTCTGCGATGGGCTGAATTATTTAACTTCCGAAAAGGAAGTAGAAAAAACATTCAAGCATATAGCGTTATCGCTAAAAAAGGGCGGCATCTTTTTATTCGATGTTCATTCGCCGTATAAAATGGAGCATGTGTTTGATCACCAGCTTTATGGCGAAAATGGAGAAGAGATCTCATATCTATGGTTCTGTGAACCTGGCGAAGAACCTTTAAGTGTCCATCATTCGTTAACGTTCTTTATTAAGCAAGCTAATGGGACGTATATGAGAAAAGATGAAGATCAGTACCAGCGCACCTTTATTGCATCTAGCTATGAGCGCTGGCTAAAGGATGCTGGTTTTATCGATATTGAAATCACTAGTGAATTTGGTCGAGCGTCCGTTCATCAAAATGATGATAGAATCTTTTTTAAAGCTGTAAAAAAATAATATACAAACATTCGTTCTTGTTGTATAGTTGATCTATAGAACCTCTATAAACCTTACAGAACGACTCTTACACCCATACTTTTATTGCTAGAGGAATCAGATTAGCATAGGAGTGTGGGTTTTTTATGTCGATTAGTAAGCTTTGGTTCAATGAGTATAAAAAAAGAATAGCTATTGTCGTGGGTATTCTCATAATTGGCATAGTAGCATTAGTTTTTAGTCGTGAATCCTCGAATGAAGTAATTTCTCAAGAGTGGGAGTTAGAGAAAGCGGGCAATGAGAACTTAGAGCCTGAAGTAGGTATTCTTGAAAATGATTTACACTTTATTATTGATGTGAAAGGGAATGTACGCTCGCCGGGGATTTACGAAGCAGAAGAGGGAGAACGAGTGTTAGATGTCATCATGAGAGCAGGTGGATTCATCGACGAATCGGATGCGGCATTCTTAAATTTGGCTGAAAAACTCCGTGATGAGATGGTTATAGTAGTAGGGGGAAGTGATGATGGACCACTCCAGCAGTTATCTCAAGACGCTACTGGCGCATCATCAGGTACTGATAAAATTAATATCAATGTAGCGACAGACAGTGAACTACAAACGTTGCCTGGAATTGGACCTTCTAAAGCTCAGTCAATCGTGACATATCGAGAGGAGAACGGTGCATTTCAAAGTGTTGAGGATATCGTCTATGTATCTGGAATTGGCGAAAAATCATTAGAGTCTCTAAGAGACCTCATTGATATTAAGTAAGAAAGCATTGACGAGCTTCCAGCAGACCCCTACACTTAAAATTAAGTTATACATAGGAAGGACGTCGAATGAATGGAACGAATCTCTTGGCACCAATATTTTATGGCACAAAGCCATTTACTTGCGTTAAGAAGTACATGTACACGATTGATGGTAGGAGCGACAATTGTACGTGACAAACGTATCATTGCGGGAGGCTATAACGGCTCTATTTCAGGTGGTAAGCATTGCTCGGAGGAGGGGTGCTATGTTATTGATCATCACTGTGTGCGAACGATTCATGCCGAACTAAACGCCATTTTACAATGTGGAAAGTTTGGTGTAGCAACGGAGGGGGCTGAAATCTATGTAACCCATTTCCCTTGTGTAAATTGCACAAAAGCAATTATCCAAGCTGGTATACAAAAAGTGTATTATGCGGAAGATTACAAAAATCACCCTTACGCCTTGGAGCTTTTTGAGCAGGCTGGTGTTGCATATCAGCAAGTAGAATTAGAAGAAATGATTCTTGATACTAAAAACAGAGAAAAACTGTCGTTCACAGCTGAATTGCTAGCTAAATTAGATTCTTTAGGTGCTAGTAAGGAAGATCTTACAGAATTAAAATCGAAGGCGAATGAGCTTTACACGAACCCTCGATAACATTGACATCGAAAGTACGCACAGACTTCTTTAGGTAGGAGGCAGACGTGTGGGCTTTCGATTTTTTTATAGCTTTATAGTAGCACTACTCACTATTATAGCTATGGAATATGTACTAATTAGTATCATACTGGGAATTTCGTTGCTAATAAGCATCATGCTTAAACCGAGCAGATCCATCTACTTAGCTGTGAGTGTGTTTGTATTTATTTTTATTTATCATGAAGGTCAGTCCCCACGAGTTCTTTTGAAAGATACGCCAAATATCGAAGGCACTGTCCAATCCCTTCAGGCGATGAGGTCAGGTGACAATCGTATCGAATTTAAAACCAAATCAGGTGAGTTAGTACAACTATACACATCTGAAGAGCTTGAAGTAGGTGCGTGGTGTGAGGCGACAGTTAGTCTCAAGGAACCTTTGTCTAGAAAGAGTGTCTATCAGTTCGATGAACAATCGTACTTAAGTAATAAGGGGATATATCTTACTGGGGAACTATTAGAAAGTACGTGCATGAATTCCTCTCGATTTCATGCAGTCCATCGGTTTAGAAATCAGCAGCTGCAAAAGCTTGATGAATTGTCTCATGAGTCTATTCCAATTGCGAGGGCTCTAGTTTTCGGAGATCGGTCACACATGGATAGCGATTACTTATATACATTTCAAGTGCTTGGAATTATCCATTTACTCGCTGTATCTGGTCTACATGTAGGTATTATATTAGCCGCGTTATTTCTAATCCTTTATCGACTAGGTATCCAAAAAGAGAGAACATACATGATTGTTATGATAAGTATCCCTATTTATATCATACTTGCAGGAGCAGGACCGTCTATTTTAAGGGCTGGTTCTACGGCATTTTTTGCTCTACTTTTTGCGAAGTTACCTATCAAACTGCACGGTTTAGATTTGTTAGGTTTAGTTGGGCTCCTGTTACTGCTATTAAATCCGGGGTATGTGTATCAACTAGGATTTCAGCTATCCTTTTTAACGACTGGTATGCTGCTTTTGAGTAAACATGAGTTAAGTGGTCATTCTAAGGCAATAACAGTTGCTATAGTGAGCTTATACTGTCAGCTTATAACGCTGCCTTTTATTCTATGGCATTTCGGTGAGATTTCAATACTCTCTATACCTGCTAACATGCTTTTAATACCACTTGTTTCTATAATTCTTCTCCCGCTAAGTTTTATTGCCATTATTGTCTTTATGTGGACAAAGAGAACATTGCTCTTTGATTTACTTGATGTAGCTGTAAATATAATGAACCTTATCATTTACGTTTTCGATGCACTTCCATCTCACATTTTGTTAACCGGGAGACCTGATAGTGGTGCGCTCTTTGCACTGTGCGTTAGTATCCTCTATTTTTTCTGTGCAAGAAAGAAAGGGAAATTTGTAGCAATGGGTGCTGTTGGTGTAATAGTTGCATGGATGATTGTATCTCCTCGTTTTGATTCCGCAGCTTATGTACATATGCTGGATGTAGGGCAAGGGGATGCCATTTTCATCGAGGGCCCAAAGCGCAGTCATACGATGTTAATAGACACAGGCGGGGTTATGAGCTGGAATGATGACTACAAACCGACCGGGCCGGCTAAAAAAACGATCATTCCTTTTTTAACGTATCGAGGAATTCAAGAAATCGACACGCTCTTTTTAACACATGGTCATGTAGATCATATTGGAGAGATTTGTGCATTACTAGAAAAGGTCACATTTAAAAGAGCAATATATCCGTTAAGTCGAGATATTCCATCAGAGGCAAAGGCGCAGTTGGCATGTCTTGAAGAGCGACAAATACCAATCACTTATGTAGTATCAGGGCAGTCTTTTAAGGGGGAATATGAAGATCATACTATTATTTATTCGGATGAACATGCTGTGGATGAGAACGATCGTTCCTTAGTTCTCTTATCAACGTTCTACGACACCACTTTTTTATTTGCGGGAGATACGGAAGCACAAGGAGAGGCTGCGCTTGAAAAAATGGAGTTAGAGATTGATGTCATAAAAATTGCTCATCACGGTAGCAAAAGCTCTTCGACCGAGAGTTTTTTGGATTCGATTAATCCGGCGCTTGGACTTCTAACTGTTGGAGAAAGGAATCGTTTTGGGCATCCCCATAAAGAAGTTATAGAACGGTACGAGGCTCGTAACATACCTATTGCTAGGACGGATTCGATGGGGAGCGTTACCGTTAAAGTATCTGAATCTGGTATCGCGGTACAATGCTTGCATAAAACGAAAAAAAGCTGTACCTATTAGAAAGGCGCAGCTTTTTATCCGGACTATTAATTATAAAAGAAGATCAATTGCTTGTCCGACAGCAAAAATGAGGAAGAAAAAAACAAAAGAAACGACGAACCCAATTCCACTATCAATTGCATCGTTTTTGTTATATTGTACATCCTTTTCAAATTCGTTCATTCTTATCCCTCCTGTCATTAAAAAGTATACTGGATTTACTAGCAAAAATCCATCTATTAACGAGAACGTTTTCGTGAAGTTTGTGAACAATTGAAAGGGATAGCTGTGATAAAATAGACGAAGTGTATGGAGGGGGTAGTAAAATGTCTTATTTAAAGGTAAGTTCAGATATACAAAAGGGCAATATTGCTCCAATTTATTTACTATATGGGACAGAAACTTATTTGATTGAGGATATTATCCAAAAGGTGATTAATTCTGTCTTACACGTTGATGAGCACGATATGAAGCTTGTTCGCTATGATATGACAGAGACGAGCATCGATGAAGCTATCGAAGAGGCTTATACATTTCCTTTCATGGGCGGAATGAAAGTAGTCATTGCACAAGATGCAGGATTTTTAACGGGTGCTAAACAGAAGTTGTCTTTTGAGCATACCATTCAAAAGCTTGTCGAGTACGTCGATCATGCGCCTGAAGAAACCGTATTTATTCTTACAACTGGTGCCGAAAAGCTAGATGAACGAAAGAAAGTAGTGAAATCACTTAAAAAATCTGCAACAGTTCTCCATGCTGCGCCACTTGAGCAAAAGGAACTCATGCAGTGGATAGCAGAGAAAGCAAAAGAGTTAGGTGTGACAATCGAACGTGAGGCCGCAAGTTACTTGATTGAGGTAGTAGGTGATCATCTGCTGCTTTTATCTTCAGAGCTGTCAAAGCTTGCTCTCTACAATGGAGATGAGACAACCATTACTAAAAAAGAAGTGGAGCTTTTAGTACCTCGTTCGTTTGAACAGGATATTTTTGCGCTTGTTGACGCTGTTGTAAAAAGAAATGCGACAAGGTCCATGCGTATTTATAGAGACCTACTAAAACAAAAAGAAGCACCACTTAAAATTCTTTCACTCATGGTTCGCCAATTTCGTATTTTGTATCAAGTAAAACAATTGGTGAAGCAAGGATATGGAGAAAAAATGATCGCTGGGAGAATTAAGCAACATCCTTATGCGGTGAAGCTTGCAAGTAAACAAGTGGCAAGCTTTCAAACTTCTGAGCTTGCGAATTTAATCAAGGAGCTAGCTGAGCTTGATTTTTCGATTAAAACAGGGAAGGTATCGGACGAGCTTGGAGTGGAGTTGTTTTTATTAAAACGGTCTTAAATGAGAATCGTAATAGCGCAAGCTAAAGGATCATCTGAAAAACGGACCCACGTACAAAGGTGAAATTTATTATTTTGGAGTGGTGATATGGAGGAATTGATAAAGAAGAGATTAGTAAAAGCATGCCTCTTAACAGAGGACTTTTATTTGGATTTAAGCGATGAGCAGCTCGGGTTTTCGATTCGAGGCCTGCCATCGAACACCATCGGGGAACAAGCCTATTGCTTAATTGGAGCGAGAGAAAGCTATTTGAAGGCGTTAGTGAAAGGAGAGTGGAATGGGTTTATTTGTAGCTTAACTAACCTCAATGATTCAAAGGAAATTAATCGAAATTTAACGGAGTCTCGAGCTCGTTTAGAGTCCTTTCTTTCTCAAGAAAGCTTATCAAATATGCATTATCAATTACTGGTCGACTTGTTAGAGCATGAGGTTCAGCATCATGGGCAATTGATTCGCTTTAGTTATGCAAACAAGCTAAAATTCCCTAAGAGTTGGAATAATCGATATACAGTTTAGCTATTAATTTATTTTGAAATTTAATGATTTTTTGTATGTATTCTTAAACATTACTGATACTAATAATTTATATAAAAATAGACTGTTGAGAATGTTTTCTCAACAGTCTGAGCACCCATAAGGGGTGCTTTTTTTGCCTTTTTTTGTTAAAACAAATTCACTTATGCAGTGATTTCGTTTAGGCGTACTTGTAGTGCGGATTTACGACGGCCCGCTGCGTTACGGTGAATAAGTCCCTTAGCAGCTGCCTTATCAATACGCTTAGATGCTTGTACGAACGCTTCTTTCGCACCTTCTACTTCCTTTTGCTCAATTTTAGAATTGAACACCTTAACGGCAGTACGTAGATCAGATTTGATTGCAGCGTTACGAGCGCGGCTATCTTCGTTAGTTCTAACGCGCTTCTTTGCAGATTTAATATTTGCCATCTGTTTCACCTCCTCGGATGCCACAGTAATAACTTTTCGCTATTTTTGCAACAATAAGGATTGTATCAAACGGAACCATAAAAAGCAATAAGATTTTGGTTGATAATAAACGGCTAGGAGGTCATATTAATGCAAGAAGAAGTCTTAAATATTCGTACGGATTTAGCGGTAGAGTCTTTGCAGTCATTTCAAGATATTGTTGTGAAAGAGGAAGAACTGGAGGGCGTTCTTGTTTCCACGGTTATCATTAAAGCCGAGCAAGCAAAGCGAATAGGAAAACAAGCCGGGACGTATATAACGCTTCACGCTAAAAACGTCCGTCAGGTCGAAGAACAGCTTGCGTTAGAAAATGCGCTTGTCAAAGCCATGCAATCACTCCTTCCTGTAGTTACATCTCAAAAGGATATCAACTGCCTGATTGTGGGTCTTGGAAACCCCGATGTTACACCAGATGCACTTGGGCCGAACACGTGTAAACGACTATTTGTCACCCATCACTTGAATGAAGTAGACCGTGGACAAGGCTTTGAAAAGGTCGCTGTCTTAACACCAGGTGTTATGGGGACTACAGGGATGGAGACGGCAGATATTGTAAAAGGTGTTGTCACTACATTACAGCCAGACTTCGTTATTGTCATTGACGCACTGGCAGCTCGCTCAATAGAACGAGTATATCGAACAATTCAACTATCAGATGCAGGCATTCACCCAGGCTCTGGCGTTGGGAATCACCGAAAGGCGCTTACGAAAGAATCGCTCGGAGTTCCAGTTCTTGCTGTAGGAATCCCAACAGTTGTGGATGCGGCGACAATTGCGAGCGATGCAATAGACTTTTTATTAAAGCATTTAGGTAAAGAAGCACGTGAAGCGGACGATCCAGGAAAGAAGCTTGCTCCTGCAGGATTTGGAACTCATGAATTAACAGACGAAGATATTCCTGATGAAGGAAAGCGTAAAACATACTTTGGAGCAATTGGACTTCTTTCCTCTGAAGAAAAGAAGCAGTTGATATTAGAGGCATTAACCCCTCTAGGGCATAACTTAATGGTTACTCCAAAAGAGGTAGATGCGTTTATCGAGGATGTCGCAGACATTGTGGCAAATGGCCTTAACCGAGCGCTTCACCCTGCAATTGCAGATAAAAATCGAAGTATGTATTCACCTAATTGACATAGGCTATTACCTCCTTGCATAGCTTGTACAAGGAGGTGATCCCTTGAAAGATTACGTAAAACAATCTCTTAAACTCGTTATGACAAGCTTTTATATTGCGATGAGTGTCCTTTTACTCATCACGACGATAACATCCTTTGGTACTAATAAACTGTTGCGAATCGAGCCGGTGGACGCTCTCATTCAACAAATTGAAGCAGAATCCCTACTTGCTTTACTTATGGTCGAAAATCAGGCTTTAACGAAGCCAGAAAAGAAGCTAGCTGACCGTGTTATTGATTACATGAAATCGATAGACGAAACCATGCTGTTTGGTGGTGCCATTCCACACATAAGCCAACACACTGGTAAGATTCTAAAAGCTGGAGAAGGATCAACGTATTTAACCATGTCTAAAGATACAACACCAGATATTTCTACGTTGATGGGAGAGCGTAAAGCCAATCAAGATAGAGTAGCTGAGCTTGAACAATGGAAAGAAGCCGTTACGAAGGAAGAAGAGGTATCATTACCAACTAGTAAGACGGTTCATATTGTACATACGCATAATCGAGAGTCATTTTATCCGGAGCTCGAAGCAGGGGCTGAGGCTTTTCATAAAGATGTGAATATTACACTCGCAGGCGAGCGTTTGGCACTCCAACTCAAAGAGCATGGAATTAACGCGATGGTTGAGACGACAGATATTGGTCAAATGCTACAGGATAGAGGGTTAGGATATTCTAAATCATATGAGATGTCGCGAGAGGTTGTAACTCAGGCAATAGCCGATGAACCGACCCTTACGTTCTTTTTAGACTTACACCGAGATTCCCAGCCGAAAGCGATCACGACAGCTACGATTAATGGACAATCCTATGCCAAGCTCATGTTTGTCATTGGTGAAAATAATCCAAACTACGAAAAAAATGAGCAGTTTGCTTTGCGATTACACAACGAAGTAGAAACGATCATGCCAGGGATAAGTAGAGGGATTTACGCACCACCTGTAAAAGCCTCGGGACGAAATGGTGTTTACAATCAAGATCTATCAGAGAATGCTGTATTAATTGAAATTGGTGGTGTGGATAACTCTTTAGAAGAGGTATATCGAGCGGTTGATGTATTTGCTAAAGCTTTTGCAAAGCAACTCACATTGATGGAGGAGGAGAATTAAATGGGACACTTATTTATGCGTTTTTTGTTACTTGGATTTATCTTTATGTTTGGATTCATTGCCGGGATTGTCTATAGCGATTTTGGCACGATAGAGCCTCAGATGATCGTAAATACCGTTAATGAGACACCACCTGTAGAAGAGAACGTGGTATATGAACGCTCGTCAGCAGCAGACCCTCCTCCTGCTACATTTTTTTCTGCGGCAGGAGAAGGCGTTGAAACAACGCTAAAGTCATTATTTAGGTCGATTTTAGCAGTTCCTGAAAACTAATAATTGAGTCTTGCTCCTACTTCTTGCTATAATAAGAAATAGTGCATAGTTGACGTAGGAGTGATTAATAATGAAGCCAGAAGAAAGAATACAGCGTAGAGATAAGATTCGTAACTTCTCGATTATCGCGCACATCGACCACGGGAAGTCTACACTTGCTGACCGTATTTTAGAGAAGACGAGCGCTTTAACGCAGCGTGAGATGAAGGCACAAATGCTTGACGCGATGGACTTGGAGCGCGAGCGTGGAATTACGATTAAATTAAATGCCGTGCAGTTAAACTATACAGCTAAAGATGGAGAAACATATATTTTCCATCTAATTGATACACCGGGACACGTCGATTTTGCCTACGAGGTGTCAAGAAGCCTTGCAGCTTGCGAAGGCGCGTTACTAATTGTGGATGCAGCGCAGGGGATCGAAGCACAGA
Organism: Paenalkalicoccus suaedae; assembly: GCF_006965545.2. Lineage (NCBI taxonomy): Bacteria > Bacillati > Bacillota > Bacilli > Caryophanales > Bacillaceae > Paenalkalicoccus > Paenalkalicoccus suaedae. The sequence continues at coordinate 1,409,440 of NZ_CP041372.2, forward strand.
CTCTTGCAAACGTCTATTTAGCGTTAGATAACGATTTGGAGATTTTACCTGTCATTAATAAAATTGATTTACCGAGTGCGGAGCCTGAACGTGTTGCGCAAGAGGTAGAGGACGTTATTGGGCTACCTAAAGAAGATTGCATTCCTGCCTCAGCTAAAAGTGGCATTGGAATCGAAGAAATTTTAGAGAAAGTCGTACAAAACGTACCAGCTCCTTCTGGTGATCCTGAAGGACCTTTACAAGCGATGATCTTTGACTCTTTATACGACCCGTATCGTGGCGTTATCGTTTACATTCGTATTGTACAAGGTACCGTGAAGCCGGGCGAAAAGATTCGCATGATGGCGACTGGAAAAGAGTTTGAAGTACAAGAAGTTGGGGTTTTCACACCAAAGCCAATTTCACAAGAAGAGCTTACTGTTGGAGATGTAGGATTTTTAGTAGCCTCTGTTAAAAATGTGGCTGATACAAGAGTCGGGGACACGATCACACATGCTAATCGTCCAACTCCTGAAGCACTTCCGGGATATCGTAAGCTTAATCCAATGGTATTCTGCGGACTGTATCCAGTTGATACAAACGATTATAATGATCTTCGTGAAGCGCTTGAAAAGCTGGAACTAAACGATGCGGCCCTTCAGTTTGAGCCAGAGACATCTCAAGCTCTTGGCTTCGGCTATCGCTGTGGATTCCTAGGACTATTACACATGGAGATTATTCAGGAGCGAATTGAACGAGAGTTTAATATCGACCTAATTACTACTGCGCCAAGCGTAATTTATGAGGTTGAGCAAACAGACGGTGAAAAGATTCGTATTGATAATCCGTCTAACATGCCAGATCCTCAAAAAATTGAGTCTATCCAAGAGCCTTATGTTAAAGCGGAAGTGATGGTTCCAAACGATTATGTAGGATCTGTCATGGAGCTTTGTCAAAAGAAGCGTGGAGATTACGTAGATATGAAGTATCTAGATGAGAATCGTGTCAATATCGTCTATGAGATCCCTCTTTCTGAAATCGTCTATGACTTCTTTGATACATTAAAGTCGAATACTAAAGGGTATGCGTCATTTGATTACGAGTTAATTGGATATAAAGTTAGCTCTCTAGTTAAAATGGACATTCTTTTAAATGCAGAGAAAATTGATGCGCTATCAATAATTGTACACCGTGATTCTGCCTACGAGCGTGGAAAGATCATCGTTGAAAAACTTAAAGAACTTATTCCAAGACAGCAGTTTGAAGTACCTATCCAAGCTAGTATTGGGAATAAAATTCTTGCTAGATCAACGATTAAAGCAATGCGTAAAAACGTACTTGCAAAATGCTATGGTGGAGATATCTCTCGTAAGCGAAAGCTTCTTGAGAAGCAAAAAGAAGGTAAGAAGCGAATGAAGAGCGTTGGTAACGTAGATGTTCCTCAAGAAGCCTTCATGTCCGTTCTTAGCATGAATGATGAGAAGTAAGTAGTCGCTCTCAGGCGACCTATCAGAGAGGGTGACCAAACGCGTTCGTTTGGCTCACCCTCTCTTCCTTGTTTTGTGTTAACTATGAAAGGAGCTATTATGCCATCTTCGTTATATGTACATGTGCCATTTTGTGAACAGATTTGTCACTACTGTGACTTCAATAAATTTTTCTTAAAAAATCAGCCGGTCGAGGAGTATGTGGATTTAGCTATTCAAGAAATGCAAATGACGGTAGAGAAGTACCCTCAAAAGCATGCGATAAGAACAATTTATGTAGGCGGAGGAACCCCAACCTCTCTTGATACACCTACTCTTGAAAAGCTATTAAAAGGAATTAAATCAACGTTTACCCTTCACGATGAAGTAGAGTGGACGGTAGAGGTGAACCCTGGAAGTGCGGATCAGGAGAAGCTGAATATGTTAAAAGCGGTCGGTGTGAACCGATTATCAATCGGGGCACAAACGTTTGATCCGATGCTTTTACAAACGATTAACCGCGATCATAAACCAACAGATGTTGGGGAAACTGTCCAGATGAGTATACAAGCAGGAATAACCAATTTATCGGTCGATTTAATGTTTGGACTGCCGAATCAAACAATGGAGCAGTGGAAAGATACGTTAAGTAAACTTGTAGAGCTCCCTGTCGCTCACGTGAGTGCTTATTCACTTAAAGTGGAGCCTAAGACTGTCTTTTATCAGCTTTGGCAAAAAGGTAGGCTACCCTTACTACCACAAGAGCTTGAAGCGGATATGTACGACTACTTAAAAGAATTTTTAGGTAAAAACCACTTTTCCCAATATGAAATTAGTAACTTTGCTAAAACAGGCAAGGAGAGTATTCATAACTTAACGTATTGGGATAACAATGAGTATTACGGAATTGGAGCAGGTGCACATAGTTATGTTTATGGCATAAGAAGAATGAATCATGGCCCTCTTCCGAAGTATATGAAGGCTCTTAAAGCAAGCGAGCTTCCATACTTAGATGAACATCCTGTGTCTCAGGTGGAAAGAATGGAAGAGCAAATGTTTATGGGGCTTAGAAAACGGAAAGGAATATCCGTGACGGAGTTTAAAAAGCGATTTAATAAAGACGTGGAGGATGTTTTCCCTACAGTAGTATCATCATTACGGGAAAAAGGACTACTGGACCTTGATGGGGACTATTTATTGCTCACAGAAAAAGGGATGTTACTTGGCAACGAAGTGTTTGAACAATTTTTGTTAACGGAAGAGGATTAATTGTGCCTCTTTCGTTGACAATAGGGAGTCCTCTTTGGTAACTTATATTATAGATTTAGCACTCATCTTAATCGAGTGCTAACAGGAGGGGATTCACATGTTAACAGAGCGTCAGTTGCTAATCTTAAAAGCAATCGTAGATGATTATGTAACACATGCGGAACCAGTCGGCTCTCGTACCGTATCTAAGAGAGAGGACATTAGCTATAGTCCTGCTACGATACGTAATGAGATGTCCGATTTGGAAGAGCTAGGTTTTTTAGATAAGCCTCATAGTTCTGCGGGCCGAATCCCTTCACAAAAAGGGTATCGATATTACGTCGATCATTTATTACGTCCAAAAAACGTAGCGAAAAGAGAGACACTTGATATTAGAGCTCTTATGCAAGAGAAATATCAGGAGTCTGAGATGCTTATTTCGCAGTCTGCAAAGCTTTTGTCGCAGCTTACAAGCTACACATCCATCGTTCTTGGTCCAGAGGTGTTTGAGTCTAAATTAAAGCAACTTCAGCTCATCCCGATCTCTGATACCCAGGCCGTTGCTATTATCGTTACCGACACAGGTTACGTTGAAAATCAAACGGTTCACTTCCCTAGTAAAATAAATGGTGGAGACTTAGAGAGAGTCGTCAATATATTAAATGAACGACTTGCTGGTGTACCCATTTATATGCTACAAAAGAAGCTTGATAGCGAAGTGAAACAGGTGATGAAAAAATATGTTTCTCAATACAACATGATGCTAGATGTTTTTCATCATGTTTTCGAGTCGCAGCAACAGGATAAGGTGTACTACGGCGGAAAGACGAATATTCTTTCTCAGCCTGAGTTTAATGATGTGGAGCGTGTGCGAGATATTTTAAACATTTTTGAAGAGGACGCTCTCGTATCGAAGCTGTTCAAGTCGGATGGAGCAGGGCTTACTGTCCGTATTGGTCATGAGAATCACTTTGAGCCTTTTGATCAATGTACGGTAGTAACGGCCACTTACTCGCTTGATGGAACGCACATGGGTACGATAGGTATACTTGGTCCGACAAGAATGGAGTATCCGCGCATCATTAGTTTAATGGATTATTTTTCAAAAGATTTAACAAAGCTACTAACAGACATGAAGCAAAGTGAATAAGGGAGGTGAAGGAATTGACAAACGAAAAAGATCACGTTCATGAAGAAGAAGCTACTGAAGATCAAGACGTTGTACTAGAAGAAGAAGCAGAATTTGTAGAAACGGATGCAGAAGAAGTGTCACAGCCTTCAGAAATCGAGGAGCTAGAAGCAAAAGTGGAGGAAGCGACGAATAAACTACTTCGTACACAAGCTGACTATGATAATTTCCGCCGTCGAACGAAGCAGGAAAAAGAAGCGGCGGCTAAATATAGATCTCAATCACTTGCTGAGAGTCTAATTCCAGCAGTTGATAACTTTGAACGCGCTCTGTCTGTAGAAGTCGAATCAGAAGATGCAAAAAGCCTACTAAAAGGTATGGAAATGGTGCATAAACAACTGATTGAAGCACTCAAGAATGAAGGCGTCGAACAGATGGAAACGGTAGGAGAAGCTTTTGATCCACACAAGCATCAAGCAGTGATGCAAGTGGAATCTGATGAGCATGAATCAAATACGATAATCGAAGAGCTTCAAAAAGGATATATTTTGCAAGATAAAGTTATTCGACCTGCAATGGTTAAAGTTAGTTCATAAATCTAATTGATTAAGATCTAGGAGGATTTTGACATGAGTAAAGTAATTGGTATTGACTTAGGTACAACAAACTCTTGTGTAGCTGTAATGGAGGGTGGCGAAGCTGTCGTTATTCCAAACGCAGAAGGAGCCCGTACAACACCATCTGTTGTGTCATTCAAAGATGGAGAGCGTCAAGTTGGGGAAGTAGCAAAGCGTCAAATGATTACAAATCCTAACACAATCACTTCTATCAAGCGCCACATGGGTACTGACTATAAAGTAGAAGCGGAAGGAAAGAACTATACTCCTCAAGAAATTTCTGCTATCACGTTACAAAAGCTAAAAGCAGATGCGGAAGCTTACTTAGGTGAAACGGTGACGAAGGCAGTTATTACTGTACCTGCATACTTCAACGATTCTCAACGCCAAGCAACGAAAGATGCTGGTAAAATTGCAGGTCTTGAAGTAGAACGTATTGTAAACGAGCCTACCGCAGCAGCTTTAGCTTATGGTCTTGAAAAAGAAGAAGATCAAACAATCCTTGTTTATGACCTAGGTGGCGGTACGTTTGACGTATCTATCCTTGAGCTTGGAGATGGATTCTTTGAAGTTAAATCTACTTCAGGTGACAATAAGCTTGGTGGGGACGACTTTGACCAAGTAATTATTGATTACCTTGTAGAAGAATTCAAAAAAGAAAATGGTATTGACTTAAGTCAAGATAAAATGGCTTCTCAGCGTCTAAAGGATGCAGCTGAAAAAGCGAAGAAGGACCTTTCTGGTGTTTCTCAAACGCAAATTAGCTTACCATTCATCACAGCGGATGCTAGTGGACCGAAGCACTTAGAGCTATCTCTATCGCGTGCAAAGTTTGAAGATTTATCATCCGATTTAGTAGAGCGTACAATGGGACCAACTCGTCAAGCGCTTCAAGACGCTGGTTTATCTGCTAGTGAAGTGGATAAAGTTGTTCTTGTTGGTGGATCTACACGTATCCCAGCTGTACAAGAAGCAATCAAGAAAGTAACTGGTAAGGACTCTCACAAAGGCGTAAACCCGGATGAAGTTGTAGCACTTGGTGCGGCGATCCAAGCTGGTGTCTTAACTGGTGATGTGAAAGACGTTGTCCTTCTTGATGTAACACCTCTATCACTAGGTATTGAGACGATGGGTGGCGTTATGACGAAGCTAATCGAGCGTAATACGACAATTCCAACATCTAAGTCTCAAGTGTTCTCTACAGCAGCAGACAATCAGCCATCTGTAGACATTCACGTATTACAAGGGGAGCGTGAAATGGCAGCGGACAACAAAACACTTGGTCGCTTCCAACTAACGGACATTCCTCCAGCACCACGTGGCGTGCCACAAATCGAAGTATCCTTTGATTTAGATGCTAACGGAATTGTGAACGTACGTGCGAAGGACCTTGGCACAAATAAAGAGCAGTCTATTACAATCACGTCAAGCTCAGGTCTATCTGATGATGAAGTCGAGCAAATGATCAAGGATGCAGAAGCAAATGCGGAAGCAGACAAGAAGCGTCGTGAAGAAGTAGATCTACGTAATGAAGCAGATCAGCTTGTTTTCCAAACGGAAAAGACACTAAAAGACCTAGGTGAAAACGTTGATCCAGCAGATAAAGAGCGTGCAGAGCAAGCGAAGGATGAAGTGAAAACGGCGCTTGAAGGTACAGACTCTGAAGCAATTAAAACAGCGAAGGACAAGCTCCAAGAAGTTGTTACAGAGCTTACGACAAAGCTTTATGAGCAGGCAGCAGCACAGCAGCAGGCTGAAGGCGCTGACCAAGCTGGAAATACAGAAGAGCAGGACGACAATGTTGTAGATGCTGAATACGAGGAAGTAAACGACGAAAAGAAAGAGTAATTCTCTACTCGCCCACCAGAGGGTGCTCCCCCTGGTGGGTTTTTCTAAGTCAAAAGAAGCGAAATGCCTGCTTTACTCGGCAACGTGTGAGTGATAACATAATCGTTATGGAGAAAATTCGGGAGTGGTTTAAACATGAGTAAACGAGACTTTTATGAAGTACTTGGGGTTAGTAAAGGTGCCTCAGATGCAGAGATAAAAAAAGCATATAGAAAGCTTGCACGTGAGTACCACCCAGATGTTAATAAAGCAGCTGATGCGGAAACGAAATTTAAAGAAGTGAAAGAAGCTTATGATACATTAAGCGATGGTAATAAGCGCGCTCACTACGATCAGTTTGGTCATACAGATCCAAATCAAGGATTTGGTGGCGCTGGCGGACAGGACTTTGGTGGCTTTAGCGATATTTTTGATATGTTCTTTGGTGGAGGTGGCGGTGGTCGCAGAAGAGATCCGAATGCACCACGTCAAGGCTCAGATTTACAGTACACGATGACACTTGAATTTAAAGAAGCGATCTTTGGGAAAGAAACAGATATTGAAATTCCTAGAGAAGAAGACTGTGAAACATGTCACGGTAGTGGTGCTAAGCCAGGAACGACGCCTGAAACTTGTCGTCATTGTGGTGGTGCAGGTCAACTTAATGTGGAACAAAACACGCCGTTTGGTCGTGTTGTAAACCGTCGTGTATGTAATCACTGTGAGGGTACAGGAAAAGAAATCAAAGATAAATGTCGTACATGTGGTGGCTCTGGAAAAGTGAAAAAGCGTAAAAAGATCCATATTAAAATTCCTGCGGGAGTAGACACTGGCCAACAAATCCGTGTAGCTGGTCAAGGAGAACCAGGTGCTAATGGTGGACCAGCCGGTGACCTTTATGTTGTCTTTAACGTGAAGTCTCATGAGTTCTTTAAGCGCGATGGTGACGATATCTTCTGTGAGATGCCAATTACGTTTGTGCAATCAGCTCTTGGCGATGAAGTGGAAGTGCCTACACTAGAAGGAAAGATTAAGCTTAAAATTCCTGCCGGAACGCAAACGGGTACGCATTTTAGACTTCGCGGTAAAGGTGCTCCAAACGTGCGTGGTATGGGACAAGGTGATCAGCACATTGAAGTAAAAGTAATCACGCCGAAGAAGTTAAGTGACAAACAAAAAGATATTTTACGTGAATTTGCAGAAGTAAGTGGGAATGAAGCGCCTGATGAGCAAAGCGACAATTTTTTCGCTAAAGTAAAACGAGCGTTTAAGAGTTTTGGAGAATAATGAGCAGGTAGGGAGATGGACACATGAAATGGTCTGAAATTCGCATTCATACGACACAAGAAGCAGTAGAACCGATTAGTCACATCCTGCACGAAGCTGGAGCGGGAGGTGTCGTTATTGAAGATAAGGATGATATTCTGCGTGACTTCGAAGATAAATTTGGAGAAATTTATGATTTATCAACCGAGGACTATCCTGAAGAAGGTGTTATTTTAAAAGCATATCTTCCTGTTAATAGTTTTTTAAACGAGTCTGTGGAAGAAATCAAACAGGCCATTAATCAGCTCCTTACCTACAATATTGATATTGGTGCTAACACATTGACAGTTAGTGAAGTGAATGAAGAAGAGTGGGCAACTGCGTGGAAAAAATACTACAAGCCAGTAAAAGTCTCGGAGACTATTACGATTTCTCCTTCTTGGGAAGACTATAAGCCCGTGCATGATAAAGAGCTTGTTATTGAGCTCGATCCTGGTATGGCATTTGGAACTGGTACGCATCCTACGACGGTTTTATGTATTCAGGCGCTAGAGCGACACACGAAGAACGGAGATCGTATTGCAGATGTAGGTACCGGTTCTGGCGTACTTGCAATTGCGGCGGCCAAATTAGGTGTTGATAAGGTCGAAGCACTCGACTTAGATGAAGTTGCTGTTGAATCTGCTACTCAAAATGTAGCGTTTAATCACGCTACTGACACGGTATCGGTTACGCAGGGTAATTTATTAGATACGCTGTCTGGTGAGTATGATGTTATAGTAGCAAACATTTTAGCAGAAGTGATTGTTACTATGACAGAGGATGCATTTTCGTTTGTTAAACCAAATGGAAAGCTTATTACATCAGGAATTATCCAAGCGAAAAGAGATTTAGTCAAAAACTCTCTTCTTGAGGCAGGTTTTGTCATTGACGAAATCACGGAGATGGAAGACTGGATTGCGATAGTGGCTTCTAAGCCAGAGTAGGAGGATCCAATGCAACGATATTTTTTGCCAAATGATCATTTTACGAATGGCTATGTTAAGATGGATGACGAATCAACAAAGCATATTGCTCGTGTCATGCGTATGAAGAATGATGACGAGGTTATTTGCTGTAATGAAGATGGGAGCTGCTATATTGTTGCGCTCGATGTAGCACCAGATGAAGTGAGAGGAAGAGTACTTTATCAGGAGGAGCGATCGTCTGAACTGCCAGTAGACGTAACAATCGCACAAGGACTTCCTAAAGGTGATAAGTTGGAGCTAACGATTCAAAAGGCTACCGAGCTCGGCGCTTTTTCATTTCTTCCATTCGAAGCAACGCGATCTGTCGCAAAGCTTGATGCGAAGAAGGCGGATAAAAAAGTCGAGCGTTGGCAGAGAATAGCGAAAGAAGCGAGTGAGCAGTCGCACAGACAGCGTGTGCCTAATGTCACGTTTGTGAGTTGGCAGGAGCTTTTAACATCTGCATCCGACTTTACTCATGTTATAGTAGCCTATGAAGAAGCTGCAAAAGAGGATGAGAGAAGCTCATTTAAAGCGGTTCTCCAAAAGCTTTCACCTGGAGATCGTGTGCTGCTCGTTTGCGGTCCGGAAGGCGGATTAACAGATGCAGAGGTCAAAAAGCTTGAAGAGGTAAAGGCGATTCGCTGTGGACTAGGTCCAAGAATTCTTCGGAGTGAAACTGCTCCGCTTTACGGTCTCTCAGCAATTTCTTATCAAATAGAACTATCGGGGTGAAGAACTAATGCGTACGGTTGCGTTCCATACACTTGGATGTAAGGTTAACCATTATGAGACAGAGGCTATCTGGCAACTATTTAAGCAGGATGGTTATGAAAAAGTAGATTATGAACAAACATCAGACGTTTATGTCATTAACACATGCACAGTTACAAATACAGGCGATAAGAAAAGTCGTCAGGTTATTAGACGTGCAATAAGAAAGAATCCAGATGCGGTTGTTTGTGTGACAGGGTGTTACGCTCAAACTTCTCCTGCAGAAATCATGGCGATACCAGGAGTAGATATTGTTGTAGGCACACAGGATCGTCATAAAATGATTCCTTATATTGAACAATTTCAAAAAGAGCGTGAACCGATCAACGGTGTAGGGAACATCATGAAATCACGCGTCTACGAAGAGCTTGATGTACCGTCATTTACTGATCGAACACGCGCTTCGTTAAAAATTCAAGAAGGCTGTAACAACTTTTGTACATTCTGCATTATTCCTTGGGCGAGAGGCCTTCTACGTTCACGTGATCCAATTGAAGTGATCAAGCAAGCTAATCAGCTTGTTGCTGCAGGCTACAAAGAAATCGTTTTAACTGGCATTCATACTGGTGGATACGGAGAGGATATGAAAGACTATAGCCTCGCTAAACTTCTCATTGAATTAGAAAAAGTAGAAGGATTAAAGCGTATTCGCATTTCATCTATTGAGGGAAGTCAAATTACAGACGAGGTTATTGAGGCCATTGATCAATCAGAAAAGATCGTACGTCATTTACACGTACCATTGCAGTCTGGTTCTGATACAGTACTAAAACGCATGCGCCGTAAGTATACGACTGCGTTTTATAAAGAGCGAGTAGACCGTCTTAAAAAGGCGCTACCAGGACTCGCTGTCACATCTGACGTTATTGTTGGATTCCCTGGCGAAACGGAAGAAGAGTTTAATGAAACGTACGAATTTATTCGTGAAATTGGCTATTCAGAGCTACACGTTTTCCCTTATTCAAAGCGTACTGGTACTCCAGCTGCTAGGATGGAAGATCAAGTAGATGATGCAGTGAAGAATAATCGCGTTCACAAGCTTATTGCTTTATCAAATCAATTAGCGAAAGAATACGCGTCACGCTATGAAGGGGAAGTGCTTGAAATGATCCCAGAAGAGCGTGATAAAGAAAATGACGCGTACCTAATTGGCTATACAGATAATTATATGAAGGTGAAGCTTCTGACGGACGATGATGCTTTGATTGGAGAAATCGTCAAAGTAAAAATCGATAAGGCAGGGTACCCATATAACGAAGGGTCCTTTGTGCGAGTGATGAGGGACGAAGCCGTCGTTCAATAATCGTACTAGCTAATTCAATAGCAGAACAGATGAGAAAAAGGAAAACTGTAGTAGGAATATGGAAAGATATATTGACCATAGACCGCTATTCCTTTATAATCATACATGACATGTCCTCTGACATGTTTTCATTGGTTGTTCGGAGGGAGGGATATAGAATGGCAGAAACACGTGTACGTAAAAACGAATCCATCGATGCTGCTCTTCGTCGCTTTAAGAAAACAATTTCTAAAGAAGGTACGATGGCAGAGGTTAAAAAGCGTAAGCATTACGAAAAGCCAAGTATCAAGCGTAAGAAGAAGTCTGAAGCGGCTCGTAAGCGTAAGTTCTAAGGAGAGGGTTTACTATGGCTTTGCACATTCTTGATCAGCTTAATCAAGATATGAAGGACGCAATGCGCAAAAAAGACAAGCAACGCCTATCGGTTATTCGTGGTGTAAAGTCTACTTTACAAAACGAAGCAATTAATAAAGGGTCAGAGCTCTCAGAGGATGAGGTTCTAACTGTATTAAACCGTGAAATGAAACAGCGTCGCGAGTCCCTCCATGAATTTGAGCAAGCAGAACGCCAAGATCTTGTCGAAAAGACGAAAGCAGAAGTATCAATTCTGTCCGAATATATGCCAGCGCAGCTTGACGAAGCGGAGCTTGATGCCATCGTTGCTGAGACAGTGACAGAGGTTGGAGCTACGTCTAAAGCGGATATGGGGAAGGTTATGGGTGCCATTATGCCTAAGGTAAAAGGGCGCGCAGACGGAACCGCCGTTAAAAAGAGAGTCGAGCAGGCATTATCATAAAACGATAAGACGTTAATTAATCAGAGTCCACAGTTCATTTTGAGCTGTGGACTCTTTGCGTTCCGTTTGTACAAATTCATGCATATTTTTTCTCGCAGAGGGAATGGGAAAGGGAGACGCAAAGGAGGAATAATAAATGAGTGATAAAACATTAAGATACGTGAAGTGGACAGCCGGTACACACTTAGAGCTTGTGGATACAAAACTAGATGAACAAGCGATTTATTATGATGTAGAAGTAACACGAGCAGAGGAAGAGGTTCTCCGTGATTTAGTTGCTAATGTACAGGACGGAGACGTGATGCCAGAGCATATTTTTGTCCACCCGTTCGATGAAACGCGAGATGAAAAAGATAAAGAAGAGCTCGGTGATGAAACACAACGCCTTTTCGCCTTTATATATGAGGTAGGTACAAAAGAGACGAAAGAAAGAATCAAAATGAAAAACGAATAATAGTTAAAAGAGACGTGAGTAAGTGACGTCTCTTTATTTATTTTTGAAATAGTAGCCAACTTCCATGGATCCTTTATTTCTTTAAGAGAAGCTCTTATAATCTTTTTAAGAAGAGGAGCGCTAAATAGCGCGAAAGGGATCGCAGAAAACTTGTTAAAGGTGTAATTTTTACATGTTGAGGAATCGTATAACTAGACAGTGACTCCTTATGTTTTTTACACTTAATGTACATGCTAATACTTGTACGCAATTGCTTACTATAGGATTTTTAAACTTTTTAAATAGTTGAAACCTTATTTGAGCTCAATCGTACATGTATTAAGGCTTTTTAGAAAAGGGGCGTGAGGCCGTTGAAAGTGTTCAGAATACTTTTTTTTGCGACTCTTCTCGCTGTTGCCTTTAGTGCTGTCATCGTTTCAGCTAATGAAAGTAATGCATCAAAGACGGTTTATTTTGTACCGGTTGAGCAAACAGTTGAACGGGGACTTGAAGCCTTTATGAATCGAGCTGTTCAAACAGCAGAGGAAGAAGGCGTCGATCATATTGTTTTTGAGTTAAATACACCAGGTGGTAGAGTGGATGCTGCTGGTGAGATTGCTCGAACCGTAAGGGAATCCTCTATTCCTACTACAGCTTACGTTGTAGAGGAAGCTATGTCTGCAGGAGCTTATATTGCCCTAAACGCAGACGAAATTCTAATGGCTCCAAGTACGAGGATGGGCTCTGCGCAAGTGATCGATGGTTCAGGTAATGCGGCAGATGATAAAGCGCAATCAGCTTGGCTTGCTAACATGAGAGCTGCTGCGGAGCTTCGGGATCGTGATCCGATATATGCGCTAGCAATGGCAGATCCGAGAATTGATCTACCAGAGTTAGGTGCGGAGGAGGGAGAATTATTAACGTTAACAGCCTCTGAAGCAATATCAGTTAATTATGCGGAAGCTATTGCAGATAGTCGAGATGATGTACTAGCTTACTTAAATTTAGAAGGAGCAACTATTCAGGAATTTGAGGTTAGTCTTGCAGAGCAAATTGCGAGATTTGTAACAAGTCCTATCGTTATTCCGATATTGTTATCAATCGGAAGTTTAGGGCTAATACTGGAGTTGTACTCACCAGGGTTTGGAATACCTGGAATTATGGGGATTTCTTCACTATTACTTTTCTTTTATGGTCATTTAGTTGCTGGATTTGCTGGCTTTGAAGGACTGATTTTATTTGTTGTCGGAGCAGCATTGCTTGTTTTAGAAGTGTTTTCTCCAAGCTTTGGCATATTCGGTGCTTTAGGACTTGGAGCGATAATTGGGAGTCTTGTAATGAGCTCTTTTGATACGACGGTTATTTTGTATTCTGTCCTAATTGCAGGCGTAATTTCATTAGTTGCATTTTTCACTGTGATGAAATATGTAGACCGAATCGGTCCAATGAAAAAGATGATTTTACAGGATGCAACATCTACTGAGCTTGGCTACGTATCAAATGAACATCGTGTTGAATTAGTTGGCTTAACAGGTCAAACTTTAACTGTGCTTCGACCATCTGGAACAGCTTTAATTGGTGATGAACGACTTGACGTTGTTTCAGAGGGAGGATATATTGAACAAGGGAAGAAAGTAAAGGTAATTTCAGCTGTAGGATCTCGTATTGTAGTGCGAGTTGAATCGGCCGAATAGCCTAATTAAAAAGGAGGAAGAAACATGCCAGATATTTCGGTATTTATTTTGATCGGGGTTATCGTCATAGCGGTACTTGTACTATTTACATTTGTACCAGTAGGACTATGGATTTCCGCGTGGGCAGCAGGAGTTAAAGTAGGAATCTTTCAACTAGTCGGTATGCGACTACGTCGAGTTATTCCTCATCGTGTAGTAAACCCACAAATTAAAGCAGTAAAAGCAGGTTTAGATATGTCTACTGACAAGCTAGAGGGTCACTATCTAGCCGGTGGTAACGTTGACCGAGTAGTAAATGCACTTATTGCAGCACAACGTGCTAACATTGATTTAACGTTTGAACGATGTGCGGCGATTGACTTAGCAGGTCGTGATGTACTTGAAGCAGTACAAATGAGTGTAAACCCTAAGGTTATTGAAACACCATTCATCGCCGGTGTTGCGATGGACGGAATTGAAGTAAAAGCAAAAGCTCGTATCACGGTACGTGCGAATATCGATCGCTTAGTCGGTGGTGCTGGTGAAGAAACAGTCATCGCTCGTGTTGGTGAAGGTATTGTATCGACAATCGGTTCAGCAAGAAATCATAAAGAAGTTCTTGAGAACCCAGATATGATTTCGCAAACCGTTTTAAAGAAAGGGTTAGACGCTGGTACAGCGTTTGAAATTCTTTCTATTGATATTGCGGACATTGACATCGGTAAAAACATCGGTGCCGGTCTTCAAACGGACCAAGCAGAAGCAGACAAGAAGATCGCTCAGGCGAAAGCGGAAGAGCGTCGTGCGATGGCCGTTGCACAAGAGCAAGAGATGAAGGCCCGCGTTGAAGAAATGCGCGCGAAGGTAGTTGAAGCAGAGGCAGAAGTACCTCTAGCTATGTCTGAAGCTCTTCGTTCAGGTAATTTAGGTGTCATGGATTACATGAACTTTAACAACGTAAAAGCGGATACTGATATGCGTGAATCAATTGGTAAAGCGACTGACGATGGAGAAGAAACACAGGATCAAACATCAACAAAACCCCGTCGTTAATCCACTATAGAAGGGAGCAACGATCGTGGAAGGGTTAATAGAATTAGTTCTTGGAAATCCCTTTATTCTCTTCTTGATTATCGCTTTCTTGTTTAGTACGTTTCGTAAGAGGGGCACTGCTGATGAAGCACGTCAGCAGCCTGACCTCTCACCAGACGAAACAGCTACTATTGACTCTGAAGAACGCAATCCTAGCGAAGCGGAGCAAGCTGACTGGAGAGATATTTTTTATCCTCCGGAAGAACGCAGTAAAAAAGAGCAACCAGCTCCATCAAAGAGTTCTTCCGAGAGTAAGGAAGCTACGGCGTCCCTCTCGAAGGCTAATGATGAGTTACAGCGTCGCTATGAACAGGTGCAACAGCGTAAGTCTGAGGCGGCTAAACAAGATAATATAATGGATTCTCCTATTTATAAAAAGGATCTATCTGCTTCTAAGTCAAAAATTGATTTAGACTTCAAAAATATTACTAAAGAAGATGCAATTAAGGGTGTTATTTGGTCTGAGGTATTAGGAAAACCGAAAGCACGTAGACACAGATAATTAAATGCTGAAGAGACGACATGAAACTATGTCGTCTCTTTTTTTATGCCTTTACATATACTTTCCCTGAAGAGGAGGTCGTGCATATGAAAAAAATGAGAAATATGCTTCAACATATGCTAACCGACGTCATGGAAATCCCTCCTGATATTGCACTTCACCTTCCTAAGGTGACGTTAATTGGACATCTCCATATTTATTTAGAAAATTTTTCAGAGGTCCTATTTTTTAGTGATCAAAGACTGATTGTTAAAAGTCAGTTTGGGAGAATTGTTATTGATGGCGAGCAATTTGTGTTAAAAACCATCTTAAAAGAAGAGCTCATGATGGAGGGGAAAATAACGAATGTAGCAGTTCGGATTCAGGGGGACCAAGATGATTAGCCTTTATAAGAAAGTGTATGTGGAGCAAATAAATACGGCAGCGTTCGTTCGACTTTGTCAACACCATAGAATTCGTATAACGGTAGTCAAAACGTCTGGTACCGCTATAACATGTCATGTGCACATCCGTGATATAGACCATTTGATGGAGTTATTAACCGATCAGGGAGCGAATGCACGTATACACGGCTATGTTGGAATGATGCATTCACTCTCACAACTTAATATATTTGCCTTATTAGGAAGTGTGGGATTCGCTTTGACTCTTTACATATTAATGAGTCTTACTTGGTCGGTTGAAGTGGAAGGTGGGAATGTCGCCTTGCGCCATCAAGTGCTAGAGCTTCTGGAGGAAAAGGGCTTAAAACAGCATTCTTTTATTGTGAGACATCCATCTATGGAAGAGCTACAGACCTTTGCGTTAGCGGAATTGGATCAAATAGCTTTTATAGGAGGAGAAAAAATTGGTACGACTTATTCATTTCGTATTATCGAAAAAAGGCAAGAAAATCAGGTTGAAGAAAAACGTTTAGGACATCTCACCGCAACGAGAGATGCTGTCATTAAAAGGATTGTCGCAGGTACTGGGACAGCAGCAGTGAGAGTCGATCAGTTTGTCCGAAAAAATGACATCCTGATATCAGGTTATATAGGGCGAGAAGAAGATAAACAGTTAGTTGCTGCTGAAGGGGAAGTAATCGGTGAATTTTGGGAAATTGCAAAAGTGGAACAACCACTTATTCATGATTATGAAACGGTTGTAGGACCGAAAAACACACGGTATGCGATCCAGCTTGGCTCCTATACGATACCATTATTTTTTAATGAGCCAGGTGGATATAAAGAGCGGCAATCAAAAAAGCTTCTTGATAAAGGTCTCACTATTGCTTTTCACACAAATCATTACTATGAGCTTACAAAAACGCAAGTAGAGTATGCACAGGAAGAAGCTGTTCAAGAAGCCAAAAGTGCTGCTAAGGATCAGCTCCAAGAGACCTTGACTGATAGTGGGGAGATCTTACAGGAAAAAGTTTTGCACGAATCTATGGAGAATGGTAAAGTTAAGGTAGTAATTCACTATACGGTTAACGATTCGATAGCAAAAAAAAGATCCGTTATCAAGGAGAATGAGACGATTGGCAGATAATAAACGAACGATTGCATTACCTGTACAAGACGCAAATGAAGTACAAGCTCTATTTGGTCCAAACGATCGACATTTAAAACGATTAGAAGAAAAACTATCGACTACTTTACTTACGAGAGGTCAGGAAGTAGTAATTACCGGTGATGATGAGACTGCAGATAAAGTACAGCGCGTTTTAGAAGTGCTGTTGCAGTTAATTCGTAAAGGGATCCACATTCACGAGAGAGACGTCGTTTACGCTGCTCAACTTGTCGAGCGCGACTTATTAAGCGAAATGACGGAGCTTTATGAAGATAAAATCACAACAACGGTTAAAGGCAAACCTATCCTAGCTAAGACGTTGGGACAACGTCACTATGTCTCCGCAATTCGTAAAAAGGATATTGTGTTTGGGATTGGTCCTGCCGGGACTGGTAAAACGTATTTAGCAGTGGTCCTAGCTGTACATGCATTAAAAGAAGGCAATGTAAAAAAAATCGTTCTTACTAGACCAGCTGTTGAAGCCGGTGAGAGCTTAGGATTCTTACCTGGGGATTTAAAGGAGAAGGTAGATCCTTATTTACGCCCGCTCTATGATGCGCTGCACGATGTTCTCGGAGTTGAGAACACAACGAGGCTTATGGAACGCGGAACGATTGAAATAGCGCCACTTGCCTACATGCGAGGCCGTACATTGGATGATTCTTTTGTCATTCTTGACGAAGCACAAAACACGACACCAGAACAAATGAAAATGTTCTTAACGCGTCTTGGCTTTGGCTCAAAAATGGTCGTAACAGGGGACTTAACTCAAATCGACCTTCCTAGAGGCAAAATGTCAGGTCTTAGAACAGCGTCTACTATTTTGAAGCGAGTTGAAGGTATCCCATTTATTTATTTAGAGGCTGCTGACGTCGTGCGTCATACCCTCGTTCAACGCATTATTGAAGCGTATGATAAGGCTGATCAAAAGGCCGATAACAACGAATAGTATCATTTATGAAGCGTGAGTAAGGAAATCCTTATTCACGCTTGTTGTTCATCACGTGATAGGAAAGGGGGATTATAGGTGGTTACGAAGCGATCATCCATCGATCAACAGGCATGGTGGAAAAAACTAAAAGAACACCGTTATATTCGGTTATTCCTATTTATATTATTTGCCGTTTTTACATACGCTTTATTAGTCTCAAACGTGATTCCTCAATCTCTTGAAATTGAATCTGGAGGCGTAGCACCTGAGGACATTCGCTCCCCAGTTACAGTCGAAAACCGCGCTGAAACGGAGAGACTTCAGCAGGAGGCATCAAATAATGTGTCACCCGTCTACACCGTCAGACCACGATTTGCAGAAAATCAAATCGAGAGAATTAATGATATCTTCCAGTCAGTAAGAGTGATTCAAGCAGACGTTCGTGAGCAGGAAAGCCTAGCCGATCAGACAGACTCCAACGAAGAATACTCTGCAGAGGATCAGTTAGCAGCATTAAATGAACGACTTCCCATGGAAGCCGTTGATCAGCTGTCTGAAACAACTCTTTATACACTTCTAGCGGCTTCAGCCAGTGATTTAGAAGTAGCGCAAGATACCGCAACGAGCGCTGTTTTTGAATTGATGAATGAGGAAATTAGCATTGATTCTGTAGAAGAAGCAAAAAATCAAGTAGAAGAAAATGTTCGCATTACAACGACGAGATATTTACTTGAGAACGCGATGGTGGATGTTGCGAGGTACGGGATTACCGCTAATTTCCTCTTTGATGAGCAGGCGACAGTGGAGGCTCGCGAAGAAGCAGTTGAGGCGGTTGAACCAGCGGTTATTCGAGAGGGACAAATTCTTGTAGAAGAAGGGCAAGTCATAACTGGAGAAATATATGAACAGTTGACCCTAGTAGGCTTAACTGAAGAAGTATCTCCGCTTTACCCATTACTCGGTTTAGCGTTAATTATCTTTTTACTTGTTGTTATGCTTGCCTATTATATGAATGACGCGCAAACGTCTTTACGTTCTAACAATACGCATTTACTTATGTACATTATCATTTATATGATCACGCTCGTATTACTTCGATTAGTTAGCTATTTATATGCACTGGATATTGCAGGTATCACCTATATTGCGCCTGTAGCTGTCGGGACTATGCTTATTACCATACTCCTACAATCACGAGTGGCTATATTTACATCGTTTATCTTCTCCATTGCTGCCGCTATCATGTTTAATGAGCAATCTACAGGAATGATGGATTATTCATTTGGGATTTTTGTTTTCTTTAGTGGATTAGCAGGGGTCTTTTTCTTGAATAAATCAACGAGAATGGTAAATTTACTCAAAACAGGAGCCCTTGTCTCTATTACAAGTGTACTAATTGCTGGTGCTTTGATTTTACTAAAAAATGTGCCATTTGGAATGATTGATATAGGGTTACACATTGGGTTTGCGGCAGCTGGTGGGTTAATCGCCGTTATCCTAGTGTCTGGTATTTTACCTTTCTTAGAAGCTGGATTCGGAGTGTTATCCACGTCTCGCCTTATTGAGCTTTCTAATCCTAACAACAAACTTTTACGTAAGATCTTACTAGAAGCGCCGGGAACATATCACCATAGCGTAGTAGTAGCTAATTTAGCCGAGAGTGCTTGTGAAGCTATTGGTGCAAATGGTCTTTTAGCGCGAGTGGGAGCGTACTATCATGATATTGGTAAAACGAGGCGTCCTCAATTTTTTATCGAAAATCAAATGAAAATGGAGAACCCACATGATAAGCTATCTCCTCATTTAAGTAAAAATATTATTATCGCGCACCCTTACGATGGAGCAGAAATGCTACGCCAGGAAAAGATCCCGAAAGAATTAATTGATATAGCAGAACAGCATCATGGTACAACATTACTTAAGTTCTTTTATTATAAAGCAAAAGAAAATGGTGATGATGTAAAAGAAGAAGAGTTTAGATACCCTGGTCCGAAAGCGCGTTCTAAAGAGAGTGCTATTGTCGGAGTGGCGGATAGCGTAGAGGCAGCCGTCCGTGCCATGCAACAACCAACAATGGAGAAAATTGAATCGCTGGTTAAAAAGATTATTAATGATCGACTTGAGGACGGGCAATTCGATGAGTGTGATTTAACATTAAGGGAGCTTCATATTGCTTCGAAGTCTATGTGCGAAACACTTAAAGGGACTTTCCACTCAAGAATTGATTACCCTGATGAAGAAGACATAAAAAAAGTAAAGGGGTTAGCAAAATGACCTATACAATTGATTTAGTTGATGAGACAAATACGCTTACTGAAAAACAATTAGAGCTTGTGACAAACGTCGTTCATACAGCTTTTGAAATGGAAGAACAACCAGATGAATCGGAAGTTTCGATTACTTTTGTATCGAACGAGAGAATTCATGAGTTAAATCGTGATTATCGTAATATTGATCGACCAACTGATGTGTTGTCCTTTGCATTAAATGAGGGGGAGGAAGATATTCAGCATGAAGATCTTCCTAATATGTTAGGGGATATTATTATTTCCATTGACAAAACACGCGATCAAGCAACTGAATATGAGCATTCATTTGAACGAGAATTGAGCTTTCTTGCTGTTCACGGATTCCTACATTTACTCGGCTATCTCCACGATACAAAAGAGGACGAGGACAAAATGACCGCTCGTCAAGAGGAAGTATTGGAGCAGCATGGCCTCAAAAAATAGCCGACCATTTGTATCTTGGAAGCGGCTTAGAAAAAGCTTTCGGTATGCAGCTGAGGGAATTCGTCATACGTGGAAGCATGAACAAAACTTTCGAATTCATACGGTAATTGCTGTTCTAGTAATGGTGCTTGCTCAAGTCTTAGATGTGCCGTTTTTTGAACAAGCTATCTTAGTAATTGCTGTAGGCGCAGTTCTCTGTTTAGAGCTAATAAACACAGCACTTGAACACATGGTTGATTTAGTTATCCAAACATTTGATGAACGTGCTAAAATTATAAAAGATGCCGCCGCAGGAGCTGTGCTAGTATTTGCATTGACAGCCGCTGTTGTAGGGGGTATGATATTTCTCCCAAGACTACTAGAACTATTTCACTTATAACGGGAAAGGTTGTGCAAAAGATGAACCAAGAAGCATTAATTAACGAAGCAAAACAAGCTCGAGAACGAGCTTATGTACCATACTCTACCTTTAAAGTTGGCGCTGCATTACTAAGTAAAGACGGTAAAGTTTACGGAGGCTGTAATATTGAGAATGCCGCATATAGCATGTGTAACTGTGCAGAGCGTACAGCAATTTTTAAAGCGGTTTCTGAAGGTGTCACTGAATTTGATGCATTAGCAGTTGTAGCTGATACGGAAGGTCCAGTCTCACCTTGTGGGGCTTGTAGACAAGTGATGTCTGAGTTACTACAGCCAGAGACCATCGTGTATTTAACAAATCTTCGAGGAGATATCAGTCAAACTTCTGTTGGCGAGCTATTGCCTGGAGCATTTTCCAAGGGGGATCTACATGACTGATCAAGCTTTTAAATCTGGTTTTGTTGCTTTAGTGGGACGACCTAACGTAGGGAAATCAACACTGTTAAATCGCCTTTTAGGTCAAAAGATTGCCATTATGAGTGATAAACCACAAACAACCCGTAACCGTGTTCAAGGTGTTTATACAGAAGAACGTGGACAGGTTGTTTTTATCGATACACCAGGGATACACAAGCCTAAGCACAGACTAGGGGACTTCATGACAAAAGTTGCTACAACAACACTCCGTGAAGTGGATATCGTCTTATTCTTAGTAGATGCGAAGGAAGGAAAGGGCGCAGGCGATCAATTCATTATGGAACGATTAAAAAACCTTGATACACCTGTTTATTTAATCGTAAATAAAATTGATCAAGTGCATCCCGATGAATTATTACCACTTATCGCTAGTTACCAAAACGACTTGCCGTTTGCAGAAGTTATCCCAGTATCTGCTCTTGAGGGAAATAACGTTCCAACTCTTGTCGATCAAGTTTTTGAGAAGCTAGAAGAGGGTCCACAATTTTACCCTGCTGATCAAGTAACGGATCATCCAGAGCGATTTTTGATGGCAGAGATGATTAGAGAAAAAGTACTTCATCACACTCGTGAAGAAGTCCCGCACTCTATTGCTGTTGAAATTGAACAGATTAAACGTAGAGAATCGTCTGATACGGTTTACGTAGGTGCAGTTATTGTTGTTGAGCGTAGCTCTCAAAAGGGTATAATTATTGGGAAGCAGGGTGCTATGCTACGCCAATTAGGAAAGCTTGCAAGAGAAGATATTGAACGACTGTTAGGATCCAAAATCTACTTAGAGCTTTGGGTAAAGGTTGAAAAGGACTGGAGAAATAAACCTAAATACTTACGTGATTTTGGGTATGATCAAGAGGAGTATTGATCCATTCTCATAGTAGCTAAATATTGCAAGGCATATTGGCTCCTTTAAAGGTGATGCTATTTATATACGCATGTACTCTTGAAAGGGGCTATTATTATGTTTTGGCTGTTATTTTCATTAACTGGAAATATTGATGCCTATTTACTCTATATTGAGGCTGGACAATTCCAGGAGGCGAATCGGTATTATGATTCAAAAAGTCGAAGGAATTGTAATACGCACGACGGATTACGGAGAGACAAATAAAATTCTTACCATATATACGAGAGAATTTGGTAAGGTTCCTGTTATGGCGCGAGGTGCTAAACGACCAAAAAGTCGCTTTGCAGCAAGCTCTCAGCTTTTTATTCAAGGAGTTTTTGTCTATCAACAATCAAAAGGAATTGGAACGTTAACAACTGCGGACATTATCGATTCCTTTAGAGGAATTAGAAGTGACTTAATGCTTACGGCATATAGCGCCTATATAGTGGAATTACTCGATAAATTAACAGAAGACAGAGAAAAAAGTCCGTATTTATATGAGCTACTTTATCAAGTGTTACATCACATAAATGAAGGTGTAGATGCAGAAGTACTCGTGCGTTTAGTTGAAACGAAACTACTTTCTTTAACTGGCTCTCCTCCAATTTTACACGAATGTGCTAGATGCCAGAGTGTGGAGGAGCCTTTTCAATTTTCGATCCGTTATGCAGGCGCATTATGCAGGCGCTGTTTACACGAGGATTCCTACCATTTACGAGTAAGTCCACAAACAATGAAGCTTCTTCGTTTGTTCCAACAGCTTAATCCAACTCGGATTGGATCGATCACACTTAAGGAACAAACGAAAAGAGAATTGAAGGAAGCATTGACGATGTATTACCAAGAATACGTTGGTGTATATGCGAAATCGAAGCGATTTTTAGATCAAATGGAGAAAATGAATCAAGCTTCCGTTGACACGGAATAGTTTTTTACGTACTATTTGAGAATAGATACTAGTTGCGAAGATAAAGAAGAGTACTTTTCAGACCGATCAAAAGCGAACTCGGGAAGGTGAGAGCCGAGTGATACGGAGAAAAGGAAGGCGCTTTGGAGCAATAGACGTTTAAAGTGGCGCAGCTTGCGCAAATAGGGTGGAACCGCGGGTAACTCTCGTCCCTATATCTCATGTCGAGGTATAGAGACGAGAGTTTTTTCGTTTTTGTACCTGCAATTAAAATTTATATACGGAGGGAACGCTATGAACGTACAAAGTATGATTTTAACGCTACAAGAATTTTGGGGAGAGCAAAACTGTATCCTCTTGCAACCTTATGATGTGGAGAAGGGTGCTGGAACAATGAATCCGATGACATTCTTACGCAGTATCGGACCAGAGCCCTGGAACGTTGCTTACGTAGAGCCATCGCGCCGACCAGTAGACGGTCGGTACGGAGAAAACCCAAACCGTCTTTATCAACATCACCAGTTCCAAGTAATCATGAAGCCATCTCCAGATAATATTCAGGAGTTATATTTAGAGAGTTTAAAGAAGCTTGGCATTAATCCAGAAGAGCACGATATCCGCTTTGTGGAAGATAACTGGGAAGCTCCGACACTTGCTGCCTGGGGACTCGGCTGGGAAGTATGGCTTGATGGGATGGAGATTACGCAGTTTACGTACTTTCAGCAGGTTGGTGGCCTTGATGCAAGTCCGGTCTCCGTTGAAATTACGTATGGTCTGGAGCGTTTAGCTTCCTACATTCAAGACAAAGAGAACGTCTATGACCTTGAGTGGGTAGATGGATTTACGTACGGTGATATCTTTAAGCAAAATGAATTTGAACAATCTACTTATACATTTGAAGTAGCAGATAGAGATATGCTATTTGATTTATTTGCGACATATGAAAAAGAAGCAACGCGTGCACTTGAGAAGGATCTTGTTATCCCGTCTTACGACTACGTGTTAAAATGCTCCCACGTGTTTAATATGCTAGATGCACAAGGGGCCATTTCTGTGACTGAGCGGACTGGTTACATTGGACGAGTGCGTAACTTAGCTCGTAACTGCGCGAAAAAATACTATGAGACAAGAGAAGAACTTGGATTCCCAATGTTAAAGAAGGAGGAGCAGGCTCATGACTAAAACAATCTTACTTGAAATTGGACTTGAAGAAATGCCAGCTAGATTCGTAGCAAACGCGATCAATGAGCTACAAACACGTACGGAGAAATGGTTGACGGATCATAGACTGCCATTTGAGACAGTCTCTACTTTTTCGACACCTAGACGTTTGACGATTCAAGTTAAGGGAGTACCTGAGAAGCAGGCAGATGTTGAGACAGAGGCAAAAGGACCGGCTAAAAAGATCGCAGTTGATGCTGATGGTAACTGGACGAAAGCAGCCCTTGGCTTTGCACGTGGACAGGGAGCGACAGAGGACGATCTTTATATGACGGAAGTGAAGGGCGTTGACTATGTGTTTGTGAAGAAGTTTATTCACGGTGAATCCGTCATGACGCTACTTCCTGAACTGAAAAAAGTCATTCTTAGTATCCCCTTCCCTAAAAATATGAAGTGGGGAGATAAAGATATCCGCTTTGTACGTCCAATTAAATGGATTGTTGCGTTGTTTGATCAAGAAATCATTCCTTTTGAAATTGCTGGTGTGGAAACATCGAACCATTCAAAAGGCCATCGGTTTTTAGGGCAGGACGTGACATTTACTCATGCAGATGAGTATGAGGAAGTTCTGTTAAAAGAGCATGTTTTAGCAGATGCAACGAAACGTAAGGATGCGATTGTGTCTCAAATTAAAGATATTTCTGAAACGAACAACTGGATTGTCCCAATTGATGAGGATCTTTTAGAAGAAGTTACGCAGCTTGTGGAATATCCAACGGCATTATCCGGTAACTTCGATGAAAGCTTTTTACAAGTACCAGATAAAGTCCTGATCACCTCTATGAGAGAGCATCAGCGCTATTTCCCGGTTAAAGATGCTGATGGGAATCTACTTCCTCATTTCATCACGGTAAGAAACGGGGATCACAGACATATCGAAAACGTACAAAAAGGAAATGAAAAAGTACTTCGTGCTCGCTTAGCAGATGCTGAGTTTTTCTTCAAAGAAGATAAAAAGCATACGCTCGAATCTCGTTTACCTAAGCTTGATACGATTGTGTATCACAAAGAACTAGGAACGATCGCAGATAAAGTTGCTCGTATGGGAACAATTGTAGATAGATTAACAGCAGTAACGAAGGCAGACGAAGCAACAATTAAGGTAGCAAAGCGAGCGACTGTCCTTTCTAAAGCGGATTTAGTCACACATATGGTCTCTGAATTCCCAGAGCTTGAAGGAGAAATGGGAGAATTTTATGCGCGTCATTCTGGCGAGGACGAAGCGGTAGCGAAGGCGATTAGAGAGCACTATCTACCGAAGCAATCCGGCGATAATCCGCCACAAACAGTCGCAGGAGCATTCGTAAGTGTGGCGGATAAAGTGGACACGCTGGTCACAAGCTTTGGTATTGGGAGTATTCCAACAGGGTCTCAGGATCCACATGGCCTACGACGTCAAACAGCTGCGATCTTAACTATTTATCTTGCGCACAATTGGACGTTCGACTTGCTTGCATTTTTAGAAAATGTGATTGATGTGGCGGATGAGTCAAACCTACTCACTCGTTCTAAGGAGGAAGTAAAGCAGGATCTCGTTGAATTCTTTACGTTGCGATACAAAAATCTATTAAAAGACTTAGGGGTGCGTTATGATGTAGCAGAGGCAGCTTTAGAGACGAAGCTAGAACGACCAGATATAGTCGTCGCAAAAGCAAGCTTCCTCATGAGTGTTTTAACAGAGGATTCATTCAAAAAAGACGTAGAGGCATATACTCGCGTTGTAAATATTTCAAAGAAAGCAAGTCATGACACGGAAGTAAATCCTTCTCAATTTGAGACGGATTATGAGAAAGCTCTTTATGAAAAGACAGTAGAGGTAAAAGAGAAGGTACATGCATCTATGCTTCAGGCGAATGTTGCAGATGCCTATAAATTGCTTAAGAGTCTTGTACCTACAATTAACGATTACTTTGACCATACGATGGTTATGGCAGAGGACGAAACTCTTCGTCAAAATCGACTAGCTCAAATGAGTGAGCTTGCTAAAACAGTTCAGGCTGTTGCAGCATTTTCACACCTTGTCTTTCATGCTGAGTAAGCCGAATAGAAAAAGGCGGTGAACAGCGCAATGGAGCTAACAAAGCGCCAAGAACGGATCGTTGAGATTGTAAAAGCGGATGGCCCTATTACTGGGGAGCAAATTGCAGAGCAGTTGGAGCTTACTCGGGCTACGCTTCGACCTGATTTAGCTATATTAACGATGTCAGGATTTTTAGATGCACGACCTCGAGTCGGCTATTATTACACTGGTAAAACAGGCGGTACGCTGTTTAATGAACATATGAAAAAGCTTACTGTTCAAGAGTTCCAATCCATACCAGTTGTGATCAATGACTCTGCGTCTGTTTATGACGCCATTTGCACGATGTTTTTAGAAGATGTCGGCACGCTCTTTGTTGTTAAACAGGATAGTATTTTAATTGGAATCGTCTCACGAAAAGATTTACTACGAGCTAGTATGGGCAAGCAGGATTTAGAGTCTGTTCCAGTTAGTATTATCATGACAAGAATGCCTAATATAACAACATGCAAACAAGAAGACCCGATTCTTGAGGTGGCCCATAAGCTTATTAGTAAACAAATTGATGGTGTCCCTGTCGTTCGTGAACGTACGGTTAATGATCAAACTGTTCATGAAGTAATAGGACGAATCACAAAAACAAATATTACAAAGGCTTTTGTACATTTAGCAAAAGATGAGCTACACGATTAAATAGGGGAGGCTTCTTTCATGGCAAAAAAAGAACGCTTAAT
Organism: Paenalkalicoccus suaedae; assembly: GCF_006965545.2. Classification (NCBI taxonomy): domain Bacteria; kingdom Bacillati; phylum Bacillota; class Bacilli; order Caryophanales; family Bacillaceae; genus Paenalkalicoccus; species Paenalkalicoccus suaedae. The sequence continues at coordinate 1,436,371 of NZ_CP041372.2, forward strand.
CGTTTATGTTATCTCTGACTCTGTTGGGGAAACGGCAGAGCTTGTAGTAAAGGCTGCTGTGAGTCAGTTCGATGAGGATTCCACGCTAATTAGGCGCATTCCTTACGTGGAAGATATCGGTACGGTTGATGAGGTTTGTACAGCAGCGGTCGAAAATGATGCTGTCATCGCATTTACCTTAGTATTGCCTGAAATTAAAGAACATCTGCAAAAGCGTACAGAAGAGCTAGGGATTAAAACGTATGATATTTTATCTCCGATGATTCAGTTATTAGCTGGAAAGCTCGAACAGCAACCTAAAAACGAATCTGGGCTAATCCATATGCTTGACGAAGATTATTTTCGTAAAGTAGAAGCAATTGAATTTGCAGTGAAGTACGATGATGGTCGAGATCCGCGCGGTATTTTAAGAGCGGACGTTGTGTTAGTTGGCGTATCAAGAACGTCTAAAACACCGCTCTCCCAATATTTAGCTCATAAGCGATTAAAAGTAGCTAATGTTCCTTTAGTTCCTGAAGTCGAACCACCTGCGGAGTTATTCACGATTCCTAAAGAAAAAATAATTGGGCTGACAATTAGCCCGGAAAAGCTGAATGGAATTCGTGCAGAACGCTTAAAGGCATTGGGGTTAAAAGCAGAAGCGAACTATGCCACGATTGATCGTATTGAGGAGGAATTACGATACTCTGATACGATTATGAAGCGGATTGACTGTCATGTCATTGATGTGTCAACACGTGCAGTAGAGGAAACAGCGAACATTATTAATCAATTAATTGTAGCAAGGTAAAGGTAATTATAAAGAAATGACTGTCGTTATTCTGTAACGGCAGTCATTTTACTGAAAAAAAGATAGTCAAATCGTTAATTAACCTTTATAATAAAATATTGTGACTTTCACTTTTGCTCGCGCAAGAAGCTTCTATTTCCGAAATAAATAGTACATTTATTGAAAGAATTCGGATTAGAACAAATAAAATTGCGTTTGTCAAGAGTTTTTATTATTTTTTTGGCAATGATATTAAATGTAGAACATTTCGCTTACTTTTTGTAAAATAGGAAGGATTCTAGCGTTAGATGTAGAATGTAAGGTAATGGAGATGAAAAAAACAAAGATTTATGTCGATGCAGATGCTTGTCCTGTCGTAAAAGAGATTCTTTCTGTCTCAAAAAAACACGGATTTAATCTCTGCTTTATTCACTCTTATAATCACATCAGAAGAGAACCATTCCCTGACACAATCGAAACAGTAATCGTTGATGCAGATAAGGAGGCAAGTGATTTGGCGATCGCCAATCGCGTCCAGGCAAGTGATTTAGTCGTAACAGATGATTACGGCTTAGCCACAATGGTAATAGGCAAAAAGGCAAAAGTCTTAACTAGCCGAGGTGTCTTCCTTACAAATGATACGATCGACTTCCACTTGGAGCGCCGACATGAATCGGCCAAAGAGAGAAGAGCTGGACGTTATACAAAAGGTCCTAAAAAGCTGACGGACGAGCAAAAAGATTTTTTTGCCTCTCAGCTATCTCAGTTTGAATGAAGGCTGGTGACATCCATTGAGTGAACGTATACCAGAAGAAACAATCGAAGAGATTCGTTCCTCTTTAGATATAGTCGATGTCATAAGCGAATATGTACAGTTAAAAAAGCAAGGTAGAAATTTTATCGGTCTTTGCCCATTCCATGGTGAAAAAACGCCTTCTTTCTCCGTTTCGCAGGATAAACAACTTTATCACTGTTTTGGTTGTGGTGCAGGAGGGAACGCTTTTTCTTTTGTCATGGAGTATGACGGACTTTCTTTTATTGAAGCTGTACAAAAGCTCGCCCCTAAAACAAATGTTACATTACCTGAATTGTCGATTCCTGTTAACAAATCAGAAGTATCTGATGAATGGAAGCATTGGTATGACGGGCATGATTTAGCAGCGAAGCTATATCATCACATTTTAACGAGCTCACCTGAGGGGAAAAAAGCTCGTGAGTACCTGCGTAAACGTGGGTTTACTAAAACAATGATTGATGAGTTTCAAATAGGGTATAGTCCAGATTCATGGTCCTTTTTATCAGATTTTTTGTTAAAGAGAGGATTAAAGGCGGAGGACATGGCTAACTGTGGCTTAGTCGGTCTGCGCGAATCAGATGGAAAGCCATTTGATCGCTTCCGTGATCGGATCATGTTCCCTATATGGGATAAGCAGGGTAAAGTAATCGCCTTTGGAGGCAGGATTTTAGATCCTGATAGTGAACCGAAGTATTTAAATAGTCCAGATTCTGAAGTGTTTAATAAAGGGAATCTACTCTATTACTTCCACGGTGCTAGACCAAAGATGAAAAAGAAGAATGAAGCTGTACTATTTGAAGGGTATATCGACGTTATATCCGCCCATAGAGCGGGTATAGATTATGGTGTGGGTGCTTTAGGAACGGCTCTAACAGAATCTCAGGCTAAAATGTTACGCAGAAACGTAGACCGTGTTATATTATGCTATGACTCTGATAATGCTGGTATGCAAGCAACCTGGAAAAATGCAGAGATATTGCAAAAAGCAGGTCTTGAAGTTGTTGTTGCTAACTTGCCAGAAGGCTATGATCCTGATGATTACATTCGGGAGCAGGGTGCTGATCGCTTCGTCCATGATGTGATAAACAGACATCAGACTCTGATGGCGTTTAAGTCATCGTTCCTTAAGCGTGGCAAAAATGTATCAACGGAAGCTGACCGGCTTCTTTATATGGAACAGATGTTAAAAGAGATTGCCAAGTTGCCAAAAGCTTTAGAAAGAGACTTTTATATAAAGCAACTTAGCGATGATTTTTCTGTTTCGCCAGAGGTTTTAAAGCATGAGCTTTCAGAGCTTATGGCGAAAAAAGAAAAAACGGTCAGAAAAGAAGCATATAAAGAGATTCAATCGCGTACGGTAGCTAGTGCGAAAAAAATGTTTGATGCTCATGAAGCAGCCGAACGACACCTTATCACACTCATGCTACAGTCTCGGTCAATAGCGGAAGAGATCGAGAAAGAAATCGGCGCGAACTTTCAGCTTGAAGAATACCAGGCACTTGCCGCTTTACTATATAGCTTTTATGGAGAGGGGTATGACACAAATCCTTCTTCATTCCTAGAAAGACTTGAAGATCCATCATTACGTAAATTAGCCGCGGAGCTTGCAATGAAGCAGGTGAATCTTGATCTGTCTGAGCAAGAACTCCACGATTATTTTAAACACATTAGGCTATATCCACTAAAACAAGAGCTAAAGGAGCTTCGAGTACAACTAGATCAGGTGAAAGAAATCGATGAACGAATGTCGATTGCTAACCGAATTCTAGCCATTCAGTTGCAACTTAAAAAGGCAAAATAGCTCTTAATAGTGAAGCAAGGTTTTGAATATGAGGAAGGAGGGATCGTATGGCTGATAAACCACTACGTCCAATGGCGGAAGGTGATTTAACCATCGATCAGGTTAAAGAGCAGTTAGTAGAAGCAGGTAAGAAAAGAGGCTCTTTAACCTACGCTGAAATTACGGAAAGACTAGGTGCATTCGATCAAGATTCCGAACAAATGGATGAGTTTTTTGAATACCTTGGAGAACAAGGTGTTGAAATCCTTAACGATAGCGAAACCACGAGTGTACCAAGCATGCAACAGGTGGAAAAGGAAGATGCATTTGACTTAAATGACTTAAGTGTACCTCCTGGAATTAAAATTAACGATCCTGTACGTATGTATTTAAAAGAAATCGGTCGTGTACCTCTATTGTCTGCAGCTGAAGAAGTAGAGTTAGCGAAAAAAATCGAAAAAGGTGATGAAGAGGCGAAGCGTCGTCTTGCTGAAGCGAACTTACGATTAGTTGTAAGTATTGCAAAGCGTTATGTCGGTCGTGGTATGCTTTTCTTAGATCTCATTCAAGAAGGCAACATGGGTCTTATCAAAGCCGTAGAAAAATTCGATTATGATAAAGGGTTCAAGTTTAGTACGTATGCAACTTGGTGGATCCGTCAGGCTATCACGCGAGCGATTGCTGACCAAGCCCGTACGATCCGTATCCCAGTTCATATGGTAGAAACAATCAATAAGTTAATTCGCGTACAGCGTCAGCTTCTTCAAGACTTAGGGCGTGAGCCGAGCCCAGAAGAAGTATCGAAAGAGATGGATCTGACTCCGGATAAAGTACGTGAAATTCTTAAAATTGCACAGGAACCTGTATCACTCGAAACTCCTATTGGAGAAGAGGATGATTCACACTTAGGTGATTTCATCGAAGATCAGGAAGCATTAGCTCCATCAGATGCTGCTGCATACGAGCTTTTGAAAGAGCAGCTTGAAGATGTCCTTGATACTCTTACTGATCGTGAGGAAAACGTACTTCGTCTTCGTTTCGGCTTAGATGATGGACGCACTCGAACGTTAGAAGAAGTAGGGAAAGTATTTGGCGTAACGCGTGAGCGTATTCGTCAAATCGAAGCAAAGGCACTTCGCAAGCTTCGTCATCCTAGCAGAAGTAAGCGTCTAAAAGACTTCTTAGAATAGAACCGAGCGACCGAATCAGATTACCTCTGGTTCGGTTTTTTATTTGTTTTGCTGAATTAGTACGTATTACTTTAAGACAATTGTTTTATAGTTATGATGAGCCACATGAAGTAACGCGACTTTAGGTAAAAGGTGCAACTGCGTACAATCCCTACTCTGATAGTCAAAAGAATATACAAAAGTCCCTTTTATCCAGTTTTAAGGCATTGCATATGTCAATTTTACAGATAAACTTTCTAAAATGTGTCATCTTCCGATATACTTAATAGAGAGCAATGTCGAACCTTAAAGGAGATACAATGGACGAACGCAAAAAAGTAATTGTTGAAGAAATAAAAAAATGGCGAGAAAGCAAGCTACTGCCCGAAACCTATTGTAATTTCCTACTTAGCCTTTATTTAGAGGGGGATGTCGAAGAGGAGACAGATAACGGAGCTACATCATCACTAAAGTCTTATAGAACGGCACTTTTCATGCCTATACTGATCACTCTATTATCGTTTCTGCTCTTAGGAGCATCTGTATTAATGACAGCCAACGAAGGAATTCTCCTTTTTGGAATAGCGCTTTTAGTTATTGCATCTGGATGGCTAGCGAGTAAACAATCGATTGCATTAATTAAACACATCTACGTGCTTCTAGCTACTAGTATATCTTTTTTGTTTGTCGTATTGTTTAGTGACATATTATTTTCTGAGAATAGATTCGTATTAGGACTCTCTATACTCTTCCTATCGTTTGTTTGGGTAGTAGTTGGACTAAGAGCAAAAATCGTATATTTGTGGATAGCAGGTGCAGGGGGGATTTTACTACTTGCATTATTCTGGATGCTTGAGCAGGTATAAGAAGGAGAATGTATATGCAAGTCATTGCGCACCGTGGTAATAAAAAATATTATCCTGAAAACACAATGGTTGCCTTCAAATCAGCTGCGAACTACCCGATTAATGGAATCGAATGTGATATTCAACTGACTCGTGATCGTGTTCCTGTTATTATTCACGATCCAACCTTAGAAAGAACGACAAATGGTGTTGGAAGAGTTGCGGATATGAGCTATAAAGATATTTCGGAATTAGACGCTGGGGCTCCATTTTCCAATGAGTTTAGTGGAGAAAAAATCCCGAGTTTAGAGGAATTCTGTGCGTTTATTAACCAAACGAATCTAACGTTTCATTTGGAGTTAAAGGAGCAGTTAGAATCGGAAGGATTTGTTAAGAGGGTATTAGAGATTGTTAAACAAGCTGGAATGATAGATAAGACAGTGGTATCGACGTTTATTCATCCTTATTTAAAAGAAGTAAAAGAGTTTGATTCTAAGATTGAAACAGCTCTTTTAACACGCGTACCATTAGTGAATGCTTCGCGTTATATGAAACGTGTACAGGCTGATAGTATACATATAAGACACGGCGTGCAAACACTTTTGCACTATAGGATTTGGGCACGACAACAAAAAACCATTCGTGCATATAATGTGCATACTGCGATAGACTATAAACGATGTGAAGCAAGATGCGTTAGCGGAATTATTTCTGACGACCCACGTCTAATGACATCATTTAAATCGTAACCTTTCGTGAAAACTCTTTCTTTATAAAGCAAATTCGGCTACAATAAACTAGTACGGTACAGAGAAATGAAATGAGTCAAGGGAGGTACATACGCATGCGAGGAGCACCTCTATTCCCGTTTGCTGTTACAGCATTTTTAGGTCTTTTACTAATCCTTTCTTTATCACTAGTCGGTATCAATATTGGTGATGATTTAGCTGGCGGTAACGAAAACGGCGAAGGTAACGCAGAGCAGCAAGAATTTGATGATCCAATCGAGCTTGGACAAAGTGTTTATGAAATGAACTGCGCATCTTGTCACGGTGGTAATTTAGAAGGTGGAGTTGGTCCAGCACTTGATGGTGGAAACTACTCACAGGAAGAAATTCTAAGTGCCATTGCAGAAGGTCCTGGTTCAATGCCAGCTGGACTTGCTTCTGGTGAAGAAGCAGATGCAGTTGCAGAATTTATTTTATCTGTAAGCGAATAATAGCGAGCACCTTTCGTTAAGCGGAAAGCTTGCAAAAGTCCTTCAGAGAGTATACACTCTTTGAGGGACTTTTTCTTTGTACGTGAGTCTGGTGAAGATTCATTGAAATGAAAGTATCATTCACCTAGCACGATTGAGTATTTTACACGCAACTAAGCGCATGAGAGCGCTTTAACGATATAATGAGAGTCAAATCGTACGTTTTATCAACTAAAAAGAAGGATATGATTTTAACTATGAGCGAATTTACCTTATCAAAAAGACTGCATAAAGTATCTGAATATGTGCTTGGTGGCACAGTTGCGGATATTGGATCGGATCATGCGCATTTACCTGTCTATTTAGTCAAAAGTGGTGTATGCGAGTATGCCATAGCAGGAGAAGTGAATGAAGGTCCACTTGATTCGGCGAAAGAGAATATTAGTAAACATGAATTAACGTGTAAAGTGGAAGCAAGACTTGGAAACGGATTAGATGTACTGGCTGATCGTGCGGCTGACACGATTGTTATAGCAGGAATGGGTGGACCTTTAATCTCTTCGATATTAGAGCACGGCAAAGACCATTTAGCTTTTGTGACGCGCTTAGTTTTACAGCCTAATGTAGCAGGAGATCACGTACGCGGTTGGCTCTATTCTAATGGCTGGAAGCTAATCACCGAAACGATTCTTGAGGAAGATGGGCACATCTATGAAATTATCGTGGCGGAAAAAGGCGAGGAAAGCATCTATCAAGACAATAATCGAGAAAAGTTAATTTGGTTAGGTCCTTACCTACTCCCAGAAAAAGAGGATGCATTTAAGCAAAAGTGGGCTAGAGAAAAAAAACAGCTCTATGCTATCCAATCGAATTTACAGCATGCAAAGTCTGATTCGGAATCTAAGCTTCAGGCGATAGCTAAAAAAATCACATGGTTAGAGGAGGAAGGTTTATGAAAGCAGCACATGCTCAAACGATCATTCAAGCATTCGAAGCATTCTCTCCGAAGAACTTAGCAGTAGAAGGAGACAAGATAGGTCTTCAAATTGGGACGTTAAATAAACCTGTCGAAAAAGTAATGGTGACCCTGGATGTATTAGAACCAGTAGTAGACGAAGCCATTGAGCAGGGCGTTTCTCTTATTATTGCACATCATCCTATTATCTTTCGTCCACTTCAAAACCTGCGAACAGATCAGGCGGCGGGTCGAACGATTGAAAAGCTAATTAAACATGATATTGCCGTTTATGTTGCTCACACAAACTTAGACGTTGCTGATGGTGGAGTCAATGACCTTATGGCAGAGGCGTTAGGATTAACATCTACTCAAGTTCTAGCAGAAACGACTGTAGACAGAGTAAAAAAACTATCCGTCTTCGCTCCGGTTTCTCACGCTGAAGTAGTAAGAGAGGCAATAGGTGATGCAGGTGCTGGTAAGATTGGTGATTATTCTCACTGCTCTTTCCAAACAGAAGGTACTGGTATGTTTGTTCCTTCAAATGAAGCAGATCCATTCATAGGTGAGAAGGGCGAATTGGCACGAGTAGACGAAGTGAAGATTGAAAGTGTCTTTTATGAGTCACAGCAGTCGGAGATACTTCGTGCGCTTAAACAGGCGCATCCATACGAGGAGCCTGCCTATGACATATTTGTCTCTGATATTAAGGGAAAGTCACGAGGATTAGGTCGCATCGGCTACTTAGAGCAGGAGATGACCTTAGATGCCTTTATTGATCATGTTAAGGGTGCTTTTGCTGTTAAAGGTGCACGAGCTGTAGGGGACAAGTCAAAGCCCATTAAAAAGGTAGCTGTGTTAGGTGGAGACGGTAATAAATACTTACGCACAGCTATTCAAAAAGGCGCTGATGCCTATGTCACTGGCGATTTATATTTTCACGTCGCTCATGATGCGATGATAGAGGGACTGGCCTGCGTCGATCCTGGACATCACGTAGAAAAGATTATGAAGCAAGCTGTAGCCGATAAGCTCAGAAAATTTATTACATCAAAGAAATATGATACGGAAATTATTGTTTCCAACATTCAAACAGACCCATTTTGGTTTAAATAAGAAAACACTCGTTCAGAGAGGGAACCTCTTCGAACGAGTGTTTTTTAGTTACGCTTTTTTAACAGAGAGATCTTCTCGTCTTTTTTTACGGATCTTTGGTAAAATTTTTGCAAGTTTAACCGTACTTGTTGTATCCCACGTGTGTGGGTCATCTTCATCAAATTTCTCTAAGAACGCAATAACTTCTTTAGTAATTAAGGTAGGTGTACTAGCACCGGATGTAACGGCAACTTTGCTAATACCTTTGAGCCACTCTAAATTGATCTCATTTACTCCGCCAATGCGATAGGAAGGAGTTCCTGCGATCTCTTTTGATACTTGAGCCAGGCGATTAGAGTTATTGCTCATTGGGTCACCTACAACAAGTAAAAGTTCAGCGCCACCAGCTTGAGCTGCTACAGCCTCTTGGCGAACTTGAGTAGCCATACATATTTCGTTATGGACCTCCGCGTGCGGATACTTTTTAACAGCAGCGTCAATAAGATGCTTAACGTCCCACTGACTCATGGTTGTTTGGTTAGTGACAATAATTTTTTCAGACTCAATTTGTAATGCTTCAATATCATCTAAGTTTTCGATTAAATGTACGATAGATGGGGCGACACCAACAGCGCCCTCAGGCTCTGGGTGCCCCTTTTTACCAATATAAATAAACTCGTACCCATCATCTTTTTTACCTCTGATCAAATCATGCGTGACGGTAACGTCTGGGCATGTTGCATCAATTGTAGTAAGTCCTTTTTCTTTTGCTAGCTCTCGTACTTCGGGTGATACCCCGTGAGCCGTAAAGATAACGGTACCTTTCTCTACTTGCTTAAGTATATCGAGTCTGTTGAGGCCATCTAGGGTAATAACACCGTCCTCTTCAAACGCGTCTGTAACATGTTTATTATGAACAATCATCCCAAGGATATAGATTGGTCTAGGTAACTCTGGATTTGCAGCGGCTTCTTTCGCCATTACCATCGCATCTACTACACCATAGCAGTAGCCGCGAGGAGATATTTTCATGACTTCCATTCTTCATCCTCCTCAAAAGCTTTATCTCTCTAGTCCTTATTATAGTAGTTGTAGCCGCCTGTGACAAATACTACTGACTAAAGATGTTAAGAAGAGGGAAGTTCAGATGTATCCTCACGATTTTGCATTGAAAGAAATTCTTCGATTTCATCGGAAGATAGACCTTCAACAAAATCAAGTTCACTCTTTAAAAGTTGACGCGCGAAATCGAGCTGCTTGCGTTCCTCTATGTGAAGCTTATCAGGAGAATGTTTCTTTTTTAACATAAGCTCGGTGTAAATCGTTGTGCAATCAAAGATACATCCGCTTTTCATCTTATCATGCTTATCGTTAATGTCTCGTCTTGAGAATTCTTGAGCTGGTTTGAGTGTTAAGCTGTGTTCGATTAATTCCTGGACTTTGTCAAGCGTGATGACGCTTCGAATGCCAGAAGCCTGGAGTTTCTCTTCAGGGAGCATAATAGTCATTTGGTTCATAGGGAATGTTAAGACAACATATGTCTCTTCTTTACCTAAGATCGTTCTTTCTACTTTGTCTGTAATTGTCCCAGCGCCGTGATACGGGTATACGACATGATCTCCAATTTCGAACATATAGCACTCCTCCATTTAATTGATATACCCATCTTATCACAAGAAAGGTACAAATAACAAAATTAGACCGAAATGAGGTCTAGTCACGTGTAATAGGCATGTGGTAAAATAAAATGTTAGTATTCATCTTTTACGTGTAAAGCGATACTAATTAGGGTAAGCGATATTATCTACTTCCATGTATATCCATAAACCCCTTTAGCGTGTTTCCTTCTAAATTATCCCACATGCCGTGTTGCCACTTAAATTTAAAAGATGAATGTCGGAATCGAATAAAAATAAAGGATGATAAACTTTGCATAATTTTGAACGTTTTAACTTACAGCCGTTTCTTATTGAAGGATTGGTTCGTGACAACATTGAACAGCCTACAGAAATTCAAGAAAGATTATTACCATCGATTAAGCGAGGCGCCGATGTAATCGGTAAATCTCAAACAGGAACAGGTAAAACATTAGCGTTTTTACTTCCTATTTTACACAACGTAAATCAAGAGGAAGCATCGACACAATATGTTGTTACTGCTCCAACACGAGAGCTTGCAACACAGCTTTTTGAGGTCTTTAAACACTATGCAAATGATCAGATTAGTGTGCAGCTTGTTGTTGGTGGTACCGATCGCCTAAGAATGGTCGAGAAGGTTAGACAACAAAAGCCTCACATTGTCATTGGAACACCAGGACGAATTTTAGATATGATTCGTGAGCAGGCATTACTTCCAGCTTATGTGAAAGGATTTGTTGTGGACGAAGCTGACCAAATGCTCGACATGGGATTTTTAGAAGAAGTAGATAGTATTGCTTCCGCTATGAACGAAGAGCTTCAGCTTATGGTCTTCTCGGCAACCATTCCTGAAAGACTTATGCCATTCCTTAAAAAGTATATGAAGAACCCGAAGCAAATAGAAGTACAACCTCGAACTGCAGCTCCAAAAAAGATGGAGCATTGGTTAATTAATGACCGCGACAGAAGTCGTAAAGAGCTTATTCAACAAGTAACAGAACGAATTAATCCGTTCCTTGCAATAGTATTTACGAATACGAAAGAATCTGCGAATGAAGTTTTCCAAGTGCTACAAAGCCAAGGATTAAATGTAGATATGATTCACGGTGGCGTGGAGCCTCGTAAACGTAAAAAGGTACTTAAAAAGTTGCAGGACGCAGAAATTCAATATCTAGTTGCAACAGATTTAATTGCACGAGGCATTGATATTAAAGGAATCAGCCATATTATTAACTATGAAATCCCAACGGAGCTAGAATATTATGTACACCGTGTTGGTCGAACTGCCAGAGCAGGTTGGGATGGTCTAGCGATGACGATCTTCGGCCGTGAAGACGAGCGCAAGATTGAGAAGCTTAAACAACAGGGCATCAACTTTGTCTATAAAGAATGGAAAAACGGAGCTTGGGAAACAGTAGAGAAGCGTGTTTTCCAACGAAAGTCAAAAGTATCAGAAGCTGAGCTTAAGAAAGCGATCCCAAGAAAACCTAAAAAGGTTAAACCAGGATATAAAAAGAAGGCTCGTCAAGAAGCGGAGCGTAAGCAACAGCGTGAAAGACGAATTAATCGCCGAAAAACGAAGTAAGAAAGGACGTCTACTTTATGCTACTAGGATCTCACGTATCAATGAGTGGAAAGAATATGCTTTTAGCAGCTAGTCAAGAAGCTGCATCTTATGGGTCAACAACTTTTATGATCTACACTGGTGCACCTCAAAATACGAGAAGAAAAGCGATTGAAGATTTAAATATTGAAGCGGGAACAGCACACATGAAAGAAAACAATATTTCAAATATTGTCGTGCATGCTCCTTATATCATTAATATTGCCAATACAACGAAGCCTGAAACCTTTCAGCTTGGAGTAGATTTTTTAAGAAGTGAGACGGCTCGCACAGAAGCACTAGGTGCAGGTCAAATTGTGCTTCATCCTGGCGCTCATGTTGGAGCTGGTCCAGATGAGGGGATCAAGAAGATTATTGAGGGTTTGAACGAGGTTATCGAAAAGGATCAGCATGTGCAAATCGCTTTAGAGACAATGGCTGGAAAAGGATCAGAGTGTGGTAGATCGTTTGAGGAGTTGGCTAAAATCATTGAGGGTGTGACTCACAATGATCGATTATCCGTGTGCTTTGATACGTGTCACGTGCACGATGCAGGGTACGATATTGTCAATAATTTAGATGGAGTTTTAGATGAATTTGACAGAATCGTTGGGCTCGACCGTATTAAGGTTGTACATGTGAATGATAGTAAAAATGAATGTGGCGCTAAGAAAGACAGACATGAGAATATTGGATTTGGTCATATAGGCTATGACACTTTAGAAAAAATTATTTATCATGAAGTGTTTGAAAATATTCCAAAGATCTTGGAAACTCCATATGTAGGGACAGACAAAAAGAATAAACTTGCTCCTTATAAGAAAGAGATCGAGATGATTCGTAATAAGCAGTTTGAACCTAATTTAAAGGATGAGCTTCTCGCTTTATCTGAAGAGAAATAAAGAGCAAAGGCTGAAGTGACTTCATTCACTTCAGCCTTTTTTATTTTACAAATACGGCTCTAGCAGAGTAAACAACTGTTTACTTGCAAGTGGAAATTCTTCTTTTAGTAACGCTACTTTTTTTTGGAGCGTCACTTTATCATGAATATCAAACGTAGCGGGCTCGATAATTTCCATGATTCGCTTTGCATCTCTTACAGTTAAAGACACATCATACTTATAGCCAAGCATCATAATCTCTCTGACATTTAAAGCTCGAATTCGTTCGTTAATTAGTTGTTCAAACATATCATCCCTCCTCTTTTAAAGTGTTTATGCAGAGATGCTTGAAAATTTGCGTAATAAGTAAAGATTGATTATAATGAAGAGAAATCAAAAAGTTTCCTTCGTGCAACTTTTTGAAGTCTATACAACTTTTTCGCATACGTGCACATAGCGAACACATATACATACATTGAAGGAGAGAGGAGGTAGCAGTAATGTCTACCATTGAAGTGAAGCATGTATCTGTCCATTATGATGGAATAGTAGCTCTTGAGGATATTTCCTTTAAAGTTTCACAAGGAAAAATAATCGGACTTATTGGTCCGAACGGAGCAGGAAAGTCTACGTTGATGAAAGTACTACTAGGGTTAGTTAAATATAGCGGTGAAGTTTCGATATTGGGTAAGCCCGTTGATAAGCAACGTAAGGAAATTGCTTACGTGCCGCAAAGAAGTGCGATTGATTGGGATTTCCCAGTAAGAGTGATTGACGTCGTAAAAATGGGACGTTTTGTTCACATCCCTTGGTACAAACGATTAGGTAAAACAGATAAAGATAGAGCGATGGAGGCCCTCCACCAAGTAGGTATGGAAGAGTTTGCTAACCGCCAAATAGGTGAACTCTCAGGTGGTCAACAACAACGAGTCTTTATTGCTCGGGCCATTGCCCAAGACGCAGAAACATTCTTCTTAGATGAACCCTTCGTAGGTATTGATGTCACTTCAGAAGAGATTATTGTCAACCTGCTACGCGACTTAAAACATCAAGGTAAAACAATTGTGGTTATTCATCACGACTTAAGCAAAGTAGAGTCCTATTTCGACGAACTTCTTCTACTTAACCGAAAGCTAATCGGAAGTGGCGAAGTAGAGGATGTGTTTAGTGAGGAGAATTTAAAGGCGGCTTACGTGGGCAATATGGCTGTCGTGCATGGGAAATCTGACGTTATGGTGGTGAATCCGTAATGCGATCGATACAGCTTTTTATTGATCAATTAATGAATTATACGTACTTACAAAACGCACTAGTTGCTGCAATCCTTGTTGGGGTAATCTGTGGCGTAATTGGATGCTTTATTATTTTACGAGGCATGGCATTAATGGGAGATGCTATATCTCACGCTGTATTACCTGGCGTTGTTGTCTCGTATATGATAAGTGGTAGCTTCTTTATTGGTGCGGTGTTCACAGGTGTCTTGACGGCGCTTGCTATAGGGTTTATTTCACGAAATAGTAAAATTAAAGAGGACTCAGCCATCGGTATCATGTTTACTGGAATGTTTGCATTAGGTATTGTACTCATGACTGCGCTGAGAGGATCCTCTATTGATTTAAACCACATTCTATTCGGGAATGTTTTGGCCGTATCTTCTCAAGATTTTTTGATTACATTAGTAATCGGAATTATAGTCTTACTATCTATTTTTATTTTTTACCGACCACTGCTTCTTAGTACATTTGACGAAACGATGGCTCAAGCAACTGGACATCCAGTGAGAGCAATCCATTACTTACTTATGCTTTTATTATCCTTAGTAACTGTAGCATCTTTACAGACGGTAGGAATCATTTTGGTCGTAGCGATGCTAATTACTCCAGGTGCAACAGCTTATTTACTTACAGAGCGTTTTTCTGTCATGCTGTTCCTTTCGGCTTTATTTGGCGTGCTATCGGCTGTAATAGGGTTATTCTTCTCTGTTATTTATGATGTGGCATCAGGTGCATCTATCGTTCTAGCTGCTTCTAGCTTCTTTGTACTAGCATTTTTATTTGCGCCTAAGCAAGGATATCTGTCTAAAATGTTGCGCTCGCCTAAAAAATCTGAACAAATCGCAAATTAGCGTTTCGCTTGCAATTCCTCCTTGTTTCCTATAACATTCTAACTTGTATTTATTTTTTTGTTATTTGGAGAGTCTAAAGGAGGATTTTTATGAAGATTTCATTCCTTACAATGTTAACAGTAACTGCGGTTATGGGGGCACTTTCATTAGTATTGGGAAATGGATATATGGAGACACAAAAGGAGATTGAGCGTCTTGAGGTCGCAAAGGCCGAAGAACGCCCAGAGATTGATCCTTATGTACTCGAGCTTGATGAACATATCGATAAATTACCTGATGGATATATCGTCTCTGGTAATGTAAACTTTCAAGAAGCAAAAGTGTTAGCAGATGCTTTGTACGAAGAAAGCGACGGTAATTTTAAATATGACTGGGGATTACTCTTGTCATTAGAGGCTCAAAAAAGAGACATTGATCCTCACGTCGTATATGAACTTCTTCGAGTTGAGACTGGAGATACATTTGATCCAAGCTTAGTTGGTCCAGAAACTCGGTATGGACATGCTTATGGTATGGCTCAGTTTATGAAAAACACAGGACCTTGGGTAGCGGAGATGGCTGAGCTACCGTATAAACATGAGTACTTGTTTGACCCGCACTATGCGATTCAACTGTCTGTCACTTACTTAGAGTATCTTTACGGAGAGTATGGTGACTGGGATCATGCTTTAACGGCTTATCACAGAGGGATGGGCGGCTTAAATCAGTATATTCGTGAAAATGGTCACGCAAGAAGCTGGTATGCGGAAGAAATTCAAGAAAAAGCAGAAGCGTTAGTTACGTTTGTAGATGATCAAAATTAAAACACAAGGTGAAGGGGCAACGCCCCTTCACCTTGTGTTTTTTGGTGAAGCGCAGAAATTAATTATCTTCGAAGTGGGTTGCTGCGAGGTCATAGAAGATCTCTTGGCTAGAGATCTCCTCGTCACCTTCTTTGCGCTCCACATAGTGGTAAATGCCGTTTTCATCTTGAATACGGGCTTTCATATTGTCCTTCATTGAATAGTGGAACACCTCATGAATACGATCTTTAATGGACTGTTCATAAACAGGGAAGAGAATCTCAATTCGCTTTTCCATATTTCGTGTCATCCAATCGGCAGAGGACAGGAACATTTTATGATGATTGTTAGCATGGAAGTAGAATACGCGACTGTGCTCTAAAAAGCGACCTAAAATGCTTCTTACCGTAATCGTTTCACTTACACCAGGGATTTGAGGTTTTAAGCAACAAATTCCACGAATGATTAAGTCTATCTTTACCCCAGCCTGACTTGCTTCGTACAGCTTTAAAATAATTGGCTTGTCAGTTAAGGAGTTCATTTTGGCCATAATATGCCCATTTTGATGTTTTTTGTGATGCTCGATTTCTTCATCAATTAGTTTTATAAACGTCTCTCTAATTTCAAATGGAGCAGTGGAAAGCTCTTTCCATTTTGGCTTTTTACTATAGCCACTTAAATAATTAAAGAAGTTAGTGGCATCGATACCGTATCTTTCATTAGATGTCAGCATGCCCATATCTGTATAAAATTTCGCTGTCGAGTCGTTGTAATTTCCAGTTCCAAGATGAATAAAACGCTGGATACCACTTTCATAGTGACGAATAATTAACGTGATCTTAGAATGTGTTTTTAATCCGGTAATACCATAAATAACATGGCAACCGGCCTTCTCTAGTTGCTTTGCCCACTGAATATTTTTTTCTTCATCAAATCGAGCTTTTAATTCAACAAGTACAGTTACTTGTTTACCAAGCTCAGCAGCACGTTTTAAAGCCTCAATGATGGGGGAGTCACCGCTTACGCGATATAGTGTTTGCTTAATTGCAAGCACGTTCTCGTCTTCGGCGGCACGCGTAATTAAGTCCACGATAGGTTGAAAGGATTCGTATGGGTGATGTAAGAAAATATCACGTTTTAAAATAGCGTCAAACAAGTCCTCATCTGGATCGAGGTCCACAGGACGCTGAGGAATGACAGGGCGGTCCAACAGCTCTTCGAAATGCGGAGCTAGCTGAGCGTGGAAGCTGAACATAAACGTAAAGTCCAATGGTCCATCAACTTCGTATATATCCTCTTTGTGTAGCTCTAACACACTTGTTAATAAAGATAAAACTTTTGGATCCATCTTTCCTTTCATCATTTCAAGACGCACAGCTGCGCCCCATTTACGTTTTTTGAGCTCTTTTTCTATTTCTCGAAGCAAATCGCGAGCCCCCTCCTCGTGAATCGTCAAATCAGCGTTACGTGTAATTCGGAAAGGGGACACGGACTTTACAGAGTTGCCACTAAATAAATGACTAATAAAGGTACTAATCACGTCTTCTAACATAATAAATCGATGCCCATCACCTGGAAGTGAGAGTGTACGCTTTAATACAGATGGGACCTGCACGATTGCAAGTTTATCATTAGGCTCATGATGCTTTAACTCTAAGATAACAGCTAAATTTAAGCTTTTATTAGATAGCATTGGAAAGGGGCGATATGCATCAATTGCCATGGGTGTTAAAACAGGCAAAATATACTCTTTAAAGTGTTTTTTCAAATACGTGTACTCACTCTCTGTTAGTTCATCAGGTGTAACAAGATAAACAGATTGATCGTGAAGTGCTGGGATAATAGCGTCGCGTACGTGCTCATACTGTCTTGTTACAAGCTTATGATTAAGCTCACCAATTTTTGCTAGCTGTTGCTTCGGTGTCATGGCCGTTTTATTTTCAGGCTTATGGAAGCCTGCGCGAACTTGGTCTTTTAAACCAGCGACTCGTACCATAAAAAATTCGTCCAAATTAGAACTAAAAATAGATAAAAATTTAAGACGTTCAAGTAGTGGATTTCGATGATCCATTGCTTCTTCTAAAACTCGTTCGTTAAAACCAAGCCAAGAAAGTTCACGGTTGTTGTAATAGGCTGGATTGTGTAAGTCGTGCTTCGTATGCATGATCGAACCTCCTGAATAGTATCTATTTCAAGCGTATCATACAGATGTAAATTTCATGTAAAGATTATACGTGATTAAACGTGAGTGTAATATTTTTATCTAGTGCTTTCTCTAAATGCTTCTTATATTTATTCGCCTGCTCCTCTTCAAAGAAGGCATCGCCATCATATGTGACAGTAATAGTAATGTCTTCTTTATCGCACTCCGTAATTTCCGTTCTTTTTATAATACTTTGTTCAGATATATTTAGAGCAAAGCTAAATTTGATAATGGCGCCAAGTAATTCATATTGAACGAGGTCTTCTTTTGAAACCCACGGTCGATAAGGATCAGCATATTTTTTAAGCTGAGATTTTGATTTGAAGGATGCAATAAACGCAACTGCTAAACGTTCGCTATGAGGTAAGCCATCGATCGATTGGTTTGTTAATAAATAAAAGGTATGCTCACTTTTAGATTCTGGATGAATGGTATTACCAATATAAAAAACGTTAGCACCTAACCGTAAGTGCTCCATATCAAGTTTGGAAAGTGTTACTAAATCATGCTCTACAAGCTCTGAGGTTAAATAAGACGCTAAAACAGATATCTTTTTTTGATGGTCGAGATTCAGTCGATAATAATTACTTAACTGATAAAAGCTTTCTTCTTTCACATTAGGAAAATGAGTAACTTCGATCGGAGCTAATAAAAGCTCAAAGAATAACCCATCGCGAAGACCACGACTACTAACAATAAAGGATTTTGTGTTTACTTCTTTAATTAATGCTTCCATCGCAGCGATTGCAGGAAGAATTGTGTCAGCACGATCTTTTGAAAGACCGTCAACTTTTTCTCGCTTCTTAAGTGACATAGAGCTTAATTCATCTGAGATATCATGCACTTCTTTAGCCGTCATTTCGTATTGATGCAAACCTGACATAGGATAAGAAATATCTGCCTGATGCACTTGGGCTACGTTACGGGCAGAGCCTCCAATTCCAATCACTGGAACGTTTTTATCCTTAATCCAAGAAAGGGAACGATAGGACTCCTTTAAAAAGTCACGCAGACGTTTCCATTCTTCCTCAGTAGGCGTATCCCCTTTAATAAATTGTTTCTTTAATGTTAGTGCTCCAAAAGGGAAACTATACGAATGGAGGAGTTCTCGATCTTTAAAATAGGTCACTTCTGTACTGCCGCCACCTATATCTATTGTGATACCTTCTGGTACGTCCATGCTATTTGTCACTGCTAAGTACCCATAATATGCTTCCTGCTCTTCTGATAAAATATCGACGGGAAAGATAGAGTGCTCTTTAATGGCATCTAAAATCTCCTCGCTATTTGTTGCGTTACGAATAGCGGCTGTAGCTACACCTCGCATGGATGACAGCTCATAGTTTGCGACAACGGGTTCAAATCGTTTTAATGTCTCTAGGACTTTATCGATCCCATCCTTCGTCATGGCACCTTCGTCATCAATATATGTACTAAGTCTTGCTGGAATTTTTAAGTTTTGAATTTCTTTATAGCATTTATACTCATCAATTTCATAAATAACAAATCGAATGGAGTTTGACCCCATATCAATAATTCCAATTTGCTCCATGTTTGGACCTCCCTAAGTTAAGCGCTTTATAGATGGACTTATCTTAACACATGAATAGTATCCACCCTACAAGTTTTGTTTATTATTTGAAGAAAATATGGAGGCTCGCAAGTTTACAAGGAAGGGGGACTGCGTTATACTACGTTAGGAATGTAAACCGTAACGATTCTTACTAATATAAACGAGGGATATATAATGAAGGAAACAAATTTTGTTGTTGAGGTGGAGGGAGTATCGTTTGCTTATAGACAGCAAACGGTTCTAGAGGATATCCATATGCGCATACCTGCGGGAAGCTTCCTCGGCCTATGTGGACCTAATGGTTCTGGTAAATCAACCTTAATAAAGCTTTTGCTTGGACTTAACCGGCCAGTTGACGGACAAGTTAAACTGTTTGGAACGTCCGTAAAGAGCTTTAAAAATTGGAGCAAGATCGGCTTTGTTTCGCAAAAAGCAAATAGCTTTAATAGTGGATTCCCGGCGACTGTTTTTGAAGTAGTCTCTATGGGGCTGTATGGTAAAGTGGGGCTGTTCCGCTTTTTAACAAAGAAGCATAAAGAGAAAGTAAAAGAGGCAATCAAGCAAGTAGACATGCAAGACTTTATGTATGCGAATATCGGTGAGCTATCCGGCGGACAGCAACAGCGCGTGTTTATTGCACGTGCATTAGTGAGTGACCCTGAGCTTCTGATATTAGACGAACCAACGGTCGGAGTGGATGCAAAGTCTGTATCAAATTTTTATACAATGCTACGCGATTTAAACACGAATAAAGGTATTACCCTTATTCTTGTCACGCACGATATTGGAGCGATGACAGACTATGTCACAGATGTTGCTTGTTTAAATAAATGCTTGCACTTTCACGGCAATAAATCGGACTTTGAAGAGAATCAGGAAGAAATGCTATCCGCTATGTACGGTCACGACGTTAGTATGATTGAGCATAATCATGATCATCACCATCATGATCATCATCACGACCATGATCATGTTAGAGGAGAAGTCCGATGATCGAGGTATTCTTTCAATTTGACTTTTTACGATACTCTTTATTTACAGCTATTTTAATTGGATTTATGGCACCGATTATCGGAGTTTTTATTGCGGTTAGAAGATTATCATTAATGGCTGACGCATTATCACACATTACGCTGACTGGTATCGCCTTTAGTTTGCTACTTGGGCGATATTCGTCGTTTTTTGCAGGTCTAAATCCAGTTTATATGGGAATGACATTCTCCGTCACAGGGGCCTTATTAACAGAGCGTTTAAGACAGGTGTATCCATACTATAAGGAGCTTGCAATACCGATTTTACTCTCTGGGGGAATCGGATTAGGAGTCGTGTTTATTTCTCTTGCAAATGGATTTAATACGGACTTGTTTAACTATCTATTTGGTAGTGTAATTGCTATTAATCAAACAGATTTTTATGTCGTTATTACGCTCACGGCTATCGTAGCTACTGTACTATTCTTCCTATATAAGGAATTGTTCTTTTTAAGTTTTGATGAAGAACAGGCGGTTATTGCAGGACTACCGAAGAAGTCTCTTCACATCATCTTTATCGTATTAGTCGCTATTGTGATCGGTATTTCCATGCAAATTGTGGGGATTTTACTTGTATCTGCATTAATTACTTTGCCAGTGGCAGCTGCCATGCGTGTAGCAAAAAGCTTTAAACAAATGTTCGTCTACTCGGTGGTAATCGGTGAGGTGAGTGTTCTGACTGGTTTTGTTAGTGCGTTTCATCTTGATTTAGCACCTGGTGGAACCATTGTCATGATTAACGTACTAATACTGTTGCTCGTTATCGCATTTACAGGAGAACGTTCAATTAGGAGGTCGGCATAATGGAAATACTCACACAGCTTACCTTTTTAGAACGTGGCATTATTGCGGGTATTTTAATAGGGTTTATTAGTCCTTTAATTGGGGCTTTCTTGTTAGTAAGGAGAATGACGATTATTACAGAAGGACTATCTCACATCACCCTTACTGGTATCACAGCAGGTGTATTAATGACGCAGTCCGTTGCAATATTTGGCGCTGTAAACCCACTTTACACAGGGCTTTTGTTCTCTTTAGGAGGTTCCTTACTAATTGAGCGCTTGCGTCAAATATATAAATACTTCGAGGAGCTTGCTATTCCAATTATCTTATCAGCTGGTATTGGTTTAAGCGCGCTATTGATTAGCTTTTCTAACAGTAGTTACACGGAGTGGTATAATTACTTATTCGGAAGCATTGTAACTGTAACAATTTCTGATTTATATTTTATTGGTGGAACGGGGATTGTCGCAATTGGGTTGATTGGACTGTTCTATAAAGAATTACTTTCTATTTCGTTTGATGCCGAGTTTGCGGCAACATCGGGTATCTCAATTAAAAAGCTAAACTTTTTATTTTCTATTTTGATTGCGCTTGTGATCTCTATGTCTATGAAGGTAGTTGGAATTTTATTAGTCGGTGCTCTAGTTACTCTTCCAGTGGCTGCTGCTATTCAATTTGCAAAAAGCTTTCGTCACGTGCTAATTCTTGGTATTATATTTGGAGAGGCAGCTGTGATAGGTGGAATTGTTTCTTCCTATCATTTAGATGTTGCGACTGGCGGAATGATTGTTGTCGTCGGTGTGTTATTATTAATAGGAGCGATCTTCGTGAAGCGAATGCTCCGTTTTTCAAGTGATCGTGCGAAGGAGGGTCATTCATGAACGTCGAACAAGCCATGGACAAATTAAAGTCAGAAGGATATAAGTACACAGATAAGCGATTTGACATGCTAACGTTATTTTCTGATGAAGGAAGATATCTAGCAGCTAAAGATGTATTAGAATCACTTCAGGTGAAATATGATGGAATGAGTTTTGATACTATATATCGTAATTTATCTGTTTTTACGGATCTTGGAATTCTTGAAGCAACAGAGCTTGATGGCGAAAAGCGCTTCCGCTTTTCTTGTGATACGAACGATCACCACCACCACTTAATTTGCTTAGAGTGTGGTAAGACGAAGCACATTCATCATTGTCCGATGGAGGCCGCAGTAAGTGAACAAGGTTTCCAAGTAACAGGTCATAAGTTTGAAGTATACGGATACTGTGAGCAGTGTCAGTAAAAAAAGCTAGGAGGACTCGGGTAAAGAGTCTCCTAGCTTTTTATATAGAATCTAGATCTATCGTCCATTATTTAGTAATGGCGAATAAGTCCGATACAATTTGGTTTGCCTCTTGCCAGCTGTTTGCTCGGTACACGTTTGTTGGCACGGGCATTTGATTATATGGTGTATTCATTAAAATGACGGGGATCTGACAGATTTCTGCAATATCCACTGCATTATCGTGCTTATCTTCTAAGAATAAATCAACCTTATGTTCTTTTGCAGCTTCGATTTTATTATGGCTACCCAAAAGCTCAATGTGATCATATGGGAGATTAAAGGCTTGAAACCATTCTTCTGTGATATCGTGAAGTTTAGCAGGCCTTGCGCTTATATAAAAAAGTTCAAACTGCTTTTCCCATTTATGAAGGATCGATTTAGCATCATTGGCTAAAACAGACTTTTGGTAAAGCATTGGCTCGTGTTCTTCCATCCAGCGAGCGAAGCTTTGCTCATCTACATTGAGCACGCGAGTTAGATCATACTCAACAAGGTCGTCTAACGTTAAGTTTTTATTAAAGTGTTCGTTTAAATGAGGGATGAACGTCCCTGGATCCGTGACAGTTCCATCGATGTCTATTCCAAAGCGGTATGTTGGCATTCCGGTCACCTCTAAGTCTAAATTATCGTTTGCAGAGTTCTTATCTGAATTCTGAAACAATGCGCTAATGCTATTGTCTCACAAACTCACCCTTTGTACACTAGTATCTGCTAAAAAAGCCCGTCCCACTTTATGTAGGACGGACAATTGTTATCATGTATTAAGCTTTTCTTTCTCTAATCGCTCTTTTTCCTGATGCTCTACAACGAGTGCATCAATTTCTTTCTTAAGCTCTTCTACCATTGTTTCTTCAGGAACCTTACGGATCGTTTTCCCTTTACGGAATAATAGTCCCTCTCCGCGTGCTCCAGCAATACCAATGTCAGCTTCTTTTGCCTCACCAGGACCGTTTACCGCACATCCTAGTACAGAAACTTTAATTGGAGCTTTGATATCACGAATATACTCATCGACTTCGTTTGCGATACTGATTAAATCGATCTCAATACGACCGCAAGTTGGGCATGAGATAAGCGTTGCCGCGTTAGCTGCTAGTCCAAATACTTTTAGAAGCTCACGAGCTACTTTAATTTCTTCAACCGGATCCGCACTTAATGAAATTCGCATGGTGTTACCGAGTCCTTTAGATAAAAGGGCGCCAAGACCAGCGGAACTCTTAATTGTACCTGAGAAAAGGGTACCTGACTCTGTAATTCCTAGGTGAAGTGGGTAGTCAAATGCTGCAGCAGCTTTTTCGTACGCTTCGATTGCTAAGTTTACGTCAGATGCCTTCATCGACACGATGATATCGTGGAAGTCTAGGTCTTCTAAAATTTTAATGTGATGGAGAGCACTCTCTACCATTCCATCAGCAGTAGGATATCCGTACTTTTCAATGATTCGCTTCTCAAGGGAACCAGCGTTTACACCAATACGAATTGGAATACCTTTTTCTTTTGCTGCATTTACTACAGCTTCTACTTTTTCGCGTCGACCGATATTACCTGGGTTAATACGAATTTTGTCCGCTCCACCCTCGATCGCCTTTAACGCAAGCTTGTAGTCAAAGTGAATATCTACAACAAGTGGAATGTTAATGCGCTTTTTAATTTCTGGAATTGCCTCTGCATCTTCCATATGTGGGCAGGCAACGCGCACGATTTGACAGCCAGCTTCCTCTAATCGAAGAATCTCTGCAACTGTAGCTTCAACATCATGCGTTTTTGACATGGTCATACTTTGAATGATAACTTCGTCGTTACCACCGATTGTAAGTGGACCAACTTTAACCTGACGTGTATTTTTTCGATGTGTTAACTGGGTCATGCTTCATCATCGCCCCTTTAGTTTGTTCAAAAAAAGACTTTTCGTTCGTTACTCATTGTAACAATGGTCGATAGCATGTGGCAAGGATTATTGCTCTATAGGTCGATGGATGTCGTAAATTGGGAAGCGATAGATAGAACCTGCTTGTAGCTCTTCCGGATCCTTACTATCATTTAATAGTAGGAAATCGTGTAAGACTTGTTCCTCTGTAATCTCTTCTGGTATATGTAATTGCTGTATAATAGTCGTGTAGGTTTGTCCACTTTCAACAATGACATCAACATGTGATTTTTGTACAGAAGGTATTTGAAGGGTCCCTATGGTTAAATCGTGTCTGACACCGAGGATGGTAACAGTAAGTAATAATAGTGCAAGTAATAATCTTCTCATCGTTTTTCCTCCTCAAACATGTAGTGAAACTTTTTTAAATCAAAATACGTCCATATATGTATAGCACGCTAGTACTATATTTGCTTTTGTCCAAAATATGCTATAATTTGGATAGTTTTTTTACTTAAAGGAGAGAATGACATGAGATCGTATAAAACATTTTTAGTTAGCTTTTTTGCAGTTTGGTTTATTGCAATGACAACTGTTATGGCAGACGCAGCACCTGGAGATGAAATTGTAACTCTTGGTGAAGATTTAAATCCTCAACAACGAGAACAACTTTTAAATGAAATGGGAGTGACAGAGGACGAAGTGACAATTGTCACAGTCTCCAATGAAGAAGAGTACCAGTACTTAGGGGATTATCTATCTGCATCTGTTATTGGAAGCAATGCTATTTCATCCTCAAAAATTACGATAGCAGAGCCTGGCACAGGAATCGATGTAGAATCCAATAGAATTACGTATGTATCTGACGGTATGTATGCAAACGCACTTATTACAGCTGGCGTTGAGGATGCCATTATTTATGTAACGGCACCGTTTGATGTATCTGGTACAGGAGCTCTTACAGGGCTAATCAAAGCTTACGAGACAACTACTGAAGCCACTATTCCTGAAGAGCAAAAGCAAGTAGCCAATGAAGAGCTAGTTAAAACGGCGGAGCTTGGAGATACTTACGGAGTAGAGGAAGCAACAGAGCTTATGGCTCGAATTAAAGAAGAAATCGCTGAAGGAAATGTGGAAACAGAAGAAGATCTGCGTGCACTTATTGAGCGAATCGCAGCGGAGCTTGGGATCGAGTTAACAGAAGAAGAGCTTAATGGATTAGTTTCATTATTTGATCGAATTCGTGGACTAAACATTGACTGGAACCAAGTACGTGATCAAATCGGATCCGTACGTGATAACATTGGTGAATTTGTAAGTAGCGAAGAAGGGCAGAGTATTATTCAGTCCATAATTAATTTCTTCCAAGACCTATTAGACACGATTTCTGGCTGGTTTACTTCATCTAACTAATGATGAGCTTTCGCTTCTCCATTGAATGGAGGAGCTTTTTCCTTTCTTTCCTTCTTTTTTTGAAACTTTTTTCTTTGAGCCTCGTAGATGAAAGTAGAGGTTATCTTTTGGTACAATAAAGATAAATGGAGAGGGAGTGAACGCACCGTGGAATTTCTTGACCTTAACGTAATGGGGTTTATCGTCATTTTCCTAGCAACACTCTTTATTTTCGGAGAATTGATGGTGAAATCAAAAGGGATATTCGCTATTTTAGGTATTGGTATCATGACGATGTACTTCTCGTATCACCTAAGTGCTACGGATAGCTTGTGGATTGTAGTTCTATATACAATCGGTCTAGCGCTTATCATTTTTGATGGTAAAGTGACAACAGATGGTACAATTGCCGGTATCGGAATTTTACTCATGGTTCTTGGCTTATCATTACCGTCACCTGATTTTACGTACGGTATTATGGTCGCATTAGCGTTTTTAATTGGAGCACCAACATCGTACCTATTCACAAAAGTATTCCCTAAACGAACGATGTGGGATAAAATGATTTTTACTAGTAGATTAACGAGTGAGGCAGGATATAATTCGATGAACGATGATTATAAAGGCCTCATTGGTAAACAAGGTGTTACGAAAACACCATTTCGCCCTACAGGAACAATTGAGATTGATGGTAAGCTTTATAGTGCCACTACAGACAATCGCTGGTTGCAAGAAGAGACGCCGATTGAAGTCGTTCAGACGGATGGTACTAGAATATTAGTGAAGCCAGTTGAACAGCAGGCGGCTACGACAGAAGCTTAGATAAGAAGGTAAAAGCTCTCATATAAAATGAGGGCTTTTTTTCGTTTGTTATGTTCGTTATTAAGAATGTTGTGCGTTTTAAAGAAAAACAGAGTATACCTTAGATAAAGGAAGAATCTTGCTTTAAATACGAAGATTTCAAGAGATTATAAAGCTATATTAGTTCTTAATAATGAATTATACTACATTTGTATTCGTTATTAAGAACAAAAAAGGAGGGAGTCATGGGCGGATTAAAGAAATGGAATCGTATCGTGGACATCTGTCTTATTGTCACACTCATAGTAGTTGCTATCATAGCCTTGCAGCATGTGTTTTTTGCCAATCAAACCGTTTTTGGCATGCATATCGTAACGGTTCAATCTGGTTCTATGTCTCCAACAATTAAGACTGGTTCTGTAATTGGTATTAACTCGACTGTAGATAAAGAGGCGCTTAAAGAGAATGACATTATCATGTTCCAGCGAGAACAAGGGATGTATGTTACTCATCGAATTGTTTCAGTAGAGCAGATAGGTGATGATGTCTATTACAAAACAAAAGGTGATAACAATGAAGCTCCTGATGTAACTCCAGTGAGCTCCGAGCAAGTAATCGGTAGCTTTAATGGCATGAATATACCGCTTTTAGGATATATACCGAGCATATTTGCAAACAGTCCAATTATTTTTCTTTTAATCCCAGGGGCCATACTCGTCGTGTTTTCATGTAGGCTCTTTTTATCGGGACTAAAAGAACGAAAGCTTAAACAGGATTTACTGCAGGCATCTGCAAAAAATAGAGAGTAAGAGGAGGAGTATGAGATGAAGAAAAAAGTAGCGGTAGGATTTTTGACAGGTATGTTAGGATTGTCTCTTGTAGGTGGCGGAACATGGGCCGCATTTAACGATGTGGAACAGTTAAGTGGTGCGTTTGCAACTGGGGAATTAGATATTACCGTAACGGGATTAAATACGGATGAAGAAGGGCGTTATGTTGTCTTAGAGGATGCTAATTTAAAGCCTGGTGATAAGTTGCAACGTAATATGACTATTTATAACAATGGAACGCTCGCTATTGAGTCTGTTTATTTACACTTTGACGAAGGGGAATTTATTAGCAATTTGCAAGAGCATCCTAATTATGATGAATTAGTTGCTGCTGGTGTAGTTCCTAGTACCAATCAAGAATTTTCCGATGAGTTTTTAAAACAGTTCCGAATTAATTTTTATGATATTTCACCGTCAGATCGACCGATATTTGAGCGCATACCAATTTTCCAACATGTTGAAGGTCGTTTTTATTCAACGGACTTCACGCTTTATGATCTGAAAAACGGCGACTTTTCTGACTTTACACAAAGAATGAGAAATTGGTATGTGAAACAGGTAGATGGTAAAAATGTGTTAGATTTAAGTCCGCGAAGTGGATTTAATGCGAATCAAGGAGCTTCTTTCTCGATTGAGATTGAATTTGTAGATGATGATGAAACGATTGGTTCAGGTGGAGGGAAGGATCGTTTGTATAAGCAAAATGCTTTCCAGTTAGCTTCTATGAACTTTGGCTTGTCTCTCGAAGCTGTTCAGTTTGGTGGTCGAACAGGCACAACTGATAATGAGCTTGAGTCAAGAAACCGAAACGTTGACTAATATAGTAGAAAGAAGAGAGGCTAGGACAAAAGTGATTATTTTGTCCTAGCCTCTTTCGTGATGAATGTTAGATGTAAACCGGAAACGTGATTTGATTAACCTTTTTTGAGCATCAATTATTCAGATACGAGTGTCGATTAACCGTTTTTAACCTTTAATTACTGAAAACTATGCGTGTGGATGTTTTTATTTGCGTGAAAAAGGAGAAATCGCGATTTTGTATCGGTTACTCTTAACCTAAATGGTAGACCTTTACCATTATGCACAAGGGTCGTCACCTGATATTATCCATCAGAATCGTGTTAATGGAGATTATGATTACGGTACATAACTATAAACTCATGTAAATGCACTGAACGAAAATAGAGCTCGGCATAGTTGCCGAGCTCTTAACGGATTTTACTTATGAAAGTTGTTTTTCTTCATGCTTGCTTTTCGTCTGGTCCACACTATGCTCGTCAAGACGTTGAAGGAGATCTTCCATGGGGATTTCTAATGTCATAAAGATACGTTTGACAATAACGATCGATGGATTTTTTTTCTTATCACGTTCTAAATAACTTAGATATGATTTTGAGACCCCTGTTTTCCTCGAAAGTTGTGATAGTGTCCATCCTTTTTGCTTCCGTTCACTTCTTATCATGTCACCGATCATGTTAACCCCCACCCTTCTGGTTAGTTAGTTCATTATAACGCACGAAAAGAATTAATGAAAAAATGAAATAAAGAGTAATTGAGAGTAAATGCGATATAAAGAACGATAAGTGTTCGTTATATCGTAAATACAACGAATTTTGCGACTTTTCAAGTTCGTTATAACGTTCTATACTAACCCTATATTCGTTATCAAGAACGATGAGCGCTTTGCAAGGAGGGTAGCAGATGAGAGATAAACGTCTAACGGAAAAACGAAAAAGAATCGTTACTTATAAGCTGATCGGTAAGACGGGGATATTATTGTGTGTCATTCCTTTTATACCTAGTTTTTTACTAGGATCAACCTTAGCTAGCTTTAATGATGTGGATGAAGGCGTCCTTCTTACATCCACAGAATGGATTGTAGCCACAGAAGAAGAAGTGGAACATCCAGAAAAAGGAAAGCGAGCTTCCCTTTCGTTTGACGGACTTCAAGTCTGGCAAGACTGCTCCTTTATAGTAGGTGAAGTTAAAAACGTTGGAAACAATATGAACGTACCGTGGGAGATAGAGGTTTATAAAAAAGACGGGAAGAATTGGGTGAGAATGCCGGATACTAATATCTTTGTCAGTAACCTTAAGAATGGAGAAATCGCTCAATTTTCTCACGAGCCTAAGAGTGCTGGTACGTATAAATTTAGGTTTGTAAGAGAAGCGTCTCACCCTGGTGGTCAAAATGGGGGTTGGAGTAGCCAAGTCGACTATCTCGTACTAGACACCTGCGCCGAGAAAGCAGAGAGTGTGGAGGAAGAGGCTCCGGAACAAAAGCAAGAGGAGCAGGTAGAAGAATCAAAACCGAAGGCGGAAGAGCCAAAACCGAAAGCGGAGGAACCAAAGGTCGAAGAGACGAAGTCTGAGAAACCGAAGGCGGAAGAGCCTAAGGAACAACCTAAAGTAGAAGAAACTCCTGTCATAGAAGAGCCTGTCATAGAAGCTCCAGCAAATGAAAATACGTCTACGTCGGAAGTGGAAGAAGTGGAAGTGACTACATCGGATGCATCGAGTGAAGAAGCGAATGATCAAGATGAAGAATGAGAGGAGACAATTCCATGGTGAAAAAAGGATTAAAACTTGTGAGTAAGCTTATTAATACCGTGCTTATCGTAGCGCTTTTATCTACTGCTTCACTAGTCTTAATTAATGTCTTTACAGAGGGCGAGCCAGAAGTGTTTGGTCAAGAGCTTAAAGTCGTTTACTCCGGTTCGATGGAGCCATTTATCCAGACTGGGGCGATCATAGGAATTAACACGATGGCAGATAAAGAGGCCATGCAGCCTGGGGATGTTGTCATGTATCAAAGTGAACCAGGAGTATTTGTTACTCACCGAATCGTTGAGCTAGTTGAGACGGGCCAGGGAACCGTGTATCGAACGAAAGGGGATAACAACGCAGACGTTGACCAACAGCTTTTATTGCCAGATAACATCTATGGTCTACACGGCAATATCAATATTCCTTACGTTGGATTCGCAATGGACTTTGCAAATTCGCAAATGGGATTGGTGCTTCTACTTATGATCCCAGGTGTCATCTTCTTATTCTACTCAGGCAAAATGCTTGTTGAAGGAACGAGAGAGATTAAGGCACACAAAAAGCAACTTGAGGAACAAAAGCTTACTTCAGAGTCAGCTTAAATACGGTTATTTCATGAAGGCGTGAAGCTACATGATTAACATAGATAAAAAATATCCAGTAAGGATAACAAATTAAAGGAGGAGTTAAGTATGGAAATGAAAAAGAAGATTGGCGTTGGGGTATTAACTGGTATGATCGGGCTTTCATTAGTAGGTGGCGGAACATGGGCTGCATTTAACGATGTGGAACAACTCAGTGGATCATTTGCAACTGGTGAGCTTGACTTTACTATTACTGATAGAACGGCAGGCGAGGATGGTAGCTTCGTACTATTTGAGGATGCTAACCTGAAGCCTGGTGACGAACTTCACCGTACGATTACATTCCGAAATAACGGGTCACTTCATATTGATAAACTACTTGTACATGTTGACGAAGGGGTTTTCGCACAAGATTTTAGCTCCATCCCAAATAGTGCAGAACTCTCAGCGGCTAAAGCAGAGTATGAAGGTGAATTCGGTTCGATTGAAGATGCTTTCTTAGACCAGTTCGTTATTACTTTCCTTGAATCAGACAGAGCAGCAGGTAACTTAGTAAACCCTGTTACTATCCCTGGAGCAAGATTCTCCTTACTTGACTTGAAAGAAAAGAACTATACTGGGAAGATTCGTTCTGAGTATATTACGAACGGAGACCTGGATCTTTCCACAACTCGAGGCCTTGAAGTAGGTGACCAGGACGTTATTAAATTCGAAATTGAATTTGAGAACGATGATGAGAGAATTGGAAGTGGCGGTGGAACAGACCGTCTCTTTAAGCAAAACGTCTTCCAAGGTGCTTCTATGAACTTTGGTCTTTCGATTGAAGCAACACAAGATGAAGGATTTGTTGGAACAGAGGATGGAGAGCTAGAAACTCGTAATGGTCTATATCAAGGAAACTAATAAATAATCTCGAGGGAGTGGCTGCTGCCCTCCCTTTCTTCTTTTTAGCAGGACATAGAAAGTAGGTGATCACCATGATGTCATATAAGCAAAAGCTTGGTGTAAGCGCATTGACTTTTATGCTTGGGTTGACTCTAGTAAGCGGAGGGACTCTCGCATTGTTTAACGATGTCGAACAAGTAACCGGGGAACATAGCACAGGAACCCTCGATATAAATGTGGAGGATTTAAGCGGAGCTACGACACTATCTTTATCCTCTAATGGGATTATCCCAGGAGAAACAAGGGATATCACGTATCGCATTCATAATACAGGTTCTATGTCGATTTCAGATATTGCTTTTTTTCTTGATGATTGTCAATTTGTAGGACCCTCTAGTAGCGGAGATACTGGACTTCAAGTCGATCGCGATTCCTATCTCAATATGCTGGACCTAAAAATTACAACAAAAGATAAAAATGGAGCTACAGAAGTACTAACAGACCCTACTTTTACTTTAGGAAAATTATGTGATAATGATTTCTCTCAGGTGAGTATCGCTAATAAAGTAGTGATTAATGGAGGTTCTTATTTAAATGTAGCACCTTCCAATCATTTACCTAGTCCAGGAGATTCCACTCACTATACAGATGTAACGTTTTCTATCTCATTCAATCCACCTGAAATGACTGCTAAAGAGACGTCGGCAGAGGATAGTATAGTGCAGACGGCTTCAGCAAAAAAACCACCTAATAATGAAAAAGAAAATGGTGGGAACAACGGAAACAGCGGAAATAACGGAAAAGACAAAGACAAAGACAAAGACAAAGACAAAGACAAAGACAAAGACAAAGACAAAGACAAAGACAAAGACAAAGACAAAGACACACCTCCAGAGGTGGTCATCACAGAGGTGGATTTAAGCGCTTCTATAGAAGTATCGTTCTCTCTAGAGGCTATTCAACATCAAGGGGTTACGGGCAAGACGAATTCTTACATTCAAAATGAAAATAGAGTTCGATTGCCTAAAAGCGATACGTCGAAATGACATAAATGGAAGCAGGTGATAATCGATGATGAGAAAAGTATTTATATGCATTGCTACGTGTTTTCTACTAGCTGCGCTTAGTTTCCCAACAAACGTATTAGCTGTTGATGGATTATCGTTATCTACAAGTAGGCAAGCGGTTTTATTTGATGATTCTAATGCAAAGCCAGGAGATGCTCTAGAGCGTGATTTATGGGTAATGAACGATGGAAGTATTAATTATTATTATAAATCTTCTGCAGAATTTGTTTCTGGGGATGAGTATTTATGGGATGCGATTATGTTAGAGGTCAGTAAGGTGAACCCCGATACAGAGGAGAAATTTGAACTTTACAAAGGTAAAATAGCTGATTTTGTTGGATTTGAGCCAAGATTTTTACGATCGCAAACGATGGAGCTACTTCATTTTAAGCTATATATTGATTACAGTCTTGATAATAGTTATCAAGGATTAAACGTTGATTTCTTGGTAACCTTATGGGCTGAGGCAGTGTCTTCGACGGATCCACCAACGGATGGACCACCGACAAATCCGCCTCCGGTGAATCCACCGCCAGTGGACCCACCTAATGAACCTGATCCAGAAGAGCCGGAAAATCCTGAAAATCCTGATCCAGAAGTGCCTGAAGAACCACCTATTATTGATCCTCCGGATGAGCCAGAGGTAGATCCGGTTGAACCAGAGGAGCCGACTGACCCGACTGATCCAGAAAATCCGGAAGATCCCGAAACGCCGATTGTCAGCGAGCCAGATGAACCTGAGGTAGGCAGTGAGGTTGATCCTCCTTCGAGTGGTGGAGACGGAGGTGCAATTCCGATTAACAATGATCGTGGAATAGGACCAGATCGTGTTATCGAAACTACAAATAACGGACTATTACCTCAGACAGGTGCGGAATCTCTCCAATACCTCGTTTATATTGGTTTAGGGTTAATTATTTATGGGGCTGGGTTTTATTTTTTACACATAGCTAGAAGAAATAGAAGGGCAGCTGATCTCGGATGAGAATAACAGCCCTCATTATGATCGTACTTGGCCTGCTCTTTATGTCGACTCCTCTTATAAAAGCGGAGCTCGATCAACAAAAGGAGCAGGCTTTATTAAAAGAGTTTGAAGAGCTCTCCGCGATTTTTGATCAAAAGATTAGAGAAGATGTTTATGAAGGCCCGCATACAGAGGGCGTTCCACTTGTTAAAGAGGATGAAACGGATGTCATTGGATTACTTTCTATCGATTCTATTGAATTGACCTTGCCTATACGGTTAGGGACTACAAACGATATTCTAAAGAGTGGGGCAGGGTTAATGACAGAATCGACGCCACTAGATAAGCGTGGGAACAGTGCAATAGCGGCTCACAGGCAATACAAATATGGGGTGCAATTTAATCGTTTAAATGAAGTAAGACGTCATGATCTTATTGAGGTAGAGCAAGTAAATGGGGATAAAAGAACGTATCAAGTTGAGCACATTAGCCGAGTATTACCTGACGAAATGCATGTTATTAAAGAAGCGCCGGGTCCATCTTTACTCACGTTAATAACGTGTGATCCGATGATAAACCCGACGCATCGCTTAATTGTTCAAGCAAAAGAGATCGATTATTAGTTCTGCTTCATTTTCCATTTGTTAAACTCTAAGAAATCTTTGAATTCTTCCTTAGAAATCCCAGAATTCATTGCGAGCTCCACTAGCTCCTGCCACTCTGCATCAAGTGAGGCAGAGCTTTTTTTTGTGGAAGCTGTATCGTTTAAGAGCTGATTCATATCAACGTCTAATACTTCAGCAATCTTCTCAATAAAAGAGATGGAAGGGTTAGACTGAATGTTTCGTTCAATAGCACTCAAATAAGATTTTGCTACTCCGGCCCGATCAGCTAGCTCGCTCATCGTGAGGCCCTTCTCTTGGCGATATTTCCGAACTCGTTCTCCTATCAACATGATCACCTCCAACAAAAATGACTAATAAATAAGAGTCATTGTACTTTATATCATACCATAAGTTTCGTTATTGAGAATGTGACATTCACAAATTTCGGCAATTTTAAACATTTTTTTGAGAAAATATAGAAAAAACCCAAGCTCGTAAAAAGAGCTTGGGTAAAATGCTAGGATGGATTGCCAGTCTCAATAGGATCCACACTTGGCTGTTTAGGTTTGGGAACTGCTTTTAAAGCAAGGTTCATCATGACAATTGCAACAATCCAATATAATCCGAAGGAGAATGGAAGCTGTGGTACGATAAGGTCGATGATAGCGAACACGACAGTTGGTAGCGTTACAGCATAGGCAGCTAATCTCCACAGCTGTCTATACGCTAACTGATCGGCTACATTCTTTTTAAGTAGCAGACCTATTAGCGCCAAGAAGCTAACGCCAATAAACTTGAGTGCCGTTGTGAATAAGTAAATTCCAATTATAAACACACCAATAAACAGTGGGCTTAAACCTATAATGGAGCTTGCAAAACCTTGAATCTCATCGCTTGTAAGGTTCGCTCCAAACTCTTGATAACGAACTTGTTCCGACGTACCACCAAAGTTTGCCACTACCTCTGTCTCGTAAAGAGCAACAACGTTTGTGTATTGTGCTAACTCACTACGATCGACATTACCAGCTGCATCGACGATAAAAACAAGCTCTCCTGTATCATCAATGTACGTCTCGTTGTCGGGCGTTGACAATACCCCATTTTGAATCTCAAATTCAGGCAAATCCTCTACAAAGTTTTCTGCTGAATCAAAGAAGGAATTTAGTGTCATTCCAAATATAATGGAAGGTGGAATGGTAACGATAAGCATTAAGAAGAATACATATCCAATTGTTTTACCTATTTTTTGAAATCGAAATTTTGCGATTGTCTCAGGAGAATAGAGACTTTTTGCAAACTGCTGAAAAATATTCATATATGACTCCCTCTCTATGTGTTCTTTGTCTATTTTTGCATACAGTTTCCAGCATGACAAGCGCGAGAATTCCCTTTATTTGTTACGGTTAAAATAATCTTAATAAAATCTTTACAATTTATTAATTTATAATTAACATTTACAACGTAAAGTGTACTTCGGTAACGCACATAAACTCGAATTCTCAGGGGGATAACACATTGGATTTTAGCTTACAGGAACTATTGTTTATGTTTTTTGGAGGTCTAGCCATATTCTTATTCAGTATTAAGTATATGGGCGACGGACTTCAGCAAGTCGCAGGTGACAAACTTAGAGAGATATTAGACAAGTTCACAAGTAACCCAGTTATGGGTGTTTTCACAGGGGTATTTGTAACAGTTCTATTACAAACCAGCACAGGTACTACGGTATTAGCTATTGGACTAGTTAATGCTGGATTTATGACACTGAGGCAAGCAATAGGTGTTATCATGGGTGCGAATATTGGAACAACAGTAACGGCATTCATTATAGGGTTAAATATTTCAGATTATGCTTTACCTATTCTTGCAGTAGGTACATTCCTGATTTTCTTTATTAAAAATAGAAAAGCAAATAATTATGGCCAGGTTATCTTTGGGTTCGGGGGACTTTTTTACGGACTTAACTTAATGGGGGATGGTCTTCGCCCACTTAGAGAATTAGAGGCATTTGCAGATTTAACCGTTTCTATGAGTTCAAATCCACTGTTAGGTGTACTAATAGGTACTGTCTTTACAGTAGCAGTTCAAAGCTCATCTGCATCCATTGGTTTATTGCAACAGCTTTACTCGCAAGAAGCATTAGATATTTATGCTGCTCTACCGGTTTTATTCGGTGATAATATTGGGACAACGATCACAGCTGTATTAGCATCTTTAGGTGCATCTATCGCAGCTAAACGTGCTGCGGCAACACACGTAATATTTAACTTAATAGGGACGGTTATAGTCTTAATTCTACTAACTCCGTTCACCAATTTAGTTATTTACTTGCAAGGTGCATTAGGATTAAATCCTCAAATGACAATTGCATTTGCGCACGGTATCTTTAATATTTCTAACGTAGCATTACAACTACCATTTGTTGCATTGCTGGCAATTTTAGTAACGAAATTAATTCCAGGTGAAGAAACGATTATTGAATATAAAGCACAGCATCTTGATCCTACGCTCATTACACAGTCATCAGCCATTGCTCTAGGTCAAGCCAAGATGGAAACACTTCGCATGGCAGAGCTATCGTTACAAGGCTTGAATGAGGCTGCTCAATTTGCAAAGACAAAACAAGGTCGACACGCAGAATTAACATATCAATTTGAAGATGCGATTAATAACCTTGATCGTAAAATTACGGAATATCTGGTTCAGATTTCAACAAATTCACTAACTGCACATGATTCGCACCTACACTCCATGCTGATGGACACAGTTCGTGACATTGAGAGAGTCGGAGATCATATGGAGAATATTGTGGAGCTATCTGAATTCCAAGTAGCAAACAAAGTAAAAATGTCTGAGCTTGCTATGGATGATTTAGATGCTATGTTTACACTAACGCAGGATACGCTAAAAGAAGCGATTAAAGCCTTAGAGAACCATGATATACAAGCAGCAAGACAGGTAATGCTGAAAGAAGAACAAATCGATAAGATGGAACGTCAGCTACGTAAAAAGCACATTATTCGTCTAAATGAAGGATTATGTGATGGGTCTGCTGGTATCGTATTTGTAGACATGATCAGTAACCTAGAGAGAATTGGCGATCATGCTGTAAATATTGCCGAAGCGGTTATAGCTGAAGAAGATTATTAATTGTAAGGTAGATGTCTTGAAATGGGGCATCTACTTTTTTTAGTAGATTTTGGGTTGAGGTATGCTATAATAAACAAGTGCTTAAATGAATACATATTTTTTTAAGAAAACATGTTGACGTTATTTAGCTAAGTATGCTAACATAATATTTGTCGTTAAGAGATGGCGGTGTAGCTCAGCTGGCTAGAGCGTACGGTTCATACCCGTGAGGTCGGGGGTTCGATCCCCTCCGCCGCTACCAACGGACCCTTAGCTCAGTTGGTTAGAGCAGACGGCTCATAACCGTCCGGTCGTAGGTTCGAGTCCTACAGGGTCCACCACTTGAATAGCTTTAACACACGGAGGAATACCCAAGTCTGGCTGAAGGGATCGGTCTTGAAAACCGACAGGCGGGTCAAACCGCGCGGGGGTTCGAATCCCTCTTCCTCCGCCATTATTATTCATTCAACTACTTAGGTGATCTAAGTAGTTTTTTTGTTGTATTTAGATAGTTATTTACAAAAGACTTATTCAAATTTGCATAGTATTATTCAATTATGGGTAAGTAAAGTGAGTAGGAGGTTTTGATAATGAATATTACATTAACGCAAGATGCAATTGATCAAATGAAAGAGCGTGTTTCTTTCACAGCAGAAGAGGCTCTTTTTTTAAGTCATGAAACAAAGGGAACTGGATGTGTCGTAAACGGTGTATCTGATCTTATTGTAATGAAGAAAAACGAGCTTCCTGATGTTGCTGCATTCATTAAAACTGTCCCAGAAGACTATACAGTTGCAATTGATAAACGAGTTGATTGGGTCTATGACGAGAATCTAATCATTGATTACAAAGCAGATAAACAAATGTTCCAACTAAAAAGTCCAAATCAGATGTTAAATCCACGTATGACTTTTCGAAATGAATTAAAATAAGGTTTAACGTTTGAAACACCGAGGAATATTTGATAATGTAAAAACTGGATAGGGGAATCCCCCCTTTCAATAGCTTAAAAACCCAAGGAGGAGATTTTGAATGGCTTTTTCACTACCAGAACTACCATATGCACACAACGCTCTAGAACCACATATCGATGAAGAAACGATGAAAATTCACCACGGGAAGCACCATCAAACGTACGTAACGAAACTTAACGATGCGCTAGAAGGACACAGTGACCTTCAGTCTAAAAGCATTGAAGAATTACTTACGGACTTAGATGCCCTTCCTGAAAGTGTTCGCGGACCAGTTCGCAACAATGGTGGAGGCCACTTTAACCACACACTATTCTGGCAGTTAATGTCTCCAAATGGCGGCGGCGCACCATCTGGTGAGCTTGCTGAAGCAATTGAGTCTACTTTTGGAAGCTTTGACTCTTTCAAAGAAGATTTCAAAAATGCTGGTCTTACGCGATTCGGCTCTGGCTGGGCATGGCTAGTAGTAAACAATGGTAAGCTTGAAATTACAAGCACACCAAACCAAGACACTCCAATTAGCGAAGGTAAAACACCAATCCTAGGAGTAGACGTTTGGGAGCATGCTTATTATCTAAAATATCAAAACAAGCGCCCAGACTATGTAGATGCATTCTTTAACGTAGTTAACTGGGACGAAGTAGCGAAGCGCTACAACGAAGCAAAATAAGTTAGTTACATGCCTCCTTTATTGGGGGCATTTTTTATTTGTTTGTTTAAGTCTGGCTGACAGAGGATCGTGCTATATTATGCGAACATGATTTCGGAGGCAACTTGTCTTTTCTCTACAATTAGAGTGACCAATTAGTTGACCCGCAAAACCAGACTACGTATAATAACATACATAAGAGACGTTGATATTGCGTCGCTATTTTACATGAGGTATACTTATATTTGCCTGCGGTGTTGGTGAACTTCGAGTTTAATTCGAACCGAACACCAATTCACTTCGGGAGCCTAACATTAGATGGCCAACAACACGCCTGTCTACAGGAAGTTGAAATCCATTTTGCGGGCACCCACCTGCCTAGGGCGGGTTCGTGAAATCTGGAAGATAACCGCACATGCGGGCGTTCATTTATGCTATGACAGTGTCCCGACATATAATTTGGGACACTTTTTTTATGGGGAAGGGATTGACTATATGAGTGAGAAGAAAACATATAAGCCGCAAGTTTCCGTTCGTTTAAATTTATTGTTCTTTGGTGTGTTTATCCTTTTTTCTGCATTAATATTACGCCTAGGGGTTGTTCAAATCGTGCAGGGGGAGGAGTTCTCCGAGCAACTTGATCGGGAAATTAATGTAACAGAAAGGATTGAAGCGCCAAGAGGGCTAATGTACGATCGATTTGGCAATCTTCTCGTCGATAATGAGCTTCAATTTACTGTAACATACACGAATCGCAATACACCTCAGGATGAAATGATTGAAACGGCAAACCGACTAAGTCAATTTGTCACATTTGATACAGATGATATCGAGGGAAGGTTCGATCGTGACCGCCGTGAGTACTGGGCACTTTTAAATGAAGAAGAATACTTAGAAAAACTGTCTATCGAAGAAGCAGAGTCGCAAGGGCTCTCAGATAGTGAGGCGCATTTAGAAAGGCTCAATGCGATCACAGATGAGGAGCTAAACTCATTTACTGATGATGAGCTTGAAGTGTTCCTCATTTGGCGTGAATTTAACTCTGGTTATAATAATAGCGCACATAAAGTTCAGCGCGGAATTTCCTATGATAGCGCTGCTCAAATCATGGAGAATATTGATCAAATGCCAGGAGTCGATATAATTCGTGACTCGGTAAGATCGTACACGTATGGAGATACCTTAAGCTCCATTTTTGGGCGAGTAGGATCTATATCCCGTGATGACTTGCAGGCAAGGCTTGCGGAGGGATATGAGCGAAATGAAGAGGTAGGACAAAGCTATCTTGAAGCGCAGTATGAGAGTGTACTAAGAGGTCGAGATGGGCGTTTAGAAAACTTCACTGATCAAGACGGCAATCGACTTCGAAATCCAGAAGAAAGACAAGGGAGTCGTGGTAATGACTTAGTATTGTCATTTGATATGGAGCTCCAGCAACGACTTTCTAATATTGTTGATTCAGAAGTCTCTAGAAGTAGTGGTCGTTTTGTCGGGGAGCCGGACGCATACGTTGTCATGATGGAGCCTGATACAGGCGAAGTACTTGCGATGAGCGGATATAATAGCGATTTAGGGACATTTACGCAAGGGTACGTAGTTGGATCCTCCATGAAGGGGGCAACAGTACTAGCTGGTTTTGATACAGGGGTGTTAGCTCCTGGAAACACGGTATTTGATCGGCCGGTGAACTTTCCAGGATCTAATCCTATTCGTTCTGTAAGTAACTTAGGATATGTAGATGATATTGCTGCTTTGGAGCGTTCATCAAACATCTATATGATTGAAGTAGCGATGAGACTAGTTAATTACGTGCCGGGAGTATCAGGAACAAACTGGGGTAACTTCTCTAGAGGATTTGACATTCTTCGGTCGTACTATCAGCAGTTTGGTCTCGGTGTAGAGACAGGTATTGATTTACCTGGGGAGTTTACTGGGGTTAACGGTGGTAATACGAACCTACCTGGACAAATGCTCTTCTTAACCTTTGGTCAGTTTGATACGTATACGCCGATGCAGCTTGCACAGTATGTAGCAACGATTGCGAACAATGGTACAAGAATTGCACCTAAAGTAGTGAAAGAAATTCGTGAACCAGGTGAAAATAAAGAGGAACTAGGTCCAATTGCTGTTCAAAACGAGCCAAAGCTCTTAAATACAATCGATGTGAACCAAACGTATTTTGATCGTGTACAGCGTGGGTTTTATCAAGTAATCCATGGTTCTAGAGGTACAGCTCGAGCTTTCTTCAATGGACGAGACTATGATCCTGCTGGGAAGACGGGTACCGCGCAGGTTTCAGTAAATGGTCAAGAGGCGAATAACCAAACCTTTGTAGGCTATGCGCCTTTTAATAATCCAGAAGTAGCAATTTCAGTCGTTGTCCCGGGTGTGCGTGATAACCAAGATAGTTCAGGTATTGCAAATAGGATTGCAGAGGCGTCTCTAGATGCATACTTCGAGTTACAGGATGAAAGACAAGGTCCAACGCAGCCTGAATCAGGTCCTGCTGTTGACGAGGTTGGAGATGACATTAGCGACTGAGACCTAATAACGAAGAAGCCGTTTCGCATGAATAGTGCGAAACGGCTTTTTTTCGTTTTAAGATGTAATGATCTCTATGATTTGACTGCGTGTCATATCGCTTGAAAGCTCGAATTCGCCTACTTGAACGAGCGATTCGCGACCGCTAACTCGAAGCTGGTTTAAAAAGTCTTGCGCATTGTTAACAATGCCTAGTGACTCTAACTCATTTGCAAGCTCTGGAGCCGATGTACCTGGTGCGATCGTTACCGTAAGCACTTCAGGGTCATCTTGCGTATCTTCTGGATTATTTTCTTCCTCAGACATGTCGTTCTGCTGATTTGCTTCATTACTTTGATCTTCTTCGTTCGAAGGGATTTCTTCATTTCCTTCGTTTGAATCATTTGATTCATTTGATTCAGGAGGAGTTGTGGTAACTACATCTGTTTCCTCATTCTCTACTTGTTGTTCTAAAGCAACTAGTTGCTCTGATAGCTGTATATTTTCCTCCTGAAGAGCTTGAATTTGCGCTGCATTAGAGCTTGAGGTGAATACAGATGGTGCTAAAAAGTGGACAGCAGATAGTACAACAGCAATGATAAAGCAGCTAAGGGCTGCGCCTCGAAGTAACTCCGTATTCATCTAATCACCCCTTTACCTTACCGTCTAAAAGGTCTTCAATATAATCAGCGTCAAACCCCGTATTTGAAGCGATTTCACGAGGGGATTGACCATCCTCAAACATTTGAAGAACATCTTCCCTTGATAAACGATTGCTCTCCTTTGCGCTAGCTCCAGGAACCATCAATTCCTCTTCAAGTGTTTCTACTTTCTTTCTTAAATAATAGATTTCCTGCATCATTTGTATAGACGAATTTTCCATCTGGCGCTCTAGCTCTTTATATGGGTTCTTACGTGCGAATGATAGCCCAAAAAGTAGCGCTGATACAGAAAATAACGCAATAAGTATCCAACTCATGTTTTCTTCCCCTTCATATATCAAAATTTGTCGAAAAAACCGAACGATAATAGTTTATCAAAAAATGATCGGAAGAGGGAGACTTGCAACAAAAACGTAATATTAAGATAATACAAAATGTGACAAAAATACCTTCTTGTTGAAAGGGTGGTCAGCGTGTACGATTGAACTAGAAGAAGAGAGGAGTGTACAGCATGGAGGTAAATACAGGACTACTTAGAGTAGCATCTACATCGATGACAATGAATGCGATGGATCAAGTGGATGTTGTCGCAAAAAAGCAATCGGCACAAGTGGACGATGTAAGGTTATTTCAAGTACAAATTCGTAATAAATCGGATGAGTATGTTGAGACAACCTTCGTAATTCACTTCCACTTAAACGGTGAAATCCCAATTGCATTTTATGCACCGTCATCCCAATCCATCATTTTAAGTGATACGGAGGAGTATAGTGTAATTGGGGGAGTGTCTAAACACTCTATTACGTATTCTTGTCATACAGAGGAGTGGTCACTTCTATCTCAACATGGAGAGGGTTGTATGATGGAATTCGAGGTGAAATTATCACCATTTGAGAAGCAAAACGTGTACTATTTCGAAGCTCGTGCAAAGAGCTTAAATCAGTTAGAATCTTTACACTATCATACGAAGCTCTCGTGCGAACAATCTCTCTAATGCCTGTAAAGAAAATCTACTTGAATGTATCCAAAATCTCTGCTATTATTTTAAAGTATGAGTAAAACAGAGTTTGGAGGGAATTAACATGCGTGTACAAGTAACGTTAGCGTGCACTGAAACAGGTGACCGCAACTATATTACTACTAAGAACAAGCGTACAAACCCGGACCGCATCGAGCTAAAGAAATATAGCCCACGTCTAGGTCG
The DNA here is from genome assembly GCF_006965545.2 of Paenalkalicoccus suaedae. Taxonomy (NCBI): domain Bacteria; kingdom Bacillati; phylum Bacillota; class Bacilli; order Caryophanales; family Bacillaceae; genus Paenalkalicoccus; species Paenalkalicoccus suaedae. The sequence goes on from NZ_CP041372.2 coordinate 1,479,600, forward strand.
TCACACTGTTCACAAGGAAACTAAATAAGTATGTCATAAAGAGCCTAGATCCTTTTTACAAAGCGATCTAGGCTCTTTTGTATGAATACAGACAGGAACTTGTAAAGAAATGTCGAATGAGTAAGGTGTAGATAAGTGAGGTGGTAGGAAATGAATCTAAAAAAAGAATATCGAAAAAAAGGAAAAGAACTTCTGAAGCATAAAAGTAGCGAGGAAGTATCACAATTACACAGTCGGTTATTTCTATCCTCTGCTTGGAAACAGGCTACTTGTATAGCAATGACGATCTCGATGCCGCACGAAATAGATACATATAGACTTATTGAACAAGCTTGGGAAGAGAATAAGCGAGTATGCGTTCCTAAAAGCTTTCCTGATAATAAGGAACTACGTTTTTATGAATTGACGGATTTTGCTCAGCTTGAAGAGACGTTTTTTCAGCTAAAGGAGCCTAATACTCGAGTAAGTAATGAAGTAAAGCGAGAAGAGATAGATGTTATTTTGGTACCTGGATTAATGTTTGACCTGAACGGGTACCGAGTAGGATACGGTGGAGGTTACTATGATCGCTATTTAGCTAGTAGTAGCGCATTAACTCTGTCTATATGTTTAGATGAACAATTGATTGATCACGTGCCTCGCAACACATATGACGTAAAGGTAGACCAAGTATTAACGCCGCAAAGGGAGATCTATACATGATGTTGCTTGCTGTAGGCATTATCCTACTTGCATATTTAGGGTACAAATTACAGGCTCTTAGTCAATCAGGCGCAGGGATGGCAGTACTGGTTGGGTTCGGTGTGCTAATTGGATTTCAGCTCAACGGCTTACTTGTCTTAGCGGCATTCTTCTTTTCTGCGTTAGTGTTAAGTAAGGTATTTAGATCAACGACTGAAGAAGTAAAGGGTGATCGAAGAGACTGGGTTCAGGTGTTTGTAAACGGAGGCATGGGCTCTATATTAGGAGTACTTTATTATGCAACAGGAGAAGCTATTTTTAGTATATTATTTGTCATTAGCTTTGCTGTTGCTACTAGTGACACGTGGGCTTCAACGATTGAGAAAGCAATTGGTAAGAACCCTATTCATTTACGCACGCTAAAACCAATGACATCTCGAATCTCCGGGGGTGTGACAGTGATAGGAACAATTGCTGCCTTGCTAGGTGCGGCGTTTATAGCTAGCTTAGGAATGATCTTATTCGATTATGAAGTGACTTTGTTTGTTTGGGTTATCCTAATCGGATTTATCGGACAGTTTATTGACTCTATACTCGGAGCTTTCATTCAAGCTACTTATCAATGTCCCATGTGCAAAAAAACGACGGAACGCACCACATGCCATGTGCAAACAGAGCTTGTTCAAGGGCATCGATATATTACAAATGACATCGTTAACTTATTATCTATTGCGATAACGGTGGCGCTGTCAGCTATTCTAATCAACCTTTATTTTCTGTCATAGAAAAAGTTTGTGAAGTAATGTACAAACTCACATTTATCCTTTACAATGATAGAGAAGACACACTATTTTTTACACAAAGGTGGTAGAAATAATGTCAACATTAAAAACGTCTAGAGTAGTGGTAATAGGTACAGGACAAGTGGGGTCGAGCTATGCGTTCTCCTTAATCAATCAAAATATTACAGACGAGATGGTACTCATCGATTTAAACGAAGAAAAAACAGAAGGAGACGCAATGGATTTGAACCATGGAATTCCATTTGGTGCTCCTACTAAAATTTGGGCAGGTAGCTATTCAGACTGTAAGGATGCAGACATTGTTGTGATTACCGCTGGTGCAAACCAACAGCCAGGAGAAACGAGATTAGATCTTATTGAAAAAAATGCCTCGATTTTTAAGAAGATTGTTACGTCAGTTATGGACTCGGGATTTGATGGGATTTTTATTGTTGCCACAAACCCTGTAGACGTACTTGCTTATGCGACGTGGAAATACTCTGGTCTTCCGATGGAGCGAGTTATTGGATCTGGAACGTTGCTAGATACAGCGCGATTTAGATTCTTATTAGGGCAATACTTTGAATTAGATGTGCGAAATATTCACGGATATATTATTGGTGAACACGGGGACACGGAGCTTCCGGTCTGGAGTCAGACACGTATAGGTTCGGAGAGAATCGAACGCTATATGGAGCGATATAAGCCTGAAGGAACAAAAGAGGATTTAGATGAGATCTTTGTGAATGTGCGCGATGCGGCCTATCAAATCATTGAGCGAAAAGGAGCGACCCATTACGCGATAGCAATGGGACTCGCTCGTTTAACAAAGACTATTTTACGTAATGAACACTCGTTAATTACGGTCTCCACGCTACTTAATGGGGAATACGGACTTAACGACTTGTATATTGGCGTACCAGCTGTCGTTGGACGAAATGGAGTAGAGCGTATTGTAGAGATTGATTTGACTGAAGAAGAAAGTCAAAAGCTTCATCATTCAGCAGATGTACTTAAAAAAGCGATGGAACCACTCCACGAAGACGAATAAGGAAAGAGTGGAAGAAGCATGCTAACGTAAAAACGGAGGCGTGTACATGAAGGTTCTCTATCTTGTTCTCTCCATAATAGTGATTGTATTCATTTTTAGAGGCTGGCTAATGGAAATCGGTTTAAAAATCAAGCCAATTCGAAGGTTGATTGTAAAGCAGTTAGCTACAAGAACGACGATAGCATAGGGAGAGTGTCCATTTGGGTTCGTCCGAATGGACACTTTCTTTCTTAGAAGGGTAAACTAGAGATAGAATGGGGGGTGGCTCTCATATGGATTCACTTAAAACATCGGTTAAATATTGGGAGATCGTTCATCATCTTGTCTTAAAAGAAGATTTCCGAGTCATTCATATGAACATCGAGGAAGATATTGTGTGGCTAGAAGACGACAGAAAGAAACCGGGGCTTATTATTCGATTAGCCAATCGTACATTTGATTGGAGTAATGAGCTACGAGCAGACTCAAAGCGTGTTTTTGAAGCATCTAAACAAATCAGAAAACAAATAAACTTAAAACAGGCAAATGTCGTAAGCGTTGTCTTTTCAGCACTTGCGCCAGTTGACAGTTACGAGGATGTTACGTCGCGCGCCTTGCCGTTTACGGCAGGTGGCAAAAACCAATTTCGAACGATTTTAATTCCAATGGAGGAAATTGACCATAGACTATTTCCGCTTGCAACAGAGTGGAATTTACGAGATATGCCAACGTTTTTACCTGATACTAATTTAGAGACAGAAGAGGATCAGTACCAGTTAAGGCAGACACTACGTCAATTAGTAAAACGGATGTTTACGGAATCACGTGAAAAGGAGCGTGAGCTATTTTTCCACAGTAAGCCGAGAGTTACTTACGCGTTACTTGGCATTATAATCGCTCTATTTATTTATATAGAATCGCAAGGATCTACGATGAGTACATCGACACTCGTGGAGTTTGGTGCCAAATTTGATCCGCTTATCTTAGAAGGTGAGTGGTGGCGATTTTTTAGCGCGATGTTTTTACACATCGGAATGCTTCACTTATTCATGAATTCACTTGCACTATTTTATCTTGGTAGTGCCGTAGAACGAATTTTTGGATCGTCGCGATTTATTATCGTTTATATACTCGCTGGCTTGTTTGGTTCCGTCTCGAGCTTCGTGTTTAATGATAACGTGTCAGCAGGAGCTAGTGGTGCTATTTTTGGATGCTTTGGTGCATTGTTGTACTTTGGTATTAGACACAGGCGTATATTCTTTCGAACAATGGGATCAAGCGTATTAGTTATTTTAGCAATCAATTTAGCGTTTGGTTTTTTCGTGCCGATGGTAGATAATGCTGCTCATGTTGGTGGGTTACTTGGTGGATTTGCTGCATCTGCGATAGTGGGATTACCTAGGCAGTCTAAGCCTACCTCACAATTGATTTTTACTTTAGGGACATTTGCTGCTCTCGTAGCACTCTTACTTTTCGGGTTTAATCAATCGGTTGAATCAGAGCAAACGATGGCTATCTACTACGAACTAGGAAGAGAATCCATTGAGGATGATCGCTTAACGGATGCGATAGGCTATTTATCTGAAGTGACAGATGGTAGCGATCAATTAGACGGGGAGATTATTACCGGTCAGATTCTAGCAAATGCTTATTTTCTACTCTCGTATGCCCAGATAAACGTAGCTGATTACGAGGATGCTGAGCAAAATCTTCTTGAAGCAATTGAGTTGAATCCGGAATTTCATGAGGCATACTTTAACTTATCGCTTCTTCTAATTGAGCAAAATCGACTCGAAGAGGCCTTAGGGCGAGTTGAGCAGGCTCAAGAGATTTCTACTAATGAAAGCTATGAAGAAGTGAGAAGGCAGATAGAAGACATGCTACAGGAATAGAAATATCACATGCTTTAGTGCGAAAACGGACATGCTATTTCATAGAGGTGAAGAGCATGTCTTTTATTGAGTTAGAGCGTCTTTTAGATCGTGAGCTTGCAGTTGAGGATAATATTGATTTAATAAGATTACCACTTTCATACGGTGGCAAAAAGTTTGTTCTCTACGCTGTGGACGGATTTATTAAGGATGAAGCTTGGACACAAATACAGAGAGAATTATCTCATTTACACGAGAATTTTACGTTAGATCATCTTTTACAATCCGCAATACCTTACGTAGAAATAACAACAGAAAAGGATCCTTCTTTAGCAATGGATGCAGTCTTAGCAGGGCAAGCACTCTTATTAGTAGAAGACGAAAGTAAGATGATCCTTTTAGATACGCGAACATACCCAGTAAGAAGTCCGGAAGAGCCAGATACAGAGCGTGTTGTAAGAGGAGCGCGAGATGGATTTGTAGAGACATTTATGTTTAATTTAGCATTGATTAGAAGGAGAGTTCGAGATAAATCATTGCGCACGAACTACTTACAAATAGGAAAGCGTTCGAAGACAGATGTGTGTCTCGTTTATATGGAAGGCATTGCTTCAGATGAGCTTGTAGAAGAGGTAAGAAGCAGGCTTAAACAAATTGATGTAGACGGGCTACCTATGGCAGATAAAACGTTAGAGGAATATGTATTTGGTCATTTTTATCATCCTTATCCCCTTGTCAGATATACGGAAAGACCTGATGTGTGCGCTTCACATCTATTTGAGGGACACATTGTCATTGTCGTAGATGGCTCCCCGAGTGTCATTCTAGCACCAGCAACGTTTTGGCACCATCTTCAGCACGCGGAAGAGTTCAGGCAAAAGCCCGTAATTGGGAGTGGGATGCGACTTATCCGAATGCTTGCCGTATGGATGTCTATCTTCTTACTACCAATCTGGTTTACGTTAGTTAGCGTGGAAGGACTATTACCAGATGCGTTGTCGTTTATAGGCATTAATGAGCTCGGTGAGATCCCGTTAATACTTCAATTTATTTTTGCAGAAATAGGGGTAGAAATGCTACGAATGGCGGCGATCCACACGCCGTCAGCACTTGCTACAGCGCTCGGATTGGTGGCTGCTATTCTTATTGGGGAGGTTGCAGTTGAAGTTGGATTATTTTCCTACGAGGTTGTTTTATATGTTGCTATCGTCTCTATCGGAAGCTTTGCGACGTCGAGCTATGAATTAAGCCTTGCTAATAGGTACGTAAGACAGTTTCTTTTGCTATCCGTCGCATTTTTTCAGCTTCCAGGGTTGATTATTGGAACAACAATGGTAGTCATTCTATTAGTGTATACGAAATCACTGAATGCGCCTTATTTGTGGCCGTTTTTACCTTTTTCGTATAAAGCTTTTAAATCAATTGTATTTAGGTCTCCAATCCCGCTACTTAAAAGAAGACCAAGTATTGTAAAGCCAATTGATCAAACTAGATGATGTTACATTTCTTTCTCAAAAATTTCATCTTTAATGAACATAGAGGCTTGATTATTAATAGCCGTCGGTGCAGCTAAAACTAAGCCTAGTGGAGTTTCTTTACTATCGTTATAGATAGTAAACTGAACGCCTAGCTTACTTGCTGCCTGTACATAATTACTGTAGCTCATATACGTTAAATCTCCGTTAATAAGGAGGTTTGCATCTTTATGTTTTTCCATTAAGGTTAACACTTCTTTATACATGCCTGTTTTTCTAACTTGACCGTTTGTTAAAGCAATGTGCGCTCGCTCTGCCAAGCTACCTAAAAAGAGCTTTCTTTCTTCTGGTCGAATTTCTGGAGTACCGTACATGCCGTTTTGTAAAATTTGTTCTAGTTTTTGCTGTGCCATAAGTGCCTCCATTCTTCTTGTACACGTGTATATACATAGTATAACCAACCATAGAACGCTCAACAACATTCTACTATGTGAAACATTGAACAAAGTGTGACGATATCATTTTTTGTGTGACTAATTCCTGATATACTTAAAAAGGAGGGATGATTAATGACATATCATGAATTATTAATGCATTTAAGAAGTTATCATGCATTCATATACACTGGTGATAAAAACAGTGATCTTGATTTAATAGAGGAAGAAGTTCGCGAGCTTTTTCGACTAGGGATAGTGGAACCACATTTTCTCAAAGATGCTCTAATAGCTATTCGGGTAGAGCGCGAAAAAACGAAGAGATAGCGCCATTCGAGGGTGTGTTCGTGATACAATGTAAAGGATTAACTAATAAAGGAATGATGACGGTGTCAAAGGATGTAGTAGTAGGTATTGACGTAGGTGGGACAACGGTTAAACTTGCGTTTATTAATCTAAACGGAGATATCATGACGAAGTGGGAAATACATACAAATAGACAAGAGGCCGGACGTTATATTGTAGAAGACTTGGCAACATCTGTTCTTGAAAAAGCGAAAGAAGAGCAGATTGATATGAGTCGAGTACTAGCATGTGGAGTGGGCGCACCAGGATTTATTGATGTAGACCACGGGGTCATTTTAGAGGCCGTTAACCTTGGATGGAAAGACTATGAAATCCAAAAAGAATTGGAAGCTTTATTAGCAATTCCCGTTGTTGTTGATAATGACGCAAACGTTGCTGCTGCAGGCGAAAAATGGAAGGGTGCAGGAGAGAATGCAGAAAATCTTCTCGCTGTTACACTTGGAACTGGAGTTGGAGGCGGAATCATCGCTGGAGGTAAAATTATTCATGGTGTACAAGGTATGGCAGGAGAAATAGGTCATATTACATCAATTAAGGAGCATGGCTCTTTATGCAACTGTGGAAAGCGGGGTTGTCTAGAGACGGTTGCATCCGCTACAGGGATTGCTCGTTTAGGACTAGATAGCGTGCAGGAGCATCGCATTGGTTACTTAGATGAAATCTTTGAAGAAAAAGGTGCTATAACAGCGAAAGACGTTTTAGACGGGGCGAAGCAAGGTGATGAATTAGCGGTAGAGGTTTTAGACGAAGCAATGGAACACTTAGGATTCGCGTTAGCTAATTTAGCCAATTCGTTAAACCCAGAGATAATTGTTATTGGTGGCGGAGTGTCTAAAGCTGGAGACTTTTTAATAGAGAGCTTAGAAAAGCAATTTAAGCGATTTGCCATCCCTAGAATAGGACGTGACACAAAGCTCCATATTGCGACACTCGGCAATGATGCAGGAGTTATAGGCGCTGCTTGGCTTGCGCAAGAAACTTACGGATTAACATCATCATAAAGGGAGTATGAGCTGTGAAGGGAAATAAAATCGTACTTTTTCTACCGATGATTGTGATGATAGGATTGTTCGTATTTGGATACATGTATCTATCAGATTTAGATGCTTTCACAAATGAGCGTATTGAAGAATCTATCCAATTTGAGCTAGAAAAAGAGAATAATATAATTGATGTAAGCTGGCAGTGGGGTGGCTTTCCTGAGGATGGCGTAACAGGAAATGATTACGTAGAGCTCATTTCAGAGAATGGTGACCTTTGGCAATATGTAGATAGCGTGGAACTCACACTATTTCAAGCAGATGAAGTCATTTACACTAGCTCCGAGTGGTCAGAGACACAAGAGGGTATTGCAATAGCTTTCCCAACATATGTATCAAATGAGCAAATAGCTGGCCCGTTCGGAACAATTAATGTGACGTTAACAGAAGACGTACCTGTCTCGGCTAGGTATTATCATACGTGGGCGGAAGAAGATGGTATATTTAGCGCGGAGAGTTCATTGGGCTTTCAGCTGCAGGAAACTATTCCTGGTCAATTCTTTGTTGTTGAAGCAGAGTAAAGCGAGGGGGAGTCGGATGTGATACGAGGGGTGTCCTTTCAAAAAGGTGTGTATTTTATCGGTCGTAAATATTTGGCTGTTGCCTATGAAGAAAAGGGTCGAATAAAGTCTAGTTTACATCCCATTACGCTAAAAAGTTTAGCTCGCATGCTATGGCATATGTTTAGTTCCATGCCGTGGTATTATCATGTGCTAACTGCGGGAATACTTCTCGGCATATCCCTCCCGTTATTTTACGTAGGACCATATTTACCAAGTTACTTTCTCCTTTACTATGCATTTGGCATGCACTTTTTCTTTCCTATGCAGATGAGGAAATATCATGGGGCAGAGCATAAGGTGTTTAGTTACAAAGGTGTGGTAAGCTCGAGATATTTAGAGGAGATTAAAAAAGCAGATATACGCAATCGGAACTGCTCTACAAATATTGTTGTTCTTTATTTTATTACGACATTAATACTTGTTATCGCTATGCTTATTTTTAGGGTTTCGGATCCTTTGTTTTTTGCTAGCTATGCTGCACTGATAGCACTGCCGTTTATAAGTCCGTTTCTTCGCAAAAAACACCCATCTTCATTTATTAAATGGATACTTCAGCTAAGTAGATATTTACAGGTTGCGGTTACAACAGCGGAGCCTGAAGACTCTCACTTAAAAGTTGCCATACGATCGTATAGAAGACTTGGATTTAAAGAGATGCCGCATCGCGTTATTATCAAATCAACTCGTACATCTGACAAAAAGCCAACAAAAAAAGAGCCGTAGGCTCTTTTTTTAAATGGTAACATTCCTTACGCTACTACTCCGCCTCCGCCAGTGAAGATAATAGCGAATAGCGTGCGTACAGAAAACCAGCCGAACACAGCCACTGTGACAAATGCGAACCCAGCAGCAAAAAAGTTTTTGGTTTTTACAGATACAATTAATCCTAGTAATGATAAAATGGTGATTGCAAGCGTAATCAATCCAAGAACCATCTTTTACCCTCCTTGTAGCAGTATGAGATGACCTGAATAACCGGTCGTTTACATATAGCTGAATAATAAATTAGTATACCCATATTTATTTTACTTTTTTTTTAAATCCTTGTCGAGTCAATCTAAAGAATAAGTGCAAAATTACCGATTCTTTTGTGACAACTTACAAAACGCTTTCATCACAATTGAACAAATATGTAACTTTACGAAAGGGTAGATTTGAAATGAAGATATCAACGTTCCCATTAGGAGCTTTGCAAACAAACTGCTTTGTCGTTGAAAAAAACGAGCAGGCGGTAATCATTGATCCAGGTGGTGATGCATCCATCTTAGTTAATTACTTTGCCAAGAGAAATGTAGAGGTACAAGCTATTTTACTTACTCATGCTCATTTTGACCACATTGGAGCTGTTGATGAAGTTAGTGAGTATTTTAAAGCACCTATTTATGTTCATAAACATGAAGTCGACTGGCTACGCCTCCCAGAAAAAAATGGATCAGGAGTCTTTCCAGGAATACCGGAGATTCGCATTAAGAGGGAGGCAATCATGATCGACGGGGAACAGGAACTGACGATTGGTGAATTTACTTTCGAGCTTTATGAGACACCTGGACATTCACCTGGCAGTGTTTCGTATTATTTACCTGAAGAAAATACGATTATTTCTGGAGACGTGCTATTCCGAGGTGGGGTAGGAAGGACGGATCTTTTTGGTGGAGACCACGACACATTAATGGATTCTATTCATGATAAAATGCTACAGCTACCAGATGAAACGATTGTAAAGAATGGGCACGGTCCTGACACGACGATCGGGGAAGAAAAAGAAACGAACCCGTTTATAAACGGATTTGGTTGGTAATAATGAAAAGAGGGATATCTCCTAGTGGAGATATCCCTCAACGTTTAAATTAATGTCCAAAGCTCGGCTGCATGATAAACGTTGTGTAATAAGTGAAACCAACCATAAAGACTGTTAGATACGCACCAAATATATAAATATAAGCACGCTCAGAGAGTTTTAAATAGCTGAGTGCAACAAAAATGCCAGTTTGTGCAAAGAACAAAATTGATGCCTCTACCATGTCACCGACTAGGAATAGTACAGCAAAAATTCCAGTCCAGAATCCAAGAACTCGGTACATGCGCTCCATGACTTACCCCTCCTTTTATATGTAGCTAACTTAATATGAACGAAAGTAAGTTCACTTTATTATAAAGTAATAATTGTATGTTTGTAAATAGCAGATGGAAAGGGATACATGAAAATTGGTACCGAAGGTGGAATTTTGGAAAGAAAAGTGGTTTAATTAATAGATATAAAAGGAATTACAAAGCTGTATACAGAAAAAAAGTTGATTTATGTGACTTGAGGAGGATGTTCAAATGAGTAAAATGGATACGAAAGACTTTGTTATTGGTGCAGTTGTTGGGAGCTTAGTAGGTGCTGCTGCAGCTATGCTATTCGCTCCTAAATCAGGTAGAGAGCTTCGTACGGACATTAACGATCGCGCAACATCAGCGAAAGATAAGACAGTAGAATGGACGAATACAGCGAAAGAAAAAGGAAATGAATACACGCAGTTAGCGAAAGAAAAAACAGATGAGTGGTCTAAAGAAGCGAAGAGCCAGTGGGATAATCTAGCCGAAAAGACAAGCTCTCTAGCTAACAAGGCATCTGATGCAGGTGAAGACTTAGCATCAGACGTTAAGGACATTATGGAAGAAGAGAAGCAAGAAGGAAAAAAGCTTGCTCAACAAGTTGTGGAAGAAATTGAAGCTACAAAAGAACGTTTAAAAAATGACGTTGAAGAAGCAAAAAAAGAAAATAAGTAATTGTTTAGAAGGTCGGGACTTTCCCGATCTTTTTTTTTGTGACAAAAAATCGAAAACTTTTTTTAAGAATTAAAAGGAGATTTCATTCTCGAAGACGAATATATGTTCTAAGCAGCGAAGAAAGGATGTGGTGAATGGATATAGTAGCTAAAACAAATCAACTGTTACACTCTGCGGTAGAAGTAAGGGCTTCTGATATTCACATTGTTCCTGACGATAAGCGTATCGTCGTCAAATTCCGAATTGATGGAACAATGATGGAAGCAATGCGGTTACCACTATTTACTGGTAGAAAGCTCATCTCACACTTAAAGTTTGTTTCAGGGATGGAAGTCGGAGAAAGGAGAAGGCCTCAAAATAAACGATTAGATATGACGATCGCGAATCAAAAAATCTCGATTCGTGTATCAAGCTTTCCGTCTACACACATGGAGACACTTGTACTAAGACTTTTTCCAGAAAAACAATCCGAAGAAATTCGAAAGCTCGCACTTTTTCCCGCGCAAGCGGCCCACTTACAGAAATTGATACATAGCCCTCACGGATTAATCCTCATTTGCGGACCAACTGGTGCCGGAAAAACAACTACTCTTTATTCCTTATTACACGATAGAAAGCAAAGTAACGAAAATATTATTACACTTGAAGATCCTGTTGAGAGTCCTCAACAAGGCTTTTTACAAATGGAAATTAACGAACGTGCTGGTGTCACCTATACGACAGGGTTAAAAAGTCTTTTAAGACACGATCCTGATCTTATTATGATAGGTGAGATTAGAGATAGGGAGACAGCAGAAATTGCCATCAGTGCGGCACTAACAGGACACCTCGTTGTCTCAAGCTTGCATAGCGCTACAGCAGGTGGAGCATTCAAACGAATGTTAGATCTTGGAGTCGATTTGTCAGACCTTCAGGAGGTACTTCGTGGCGTTGTAGCACAGAAGCTCGTAGAATTAGTCTGTCCATATTGCAAAACTACTTGCTCTTTGCACTGTAAAAAGCAGAGAAAGAAGAGGAGAGCTGCTTTATATGAAATAGTGATGGAAGAAGAACTCTCACGTGCGTTCCATAGCATTGAAAATAATCGATCGTACCACGCTGACATATCGCTTCGCGATCTATATAGAAAAGGGGTGGCACTTGGATTTATTCCGATTATAAAGGAGTATGAGTATGCTGGTGCCTTGCTAGATGAAACGCGTATTTCGATCGGATGAAGACCGAGCTAGCTTTCTGATCCAACTTTCTGATTTGTTGAAAGATGGTTACCCACTTCTCGATGCTTTAACCCTTTATCAAGCTTTTGTAAAAGATCGAGAAAAGGACTGGATAGAAGACGTAAAAAAGCTATTAACAGAAGGGGATCTTTTAAGTGATGGGTTAGAAGCAGCAGGATATTCTAAAGATATTAGAAACTACCTTCAAACTATCGAGAAATACGGAGATTTACAAGTAGGTCTCGAACGAACAGGTACGTTACTCCAAAAAAGAGCATCTATGCAAAAACAACTTAAATCCATTTTAGTGTATCCTTTTATGCTTTTTATTGGTGTCGTCTTATTAGGTACTGTGTTAATGGAAGGAATTTTGCCCCAGTTCGCGCTGTTTTATGAATCAATGGGTCATGAGCTTCCATTCTTCACTCAAATAGCGATTATCTTTATAAATTGGTTCCGGCTCCCTATCTTTCTTATTGTTGTTGGTAGCGCAGTCAGTTTTCTTATTTGGTTTAAAAGAAAGCCTGTATCTGAACAGGTTAATGTTATGATCAATATTCCGTTTATCTCTCTTTATTTGAAGCAGCTGTTAACCTATTACTTCGCTGCGCAGCTTGCTCCAATGCTTCAGAACGGACTATCGTTACAGGACTCTTTGTGCATTATGTCAGAAGAATCTAAGCTAGTATTTTTTCAACTTGAAGCGAGCTCTTTATTGGAATATTTGAAGGATGGAGAGGACTTTCCTGCTCTATTGGCTTCTAAAAGACACTTCATACCACAGCTTGCTCTTGTTGTGAGCTTCGGCGAGAAGAAAGGGGAACTTGCAAATGAACTGGATACGTTTGCGCAATTTTTATTTACAAAAATGTATGAGCGCACGTATTCGCTAATGAAATTAATTCAGCCCGTATTCTTTTGCCTAGTAGGGCTACTTGTTATCACGCTCTTTTTATCAATGATGCTCCCTGTATTTTCATTATTAGATGAATGGTAGGAGGATAAAGATGAAAAAAAGGAGACTTATTCAACATCAAAAAGGGTTTACTCTTATCGAGATGATGATTGTATTAGTAATCATCTCCATACTATTGCTTGTATTTATACCTAATTTAACAAAAAATCAAGAGGTCGCGTCAGGGAAAGGCTGTGAGGCGACACTAGATTTAGCTAATGCTCAACTACTTGCATATGAAATTGACCACGGAACGAAAGCAAGCTCCATTGACTCGCTAGTGCCTACCTATATGGAGAGAGCAACGTGTCCTGATGGATCTGATATTCGTTTAGTAAATGGAATGGCTCAGACTAGTGGTGAAAACTGAACAAGGTTATTTATTATGGGAGACCTTAATCGCTTTATTTATCACAGCACTCGTTTCCTTAATTTGTATTGCCTCAACGCAAGCTTTGACTACTAGTGTACAAAAAAATCATACAGAAACACTTCTTACAAGCGACTTATTGTACTACCAGTATCTAGCGAAATCAGTCAATCAATCGCACCGGTTTATTTTCCAACCAGTTGGAGGCTACGATGTTTACCGTTTAAACACTCGCGTCCATTCTCGTCGTTTAGGGGAAAAGACTCGCTTCCAACCGGGATCATTAGGAATTACAGAGCTACAGTTTACAAATCAAGGAACGATTACACGCCCTGGATCTATTCGCGTTACCGATGTAGATCAAGTGCGCATCCTTATGTTTCAGCTAGGAAGTGGGAGGTTTTATTTTGCGCCACTCTGAAAAAGGTAGCCTTATGCTAGAAGTGATGATTGCACTATTCATTCTCATCACTCTTATAAACGTGTTTGCTCATATTTATGCGATGACGACTTCCAATCGACTTCTAATTAGAGAGGAATGGATGACGTATCAAGAATTAAAAGGGGATAATGCGCATGGTCAATATACGCGTGTTCAGTCGCCAATATTAACAGAGAGGTGTGTGGAGCATAAACACAAATCTGTTTGCTTACCTGCATCTGTTACTCTCAAATAGAGGGGTAACTCTACTTCAAAGTTTAGTTGCACTAGCTCTATTTATGCTCTTTATTCCTTTAACACTAGCGTTACTTTCCACCTATTCAAAAGCAACATCAAATCAAGTTACGACTCATCAAGAGTCCGTGTTATTTATCGATCAACTAGAGAAAGAAGTGAGAGAAAGTGATACGTATGTGCTAAGACCTCGAGAAATTGAGATGACAAAAAATGGTCAACGAATTCGTTATCAGCTTTATCAGAGTAGAATCAGAAGACAAGTCAATCAAGCTGGGCATGAAATTGTCCTCCAAAACGTTGATTCGATCGCTTACTCTCTTCATCCAAAAGGTATAACTATATTCATACAATCAGGAACGTACAGTGCATCTTATCTTCTTCTTACGAAGGTGTACTTTGACTCATGAGGAATCAACAAGGGAGTTCATTGTTATTTAGTATGTTATTAGTCATTCTCTTTACGGCGGTCATTTCAACCTTAATCCTTCATTATGAATCAGAGAAGCGTTTTTTTAAGCTCGCATCTGATCAAACCTATTTAGATCAACTCCTGATAGTTGCTAGTAAGGAAGCGTTAATAGAAATGGATCGTTTAGGTGATTCTTTCGAAACCACTGTCTCTGATAACTCCATTACTATACACGTATCTGCAGTTATAGATGGGGGAAATGCCTCGATCGTAGTTAGCGTCTCAAAAAATCCATATGCAAAAGAGGCGATTATTCTTTATAATGTGGAGACAAAGACAATATTGACTTGGTCGGAGAGGATGCAATAACGTTGCAAACAATAGTGCTAATTGGATTCATGGGTGCTGGCAAGACGACAATAGGAAAGCTCCTGGCAGATAAAACAGGAGTACACTTTACTGATCTTGATCAATACATAGAGAAGCAGGCTGGCAAAACGATTAAAGATATTTTTAAAGATAGTGGGGAAGCGGAGTTTCGAAGGTTAGAAAGTGCTGCGCTTAAAGATCTCCTAAGTAGGGGTGGCATCATTTCAACTGGAGGAGGAGTGGTCGAGAATAAGAAAAACGTCGAGGAAATGCTCATGCATGCCTTTGTAATTTATCTTCATGCTGACTTTGAAACGCTATACGAACGTATTAAACAAGATACGGCGCGCCCACTAGCATCTTTAGATAAAGAGTTGCTACAAAAGCGGTATACGAACCGCTTACCTCTTTACAACCAAGCTCATGCTAGGATTGATACGGCTGATCAATCAGAAGAACAATCGGTTGAATTAGTTTTATCAGAGCTTAATAACGCATAAGGGGTTTAAATACTCAAAATGTGCACATCCTATAGGTGGAGGTGCACAACATGAAAACAGATGAATATGTGCGGTACGTAACAACTTGGGCGATGAAGCCCAAAAAAAGGACTCATCGTCCACTAGCTTTTCACTTATTTGGATTTATACCAATGGCTATTCGATTATTATTTTCAAGACATAAATAAGAGCGGCTTCCTCAACTAGAGGAGTCGCTCTTATAGTTAGACTAGAAGGTCAGTAATGATCGGTCTTTTAAGTAAATGACAGCCGTTTGAATCGTTTTTAGCTCAATTATTGGAGTATACCTTGATTCGATTTCCTTTTCTTTCTTTTTAAAATAGTTTGGTTCAAACGCCTCTTTCACATGATGTAATAACTGGAGCTCTTTATCCCTTTCTTTTAGCGCATGGAAAGCCCAATCAGTTGATTCTTGCTGAAGTTGCTCTAAAAGGCGAGCGTGAACGCGTTTCACTGCGGAAGGATACTTAATGATTGGGTTTAATGTGTAATGATAGTTAGAAAGTGATTCTTTTAACGCTCGGCCACTTACTTTATGCATCATGTTTTCGTGCATTTCTCCAGAATGAAGCTGAATGCCTACCGAATACGTGCGCTCAGCACGATTTTGACATTGATAACTAATCTGACCATTAACTAAAAGCCATGGGATAAGCGGAGTAGGCTCTGTTGCTTGTGTTTGTTCATAAAAAATACCTAATGAACCATGCTTTACAGCTTCATTTTCTAACTGCTTTACTCGCAATCCAGCATGTTCCACATATTCATTATCAGGTCCACGAGCTAGCGTTTGATCTGTATGGAAATAACGCGTCATAGGAACACCTTTCAGACCGATTTTTTCACGGTAATGCCAATAGAAAGGTCGATTCATAAGCTTTTTGTCCTCTGCTTCTGATAACTGAACCTTAATACCTTGTGCATCTCGCTCGCACAAACAATCGTACGCATGAAAATAGCGATGGATAAAATCTAGCAGGTTAGTTTGCGTCATGTCTTTCCTCCTCTAGCAAATGAGATAGATGCTCGAGTCTGAGCTTTATTTCGCTAGTTGAACGCTTCTTAGTGAATGTTTGCGTCATATAGGACTCTATGTCCGTGCGCGCTACGTCCTCTAAAATAGTGTCGACTTCACCTACGACGCCCTCAAATAAGCCAATTTTTTTATACAGTAATGATAATAGGTGATCCTCGATCGTTTCTTTAACTGCGACATGGACGACCGTCACATCTTTAGATTGACCATGCCTATGGAGTCTTCCAATTCTTTGTTCGATCCGCATTGGATTCCAAGGAAGGTCATAGTTTATGAGTCGGTTGCAAAACTGAAGGTTTACTCCTTCGTTCCCTGCTTCTGTAGCAATCATGATTTGTGCACGATCTTTAAAAACCTGTTTCATCCACTCTTTCTTTCCTCGTTTAAAACCCCCTCTAAAAGGCACGCATATATACCCGGCTTGGGTTAAAAATGCCTGTAAATAAAGCTGGGTTGCACGATACTCCGTAAAAATAAGTACTTTATCAGACCCCCAGCTTTTTATCTGATTTAACACTTCCTTAGCCTTCGCGTGATGGTCTACCTGCTGCATAGCTGCTAACAGCTCCTGAAGGTCTCCTGTATCTTCTAGCTTTTCTTCTTTTAGCGCTTTGACCATGGTTGTTAATGCGGCAAATTTACTTGAGCACCACTCCCGTCTCAGAGTTAAAGAGAGGAGTGAGTTAACAGCTTGTAAGTCATCAAGCTTTTCATAGACCTGTGTCTCTTCGGGCGAAAAGTCAATTAACGTTGTCGAGACAATTCGTTTCGGCCACTCTATAGAGGTATCCTTGCGCCTCGTTCGTATCATCACGCTTTTAACTAATGCTTTCATCTGGTCATCTGTTAACGATTTTTCGTGAGAAGCAGAGAGAAGACCTGGACGTAAGATAGATACTAAGTGGATTAATTCTTTTACTTTATTTTGCATAGGTGTTGCAGTTAACAATAAACAAAATTTCTTTTTTAGTTGCTGAACAAATTGATGATTTCTAGACTGATGATTTTTAAGCTTATGAGCCTCATCGATAATGATCATGTCATAATTAATGGCTAAGATAGCCTCTCTATTAGGCTCACGCTTTGCAAGCTCCATAGAGGAAATAATAATATCGTACGTCTCCCAATCTACGCCTTTTCTCTTCTCATAAGCCGGCAATAAAAACTTTGTGCGAAGCTCTTCTCCCCATTGAGAAACTAATGAGGCAGGGCAAAGTATCAGAACCTTTTTCACAATATTTCGGTGCATATACTCTTTTAAAATTAATCCTGCTTCAATCGTTTTACCAAGCCCAACCTCATCCGCTAACAAAGCGCTTCCGTTTAATTCAAAAAGGACACGCTTACAGGCGTCAAGTTGATAATCATGTAAGGTGACATTTGGCAAGTGTGATAAAGAGACGATTCCATCAAATGGGAGGTTATGTAGCGCCTCGTTGATATCGTAAGCTAACGTAAATTGATCCCACGTCGTTATAGGATGCTGGTCTGTCAGTTTTTCTGACAAAGAATCTTTAAGTAGTACATCAATCATGATAACGCCTCCACTAATCAGAAAATGCAAAAAAAACAGAATGTATCTTGCCTTGAAATTACGTTCAGTGATACGATGTATATAGTATGAACCAAACGAAAGAAATTTATGTAAATATTTGCGAATGACAATAGGGGGAGAGGGCGACTCATCGTAGTCGACGCCGAAGGAGCAAACGGAGACGTGAATCTCTCAGGCAAAAGAGACTTCTATTGGACGCAACTCTGGAGAGCATCTGGATACTTAGCAGAGCACCGATGGGGAAACCTTTATGAGGGAAACTCTCAGGTACAAAGACAGAGACACACTACTTTTTAGGGGTGTCTCTGTCTTTTTTTGTGCAAAAGATGCTTTTATCACGTGAAATTGGTTTTTATTTTATGGAGGTGCAAGAATGACGTTAAAGCGAACGCCACTTTATGATGAGTATAAACGTGTTGGTGCAAAAACAATCGATTTTGGTGGTTGGGATTTACCGGTTCAATTTTCTTCTATTAAAGAGGAACATGAAGCAGTTCGAACAAAGGCAGGCCTATTCGATGTTTCTCATATGGGAGAGGTTGAGGTGAAAGGGTCTGGGGCGATTACGTACTTGCAAAAAATGATGACAAATGATGTTAGTAAAATGAAGGATAATCAGTGCCAATATACAGCTATGTGCTATGAAGATGGTGGAACAGTGGATGATCTTGTGATCTATCGTCGCTCGGAAACGGACTTTTTATTAGTGGTGAATGCCTCTAATCAAGAGAAGGATGCGCAGTGGCTAATAGACCATGCAACGGAGGACGTAGAAGTAACAGATGTATCCGATAACTATGCGCAGTTAGCGCTACAAGGGCCCATGGCGGAAAAGGTTGCAAATCGTTTGACGGATGAGGAGTTATCAGATATTTCCTTTTTCCGATTTAAAGATCACGTGACCCTTGCTGGTAAAAAAGTACTTATCTCTAGAACAGGATATACAGGTGAAGATGGTTTTGAAATCTATTGTCACCCTCAGGATGCGACAGAGCTTTGGCAAGCGCTTCTAAAAGAAGGTGAAGCGGAGGGACTTGTTCCTTGTGGTTTAGGAGCACGTGACACGCTCCGATTTGAGGCAAAGCTTGCCTTATATGGTCAAGAGCTCTCTAAAGAAATTTCGCCACTTGAGGCTGGGATTGGATTTGTTGTAAAAACAGAAAAAGAGCCTGCTGCTATTGGGCAGAAGGCATTAAAGCAACAAAAGGAAGAGGGGCTTCAAAGAAAGCTTGTCGGAATCGAGATGATTGACAAAGGAATTCCAAGAACCGACTACGAGGTTTATCACAATGATAGACAAATTGGCTTTGTCACGTCAGGCACGCAGTCTCCTACTTTGCAAAAGAATATTGGGCTTGCATTAATTGAGACGGTGTTCACAGAGCTTGGAACGGAAGTAGACGTGCAGGTTCGTAAAAAGCGTTTGAAGGCAAAAGTTGTCGCTACACCATTTTATAAGCGTGAGAAGAACTAAAGAGGAGGATCATCATGAATCGCTATCGATATTTACCACTAACTGAGCAAGATGAGAAAGAGATGCTGCAAACTATCGGAGTATCAAATTTGGATGAATTATTTGAGGATATTCCAGACAGCATCAAATTTAAGGGTGATTTAAAGCTACAGGAAGCTTTGGACGAAACCGCACTTGTTAAAGAGATGAGCCGTCTAGCTCAAGCAAATACGCATGTCAAAGAGTTCCCCTCGTTTTTAGGGGCTGGTGTCTATGAGCATTATATTCCTTCTGTTGTCAATCATATGCTACTGCGCTCAGAGTTTTTTACAGCTTATACTCCTTACCAACCGGAGATTTCACAAGGAGAGCTACAGGGGATTTTTGAATTTCAGACGATGATTGCTGAATTGACGCAAATGGATTTAGCGAACTCCTCTATGTATGATGGTCCGACAGCTTTATCAGAGGCAGCAATGATGAGTGCTGCTGAAACGAAAAAGAAGACGATCCTTGTCTCAAAAACTGTTCATCCCGAAGCGCGTCAGGTGCTTAAAACGAATGCTTCTGGCCAGAGCTTAACGGTTATTGAGATTGACGAAAAGGACGGACAAACTTCCCTTGAGGACTTAAAGGCAAAATATAACGATGACACTGCTTGTGTAGTCGTTCAATATCCAAACTTCTTAGGAGAAGTTGAAGATTTAGCAGCGATTGAGAAAATTGCTCATTCTGAAAAGAAGAGCCTCCTCGTTGTTTCCTCCAATCCTCTAAGTCTTGGTGTTTTAAAGCCGCCAGGAGCATTTGGTGCAGATGTAGTTGTTGGGGATGCTCAGCCGTTCGGAATTCCGATGCAGTTAGGTGGACCGCACTGCGGCTATTTTGCTGTCACCAAAAAACTAATGCGGAAAGTACCAGGTCGACTAGTTGGCCAAACGACAGATGACCAGGGACAAAGAGGTTTTGTGTTAACTCTGCAGGCACGCGAGCAACACATTAGACGCGAAAAAGCGACTAGTAATATTTGTTCAAATCAGGCGCTTAACGCTCTTGGTGCTTCTATCGCTATGAGTGCAATTGGGAAACAAGGCTTAAAAGAAATGGCGATGCAAAACATTCAGAAGGCGAATTATGCCAAGCGTGCGCTTGAAGCGGCAGGTATACCTGTTGTGACAACGGGGGCATTCTTTAACGAGTTTGTCATTGACGTGAAGCGTTCTGTGAAAGAAGTGAATCAAGAGCTGTTTGAAAAAGGGATTATCGGAGGATTCGATCTAGCTCGTTTTTATCCAGAGAAGGAAGGTCACATGCTTTTAGCCGTGACAGAGCTTCGAACGAAAAAGGAAATTGATCAGCTAGTGGCATCACTTGGGGAGGTTGTGGCATGAAAAACCAAGCACTTATTTTTGAGTTGAGTAAGGAAGGACGTATCGGTCATAGTTTACCTGAAATGGACACGGAAGAAGTCTCGTTATCAGAACTTTTACCACAAGAGATGATACGTACAGATGATGCGGAGCTACCTGAAGTATCCGAGTTACAGCTAGTAAGACACTATACGGCACTATCTAAGCGTAACCACGGTGTTGATTCTGGTTTTTATCCACTAGGCTCGTGTACGATGAAGTACAATCCAAAAATTAATGAAGACATGGCTCGTTTGCCAGGGTTTGCTCATATTCACCCTTATCAAGATGAGTCACAGCTTCAAGGAGCTTTAGAGCTTATGTATTACCTGCAGGAGTCATTAGCGGAAATCACTGGAATGGATCAAGTGACGCTTCAACCAGCTGCAGGTGCTCATGGAGAGTGGACAGGGCTTATGCTGATCAGAGCGTATCATGAAGCGAATAATGATTCAAAGCGCACAAAGGTAATCGTACCTGACTCTGCGCACGGTACGAACCCTGCTTCAGCTGTTGTAGCTGGATTTGACGCTGTGACAGTTAGGTCGACAGAAGAAGGCCTAGTAGATCTTGATCACTTGCGCGAGCTTGCAGGAGATGATACTGCAGCACTTATGTTAACGAATCCTAATACATTAGGTTTATTCGAGCGTCAAATTGAAGAAATGGCAGCGATTATTCACGAAGCTGGCGGGAAGCTTTATTATGATGGTGCCAATTCAAACGCCATTTTAGGAATTAGTCGTCCTGGAGACATGGGCTTTGACGTCGTTCATTTAAACTTACACAAAACATTTACGACTCCTCACGGGGGCGGAGGGCCAGGATCTGGACCTGTAGGTGTTAAAAAGGATTTAATTCCTTATCTACCTGCACCTGTTGTTGATGTGAAGGACGGCACGTACTTCCTTGATTATGAGCGTGATGAGACAATCGGACGAGTGAAGCCTTTTTATGGTAACTTTGGTATCAACGTACGCGCATATACGTACATTCGCACGATGGGAGCAGAGGGTCTAAGACTTGTCTCTCGCTATGCTGTTTTAAATGCTAACTATATGTTTAGACGCTTAGAGCCTTACTTTGATGCTCCTTATACGCAACACTGTAAGCACGAGTTTGTTTTGTCAGGGAAGCGTCAGAAAAAGCTTGGTGTGAGAACGTTAGATATGGCAAAGCGTTTACTCGATTTTGGGTATCATCCACCGACGATCTACTTCCCTATTAACGTAGAGGAATGTCTAATGATTGAACCGACGGAGACAGAGTCTAAAGAGACTCTTGATGAATTCTGTGATGCCATGATTCAAATCGCCAAAGAAGCAGAGGAAACTCCTGAGGTTGTGCAAGAAGCACCTCATACGACTGTCATTGGACGTTTAGACGAAACGACAGCTGCAAGAAAGCCAATTCTGCGTTATGAAAAAGAAAAAGAATTAGTAGAACAGTAATAATATGGCCGAGACAAACGCGATTGAAGGTTGTCTCGGCTTATTTGTTGATGCTTGTATGTGGTGTCTAGTATAAGGAGAAAAGTGGATTTTCGGATAATGGAAGGGCAAAAGTGGATAATCGGAGCATGTTTTCGGATAATGGAAGGCCAAAAGCGGATAATCAGAGCGTATTTTCGGATAATGCAAAGGCAAAAGCGGATAATCGGAGCGCGTTTTCGGATAATGCAAAGGCAAAAGTGGATAATCGAAGCAAGTTTTCGGATAATCAACCCCCCTCCCCAATTAACCGCACGTCACTCAACGCAAAAAAGCTGGAACAAAATGATTGCTTTTGTCCCAGCCCTTTTACATTAGTTCTATCCAACGTACGTGTTTACTTTTTGATCTTACCTGACCATTTGCGGAAGCCGCCTTTTAACATATAAATGTCTTCAGCGCCACGTTTTTTGTTAATAATTTTAGATGCTTGTACACTACGAGAGCCGTTTTGGCAGTACAGGTATACTGGTTTATCCGGTCTGATTTCTGTGTTACGCATACGAAGCTGGGAAAGAGGGATGTTTCTTGCGCCTAAAATATGTCCAGTTTGGAACTCTCGCTCTTCACGAACATCAATTAACTGCGCTTTACGATAGTTCTTCGTAAACTCTTCTTGCTCAATGGTGGTTAAAAAGCTAGGCTTTTTAAGTCTAAATAAAATAAATGCCACTAACAATAAGGTGATTCCAATATAAACCCAAAGCATACTGCCACTCCTTTATAATTACATATCCACTTCAAATGATATACATAAATCAGCCATCATGCAATGGGTAGAGACTTGTTTTGCGTATAAATTCTCGATGATGTAAAATGAGGGGGCAAAGGAGTTGGATGTAATTGGATAAATGGATATTTATAGATTCAGAAAAGCAAGAGCCTAGTTACAATATGGCTCTGGATGAAAAACTAATGGACTGGCATCGTGAAGGCAAGATTCCACCGGCAATCCGTTTTTATGAATGGGACCCGGCAACCTTATCGCTCGGCTATTTCCAACGAGTAGAACGAGATATTGATTTAGAGGCTGTGAAACGGCATGAGGTTGGCTTCATTAGACGACCAACTGGTGGAAGAGCTGTATTACATGAAGATGAACTTACATATAGCATTATCGTTTCAGAAGACCACGAAGGGATCCCGCTTCACGTGACAGAGGCCTATCGTGTTCTTTCAGAAGGACTTTTAGTAGGGTTCCGTGATTTAGGACTAGATGCTGAATTTTCGATCCCACGGACACAAGAAGAGCGAGACGCATTAAAGAATCCGAGGTCAGCAGTTTGCTTTGATGCACCTTCCTGGTACGAAATGGTGGTAGCCGGTCGTAAAATTGCTGGTAGTGCTCAAACTAGGCAAAACGGAGTTGTACTACAACACGGGTCGATCATTCGTTCTATCAATGAAGAAAAGCTGTTTGATATGTTTAAATTTAAAAATGAGCGACTAAGGCAACGCATGCAGGAGGGATTTAAAAAGAAGGCAACGCCAATATGTGATTTGCTCGAAGTAACACCGTCAATCTCAGTGATGAAGCAGGCTTTTCGCGATGGGTTTGAGAGAGCACTAAATATTTCGTTAGTAGACTACGCGTTAACACGAGAGCAAGAAGATGAGGTGCATCATTTAGCAGAGAAAAAATATCGCTCTGATGCATGGACCTACAAATATTAAAATGGCTGAGAGTAAATAACGTAGTAATGGCTAAAATAATGAGAGAAATTAATCTATCATGAGCTAATAAGTTATTTCACCCTCATTTTGAGTGTTTTTTACTTTCTTGTATTCTTCAAATTGTGCTAAGATAAGACTCGTACTTACAGCGACAAGAGGAATAATTTGTCTATTCCTATGAAAGAAAATGAAAATAATAATTCCCCTTCATTAGTGTTTACAAAGCTATAAGAAGTGGTATAAAATTAAATACAGACGCTACATATTGTGATAAAGTATATCTACAACACAATATGTAGCTTTTTTCATGGTCGATAGTAGTAAGTGAATGGAAAGGGAGCGAAGAAACATGACAACTTTTATGTCAGAAAAACGCATTAACGTAGAGCAACTAAATAAAGATATTGAGCAATTTCCGCAGGTGTTCCCTATTACACCCGATATGCACCGTAAACAAAGCGGGGTATCACGTTTAGTTATGTTAGATCGCTACACGTTTAAGGACACAGAAAAAAAGACACTAAAAGAGGGCGATTTTGTCGTATTAACCGTTAAATCAGACCCTAAGTTCCCAGCTCGTGGATATGGATTTGTAGTCGAGGTTGATTGGACGGAAAGTAAAGCTAAAATTGCTGTCGATGAAGAATTCCAAGCCGTATTAGATGATCCAGAAGAGAAGCGAACTGGTATCGTAGAGCGACCGCTTGCAACAATCGACAAGCCGCTTGAAGTATACTACGAGCAAATCGCCAAGCGTAACGCCCTTGGACTTGCATCCGTGGAGCAGGAAGAAGATACAAGACAAGAGTGGTTTGAAAAGTTTTATCACGAGCTAGTGCATATGAATTTTGTCCCCGCAGGACGAGTTCTTTACGGAGCAGGAGCAGGAACAGACGTTACGTATTTCAATTGTTACGTCATGCCTTTTATTGAAGACTCTAGAGAAGGTATTTCTGATCACCGTAAGCAAGTAATGGAAATAATGAGTCGTGGTGGCGGAGTTGGTACAAATGGCTCTACACTAAGACCTCGTAATACACTTGCGAGAGGGGTAAACGGCAAATCATCTGGGTCGGTATCTTGGCTTGACGATATTGCAAAGCTTACTCACTTAGTTGAACAAGGCGGCTCAAGACGTGGTGCCCAGATGATTATGCTCGCAGACTGGCATCCTGATATCTTAGAATTTATTATATCTAAAATGCAAAATCCTCGTATCTTACGTTACCTACTAGAAAACACGGAGGATGGACAAATTCGTGAATTAATCTCGGACAAGCTGAAATTTACTCCATTCACGGAGATTGAAGAAGCAATGTATCAAAGCATCGTAAACTACAAGCATATTGAAGGACAGGGTGGATTTGATCCAAAAGTTATTCGAGATGCAGAAGAAAAGCTCCGCACAGGGGGAACGTACTCCGTTAACAATGCGGAGTTCCTAACAGGAGCAAATATTTCTGTTTGTATTACAAAGGAATTCATGGAAGCTGTTGAAAAGGACGAAGATTATGCACTTCGCTTCCCTGATGTAGAGAACTACACAGCAGAAGAAATGAAAGCCTATAATAGAGAGTGGCAGGAATACGGTGACGTTCGCGAGTGGGAAGCACTTGGGTTTGGAGTTCGCACATATCGATCTATTAAAGCAAAAGAGCTTTGGAATTTAATAAATGTTTGTGCGACGTATTCTGCAGAGCCTGGAATCTTCTTTATTGATAATGCAAATGAGATGACGAACGCGCAAGCATATGGTCAAAAGGTTGTCGCGACAAATCCTTGTGGAGAGCAACCAT
The DNA here is from genome assembly GCF_006965545.2 of Paenalkalicoccus suaedae. NCBI lineage: Bacteria > Bacillati > Bacillota > Bacilli > Caryophanales > Bacillaceae > Paenalkalicoccus > Paenalkalicoccus suaedae. The sequence goes on from NZ_CP041372.2 coordinate 1,505,544, forward strand.
TAGCTCCTTACTCTGTTTGTAACTTAGCTGCGGTGAACCTTTCTGAAATGGCTGATTTAACAACGAAGCAGGTAGATTTTGAGAAGCTTAAGCAAACGGTAGCAACTGGAGTAAGAATGCAAGATAACGTTATTGATGCTACTCCTTACTTCCTCGAGGATAATACGAAGCAGGCTAAAGGAGAGCGACGTGTCGGATTAGGTGTTATGGGACTTCACGATTTACTCATCCACACGGAGACTGTATATGGATCAGATGAAGGGAACGAGCTAGTAGACAAAGTCTTCGAAACAATTGCAACTACTGCTTACCGCACAAGTGTTGAGCTTGCTAAAGAAAAAGGCTCATTCCCTTATTTAGTCGGTGGCAACGAGGAAGAAACAGCTCACCTTCGTGAGAAATTTACGCAAACTGGTTATATGAAAAAGATGCCTGAGGATATCAAACAAGGAATTCTTGAGCAGGGTATCCGCAACTCTCATTTATTAACTGTTGCACCAACAGGGTCTACAGGAACGATGGTAGGAGTTTCAACTGGACTCGAGCCTTACTTCTCCTTCTCTTACTTTAGAAGCGGTCGTTTAGGTAAATTTATTGAGGTGAAAGCTGAAATTCTACAACGCTACTTAGATAATCATCCTGAGACAGATCCAAATAATTTACCTGAATGGTTTGTGTCTAGTATGGATCTATCTCCAGAAGCGCATGCGGACGTGCAATGTGTGATTCAAAAATGGGTGGATAGCTCATTAAGTAAAACTGTTAACGCACCTAAAGGATATACGGTCGATCAAGTAAAGAGCGTATACGAGCGTTTGTATCGTGGAGGAGCTAAAGGTGGTACGGTTTACGTAGATGGTAGCCGTGACTCTCAAGTATTAACGCTAAAAGCAGAAGAAAACGATAGCTACGCGGTCGATTTAACTGGTGGCGAAGCAGTCGATGAAAAGAAAAAACAGGTAGTGTTGATCGAAACCATTAAAGATGTAAGATCTACTTCCGTTACGTATGGTAGTGAGGTAGGCGATACTTGTCCAGTGTGTAGACAAGGGACAGTAGAAGAAATTGGTGGCTGTAATACGTGTACAAACTGCAGTGCCCAGTTAAAGTGTGGCCTTTAACAAATAGATTTATCGAGTGAACGTTTAGGTTAATAGAAGCTGTTAGAGGGTGAGGCTGATATTCGGCTTCACCCTCTTTGTATGTAACGATGATCATTCCTTGGTAGAATGGAGTAGAAACGAGATAGATTCGTATACCAACACTAGTAGTAAATGACAATCAGATGCACAAGGAGGAACTAATAATGGCAGACAGTATTATTTTTGATTTAGATGGTACAATCTGGGACTCTATTGACACAGTTATACTTGCTTGGAATGAGACACTAAAGCAGAGCGACCATACAGAGAAGCAAGTAACTCGTCATGATTTTGAGGACACCATGGGTCTGACAATGACAGATATCGGTAAGAAGCTGTTCCCAGAATTAGAGGAGCAAGCGCAGATTTCCTTACTCGAGAAATGTGGAAAAGCGGAGAATGGGTATATAAGACAACGTGGAGGAGCCCTCTATCCTAACGTGGAGAAAATCCTAGATGAATTATCGTCCTCTTACAAGCTATTTATCGTGAGTAACTGTCAGGATGGCTACATTGAAGCATTTTTTGATTATCATAGGCTTGGTCATCTCTTCCAAGATTACGAAAACCCTGGAAGGACCGGTCTTCCTAAAGGGGATAATATAAAACTTATCGTAGAGCGAAATCAACTAGTTAGTCCAATTTATGTAGGAGATACAGTTGGAGACGCAAATGCATCTAAGGACGCTAACGTTCCTTTCGTTTATGCAAAGTATGGTTTTGGTAACGTAGCAGAATTTGATGCTTCTATTGATGACTTTAATGAATTATTAACGCTTGATTACACGACATTAGCTAAGTGATATGCTAATAGGCAAAGGCGTTTGACTGCGCTTCTCGAGGCAAATCTTTACCAACCTCGTCCTGTATTCCAAAAGGCAAGTATAGTATACTAATGGTACAAGCTATAACTTGGAGGAAGATGAATGCCTACACCTAGCATGGAAGATTATCTAGAACGAATATACTTACTAATTGATGAAAAGGGGTACGCAAGAGTTTCGGACATAGCAGATGCGCTCGAGGTCCATCCTTCCTCAGTGACTAAAATGGTCCAAAAGCTTGATGCTAACGAATACCTTGTATACGAAAAGTATCGTGGACTCATGCTTACATCTAAAGGTAAAAAAATAGGAAAGCGCCTCGTATATCGTCATGAACTTCTTGAGGAATTCATGAGGATTATAGGAGTTGATGATGCAAGGATTTATGTTGATGTTGAAGGAATCGAACATCATCTTAGCTGGGAAGCGATTGATCGAATTGGGGACTTAGTTCAATACTTTGAAGAGGATACCTCGAGGCTAGATCAATTAAGAAATGTACAAAAAGATAATGAAAATAAAGACTAGGATAAGCTTTGTACTCATATATATGGGTGCAAAGCTTTTTGTTTTGTGAGGGGGTGCAAAAAGTGTTGGTAGATGCAGTATTTGCAGGTGGAGGAGTCAGAGCAATTGCGTTTGCTGGGGCATTGGAAGAAATGGTGAAGCGTCAGATTTACGTCAAGCGCGCTGCAGGTACAAGTGCTGGAGCACTTACCGCTGCACTTATCATTGCAGGGTATAAGCCTCACGAATTAAATGCCATCATTTATGAATTAAAGGGAGAAGAGTTATTAGATGCAAGACCGCAGGCAGTAAAAACACCATGGTTAAAATGGATGCAAGTATATAAATACATGGGTCTTTATAAAGGAAATGCATTAGAAAAGTGGATTGCAGATAAATTAAAAAAGAAGGGGATTCGGACATTTGGAGATGTAGAAAAAGATTCACTGAAAATTGTCGGATCTGATTTAACGAATGGACGATTTATCGTATTCCCAGATGATTTAGCTGACTATGGAATCGACCCGGACTCTTTTCCAATTGCAAGAGCCATTAGGATGAGCTGTAGTCTTCCTTTCTTTTTTGAGCCTGTTCTACTTAGAGGGAAAAAGGGGAACTCGTGGATTGTAGATGGAGGAGTGTTAAGTAACTTTCCGATGTGGCTTTTTGAGAATAGACTATGGGAGGAACGAAAAAGACCTGTAATTGGGATGCAACTCGTATCGAATAAAACAATGGAACCTGCCGTTATTGATAATGGCTTACAGCTACTTCAAGCAATAATCGAAACGATGAGAAGAGCGCATGATCAGCGATATGTAGACGAAGCTTTTGCTAAGAATGTAATATTCATTCCAGTAGCAGATGTAAAAGCTACTGCCTTTTCGCTCACAGAAAAAGAGAGACTCTCGTTATTCTTAGAGGGAGAAAAGGCAGCTAAAGAGTTTTTGGTGGATAAAAACTGGTTATAACCATTAACTGATTGTATGTTCGTTTCCTTGCTTAGTAGCAAGGTTTAGTAGCAGGAGTACAAATGGAACAATAAACATCATCCAAAAGCCAATAACAATTCCTATACTTAATTCCATAAAAGGAATATGTGCAATGGCAGGACGAAGAAAATAAAGAAGTGGAACCACTAGAACTGCAATTAGTGAAAAACCAATAACGGCACTCTTAGCATCGAAGGTTAATTCAAGGCGAAGCTTATATCTTTCTATCGTATATCCGATTCCAGCACCAAGTAAAATACCAGGCAAGAGAATTAAGTATGGCATGCCTGCAAGTAAAAGCATTAAAAATACGGGGAGTATGATCGCAAAGACTAAAACCAGGGGTTCTGGCATGGAGCCTAACCAATCTAGATTACGATAAAAAACAAAGCTTATAAAACCGCCGATTAAGATCCCAAATGCAATGGAGAATACGGATGCTTGAAAGACAAATAAATATAAGAGGCTAATAGCTAATGCAATGAATAATAAAATGAAGCCAGTCGAGCGTTTTTCGATTAAAGGAAATAGAAATGCAAGTAGTGTCATGGTTGCTTGGATATGAGGGTGTGTAAATGGAACACTCTCAGTGGCAGTTGCGAAAGCCGGGAAATAAAGTAAAATAGCGTAACCAATTGAAAGAGAAAGAATGGTTAAATAAAGTACTTCAAAGCCTGCACGTTTATATTTTGCAATATATATATATCCAGCTACTAAAAGCCAGATGATAAACAATGCTTCAGACCAAACGTGGGTCGTATAAACCGTCCCTAACATGCATCTCCCTCCTTTATATAAAAGAAAAAAGCCAAGCGTTTAAAATAATGCTCGGCTCTTTTTCTTGTTCTTTTTTCCCTCAATGACAGTCAGCTTAACGTCCGATTGACGACGCATGATAGGCTTAGACTGAGAGTTCTTTTTTCGTTCCTTTTGTTTTGCTTTTAAGGATGTTGGTTTCTTCTTTGTAGGCGGTTGTTTTTGAGCTGCTACAGCTGCTCGGTAAGGAGCTTGATCACGACCACCCATCATTCGTGGCTGAAGGAATTTCGTAAAAACAAAATAAAGGATTGCAATAAATCCTATTGCAAGAAAAATAGATGTAATGAAGCTCCAAGGGTTATTCGCAATTCCCAATAGTGCAAAACCCAAAATAACTACTACGACAGGCCCCCATGATTTCTTTTTCATACCATACACCTCCATGATGATCACTCGTATTGTAAAACGTGAAGGATTGACGATCTCTATATACATAATTCGATAAGAATTAGCCCAATACCTTCTTCTGCCTACTTCTAAACTTACTATTCCCTAAAAGATTATCTTTTACACGTAATTATGCAATCTACGTATAGTAATTTCCACTCTTGCAGATAGTATAGTCAGAGGTGATAAAGGTGGAAAAGCAAATAATTTCTTTCCCTATGAATGTAACATTGATCGGTCTATTTGGTGGGCTGTTTTTTAGTTTACTTGGATATGCAGCATACTATTTTCATTTTACAGAAGTAGGACCAGGGTTAACTATTTCTATGTGGATGTCAGAAGAATTTGAACCAACTGCATTAGGTGAGTGGATTAGCGTATTCTTAAACGGAATATTAGGTATAGGCGCCGCATTTCTATACAGGGTATTATTTATTCGATTTAAAGGCCCAACCGCAGGAGTCTTCTACGGAGTTATACTGTGGGTTATCATCTTTCAGTTTATTAGTCCTCTTTTCCCAGCAATAAAAGGTATTTTATCTATGAGCTTTCATTCGATTGTGACAACGTTATGTCTTTATATTGTATTCGGATTATTCGTCGGATACTCGGTATCTTTTGACTATCATGAGAGATTGAAATCCGAAGAGCTATCCAAGAAAGAGGAGCTATGGTAAAATGTTCGTTGTGACAGTTGATTAGACGTTGTTTATTGATTCGGAGGGTTTTATGAATATTCTACTATTAAATGGACCTAACTTAAACCGCTTAGGCAAACGAGAGCCTAATGTCTATGGTACCGATACATTAGAGGACCTTGAATCACGAGTGACCGAACACGCAAAGCAACATAAGGCGGCGATTGTCTGTAGGCAGTCAAATGTAGAAGGGGAACTGATAAATTGGATCCATGAAGCGTCGGCGGACGCGATTATCATTAACCCGGGAGCGTTTACTCACTATAGCTATGCTATTAGAGACGCTATTGCAAGCGTAGACATACCCGCCATAGAAGTACATATCTCAAATATCCATAAGCGAGAAGAATTTCGTCATACATCCGTAACAGCCCCAGTCTGTATTGGTCAAATAAGTGGATTTGGGTTTGATGGATACATCATGGCGATTGACTATTTAATTAGGGGGAATGAGGCATGACAAAGCTCGATAAATTAAGAAGTCAGTTTGATGAACATTCTATTGATGGAATGATTATCACAAGCCCTGTTAACAGACAGTACATAACTGGATTCACAGGATCTGCTGGTATTGCGCTACTATCTAAAAACGAAGCGAGACTCATCACTGATTTTAGATATACAGACCAAGCAAACGAGCAGGCACAAGGGTTTACGATCGTTAAACATACAGCTTCTATTTTTGAAGAAGTAGCCAAGCAAGCAAAAGAGTTAGGTATCTCAAAATTAGGCTTCGAACAAGACGTCGTTAGTTACTCTCATTTTAGCATTTTTAAGAAAACAGTAGAGGCAGAACTCGTTCCAGTAAGCGGACTAATAGAGAATTTGCGTCAAATTAAGACAGACGAGGAGATCTCCATTATCCAAGAAGCAGTAGACATTGCGGATAAGGCATTCTCACACATTCAGTCTTACATCAAAGCTGGCGTAAAAGAAATTGATATTTCTAATGAGCTTGAATTCTTTATGAGAAAGCAAGGAGCTGTCTCATCATCCTTTGATATTATCGTCGCTTCTGGATACCGATCTGCTTTACCTCACGGAGTTGCAAGCGATAAAGTGATGGAGCGTGGTGAGCTTGTCACGTTAGACTTTGGTGCCTACTACAAAGGTTATTGCTCAGATATTACACGAACAGTCGCAATTGGAGAACCGTCTGACGAGCTTCGTAACATTTACAATATTGTTCTTGAAGCGCAGCTTAGAGGAGTAAACGGTATTAAGCCTGGTTTAACTGGAGTAGAGGCAGATGCCCTTACGAGAGATTATATTAAGGAGCAAGGATATGGGGAGCAGTTTGGTCATTCAACAGGTCATGGACTTGGTATGGAAGTACATGAAGCTCCTGGATTATCATTTAAATCCAATAACGTACTAAAAGAAGGTATGATCGTAACTGTTGAGCCTGGTATCTATGTATCTGGACTTGGTGGTACTCGTATTGAAGATGATATTTTAATTACGAAGGATGGTAATCGCATTCTTTCAAACTCAACAAAAGAACTACTTATTCTTGGTGAATAATTAATAAATAGGAGGAAATCAACATGATTTCAGTAAACGATTTAAAGACAGGATTAACAATTGAAGTAGATAATGATATTTGGTCCGTATTAGAATTCCAACACGTAAAACCAGGTAAAGGTGCAGCCTTTGTGCGTACGAAGCTTAGAAGCCTTCGAAGCGGTGGTATTCAAGAAAAAACTTTCCGCGCAGGTGAAAAAGTAGGAAAAGCACACATTGAAAATAGTAAAATGCAGTATCTATATTCTAACGGTGATCAGCATGCGTTTATGAATACGTCTAGCTATGAGCAGATCGAATTAAGCACAGAGCAAATCAAATCTCAGCTTCGCTTCCTGAAAGAGAACATGGAAGTAAGTGTACTTCAGTATGGTACAGAGATCCTTGGGGTAGAGCCTCCTAACACGGTTCAGCTTGAAGTAACAGAAACAGAGCCAGGAATTAAAGGAGATACAGCATCTGGTGGTACGAAGCCTGCGACTCTTGAGACTGGTCTAACGGTTCAAGTTCCTTTCTTCGTTAACCAAGGAGACGTTCTTATTATTGACACTCGCGAAGGAAAATATGTCTCTCGCGCGTAGGTGATCATTCACTTTTTAAAATAAAAGGCTAAGGCAGCTATTTTCAGCATGCCTTAGCCTTTTTTATGCTTTTAAACAGCATTCAACTTTAGCACATAAAAGAAAATAGCTATCCATAAAGTCAGGTAACCAACTATGTGTAAAAGCCCGTTAACCAATCTTGGTAAACGGGCTTTTACGTGTTTTTAAGAGCATTCATGCTAGTGTGATTAAAAGTGCCCGTTAATCAGTCTCCGTAAGTGAGTTCTATTACCATCCTATTATTTAAAGACATGCTTTTTCTCATCGCGCATAGAGTGAAGGTAAGAGGAGGTGGAAAGTATCATGGAGGAAGTATTAGATGTCCTACCACATAACCTTCAGGCATATATTCAAACCCTTGATCAGGACGAGCTACTTCAAATCGAAGAGATCAGATTGAGAGTTGGTTACCCTCCAATATTAGTTCCGCTAAACCACTCCCTACCCTTTATCGTGTCAGAAAAAGACATTGAGCTTTGTTTATCTCAAATAAGTAATCATTCGTTTTATCGATTAGAAGATGAGCTCAAACAGGGCTTCATTACGTTAAAAGGAGGCCATCGTGTCGGTCTCGCAGGTAGCGTCATCATCGATAACAGTGTCTATAAAGGGATACGTACCATTAGTTCAATAAATATCCGAATTGCAAAAGAGACAAACCTGCATCAAAGTGCTGTGATCCATATGTTAAAAAAACGAGGATGGCCGAGTACGCTAGTAATCGGTCCGCCACGCTCCGGTAAAACGACTTTTTTACGAGCGATGGCACAGGCGTGTGCATCTCAGTATATTCATTCTTTGACGATTATAGATGAACGTTCAGAAATAGCTGCTATGTCTGAAGGGAAGTCCGTATACACATTGCCCCATGTAGATGTTTTAGACAGATGCCCAAAAGCAATCGGCATTATGATGGCGATTCGTTCACTTAGTCCATCTATCATTTTAGTGGATGAGATCGGATCTACTCAAGATAAAGAAGCTATTCAAGAAGCTTGTTTTGCTGGTGTTACTGTTTGGGCAAGTGCTCATGGAAGGGACGTCCAAGACGTGAAAAAGCGAAAATCAATAGGTGAGCTACTTAGCAACCAAGCTTTTGCTTATATCGTTGAACTAGACGCAAACAAAACAAGCACATTGATTAAGGTAAAGTCATGAGTACATTAATTGGTGCAAGCCTCATTATGCTTACGTGTAGCGTGATCGGCCTAGAATTCGCTAAAAGGTTGGACAAGCGATGCATTCTACTAGAAGATTGGCTATTCATTCTCTCTTATATGACAGCAGAAATATCGTATAATCAAAAGCCAATTTTACATATTTGTGAAGAGTTGGCGAAGAAAACGAAAGAGGTAAACGCAAGCTTTTTCTTCAAACTATCACGTAATCTTCAACAATGTAAGCACGAATTATTTGCTGAATTGTGGGAGAAAGAGTTGATAGCCTGGGGGAAAAAAACAGATTTAAAAGAAAAGGATTTATATATCCTCCTGCAAATAGGTCGTTACTTAGGTAAGTACGATCGAGTGAATCACGATAAACACGCAGAGCTAATGAAGGATTCCGTAAAAGAGCGATTGACCAACGCATATACAGAAAAGGAGAAGTATGCAACAGTCTATAGAAGTTTTGGCGTATTAGGAGGGATGATGGTGATTTTACTTCTTCTTTAATAGAAAGGAGCCTTACATGTACTACGATGTTCAACTCATCTTTCAGATTGCTGGAATCGGAATCGTTGTTGCAATGATTCACACCATTTTAAAACAAATGGGCAAAGAGGATATAGCCAATTGGGTAACTTTACTGGCATTCGTTATTGTATTAATCATGGTAGCTTCTGCAATTGAGGAGTTATTTCAAACGATTAAATCCGTCTTTTTGTTCAAGTAAGGAGGGTAACGGTGAATGCACTTTCCATAATTGGAATCTGTTTGGCATCAACCATGTTCATTCTATTAATTCGAGAGAAAACGCCTGTTTTTGCTGTGCTTTTAACTGTTGCAACTGGCGTTTTAGTCCTTCTTCAATTAATGGAGCCCGTTCGAATTGTGGCAGAGTTTATGATGAACCTATCTAAACAGGTCGATTTACAGGCAGTCTATTTAGATCAAATTTTAAAAATCATTGGAATCGCATATTTAGCAGAATTTGCAGCTCAGATCGCTCAAGATGCTGGACAAGGAGCAATGGCAAAAAAAATTGAGTTAACAGGGAAGCTTAGTATCCTCCTGCTAGCACTGCCAATTCTTTCTTATTTAATTGAAACGGTTTTGACACTACTTCCCACAGGGTTTGCCTTATGATGAACACCTTACCTACTGACGAAGGAACAGACGTTTTAGATGACCTGTGGACAGATCTACATACAGATTATGGGCAGCTCTTTACAGAGTTAACGAAGCCCGATTGGCATGATCTTTCCTCTTGGAGTTTTCAAGAGCTTCTCCACATGCTACCAGCTATATTTATGCACGAAGTTACGCAACAGCTATTCTCATTGAGTACAATTTTTGTTTTAGCCATTCTCGGCACAATCATGCTTCATCTACATCAGTCAGTGTCTACATTCAGAACGAGTGCAATTGCTGCAACCGTTATTAACCTTCTATTACTCACAATGGTATTACATAGCTTTATGCTCGTAACATCATATATTGAGCAAACAATTGCTGTAATGGGACATTTTTTAGTAGCATTTTTACCCTACTTTTTATTTCTATTAGTGTCTGTCGGGGGATTTACATCCGCTGCCTTTTTTCATCCTACGATTTTATTGTTCATCCAAACTAGTAGCTGGTATATGACGACCATTGTCTTTCCGCTCGTCCTCCTACACACAATTATAAGCGCTCTCGGCAGTATCTCAGAGACGATTAAACTTACAAAGCTCGCATCCTTACTTCGATCATTAGCAATAACAGCACTTCTCCTTTTTATGACTGTGTTTATAGGTGTGATGTCTGTACAAGGTGCTGCTACTACCGTAACCGACGGTCTTGCGATAAGGACGTTAAAGTTTGTCTCTTCAAACGCTGTTCCAGTAGTAGGGAGAGTCTTTACAGATGCGGCCGAAACAATGGTGAATGCCTCTTTACTAGTAAAAAATACAGTTGGACTTTTTGCTCTATTATTACTTTTATTAGTTGTACTGTTACCAGCAATAAAAATTGCCATTATCGCATGCATGTATTATGCAATGGCAGCAGTAGTTGAACCACTTGGTGGCAATAAAATCGCAACTGTTCTAGCAGAAATTAGTAAAAGTATTTTACTCCTTTTTGCCTCCCTATTAGTTGTAACCTTTATGTTCTTTTTAGCTATTGTCATCATTATTATCTCTGGTAATGCAAACGTCATGCTGCGTTAAAGGAGGGTGCTATGAGTGCATGGATCATGTCGATTGTGACATTAATCGTATCAGTTATTATGCTGGAGCTTCTTATCCCGAATTCGACGTATCAGCCTTATATTCGGTTTGTAATCGGCATCTTAGTTATCCTCGTACTGATACAACCGATTATCATGCTCGTAGATGAAGGCTTCCAGGATCGTTTCGTTTTAGAAGAATCATTTTATATAGAAAAGGAGGAATTAGTTGATACCTCTATTGCATATATATCAGAGGAAGTCGAACAAGCTCTACTAAAAGAAGTACCCGAAGAGGTAAAGAATGATGTGACCGATGTCACGATCATAACGAAAGCAACTACCTGGGACGAGTGGCTTCAAAAACTCGAGTCAGTCACCGTGCATGTACATCGCCATAGCGAAAGAAGTAAGGAAGAGATAACAGACATACTCGCCAGGGATTGGGAGCTACCTCGGGAGTTAATAATTGTGCAGGAGGGGGGATGACTGTGCCAGTGCTCCCATTAAAGCAACTAGGTAAAAAACAGCGACTTTACTTATTAATAAGCCTTTTATGCATCGGGATTATCCTCATGATCCTAAGCTTTACTCCTGAAAGGTCCAACGAGAGTCAAACCGCTCATGAAATCGAACAGGAAGAAGCGACGATGGAAGAAAGGCTTCAGGATATGCTTGAAGGAGTTCTCGGAATCAGTAATGTAACAGTTTTTATAACGTTAGAGGGCTCAGGTCGAAACGAATTCGAGAAGAATAAACAAAAAAGCACCTCACAGTCTAGAGAGCAACTGCAAGAGGGTGGAATGAGAGTTACTACAGACGAAAAAATAGACGAGCAATTAATTACTGTACGAGAGGATAAAGGAGAGTCCCCTGTATTAATCGAGCATCATTATCCAGAGATCAGAGGGGTTCTCATTACCGCTAATGGAGTGGAAGATATAAACAGTAGAACGTGGATTATCGAAGCGGTTAGTCGAGCACTAGATGTATCCACACACAGAATTTCTGTAATGCCTAAAAAAAGGGAGGAATAAGCATGGCAATGAAGAGACAAACAATTTGGCTGTTTACGATGTTAAGTCTTGCAGTCGTACTATCTGTTTATTACTTAACTGGTGAGCAGGCATCATTTAAACAGTCAGCATTGCAAGAAGTAGAGGAATTAGAAAATATTCAGGAAGAACCAACAGAAGAGGTTTTTAGCCCTACAGAAAATGATATGTTTCAATCTATCCGTTTGCAACGTCAAGATACTCGAGGTAGATTACACGATGAGTTTGTTAGCGTAATCGGTGAACCAGAAACAGATTCAGAAGCTCAGGTCGAAGCGCTTGATAAAATGGAGGCGTTGCAAGAGCTAAGTCAAAAGGAACTTACGTTAGAAACTCTACTCATTTCAAAAGGCTATGAAGATGCTCTAGTCATGACGAACGACTCTCAGGTGAATGTCTATGTTAAAACGGACATGCTATCAAAAGAGCAGGTAGCCGAAATTAACCAGCTAACCTTTGACCATTTAGGTATATCCTCCATACGAGTAGGCTATCATCAATAAGAGCAATTAAAACGTGCTAAAAGGTTTCGACCTCATTAGCACGTTTTTTATCAGTTGCTGTGTGCAACGTTTGCTTATAATGGTATAATGACGAAATGAATGGTCATAAAAGACCTCTATGATTCGTTAAGGGAGAGATTTACATGGAATGGTCAGAACTAACAGAAGGTGCGAAAGCCGTACTTGAACAAACGCGTAATATTAAAAACGATAAAATCCAAATTGTTGAATTTGAAGTAGGTTTTGTGCAGGATCCTGAGACTGCAGATGGTGAACCTGTATCAATTCAAGAAGAGGACTATACGAGTTTAAAAAAATATACGCAGGATAATGAATATGGCGAGAAATACCATATGGCACGTAATCGCGATACAGTAAAAATTATTATTTTAGAAGATGGGAAGATCCCTGATAACTTGTCTGACTATCCGATCTTTAGAGAATATAAAACACCAGTGGAGTAATAAGAAGGTAAGAAGGCTAGCTTTGGTTTAAAGTAAAGTCTAGCCTTCTTTTGTGTCACACTTTGTTACCGCTTTCAAAAATAATGAAATGACTTCTCAAATAAAAAAGGTTTTCAATTAGCTAGTTTTAAGGTAGCATATTTTTAGGACTACATCATAAGAGATCCTAATAAAAAGATGTCTAGATGATGCCTACATATTAGATTGGAGTGATTCGAGTGTTAAAAATTCAAGAAATCCGCGAGTTAATAAAGCTCATCGATGATTCCAGTATTGATGAATTTAAATACGAACAAAACGGTGCTAAGATAACGATGCGTAAGGGAGGGGTGACGCAAGTCGTTCATCCAGAGCCCAAGGTAGTAACGGCTAAGCCCGCAGAACAAACACAGGTAGAGGCTCCTGTAGCAACTAAACAAGCGCAGGCTCAGCCAGAGGTTACTAGTAAACCTGATACAAGTGGACTACATGCTATCAAGTCACCAATGGTAGGTACGTTTTACCAGTCGCCTTCACCAGATGCGGACCCTTATGTAGAGACTGGATCAAAGGTTAAAAAGGATGCAGTTGTGTGTATTGTTGAGGCAATGAAGCTTATGAACGAAATTGAAGCAGAAGTTAGCGGAGAAATCGTAGAGGTTTTAGTTGAGAATGGCCAATTAGTTGAGTATGGTCAAGAGCTATTCCTCGTTAAGCCAGAGTAGGGGTGTAGGACATGCTAAAAAAAGTATTAATTGCAAATAGAGGAGAAATTGCGGTTCGAATTATTCGTGCTTGCAAAGAGTTAGGAATTGAGACAGTTGCTATTTTTTCTGAAGCAGATGCGGATGCCTTACATGTAAGGTTAGCAGACGAAGCATATTGTATCGGCCCTACTTCATCTAGCGAAAGCTATTTAAACTTTACGAATATCATGAGTGTAGCTACACTGACTCAGGTCGATGGCATTCATCCAGGCTACGGATTTTTATCTGAAAACGCAGACTTCGCTGAGATTTGCGCAGCTTGTAACATTACGTTTATCGGCCCAAGTCCGGAAGCAATTAGTCGAATGGGTACAAAAGACGTGGCTAGAAAGACAATGGAAGAAGCGGGTGTTCCGGTCGTTCCAGGATCTGATGGCATCATTCAGTCCATTGAGCACGGTGTGGAAGTTGCTGAAGGGATAGGCTACCCAGTGATTATTAAAGCAACAGCTGGCGGTGGCGGTAAAGGAATTCGCGTAGCACGTGATGAGGAATCGCTTAAAAAAGGCATTTCTGTGACTCAAAAAGAAGCCAAAGCAAATTTCGGTAACGCTGGTGTTTACTTAGAGAAGTACATCGAAGACTTCCGCCATGTTGAAATACAAGTACTAGCTGATAATCATGGGAATGTCATTCATTTAGGAGAGCGCGACTGCACGATCCAACGCCGCCTTCAAAAGCTTGTTGAAGAATCTCCATCGCCTGCATTAACAGCAGAGGTGCGTGAGCAAATGGGGAATGCGGCAGTCCGTGCGGCAGAAGCTGTATCATACAGTGGAGCCGGAACGATCGAATTTATTTATGATCATAATGATCAATCATTTTATTTCATGGAAATGAATACTCGTATCCAAGTAGAGCATCCTGTCACAGAAATGGTGACTGGAGTTGACCTCATTAAAGAGCAACTTCTAGTTGCATCAGGGGAGACATTAACGTATTCTCAAGAGGAGATTACGTTTAACGGGTGGTCCATTGAGTGCAGAATTAATGCAGAGGATCCATTTAAAAACTTCATGCCTTCTCCTGGTAAGATTAACTTCTACTTACCACCAGGAGGATTAGGAGTACGTGTAGATAGTGCAGCTTTCCCTGGCTATATGATTAGTCCTTTTTATGATTCTATGATATCGAAGTTGATTGTACATGGTAAGGACCGTGCGGAAGCTGTAGCAAAAATGCAACGTGCCCTATCGGAATTTGTTATTGAAGGGGTTCACACGACTATTCCTTTCCACGAACGATTATTTGAGCATGAGGTTTTCCGCAAGGGAGATTTCAATACAAAATTCCTTGAAACGTATCCGATCAAACCGGCTGAGGAGGCTCATCATGACTGATAATCATCAAATTGAAATGGCGAAAGACAAAGAGCAACTAGGCAACGTAGAAATCTCTCCAGAGGTTATTGAAGTAATTGCAGGAATCGCTGCTTCTGAGATCGATGGCGTGGCTGCTTTACGAGGTAACTTTGCAGCTGGAGTCGCAGAGCGTTTATCGCGAAAAAGTGCTCATAGTAAAGGTGTAAAGGTAGAACTTACAGAGAAGGGTGTTAAAATTGACGTGTATGTTGTCACTCAATTCGGTTTTTCGATCCCTGACGTAGGTAAAAAAGTGCAGGAGAATATCGTCCAGACGTTATCTACAATGACTGCGATCGATGTTGTCGGCACAGATGTTCACATTACAGGTGTGCAATTTGAGCAAAAACAAGAGCTAGATGAGAAGAAAAAACCTCAAGCAAACTAAGCTTGTATAAGAAGAGGCTACCATATTGTCAATTCGACTTTAGGTAGCCTTCTTTTTTGTGTCTGCTAATGCAGATGCGCGCTAGGTGTGCTATTATTTAATACGTGATGAAACAGGTGGGTAGTCTAAAGACTATCCTACGTAAAAGGAGAATGAAAATGAATCGAAGAATTGCACGAATAAAGACTGTTCAGGCATTGTATCAAATTGAAATGACCGGAGTAGAGCCTGAAGAAGCGATCTCCTCTACCTTACAAGACGGAGAAGTTGCAGATGAGTTTTTACATGGATTAGTAGATGGAACGCTTGAAAACCAGGATGAGATCGATGGATATTTAGAGGCTGCACTTGAGCACTGGGCATTAAATCGTTTGTCTCGCGTAGACCGCGCTATTTTACGCCTTTGTGTTTACGAAATGAAGTACGTGGATGATGTACCAATTAATGTGAGTATTAACGAAGCTATTGACTTGGCTAAGGGATTTAACCCTGAACCGGATGCAGGTAAATTTGTTAATGGCGTGGTATCAAAAGTAGCACAACAACTTTCATAAGGGGGATGTCTTAGAATGACGGCTGATGTGATTTCTGGCAAAGAGTTAGCTCAAAAGAAGCGAAACGAGATGAAAGAGGAAGTAAAAAACCTTAAGGAGCAGGGTGTGACACCAAAGCTAGTAGTAATACTAGTCGGTGATGACCCAGCTTCTCATTCTTATGTTAAAGGCAAAGAGCGCGCGAGTGATGAAATTGGAATTGACTCTATAGTAGATAGAGTTGATGCGAGTATTACTCAAGAGGAGCTATTATCGAAGATCGATGCATTAAATAATGATGCATCTGTTGACGGGATTCTGGTCCAACTACCTTTACCAGATCACATCAAAGAGAGTAGCATTATAGAAGCGATCTCTCCATTAAAGGATGTTGATGGATTTCATCCAATTAATATTGGTCGTATGATGACTGGCAAGGATGCTTTTTTACCGTGTACCCCTTATGGAATTGTGGAAATGGTCAAATCGAAGCAGATTTCTATTGAAGGAAAGCACGTCGTCGTAATAGGCAGAAGTAATATTGTTGGGAAGCCCGTCGGTCAGCTGTTTTTAAATGAGAATGCCACAGTTACATACTGTCATTCTCGTACGGAAAACATGAAAGAGCTGACAAAACAAGCAGATATCCTAGTTGTAGCAGTTGGTCGTGAGCATATGGTTGATAGCTCATATATTAAAGCTGGCGCTGTCGTCATTGATGTAGGTGTGAATCGTAATAGTGAAGGCAAACTAGTTGGAGACGTCGTATTTGAAGAGGCCAAAGAGGTTGCGTCTTATATTACTCCAGTCCCAGGTGGAGTCGGTCCAATGACGATCACCATGCTCATGCAAAACACAGTGAAATCAGCTACGAATAGACTTCACGGAGGTAAGTAATGAGTACGGCTCACTTAACTGTTAGCGGACTCACTGCCAATATTAAGCGACTAATTGATTCGTCAGGTCCACTTCAAAACGTTTGGGTGCGGGCGGAGATTTCGAATTTTAAGCGTCATAGTAGAGGACATATGTACTTTTCTCTAAAGGATGACAAATCTCGCATTCAATCGGTCATGTTTGCTGGTAGCAATAAATCACTATCATTTATTCCAAGCGATGGGATGAACGTACTTGTTCGAGGAGATGTCTCTGTTTATGAACCATACGGAAACTACCAGTTTTACGTAAAAGAGATGCAGCCTGATGGTGTGGGGAATCTTTATTTAGCATTTGAGCAATTAAAGAAAAAATTACATATGGCAGGCTATTTTGATGAGGCTCATAAAAAAAAGCCGCCTAGAATTCCAGAACGCATTGCTGTTATTACCTCACCAACCGGGGCTGCTGTTAGAGACATCTTGACGACGTTAGAGAGGCGATACCCAATTGCAAAAGCGACACTTTTACCTGTTTTGGTCCAAGGACCCTCTGCACCTGAGTCGATTGCCAAAGCGATTAAGCAAGCTGATTTAGCTAACTTTGATGTGATTATTTGCGGTCGAGGCGGTGGATCGATTGAAGAGCTATGGGCGTTCAATGAAGAGATTGTAGCCAAAGCTATTTATCAATGTGAGACACCGTTAATATCTGCTGTAGGGCACGAAACGGATGTCACCATTAGCGACTATGTGTCAGATTTACGTGCTCCAACTCCCACTGCGGCAGCAGAGTTATCTGTACCTAATTTAACAGAGATGCTTGCTTTTATTTCTGACCGAAAAGCAAGACTAATTCGTTCTATGAATGGGCAGATTGAAGCCCAGTCAGAGAGGCATAAGCGTTTAGTCGAATCGTATGCGTTTAGATTCCCTAAACAGCTCATAGAGCAAAAGGAACAGGATTTAGATCGTTTAAACGAGGCGTTAATGCGTGCAAAGGAACGTTTTGTAGAAGGGCGCACCCATACATGGAGCTCTTTAACACAACGCTTAGCAGCTCTTCATCCTCAGGATCGAATCCTGCGTGAAAGTGAAAAACTGACACAGCTTCAAGTTAGATTGAAAAAGGGTATGATTGATGCGAAAAAAGAGAAAGAACATCAGTTATCCCTTCAACTCTCCAAACTAGATTTACTAAGTCCCTTAAAATTAATGGATCGCGGCTATAGCCTTGTTTACAAAGGGAATGACCTCGTTAAACAAGTTGCTACAGTGAAATCTGGTGATGAGATAGATGTACGTGTGACCGATGGTACGATAACAGGTGTTGTGACACATACTAGTAAGCTAATGGCGAAGGAGGAATAAGAGATGGCTGAGAAAGATACGCTCTCATTCGAAGATCAAATGCGTAAGCTTGAGGAAGTAGTAAATAAACTTGAGCAAGGGGATGTTCCTCTTGAACAGGCGATTGATATGTTCCAGCAAGGAATGGCTCTTTCTAAGCAATGTCATGATAAGCTTCAAAAAGTAGAGAAGCAGATGACGGAAGTCCTTCATGAGGATGGAGAGATTACGACATTTCAGGTAGAGGAGTAGAGGCATCGTGACTGCTTATTCACAATTACTGCTTTTTATTGACGAGTATAAAGAACGACTTGAATCACAGTTTGAAGGGGTAGTTGCACAACTAAATTGCCCAAGTGCGTTAAAAGAATCGATGCTTTATTCGCTTCAGGCTGGCGGGAAACGAATCCGACCAATGTTAGTCTATGCGGTGCTTAGTAGTTACAAAAAAGAGATGGAGCTTGGTGATGATGCAGCGCTTGCTATTGAAATGATCCACACGTATTCGCTCGTTCACGACGATTTACCTGCTATGGACGATGATGATATGCGTCGTGGCAAGCCAACTAACCATAAAGTGTTCGGAGAGGCGACGGCAATCCTTGCGGGGGACGCATTACTAACGTATAGTATCCAGTTAATTCGAGAGTCTAGCCGAATTCCTGACTCGCTTAAGCTTGATATTATCGGTGCGATCGTCCATGCTGCTGGACCAAATGGGATGGTAGGCGGTCAAATGGCCGATATGGAAGCAGAGAAGCAACAAGTTTCTGTCGAAGAGCTTGAAAAGGTGCATGAGCACAAGACTGGAGATCTTTTGGCGGTTGCTCTCGAAAGTGGAGCTATCTTAGCAGAGGCTTCGAATCAAGAGAGACTTACGCTTGCCGAATTTGGTCATCACATTGGACTTGCATTCCAAATCAAAGATGATATCTTGGACGTAGAAGGCGATGAAGAGGAAATAGGAAAGCCAGTAGGCAGTGACCAAGGAAATGATAAGAGTACGTATGTATCGATTCTTGGATTAGATGGAGCAAAAGAGAAATTAGCATATCACACGAAGGCTGCTCTTCATGAATTATCTAAGCTGTCTGCTGATACATCGATCTTAGAGGAATTAGCTCTATACATCGAGAATCGCAGTAGCTAATTTGTACAAAAATCACAAGCCGTGATATAATTATATAGGTGAGTGGTGCAGTATTCTAGTCGGCTCTCCATTTTCGAAAGCGAGCCTAAAAATTCGCTAAAGGGCACATCGATGAAGTTCCTAGTTTTGGCTTGGGGCGCCCAGCCTTGGGTCCTAACTGGGAGTAAAGATTGTAGGGCGATCCACAATGGCATGTGGGCGATGACCCTCCAGTCGCGGAGGCCTTTGTTTGTGGAGTCGCATCCGAGCTTCTCTATAAACAGGGGTATGAACCTGCAAATATGAGTTTCGGGAACTCGTTAGCAGCGTAGCCTGCCTTGAGTGGAGTGTGAGGGGATTACGGCATGCCAGCCGTATGAAATCATCTCTGCAAAAGAGGATAGAGAGTGATATTGAGCTGCTGAGGAAAACTCCTAGACTGTTCACTCGACATATAATGGGGATTATAGTGCGTACTAAGTGGTAATCCAGTCTGGCATTTGGTGACAGTGTCAAGGTAGGTGTAATGGGAAACCTCCATAGCGGCGACGCCGTGGTACCTGTCTGGGAAAACCTACTGGACCTAAGACGCAGTTTTTACTCATTATGTGACCACTCGCCCTTACATATGATTCTCCAAAGAGGGAATCACTATACACAAATAACCAATAAGTTATTGGTTTTAATTCGGACATAAAAAGGTATTAGTGAGTAATACGTGACTGTTATTTAAAGGTAGGCTATATAAATGAAGGATTCTCTTAAACAATCTCTTAAATGGAGCTGGATGATCGCCGTTATCACTCTTGTGTTAGCGGCTATTTTTTCTGTCATTTCAACAGCCGTATTGAGCGGTGTCTCGTGGGCAATTGGCATGGTAATTGTTCTTATTATTGTGCTTATAGGGGTCATATCTGATACGATTGGGGTAGCTGCAACTGCAGCTAATGAAAAACCGTTTCATGCAATGGCATCGGAAAGATTACCAGGAGCAAAACATGCGGTTATCATAACTAGAAATGCCGATAAGTTTTCCAACTTTACAAATGATGTTATTGGGGATATTTCAGGAATTATAAGTGGTACAGCGTCCGCTTATGTCGTTCTTCAATTAGGCCTCCAGCTAGGGTACGAGGATGGATCTACTGTACAGTTCTTAATCTCGATATTATTTACGAGTGTTGTAGCTGCGCTAACAGTTGGTGGAAAATCTGTAGGAAAAACCATTGCTATCCAATTTTCCACGCCGATCATATACCATGTGGGTAGATTATTTTATTTGTTAGAGGTAAAATTGAACATAACCATTTTTACAAAGTCTAAAAAGAAAAAAAACAAAAAGAAATCTAAAAGCAGAAAGTGAGGGATTTCCCAGTGGATTTATTATCAATTAAGGATCCAACTTTCTTAAAGGGATTAAATGACGAAGAACTAAGCGACCTTGCTCAGGACATTCGAAATTTTTTAATTGAAAAGCTATCTGTAACAGGTGGACATTTAGGTCCGAATTTAGGTGTTGTAGAATTAACACTTGTGATGCACCAATTATTCGATAGCCCGAACGATAAGTTTTTATGGGATGTTGGACACCAAGCGTATGTTCATAAGATTTTGACAGGTAGAGCAGATCAGTTTGATCAGTTAAGACAGTACAAAGGGCTCTGCGGTTTTCCAAAACGTTCTGAAAGTGATCACGATGTTTGGGAGACGGGGCATAGCTCTACTTCTCTATCCGGTGCCATGGGGATGGCTATTGCCCGTGACATGCAAGGGAAAGATAATACCGTCATTCCTGTAATCGGCGATGGTGCTTTGACCGGAGGTATGGCATTGGAAGCGCTTAACCACATTGGTCATGAGCAGAAGGATATGATTGTTGTGTTAAACGATAATGAAATGTCCATCGCGCCAAACGTTGGTGCTCTCCATTCCATGCTTGGAAGAATGAGAAGCGCTGGCAAATATCAAAAGGCTAAAGAAGACCTTGAAATGCTTCTTAAGAAAGTCCCGGCAGTTGGTGGCAGATTAGCAGCCACTGCTGAACGAGTAAAGGATAGTTTAAAGTATCTATTAGTATCTGGAATGTTTTTCGAAGAGATGGGCTTTACATATTTAGGACCAATTGATGGTCATGATATGCAGGAGCTTAAGTCAAATTTCACCTATGCTAAAAAAACAAAAGGTCCAGTGCTCATGCACGTCATCACGAAAAAAGGTAAGGGCTACGCACCTGCTGAAAATGATGCAAAAGGCACGTGGCATGGCTTAGGGCCATATAAAATTGAGTCAGGTGAAGTTGTCAAAAAGCCGGGACCACCAAGCTATAGCGGTGTTTTTGCAGAAACGATGAAAAAGATTGCGAGAACGGACGAGCGTCTTGTAACAGTTACTGCAGCGATGCCTGGAGGAACCGGATTAGACAAATTCGCTAAGGAATTCCCAGATAGAATGTTTGATGTTGGTATTGCAGAGCAACATGCGACAACCATGTCGGCTGGTTTAGCTACTCAAGGAATGAAACCAGTATTTGCTGTTTATTCAACATTCTTACAGAGAGGCTATGACCAACTTGTACACGACGTTTGTCGCCAAAACCTACCAGTTGTCTTTGCGATCGACCGAGCAGGATTAGTAGGAGCTGACGGTGAAACGCATCAAGGAGTATTCGATATTTCTTACTTACGTCACTTGCCAAACATGCAAATTGTCCATCCTAAGGATGAGAATGAGCTTCAGCATATGCTCTACACAGCGGTTATGCAAAATAATGGTCCTATAGCAGTTCGATACCCACGAGGTAACGGGTTTGGAATCCCAATGGATGAGGAGCTTCGCGAACTACCGTTAGGTAAGTGGGAGGTCCTTAAAGAAGGTGCCGATTTATCGATTTTAACATTCGGTACAATGATCCCTGTTGCTATGGAGGCTGCGGAGCAATTGAAGCAAGCGGGAATTGAAGTAGAGGTGATTAACGCACGTTCGATCAAACCTCTAGATAAAGAGATGCTTAATGAGCTTGCTCAGCAGGAAAAACCGATCATAACGCTTGAGGAAACAGCGTTACTTGGAGGTTTTGGAAGCTCCGTATTAGAGCATTTCCACGAAAATAGTTATCATTCTGTTGTTGTAGAGCGATTAGGTATTCCTGATTGGTACATTGAACACGGTAGTGTTCCCGAACTGTTAGAAGAAATCGGCTTAACGGTAGACGGCGTACAGCAAGCAGTTCACAAATTAGTACCAAGAAAGAGGCAACGAGCATAACTGATGAAAAAAGATAGAATTGATGTTTTACTAGTTGAAAAAGGATTAATGGAGACGCGGGAAAAAGCAAAGCGCGCCGTTATGGCTGGCCTTGTGCTAGCTAACGGCGAAAGAATTGATAAGCCCGGTCAAAAAGTAGATATTGAGGCAAATTTAACTTTAAAAGGTCAGGTTTTGCCTTATGTTAGTAGAGGTGGTTTGAAGCTTGAGAAAGCGATCACTGCCTTCGAGCTTGATTTAAATAAGAGAACGGTTCTTGATATTGGTGCATCTACTGGTGGATTTACGGACTGCTCTTTGCAAAACGGTGCAACACTCGTCTATGCATTAGACGTTGGGTATAACCAGCTAGCTTGGAAGCTACGTCAGCATGAGCAAGTGGAAGTGATGGAGCGAACAAACTTTAGATACTGCACAAAAGAAGATTTTCAAAAAGGTGAGCCCAACTTTGCTACAATTGATGTATCCTTTATCTCTCTGCGAATTATTTTACCCGTACTTTATACGATCTTGGCTGAAGGTGGCGACGTGGTTGCCCTCATTAAGCCTCAGTTTGAAGCAGGTCGAGAAGATGTCGGTAAAAAAGGAATTGTTAGGGATAAAAAAGTTCATGAACGAGTGATTGCAGAAGTCATTTCTTTTTCGGAGACGCTAGGATTCCATGTAAACAACCTTACGTCCTCTCCAATAAAAGGTGGAGAAGGAAATATTGAATTCCTTTTACACCTTCAAAAGAAGGCGGAGCCGTCCCCATATAATCAAGAACTGATAAAAGAAATTGTGAGGGTGTCTCACGAGTAAATAAAGAGCGATAACCTACTAGTTAGGTTATCGCTCTTTTTGCATACATACATGTTTTATCATGTAACACAAAGGATAAATAAATAATAGTATACGTGCATAATTGGTATTTAATAAGGTAATTGTATACAGAATCAATTGTATATTTATGTGATTTAATTTATACTTAATATAGGAAAAGGTGACCTCGGAGGGATGTAAAATGAATAAAGGCCAACGGCATATAAAAATTAGAGATATTATTGGAAATAAAGATATAGAAACGCAGGATGAATTAGTTGATCAGCTAAGAGAGTCTGGATTTAACGTTACACAAGCTACGGTGAGTAGGGACATTAAAGAATTACATTTAGTAAAAGTACCAATGATGGATGGACGCTATAAATATAGTCTTCCTTCCGACCAACGTTTTAATCCCCTGCAAAAATTAAAGAGAGCGTTGATGGATAGTTTTGTATCCGTTGACTTCACTGCAAACATGATTGTTATTAAAACACTACCTGGTAATGCGAATTCCGTTGGTGCTTTAATAGATAATCTTGATTGGGCAGAAATTATGGGGACCATATGTGGAGACGATACCATTCTTATTATCTGCCGTAAAGAGAATGAATCCAAACCAGTAGCAGATCGATTTTTAGACATGCTATAATAAACGAAAACGTTCGTCTATACATGTGACGAGCGTTTCTTTACGTAAATAAAGGAGTGAGGCACTTGCTTTTAGAGCTGTCAATTCGTAATTTTGCCATTATAGATGAAGTGACTATATCATTTGATGAAGGGCTTACAGTTTTAACTGGAGAAACTGGAGCAGGAAAGTCTATTATCATTGATGCCATAGGGCAACTTATTGGTGGGCGAGGATCTGTAGAATTTGTACGGCACGGGAGTAAGAGAGCGGAAATAGAAGGGTTGTTTTCGATCCAAGAATCTAGGTCTCAGGAGTTATCTCGTTTGCTCATAGATGTTGGGGTTAAATTAGATGAAGAAGAGACAATTGTTTTACGACGTGAAATGACTCAGCAGGGCAAAAGTGTATGTCGTATAAACGGGAAACTTACAACTCTTGCCATTTTAAGGCAGGTTGGTCAGCAACTTGTCGATATTCATGGTCAGCATGAACACCAACAGCTTTTGCAAACAGAGAAGCATGTGATGTTTTTGGATCGATTTGCAGAGGACGATCTTCGAGAGTCGAAGGCAGAGTATCGAGCGGTTTACGATAAATTTTTAAAGAAGCGCCAGCAGCTTACTCAAGTTTCGTCTGACGAAAAGCAAATGGCTCAAAGATTAGATTTGATCTCTTACCAATTTGAGGAGATTAAAAAGGCTGAGCTTGTCCCAAATGAAGACCAGGAGCTTCAAGAAGAAAAAAAGCGCCTTGATAATAGCGAAGGTTTATACCAGAATGTACATGGAGCCTATGACTCTTTATATGGAGATGGTAAAGGGCTTGAGTGGGTAATGGCTGCTATGAATCAGATGGAAGAAGCGGCTGAGCTAGATCCTAATTTGCAACAGGTGCTAGAGACAATTACGAGCAATTACTATTTATTGGAAGAAGCTACATATAGCCTGCGTGATTATTACGAGGCAATTGAATTTGATCCTGATCGCCTGAATACAATCGAAGCGAGACTGTCAGAAATAACGCAACTAAAAAGAAAATACGGGGAAACCGTTAATGCTGTCATTGAATACGCAACCTCTATAGAAGAAGAATTAGACACGCTCACAAATAGAGAGCAACGACTAGAGCAGTGGGAGAAGGAGCTTGAATCGATCGCGAATGATCTTCGTATTGAGGGGGAAAACTTAACTGCTATACGTAAGCGATCTTCTGTGAAGCTTCAGGAAGCTATCTCACAGCAACTGCAAGATTTATATATGAAGAACACAAACTTTGATGTTGCAATTGAGACTCGAATGAACGGGGAACTTCGTGCGGAGGATTTATTAAAACGTAATCCCTTTACTCCAAATGGAATCGATGAGATAGGATTTTTAGTTGCGACAAATAAAGGCGAACCCCTGAAGTCACTTGCAAAAGTAGCATCTGGTGGTGAGATTTCTAGAATGATCTTAGCATTAAAATCTATTTTAAGCAGACATGAAGGCGTCACATCATTAATATTCGATGAAGTAGATACAGGAGTAAGTGGACGCGTTGCTCAAGCCATTGCTGAAAAGATACATGGTTTGTCAATTGGCTCTCAAGTGCTGTGTATCACTCACCTACCTCAAGTAGCGGCAATGGCTGATACTCATTTGTTCATTTCTAAGAATGAGGAAAATGATCGAACGACAACAGATGTAAGGCCGCTAACTAATAAAGAACAAGTAGAAGAAATTAGCCGAATGATATCTGGAGTCGAAATTACAGAATTGACAAGACAACATGCTACAGAGTTGCTTGATCAAGCAAGATCATCAAAAACAGATCAAAGCTAAAAGTATGTAATACCTAAGAAAAAACTAACCTTAATTGGTTAGTTTTTTTCTATTGAATGGACTTATATTTTTTTCGTTAAAGGAGAGAGTAAAGGATAGACAGGAGGGAGGACCTTATAATGAGGCATATCGGTTGGCATGCGGCACTTATACTTGTTCTATTTTGTTATATAGGTACCCCGATAGGCGAGCTTTTTCACTTGGAGGATGATTACACAGCTGCTATTGGGGAAGCCACGACGCATACGGTGTTTGATGTATTGGAGGTTGAAAAGCCATTTAGCTTTGTGGATGATGAACTAATAAGCCTTGAAGCATCAAGCTCTAAAGCGATCTTAGGATATAAAAACATCCCTCTTAAAGAAGTAACTATACACAGTAAAGATCGACCTATCCTTTATCCAAGTGGAGCTTCCATTGGTGTACAAATCGAGATGGACGGTGTATTAATTGTGGGATTTTATTTACTGCAAGCCGATGGATCTCGTCAATTATCTCCATTAGGAGGTGGGCTTGAAGTTGGTGACAGAATCTACAAGCTTAATCAGACAGAGGTTGGGTCAGTGGAAGAAGTGATGCACGTATTGCAGGACGCAAAAGGAGATGTCATCTCGATACATATAGTGAGAGATGAAAAAGAGATGGTCATTGATGTTCCATTACAAAGAACTTCACTTGATCAAGCGAAGATTGGACTTTATATTCGTGATTCCGTTGCTGGTATAGGTACATTAACGTTCGTACAAGAAAATGGGATGTTTGGAGCTTTGGGGCATGTTATAGCGGATGGTGATACAAAGTTACCAGTACAAATAGAGAACGGGAAGGTACTTCATTCAAGAGTGACGTCAATCAAAAAAGGCGCTTCAGGGCATCCGGGCGAAAAATTAGCAAGCTTTGATCGCAAAAGTGGTTATATAGGTAGCGTGGAATCCAATACGGAATTTGGAATTTACGGACATGCCATAACGAGTGTGTTATCAAAAGTTATGCCAGACACTGGACTGCCTATCGCATTTGCCCATGAGGTGGAAGAAGCGGAGGCGGAAATATGGACAGTAGTGGAAGATGATAAAATTGAAAAGTTCACCATTGAGATTGTTTCTAATAAGCCGAGGAAGCATGCTTCCTCAAAAGGTCTCGTTGTAAAAGTAACAGATGCGAGGCTTCTGAATAAAACTGGTGGGATAATTCAAGGGATGAGTGGTAGCCCGATTATACAAGACGGCAAAATAATTGGAGCGATTTCACATGTATTCGTTAATGATCCTTCTAGAGGATATGGTTGTCACATTGAGTGGATGCTTGATGAGGTGGATGCGCTAGCATCCGTCACTAACTAGAAATTCTACTTGAGGTCATCAACCGTTTGAATACCTATGGTATACTTACCATAAAGATTATTCGACAAACGTATCAGATAAGATCGAATACTATCGAAAAAAAGAGTAAACACGAATAAATAAGAGTATTTATACGATTTTATATAAAAAATCAATTTTTTTAGAGGGATTAGGTTTGCTATGTCGAATCTAAAGGTTATAATAGGAAGAAATAACACTGGGGAGGAAATAGATGTGGGAAATGTTACCGTATGTATTGCAGATGATAATCGTGAGCTTGTGAATTTATTGGAGGATTATATTTCTCAAGAAGATGATCTAACAGTCGTAGGCAAGGCATTTAACGGACAGGAGTGCTTAGAGGTAATTGAGGATGTCCAGCCTGACGTACTAATTTTAGATATTATTATGCCTCATTTAGATGGTCTTGCTGTTCTTGAAAAGATGCAGGACATGAATCTTGCTAAAAAGCCTAATATTATTATGCTTACGGCGTTTGGTCAAGAAGATGTGACGAAGAAAGCGGTAGAGCTAGGGGCATCTTATTATGTCTTAAAGCCGTTTGATATGGATACGTTGGTCAACAAAGTACGCGATGTATCTACACAGGGGCGAACAAGTCATCGTTCGAAGCCTTCTACACAAGAAATGCGCAGAGATAATAGACCAATGAACTTAGATGCTTCTATTACAAGTATCATTCATGAAATCGGGGTACCGGCGCACATTAAAGGATATATGTATTTACGTGAAGCGATCACTATGGTCTATAATGACATTGAATTGCTTGGTTCAATCACAAAAGTGTTATATCCAGATATTGCTAAAAAATATAATACAACAGCTAGCCGTGTAGAGCGAGCGATTCGCCATGCCATTGAAGTTGCTTGGAGCAGAGGGAACATTGAGTCTATTTCAAAGATGTTTGGATATACGGTAAATGTATCGAAGGCAAAGCCGACTAATTCAGAGTTTATTGCAATGGTTGCAGATAAGTTGCGCATTGAGCACAGAGTTAGCGTATAAGACATAAAAAAGGCATCCCATTAGGGAGCCTTTTTTTATTGGCGAGCTTGTTTTTGGAATCGTGGAGCAACTTTGTTATTCTTTCTGTCTCTATGCAAAATGAATCCGCCAATGAGCCAGATTCCGACTGCAAGTGCAATAATGCCAACTAAAAATTGAATGTAAGCGGAGGGCCAAGGAGAATTGACGATATTAAATAAAGTATCTCGCATTAGCTTAATCCCGTATCCAGCTAGTATTACTGGAAGAATCGCTATTGCAAGGGCGATGAAGCGGATAAACGTCATAATAAACAACCCTTCTCTTTAATCTATACATTAATTTTAGCTGAAATACAGCGAATGAGCAAGTTTGCGTCTCGCTATAATTAAGGTATAGTTAAGGTGTGAAATAATTTGCAAGGAGGTGTTATCATGTTTACTTTTTATTTGGCTGTTGGGTCAGATACGTCATCAAATGACCTTCGATTACTGTTGACTCGCAAACCTCTAGCATTTCAAGGAATTTACGCAGAAGGCTACAATGAAGATCGTCTGCAAAAATTAGCAAAAAATTATGGTATACCTATTATACATACATTGCCTTCAGACGTAACCGATCTCATCGTTCCATTAACTAACACGATAAACTCACCTCGAATATTAAGGCAAGAGGACGTAGAGCTCTTAGTAAGAAGAGCGCAAGACCTTGATCAAATGTACCATATACTTGATTCTACTCATGATGGCATGATAGCGATAGATGCTCTTAGTCGAATAACTATCATTAACTCACGTGCAGAAGAAATGACCGGACTTTATAAAAAAGATGTAATCGGTAAACCTATACAAGACGTCATGCCATCGTCTAAGCTCCCTAGAGTAATGGCGACCGAACAAATAGAGTATAACCGTAAACAGGTGATAGGCAACGACCGCACAATCATCACAACTCGTGTTCCTATGTACGAAGGGGACACGATAACGGGTGCGCTCGGTGTGTTTCGTGATATAACTGAAATTGTGAATATGGCAGAGGAAGTGACAAATTTAAAAAGCATTCAAACAATGCTTGAAGCAATTATTCAATCATCGGATGATGCGATTTCCGTAGTAAACGAAAAAGGGTTAGGATTATTGATTAATCCTGCCTATTCCAGATTAACTGGTCTTCATAAAGATGAGGTAATCGGAAAACCTGCTACAGCAGATATTTCTGAAGGAGAAAGCATTCACATGAAGGTGCTCCAAACGAAAAAACCAATTCGAGGAGCTAGAATGAAGGTAGGCCCTAGTAAGCGTGATGTAGTTGTTAATGTTGCGCCAGTTATTGTGGACGATGAAATCAAAGGAAGCGTCGGCGTTGTTCATGACGTATCTGAAATGGAATCACTTACAAAAGAATTAGAACAAGCTAAAAAAATAATTCGTTCCATTGAAGCAAAGTACCGTTTTGAAGATATCATAGGTAGCTCGGCTGAAATGACGATGGCGATTGAACAAGCGAGAGTTGCTGCTAAAACACCTGCGACGATTTTACTTAGAGGAGAGTCGGGCACAGGAAAGGAACTTTTTGCGCATGCAATCCACAATGAAAGTAAAAGAAAGTACAATAAATTCGTGCGAGTAAACTGTGCGGCAATATCTGAATCCTTACTCGAAAGTGAGCTTTTTGGCTATGAGGATGGTGCTTTTTCAGGTGCGAAGCGTGGAGGAAGAAAAGGTTTGTTTGAGGAAGCGAATAACGGTAGCATCTTTTTAGATGAAATTGGTGAGTTGTCGCAAACCATGCAGGCAAAGCTGTTACGAGTGTTGCAGGAGAAAGAGATCGTTCGCGTAGGTGGGACGAAAACTATCACGCTAGATGTGCGCGTAATTGCAGCTACGAATGTTGCTTTAGAAGATAAAATTGAAGCAGGAGAATTTCGAGCTGACCTTTATTACAGGCTCAACCGAGCTCCGATTTCGATACCAGCCTTGCGAGATCGGAAGGAAGATATTCATGCCTTGAGCCAGCACCTCTTACTGCGATTAAATCAAGATTATGGGAGGCATGTTTATCAGCTGACAGATAAGGCGATTGCTAAGTTACATTCTTATAGCTGGCCAGGGAATGTAAGAGAGCTTGAGAATGTTCTAGGTAGGGCCATCATTCATATGAAGCTCTCTGAAACAGTTATTGAAGATACTCATCTAAGTGTCTTCCCAACGATCGCGGATGTCGACACATCAAAAAATCAGGTTCGTGTAGACGATCGAACGCTTGATGAGCAAATACAGGATGTAGAAGCAGCTATCATTCATGAAACGTTAAAACAATGTGGAGGAAATAAAACAAAAGCAGCGCAACAATTGGGTTTATCGGTTAGGAATTTATATTATAAACTTGAAAAATACAAGTGATGCAATTTATTGCATGAAAAATATTGCGCACTGTGCAATTTTATTCACGATTCTATGCTAGGAAAGCATTGCTTATCCTGCATTTAAGCAGTTTTAAAAGTTGGCATTGATCTTGCATTATAAATACGCGTGAATTCTTATAAAGAAGGTGAACTAAAGACGTGAACATTGACCAATTATTAGAACTTGCTAAAACGAAGAAACAAACGATTGCCGTCGCCCATGCAACGGACGCATCACTTTTTGCAGCTTGTAAAGAGGCAGCTGATAGAGGAGGATGTTCCTTTCACTTCTTTGGTCCAATGGAGACAATGCTCGAAGAGGCTTCTAAAGCGGATGTTACTAGACAAGACAATTTCGAGTTTCATGCTTGTACGACAGATAAAGAATCAGCGTCTGAAGCTGTGAGATTCGTCTCGGCAGGCCGTGCAGGAGTTTTAATGAAGGGGATGCTTTCTACGTCATTACTTCTTAAAGCGGTGTTAAATAAAGAAGCAGGCTTACGCACTGGCAGAGTGCTTTCTCACGTAGCGGGGTTTAGATTTCCCGAGAGAGAAAAACTATTGTATTTGACCGATGCTGCGATGAATATTGCTCCATCACTAAAAGAGAAAGTACAAATTTTGGAGAATGCTGTCCATGCTGTATCAAGGATTGGAGTGACAACTCCTAAAGTAGCTGCATTGGCAGCAGTTGAGCATGTAAATGAGGCAATGCCAGCAACGTTAGATGCTGCTAGCCTGACGATGATGAACAAACGTGGACAGCTTACAGGGTGTGTTGTAGATGGCCCATTAGCCTTCGATATAGCTGTTTCAGAAGAAGCGGCAAAACAAAAAAAGGTTGAATCAGATGTAGCTGGCAAAGCAGATATTTTGCTTGCACCTTCCATTGAGGTTGGAAACAGCTTATACAAATCCTTTACGATATTCGGATCAGCGACTGTCGGTGGCATGATTGTCGGAGCTCGTGCACCGATCATTCTGACATCACGTGCTGATTCAAAAGAGAGCAAATTATTTTCCATTGCACTAGCAGTGAATGCATCATAACTTAAGGGGGATATTAACATGGAACTTTTTTCTTATATGGAAGAATATGATTACGAGCAGGTAGTGGTTTGTCAAGATAAGCAGTCGGGGTTAAAAGCAATTATTGCCATCCACGATACTACATTAGGACCGGCACTAGGTGGTACAAGAATGTGGACATATGAGTCCGAAGAAGCGGCATTCATGGACGCATTGAGATTAGCAAAAGGCATGACTTATAAAAATGCTGCGGCTGGATTAAACTTAGGCGGAGGAAAAACCGTTATCATTGGAGATCCTAAAAAAGATAAAAACGAAGCGATGTTCCGAGCATTTGGTCGTTATATCCAAGGATTGAATGGTCGCTACATAACAGCAGAAGATGTCGGTACAACGGTTGAAGATATGGACCTTGTTTACCAAGAGACGAACTATGTAACTGGTGTATCACCTGCATTTGGATCTTCCGGTAATCCGTCACCTGTAACAGCTTATGGAGTATATGTTGGTATGAAGGCAGCTGCTAAAGAAGCGTTCGGAAGCGACTCGCTAGAAGGTAAGACAGTAGCAGTTCAGGGCATCGGAAATGTTGCATTCC
The DNA here is from genome assembly GCF_006965545.2 of Paenalkalicoccus suaedae. Taxonomy (NCBI): domain Bacteria; kingdom Bacillati; phylum Bacillota; class Bacilli; order Caryophanales; family Bacillaceae; genus Paenalkalicoccus; species Paenalkalicoccus suaedae. Next base: position 1,537,710 of record NZ_CP041372.2, read on the forward strand.
AGTTGTGTCGCCACTTACATGAAGAAGGAGCAAAGCTCATTGTAACAGATATTAATAAAACGGCTGTTGCTCGCGCTGTTGAAGAATTCGGTGCGCATGCAGTAGATATTAATGATATCTACGCGGTTGATTGTGATATTTATGCGCCATGTGCATTAGGTGCAACGATTAATGATCAAACAATACCTCAATTAAAAGCGAAAGTAATTGCAGGCGCTGCAAATAACCAGCTTCTAGAACCAAAGCACGGAGATATTATTCAAGATATGGGTATCGTTTACGCTCCTGACTATGTGATTAACTCTGGTGGGGTGATTAATGTAGCGGACGAACTACTAGGATATAATCGCGAGCGAGCAATGAAGAAGGTTGAGACGATTTATGATTCTATCGATCGCGTCATTGAAATTTCGAAGCGAGATAGTATCCCAACATATAAAGCTGCAGACAGACTCGCGGAAGAACGAATTGAAACGATGAGAAAATCAAGAAAACAATTTTTACAAAACGGGATGAGCATTGTTTCTCGTGGAAGATAAAGTGGAGGGAATACTGTGGAAACGACATATCGAATTTTAGCCATCAATCCAGGCTCAACATCAACGAAAATTGGCGTGTTTGAAAATGAGCGCGAGGTATTAGAAGAAACAATTCGTCACGGTCGTGAGGAGATAGCATCATTCGCGTCTATTATTGAACAATATGCGTTTCGCAAAGAGATGATTCTTCAGGCACTAGATAACGCAGGCATCAACTTATCGAAGCTCTCAGCAGTTGTTGGTCGTGGTGGGCTTTTACGTCCAATTGAAGGTGGAACGTATTCCGTTAATGACGACATGCTACAGGACTTAAGAGATGGGTATGCTGGACAGCACGCTTCGAATTTAGGTGGCATCATTGCTAATGAGATAGCGAACCAGCTCAATATCGAAGCGTTTATCGTTGATCCTGTAGTGGTGGATGAACTGCAGGATGTTGCGCGAGTCTCTGGATTTGCAGATTTTGAGCGTAAAAGTATTTTTCATGCCTTAAATCAAAAAGCAGTGGCTCGTGAAGTCGCCACGGATTTAGGTAAGAAATATGAAGACCTGAATTTAATAGTAGCTCATATGGGTGGGGGCATCACCGTAGGGTCTCATAGTCACGGAAGAGTTATTGATGTAAATAATGGACTTCATGGAGAAGGACCGTTTTCTCCAGAGCGTGCTGGAACTGTCCCGGCAGGTGACTTAGTATCCCTATGCTTCTCAGGTGAGCTCTATTCGGATGAAGTAATGAAAAAAATCGTCGGTCAAGGCGGACTTGTTGGATACCTTGGCACAAATGATGCAGTTGAAGTCGAAAACCGCATTGCAAAAGGCGATGAGCAGGCTGAAAAAGTCTATGAAGCAATGGCGTATCAGGTCGCAAAAGAAATTGCGAGTAACGCGGCGGTTTTATCTGGAGAAGTTGATGCAATCGTCCTTACAGGTGGATTAGCATACGGAAAAGAGTTTGTAAGTAAAATCATTTCTCGTGTACAATGGATAGCAAAGGTGATCGTTAAGCCAGGAGAAAATGAACTGCATGCTTTATCAGCTGGAGCGCTTCGAGTGCTTCGTCAAGAAGAGCAGGCTAAAGAATACAACATTCACGTTCGCGCGATGCAATAAGCATCGGCGCGACGTCTAGGAGGAGAACTATGGCTAAAGAATATGATCTGGTCATAATAGGAGCTGGTACAGGTGGATATGTGGCAGCTATTCGTGCAGCTCAGTTAGGAAAGAGTGTAGCAGTCGTTGAAAAGTCTCAGGTGGGCGGAACGTGTTTACATAAAGGATGCATTCCAAGTAAGGCGTTACTTCGTAGCGCGGAGGTATTTAAGACAATCAATCAGGCCGAAGAATTTGGCGTGGAAGTTTCAGGTTCTACGTTAAATTTTCAAGCTGTCATGGATCGCAAAGATGCGATCGTAAATCAGCTTCATAAAGGCGTTCAGGCTCTAATGAAAAAAGGGAAAATTGATATTTACGAAGGATTTGCGCGTATTTTAGGGCCTTCTATCTTTTCTCCTACACCAGGCACCATCTCAATTGAGTATAAAGAAGAAGACCGAGAAAACGATATGCTAATTCCATCAAATGTCCTTATCGCCACTGGTAGCAGACCTAGAAGCCTGAAGGGATTAACGCTAGATGAAGATCGTGTCCTTTCTTCAGAAGGGGCATTATCGTTAACGGAGCTTCCAAAGTCGATTGGGATTATCGGTGGTGGAGTTATCGGAGTGGAATGGGCATCGATGTTTGCTGACTTTGGCGTTGAGGTAACCGTGTTTGAATACACGGACCGAGTGTTACCGACCGAAGACCGCGATATCTCAAAAGAAATGAAAAAAGCACTAGAGAAAAAAGGTGTGAATGTGCTAACGAGTGCTCAAGTCCTTGCAGAGGAAGTAAAAACGTCCGAGTCTGACGTGACAGTTCCTTATGAATTAGATGGAGAAAAACAATCGCTGACGTTCGAAAAGATATTAGTTTCTGTCGGTCGGGAAGCGAACGTGACGAATATCGGGCTAGAAAACACAGACATACAAGTCGAAAATGGCGTGATTAAAGTAAACGAGCACTATCAAACGAAAGAATCGCACATGTATGCGGTAGGTGACGTCATTGGAGGTCTTCAGCTGGCACACGTTGCATCTCACGAGGGAATTGCAGCGGTTGAGCATATGGCTAACTTGGAAGCGCATCCAGTTGATCCGCTACTCGTCGCAAAATGTACGTACTCCTCGCCTGAAGTTGCAAGTGTTGGACTGACAGAGCAGGATGCAAAAGATAAAGGCTATGATGTGAAGGTTGGTAAATTCCCGTTCCAGGCAGTTGGAAAAGCGCTCGTGTATGGAGACACAACTGGTTTTGTTAAGTTTGTGACAGACAGTAAAACAGAGGATTTGTTAGGCGTTCACATGATTGGTCCGCACGTGACAGACATGATCTCAGAAGCAGCGCTAGCTAAATTGTTAGATGCTACACATTGGGAGGTCGCGGCGTCCATTCACCCTCATCCAAGCTTATCAGAGGCAATTGGCGAAGCGGCACTTGCAGTAGACGGGATTCAAATTCATGGTTAATAAGGAGGCACTTATGATGACTAAAAATAGACATGAAGAACTTGGCTTATCTGATCAGGATGCTTTAAACATGTATAGAGTGATGCTTCAAGCGCGAATGATTGACGAGCGTATGTGGCTGTTAAACCGCGCAGGTAAAATACCATTCGTTATTTCCTGTCAGGGTCAAGAAGCGGCTCAGGTTGGAGCGGCGATGGCACTCGATAATACAAAGGACTATGCCCTTCCTTACTATCGTGATATGGGCGTTGTTTTACAATTCGGAATGACTGCAAAGGACCTCATGCTTTCTGGTTTTGCGAAGGCGGAGGATCCAAACTCAGGTGGTCGTCAAATGCCTGGGCACTTTGGTCAACGTAAAAATCGTATTGTAACAGGATCTTCTCCTGTAACGACACAGGTACCCCACGCAGTAGGGATCGCTCTAGGTGCTAAAATGAAAAAAGAAGAGGTTGTTGCATTTACGACATTTGGAGAAGGGTCTTCTAACCAAGGAGACTTCCATGAGGGAATTAACTTCGCCAGTGTTCATGATCTGCCTTGTATCTTTATGTGTGAAAATAATAAGTACGCGATTTCTGTCCCACTCGATAAGCAATTAAATATTGAGAAAGTCTCGGATCGCGCAGTTGGCTACGGTATTTACGGAGAATCTGTTGACGGTAACGATCCATTAGCCGTGTATAAAGTGATCAAAGAAGCTAGAGAGCGAGCTCTTCGTGGAGAAGGACCTTCTCTTATTGAGACAGTCTCCTACCGTTTGACTCCTCACTCCAGTGACGATGATGACAGCACGTATCGTTCACGCGAAGAAGTAGCGGAAGCAAAGAAGATCGATGCGATTCATACCTTCGGCGCTTACTTACGTGACTTAGATATTTTGACGGATGAAAAAGATGAAGAGATTCGCCAAGCACTTCGCTTAGAAATCGATGAGGCAACAGATTACGCAGAGAACGCTGCATATCCAGATCCGGACACGATGATGCAGTACGTGTATGAGGAGGAATAAACGATGACGACAATGACGTTTATAGAAGCTGTAACACTTGCAATGAAAGAAGAAATGGCACGCGACGAGAATGTCTTTGTATTAGGTGAAGACGTTGGAAAGCGCGGAGGCGTATTCCGTGCAACAAACAATCTGTATAACGAATTTGGAGAAGATCGTGTTATTGACACCCCTCTTGCAGAATCTGCAATCGCGGGAGTTGGTATTGGAGCAGCTATGTACGGCATGCGCCCAATTGCAGAAATGCAGTTTGCTGACTTTATTATGCCAGCGGTGAACCAGATCATTTCAGAGGCAGCAAAGATCCGCTATCGTTCTAATAATGATTGGAGCTGTCCTATCACAATCAGAGCACCATTCGGCGGCGGGGTTCACGGGGCACTTTACCACTCTCAGTCTGTCGAATCCATTTTTGCAAGCGTGCCTGGACTTAAAATCGTAATCCCATCGAATCCTTATGATGCAAAAGGACTGTTAAAGTCGGCGATTCGCTCTAATGATCCAGTCCTATTCTTTGAGCATAAGCGTGCGTACCGTCTGTTAAAAGCAGATGTTCCGGAAGAAGACTACACAGTGCCTTTAGATAAAGCGGCTATTGCTCGTGAGGGAGATGACGTGACGGTTATTACGTACGGACTTTGCGTACATTTTGCAAAGCAGGCAGCAGAAGCGTTAGAGAAGGAAGGTATCAATACGCACATTGTTGACCTGCGCACCGTGTATCCGTTGGATAAAGAAGCGATTATTGAAGCGGCGAATAAAACAGGTAAAGTTCTTCTTGTTACAGAGGACAATCTTGAAGGAAGTATTATCGGAGAAGTGAGTGCGATCATCGCAGAAAACTGCCTCTTTGATCTTGATGCTCCAATCAAACGTTTAGCTGGACCGGACGTGCCTGCTATGCCTTACGCCCCTACTCTTGAAAAGAAGTTTATGGTAAACACAGATAAAATCGAAGCTGCTATTCGTGACTTAGCAGAATTTTAAAGGAGGAATTATGCAATGGCTACGGAAATTACGATGCCTCAGCTCGGGGAGAGTGTAACCGAGGGTACGATTACAAAATGGCTTGTGAAGCCTGGTGATAAAGTTAAAAAGTATGACCCACTAGCAGAAGTAATGACGGATAAAGTAAATGCAGAGGTTCCTTCTTCTTATGAAGGTACCGTAAGTGAGCTAATCGCAAATGAAGATGAAACGGTAGAGGTCGGCAAAGTCATTTGTACGATCGAGGTTGCTGGAGAAGAAACTAAAGCACCATCTACTAGCATAGAGAAGAGTGAGCCTGCTGCACAATCTAGTTCACATCCGAACGAGGGCGCTTCGAAAGCTAACGAAGATACAAGCCAAAAGGGTCGATACTCACCAGCAGTATTAAAGCTCGCGCAAGAAAATGATATTGATTTACAATCAGTAAACGGATCTGGACGCGGTGGGCGAATTACTCGTAAAGACATTTTAGAAGCTATCGAAAATCCTCCTGCTGCGAGCAAGCCAGCGGCTGCACCGAGTGCTGCGGAACCTGTTAAAGAAGTAGAGCACCAAGCTCCTAAGCAAGAGGCTCCAGTTTCTCAGACAAGTCAAGAAGTAGTGGCAAACGGACGCACGATTGAAGTACCAGTCACAGGAGTACGTCGAGCCATCGCACAAAATATGGTTAAATCAAAGCACGAAGCACCTCACGCGTGGATGATGATTGAAGTCGATGTGACAAATCTGGTTAAACTCCGCAACAGCATGAAGGATAGTTTTATGGAGCAGGAAGGCATCAAGCTCACATTCCTTCCATTCTTTATGAAGGCGACGATTGATGCGCTTAAGCAATTCCCTGAAGTAAATGCGAGATGGGCAGAGGATAAGATTATTCGCCATAAGGACGTGCACTTATCAATGGCCGTTGCGACAGAAGAAGAGCTATTCGTTCCAGTTATCAAAAACGCCGATGATTTAAATATTAAAGGCTTAGCACGATCGTTAAATGAGATTGCGTCCAAAGTACGCAATAAGACGCTTACGTCTGCAGATATGCAGGGTGGTACGTTTACACTAAATAACACTGGGTCGTTCGGATCGATTCAATCACAGCCAATTATTAATCGCCCTCAGGCCGCAATTTTATCGGTTGAATCAATTGTGAAGCGTCCAGTCGTTTTAGATAACGATGCAATCGCAATTCGACACATGGTAAATCTTTGTATGTCACTAGATCACCGTGTATTAGATGGACTTGTGTGTGGTAAATTCATGGCACATATCAAGAATTCGTTAGAAAATATGAGTGCAGACTCTCTTTAAGAAGTAGCTAGCAGGCGAAGGTCGTCTGCTAGCTTTTTTTGGTGTGGGTGTGGAGGTGAGCAAAGCTGCTCGGAAACTAGGGGGAGTTTATCCGTTTAAGGCGTGCGGTAATCCGCTTAAGGCCTAAGGTTATTCGTTTGTGATGTGCGGTTATCCGTTCCAAGCCTAAGGTTATCCGTTCAAAGATTTGCTTACCTTTTCACCTCTCCTAGTTTTCCGGACTCTACTTTTCTAAGGCAGAAGTGTTACTAATAAATCATAGGTTTCCTTCTATCCTAATTAAAGGTAACTGACTAAAGTCTTTCTACGCATATTTATACTTTTTATTTACTTCTAAAACATCTGGTGTTACCCATAAACAAACGTTGGAAGAGACTAAAAACATCTAATCGTAACCATTATTATTTACAAAGCGTAATCAATACGATATAATCACGATTGTGAGAAATTATAAAACGTAACGGTTACGGAAGGGGATCATTTTACCATGCAACGAAAGAGCTATCTTATGCACACATTAATCGCGTCAGCGTTGCTTCTAGCAGCATGCGGAAGTAATAACGAAGCCGAGGACATGAACAGTGCAGACGAGAGTAACACGGAAAATACTAACACAGCGAACGAAGTAAACAATGAGCCAGCTGATGCGGATGCACTAAACATTACAACGACGCTGTTTTACTTAGAAGATTTCACAAACCGAATTGGCGGCGAGTACGTTAACGTAGAAAATCTAGTACCAGTAGGCGCTGACGCTCATACGTTTGAGCCAACAGCAAACCAAATGATCGGTATTGCAGAAGCAGACTTATTCTTATATAATGGCGCAGAATTTGAAGGATTTGCAGACAGTGTTATTGATGCAGTTTCTTCACAAGGAGTTATGATTCAAGAAGCTACAGAAGGATTAGAACTAATTGGATATAGCCATGGAGTCAGCTTAAGCCAAGAATCGAATGACGAGCACAACCATGACCATGAAGACGAGCATAACCACAGTCACAATGACGAGCACAACCATGACCATGAAGACGAGCATAACCACAGTCACAATGACGAGCACAATCATGACCATGATGATGAGCATAACCACAGTCACAATGACGAGCACAATCATGACCATGATGATGAGCATAACCACAGTCACAATGACGAGCACAATCACGATCATGAAGACGTGCATAACCACAGTCATAACGATGACCATGATCACGAAGGTGGCCACGACCACGCACACGGGGACTTCGATCCACACGTTTGGTTAGATCCTGTCCGCTCAATCGAGGTTGCAGAGTCGATTAAAAATACATTAGTAGAGCTACTTCCTGAAGCGGAGGAAACATTTACTGCTAATTTTGAAGAGCTACAGACGGATTTAGAGGCGTTAGACGCTGATTTTAATGAGATGATCGAAGCGGTAGACAATAGTACAATTATCGTTTCTCACGCTGGATATGGATATTGGCAAGATCGCTACGGCATTCAGCAGGTGGGGATTACGGGATTATCCCCGACTAATGAACCATCTATTCAACAAGTAGAGAGCGTCATTGCTTATATGGAAGAAAATGATGTGAACTACGTCATGTTTGAGCAAAACATTCCTACAAATATCGCTGAAACAGTTCGTGAGCAAGTAGGTGCAGAACAGCTTTGGTTACACAACTTAGAGAATCTGACAGAAGAAGATGTTGAAAATGGGGAAGACTATGTAAGCTTGATGCAACGTAACATTGAGACACTTCAAACGGGTCTCCAGTAAACAAGCAGAGGATCTTTTGTGGCTCCCTTAATTAGTGCACTTCTATTGGTATTACGATAAAAAACGTGTAAAATAGAAGAAGACATGATAAAGAAAGGGTGTTTGACATGGAATTTCAAATGTTTATGAACGATGTTGTGCAAGCAGCGCGTGAAGATATGATTAATGCTGGATATGACCAGCTTCGCACTCCGGAAGAGGTAGATGCAGCACTTACGGAAGAAGGTACAACGTTTGTAGTTGTTAACTCTGTTTGTGGTTGTGCAGGAGGAATTGCACGTCCTTCAGCAGCATACATGAAAAACTTTGAAGTACAAGCTGACCGTTACGTAACGGTATTTGCAGGTCAAGATAAAGAGGCAACTGAGAAAGCACGCTCTTACTTCACTGGCTTCCCTCCATCATCACCGTCCTTCGCGCTTCTAAAAGATGGCGAGCTTAAAATGATGGTAGAACGCCATGAAATCGAAGGTCATGAACCAATCGAAGTCGTTAACAAGCTAGAAGCAGGATTTGAAGAGCACTTCAAGAAATAATACGGTGCACGTAAAAGAGCCAGGAGGCTTCCTAATTAGGATCCTCTTGGCTCTTTTTGTTTGATGTTATACTATATAAATTAATAGCCAAAATATAGATTGGGTACATGAGTAATCCTCCTCTTACTACGAGTCCAGACACCGGGTTTGGATAGTCTCCTCGATAAGTCATAGGGAATATCGTCGTGAATATGTGTGTAAAAAGGACAAAAATAGGAATTCATAACATAATAGTCCAAAGATTAGTCTTGTGACTGGAGAACCATTTTTTTGTAAGGTAGTAAAGAATCAGTGTGCCAACAGTTAACTGAATGAATATAAAAACGCCAAATAATATTTCGATCGTACCAAATTCCAAATTGGTTAATCTGTTAATTCTATATGCATTTAAGAGAAGTTGAACTGGAATAAATGCCATTAAAGCATATAAAGAACTTAATATAAATAACTTAAAGAAGTTCATACCTGCCTCCATTAAATAAAACTAAATTGCTGTAATCCCTTATTAAGATATTTATTATAGCATATTAATTTAAACTAAATGGTAGTTTAGTTATTATGTGGTTATGTATAAAATGTGATTATTATCTACTTCAAACAAATACATAAAAAGATTTTTCATAGATGCATTTATAACAAACTTCAAATATTTCTTGGTAAGATAGTTACAATGCTCTATGGACTGTGCTATACTTTTTGAAGCGTGCAATTTTTGCAATTAATCTACAGGAGTGAGTTTACATGGAAGAGCTATATAACCAAATACATATATACTTAAATCAAGAGGAAGAAATTACGTTCAAGGAATTTGATCGTTACTACAAGGATGCTGTTGCATATTTTAACGAGCATGCCGATGAGTTCGATGAAGATCACATTTGGAAAGGCCTCTTTATTTCTGAGAATGTGATGTCAAATGCAGAAGGTCGAGCAAAAGAGACAAAGAATGCAAAAGAAGGCAAGAAATACGAAAAGATGAACCAACGCTTGACGCTATGGGCTCAAAATTTTGCAGCACGTCTTGCAAGACTAGGCTATGACCAGGATCAAATGAACGAACGCTTCGAAAAGATGTTCGAAGACTACGAAAAGCTTGTTAAGAAGGACAGCGAATAATAATTGCATCTTTATGCTGAAATTGTTATACTACTAAAGTGTCGTTAACGAAACGATGCTTTACACGCGCCCGTGGTGAAATGGATATCATACGAGATTTCGGCTCTCGCGTTTCGGGTTCGAATCCTGACGGGCGCGCCATTAAACAAACTTTTAAGTCCGTCGATGACGGACTTTTTTTGTATATATAACTTCATTTATACGAAGCTTAAGGAATGTAAAAAGGGTAACCATAACATTTAGAAGTCTTATCACTAAACAGATGATTCACAAAAACCGAGCTAATATCATATAAACAGACCCTTAATGTCAAAGAGAAATAACTACATATACCTACACTCTTTCATATATATATATTCTTAAATCAAACGAAGAGCTGACAGTCAATATTTTAAATTGAACATGATAAACTATACCTAAACAAAAAACAAAGCAGGTGACGCGATTGTTTAGAATCGGATATCGAACATTAAAAACAGCATTTGGTGCAGCAATCGCTATACTAATCGCACAAATGCTCGGCCTAGACTTCTTTGCGTCAGCCGGCATATTAACCATATTGTGTATCCAAAAAACGAGAAAGCGTTCCTTTAAAAGCGCATGGAACCGATTTTTAGCCTGTATGATCGGGCTAGTTATCGCGAGTATCATTTTTGAGACACTAGGCTACATGTTTTACTCCGTCGCCATCGTACTGCTTCTTTTTATACCCGTCACAGTAAGACTCAAAATTACGAGCGGAATCGTGACAAGTGCCGTTATCATGTTTCATCTATATACAGTTGGAAATGTTACGGTCGGGCTTCTTTGGAATGAGGTACAATTAATTAGCATAGGAATCGGCATGTCGCTCCTTATGAATGCCTATATGCCTAGCGTGGAAGATAAGCTAGGTCAGATGCAAAAGGAATTAGAAGAGGATTTATCTATTATTTTTAAAGAGTTTGCGTCTTACATTCGGACCGGTGAAAGTGAGTGGGCTGGCAAGGAGATTACCGATGCCTCTGAACTCGTTAATCAGGCCAAAAATGCCTCCCTTGAGAATTTAGAAAATCACATCTTGCGCTACGAAGATATGTATTATCATTATTTTAAGATGAGAGAAAAACAGTTAGATATTATCGAGAGACTTATGCCACTTTTAACGTCTATTGATTATCATGTAGATCAAGCTGATATGCTAGCAGACTTTTTAGAAGAGCTATCTGAAGGCGTTAATGCACAAAACACGGCCTATATTTTTATCGAAAAGCTAGAAGAACTCCGAAGCTCGTATAAAGAAATGGAGCTTCCAGACTCGAGAGAGGAATTTGAGGCTCGTGCAGCACTTGCTAACGTTGTGAGAGAGCTAGATCAATACTTAGCAATTAAACAGCAGTTTAAGCCTATTCAAGAATACAGAGCGTTTGAATAATGCAATGAGTAGTGTCTCAAAATCAAGACTTCAAAAAAACGCACATCCAGATGGATGCGCGTTTTTTTGAAGTCGTCAATTAAAATGCGGAAACTCCCATTAATACAGTTCCAAAAAACATAATGAAAATCATCACATAAATGATAGCCATTCTAAATTTACGAGGCATTATTTTCCCTCCTATATACGTAGCTAAGCTTATTGTACTCATTTTGGGAGACGTTTTCAAGATCGAGTTTCTAAATGAGAAGGAAGATATGGTATACTACTAACATATATTGACTGCTTAATTAGGAGTGATGGAAGCGATGGATTCTTTCGATCAAACGTATCAAGAGTGGCAGCATAAGCTTAAGGAGCAGATAAAAAAACGTCCAGAACGTAAAGAGGTGTTTAAGACCTCTTCTCATATTGAAATTGAACGTCTTTATGTGCCGGACAAATTTGATAGCGCTTACAAAGATAAAATTGGATTACCTGGAGAATTTCCCTATACAAGAGGCATTCAGCCTACCATGTATCGAGGGAAGCTATGGACGATGCGACAATACGCTGGATTTGGGTCTGCGAGAGAAACAAATAAACGATTTCGTTATTTACTAGAGCAAGGACAAACAGGTCTCTCTGTTGCATTTGATTTACCAACTCAAATTGGCTATGACTCTGATGATCCGATGTCACTTGGTGAGGTCGGCAAAGTGGGTGTTGCGATTGATACGTTAGAGGATATGGAGCTTCTCTTTGATCAGATTTCACTAGGGGACGTCAGTACATCGATGACCATTAATGCACCTGCATCCGTGTTACTTGCTATGTATATTGCAGTAGCAGAAAAGCAAGGGGTTGACTCATCTCAGATTAAAGGAACCATTCAAAACGATATTTTAAAAGAATATATTGCTCGGGGCACGTATATTTATCCTCCAGAGCCTTCAATGAGACTGATAACCGATATTTTTGAGTATTGTACCGATCATGCGCCAAGTTTTAATACGATTAGTATTAGTGGCTATCATATTCGTGAAGCTGGGTCCACAGCTGTACAAGAGCTAGCGTTTACGCTTGCTAATGCGATTGCCTATGTGCAGGCGGCTGTCGATAAAGGTCTGGATGTCGATGCGTTTGCTCCAAGACTTGCGTTCTTTTTTAATGGGCACAACGACTTTTTTGAGGAGATTGCAAAATTTAGAGCGGCGAGACGGATGTGGGCATCTATCATGAAGGATCGCTTTCAAGCGAAAAAATCAAAAAGTCTTATGCTCCGTTTTCATACACAGGTAGCAGGTAGTACGCTCACCGCTCAGCAGCCAGAAAATAATGTTGTCCGTGTATCTCTTCAGGCGATGGCAGCAGTACTCGGCGGAACGCAAAGCTTGCACACGAATTCGAAGGATGAAGCACTGTCGTTACCGACGGAGGAATCTGCGCGTATCGCACTTAGAACGCAACAAATCATTGCCTATGAATCAGGTGTAACAAATACGATTGACCCACTCGGAGGTTCGTATTATATAGAGACCCTAACAGACAAGCTTGAGGAAGAAGCACAGCGATACTTATACCGAATCGAAGAAATGGGTGGAGCTGTCCGAGCGGTACAGGAACAGTATATGCAGCGCGAAATCAGACAGGCAGCATACGAGGCTCAAAAGAAGCTGGAGGGTGAAGAGGACATCGTCGTGGGTGTCAATCGATTTACCTCCACGGACGAGCAGGCGGTGCCAGTAATGAAGCTAGATGAGGCGCTTGTCAGTGAGCAAGTAGGTCGCCTAGAAGCTTGCAGAAAGTCGAGAAATCAAGAAGCGGTGGAGGCGTGTTTAGCAGATATTAAACAAGCGGCTCTTAATGGCTCTAATCTCATGTTCCCGATCATTGCTGCAGTGAAAGAATACGCTTCTATTGGAGAAATTTGTCACACGCTACGAGATGTGTTTGGAGAATTTGGTAACTAGGAGGTCAGTCATGGATAAAATTCGAGTGTTAATAGCTAAACCTGGTTTAGATGGTCACGATCGAGGTGCGCTCGTCATTTCTCAAGCGCTTCGTGATGCGGGGATGGAGGTTATTTATACAGGGCTAAGGCAAAGTCCTGCACAAATTGTGCAGGCGGCGATTCAAGAGGATGTTGACGTGATTGGGTTATCCAGTTTGTCCGGAGCGCACAATGTGCTTTTCCCCCAAGTTATTGCAAAGCTTAAGGAGCAGGGGGCAGATGATATTTTATTAATCGGTGGAGGGGTGATCCCGCAAGAGGATATTATACAGCTTGAGCAGGATGGGATAGCTAAAATATTTACCCCAGGGACATCTACAAAGCTGATAGCATCATACATTACCCGAGAGATCCAGGAGCGCCGCGGGAAAGAGGTAGCGCCAAAGCTTGCTCCAAAGGGAGTCGACCACATTGGTATTGCCACCTATTCGATTGAGGAGACTGCTGCATTTTATCTCAATCACTTTGCCTTAGCGGTCGAAAAGATTGTAGAAGTACCTTCGCAAGGTGTCCGAGTGGCCTTCATCCCGCTCTCAAATGTGACGCTTGAGCTCTTAGAGCCGTTAGATGAGAGTAGTCCTATCCACTCGTTTTTAACGAAGAGAGGGCAAGGAGTTCATCATTTGGCACTTCAAGTGTACTCTATTGAGTCTAGGCTAAAAGAGCTTGAAGAAGAGGGCGTTAAACTGATTGATAAAGAGCCAAAACCAGGAGCTTCTGGTCATCCTATCGCTTTTTTACATCCAAGCACAACGCAAGGGACGTTAATTGAACTGATTGAGCGAGGGGAGGGCGATTAAATGGATATGTACGAAAAGTTAACGGAGCTATATGAGAAACGACGCGCAGTCGAGCTAGGTGGCGGGGATGCGAGACGTGATAAACAGCACGCGAAAGGAAAGCTTACGGCACGTGAGCGAATAGATTTACTCGTAGATGAAGATTCCTTCGTTGAGCTTCAGCCCTTTATCGAGCATCGCTTTAATGAGCCTGGCATGGAAAAAGGATCCGCACCTGGTGAAGGAGTTGTAACGGGATATGGACTCGTGAACGGAAGGAAAATATTCCTGTTCGCACAAGACTTCACGGTTTACGGAGGGGCATTGGGAGAAATGCATGCGAAAAAAATCGCGAATGTGATGGATCTCGCCGTGAAAAATAAAGCACCTTTTATTGGGCTAAATGATTCAGGTGGCGCGAGAATTCAAGAAGGCGTATTATCCTTAGATGGATACGGACAAATCTTTTATCGTAACGCAATTTATTCTGGCGTCATTCCGCAGATTTCCGTTATATTAGGTCCTTGTGCAGGAGGCGCGGTCTATTCACCAGCTATCACAGATTTTGTGTTTATGGTTGAGAATACAAGTCAAATGTTCATCACTGGACCTAAAGTGGTTGAATCTGTGACTGGTGTTACGTTAACCTCAGAGGAGCTCGGTGGAGCCGAGGTACACAGTTCCAAAAGTGGCAATGCGCATTTCACTTACAAAACAGAAGAGGAGACCTTGCAGCATGTCAGACACTTACTCTCTTATCTGCCTCAGCATGAAGGAGAGAAGCCGCCGAAAAAGGCTCATTATCAAAACGATGACCTTCCAGATATTTTAGATGATTTTCCGATTGATCCTTCTAAGCCTTATGACGTGAGGAAAATCATACAGACTGTTTGTGACATGGACTCCTTTTTTGAAGTACATGAGAAATTTGCTCGTAATGCGGTTGTTGGATTCGCTAGACTGAACGGACGCTCAATCGGAATTATTGCAAACCAGCCAAAAGTCATGGCCGGCGGACTAGATATTGATTCTTCCGATAAAATATCACGTTTTATTCGCTTTTGTGACAGCTTTCAAATCCCGCTACTTACGTTTGAAGACGTGACAGGGTTTTTACCAGGAGTACAGCAGGAGCATGGAGGGATTATCCGACATGGTGCTAAGATTCTCTATGCTTATTCGGAAGCAACGGTGCCTAAAATCACGGTTATTACACGAAAAGCTTACGGCGGAGCTTACGTAGCATTAAACAGTAAGTCCATCGGAGCGGACATCGTTTACGCTTGGCCAAATGCGGAGATTGCCGTCATGGGTCCTCATGGAGCAGCCAATATTATTTTCCACCGCGAGATCGCTGAGAGTGACAATCCAGAAGCTACGCGTGCGGAAAAAATTGAGCTTTATCGCGAAAAGTTTGCTAACCCCTATATCGCCGCAGCAAATGGCATGGTCGATGACGTGATTGATCCAAGAGAGACAAGGATAAAGCTGATCCAAAGCTTTGATATGCTTGAAAACAAAGAGGAAGTTAGACCGAAAAAGAAGCACGGCAATATCCCTCTTTAAAGTATGGTACAATTTAAATCGAATGTACTGCCTGGAGGGATTAAGATGACACAGAGAGTCGTAGACACATTTTTAGAATTAGTAAAAATTGATTCAGAAACAAAATTTGAGCGAGAGATCGCTGACTTTTTAACTAAAAAGCTAACAGATTTAGATGTTGAAGTTAAAGAGGACGATAGCGCAAAAGAAACAGGACACGCAGCAGGCAACCTTATTTGTACCGTTCCTGGAAACACAGACGCACCTACTATTTATTTCACATGTCATATGGATACGGTTGTACCAGGGCTTGGCGTAAAGCCTGAGATCCGTGACGGCTATATTTATTCGGATGGAACGACCGTTTTAGGAGCGGATGATAAGGCTGGAATAGCAGCGCTAATAGATGCTATCGCTACCATGAAAGAGCAGGATGTCAAGCACGGCGATATTCAGCTCATTATTACTGCTGGCGAGGAATCCGGTCTAAGAGGTGCAAGAGCGCTAGACCCTAGCGAACTGAAAGCAGAGTTTGGCTATGCGTTAGACAGTGATGGGCCAGTAGGAACAATCATTACTGCAGCTCCAAACCAGTCAAAAGTAAATGCTATTATTCGTGGTAAAAAAGCGCACGCTGGTGTAGCTCCTGAAAAGGGTGTCTCTGCTATTACCGTAGCATCTAAGGCAATTGCCAATATGCCCCTTGGTCGTATTGATGAGGAGACAACTGCCAATATTGGACGTTTTGAGGGCGGCTCACAAACGAATATCGTATGTGACTACGTCGAAATCACAGCGGAAGCTAGATCGTTAGTAAAAGAAAAAATGGTTGCCCAAACAGACGCGATGGTGAAAGCGTATGAAGAAGCTGCGGCTGAAATGGGTGCTAAGGCTGAAGTAGAAGTAAACGTTGTTTATCCGGGCTTTAAACAAACGGAAGAGGACCACGTTGTGCAGGTTGCAACTCGTGCTGCTAAAGAAATTGGTCGGGAAGTAACGTACAAACATAGCGGCGGTGGAAGTGATGCGAATATCATTGCAGGTCATGGTATTCCAACTGTAAATTTAGGTGTAGGCTATGAAGAGATTCATACAACGTCTGAACGAATTGCTATAAAAGAATTAAGTGCTCTATCAGAGCTAGTCGTTGCTTTAGTGAAAGAAGCTACGAAATAAAAAAGAGGGAAGGATTTGCGAATAGCTCGCAATCCTTCCCTTTTTACGAAAAAAAGCCTACTGCAGAATTGTAGCAGGCTCAGTAGTTCCGAACTCTATTGACTCTAAAATTGTTTCTTCAGAATAACCAATCCGAAAGGATAGCTGTCTAATCGTAGGTGAGGGCCATTCTTTTTGAGCATGATCTCGTACAATTTCTAAGACGAGATAGAGAACGCTACTATGAAATGAGAACGTTTCTTGGAAGTCTGGCATTAGCTTCGACCACCTTTCACCTATTTATTCGTTCATTATAACACAGATTGCGACAAAAACCAAAAGAACTGGTAAAAAAAGAGAATTAAAACGTATTTGCTGTCGTCACTGTCGATTTCCATGTTAAAATAGAGAATATACGTTTGGTAGGGGGGAGAGCGATGGCAAGAATTATTTTTCATGTGGATATGAATAGTTTTTATGCGTCGGTTGAAGTGGCAGATGATCCTAGCCTGCGAAATAAGCCACTTGCTATCGCTGGAAATGCGAAACAACGTCGTGGAATTGTGGTAACGGCAAGCTACGAAGCGCGCGCCGAAGGTGTTAAACCACCAATGCCTCTATGGGAGGCATTAAGACATTGTCGCGATCTTATTGTTCGAGAGCCGCGTTTTTATCGCTATAAAGAAAAGTCACAGGCTATGTTTGCGATACTACGAGAATACACACCGCTTGTTGAACCAGTTTCCATTGATGAAGGGTACATGGATGTCACTAGTGTCGTCGAAGGCGTTGATGCTGTCGCATTAGCGGAGCATATCCAAACAAGACTCGTAAAAGAGCTGTCCCTTCCTTCTAGTATAGGGATTGCGCCCAATAAATTTTTGGCAAAGATGGCTAGTGATATGAAAAAGCCAATGGGTATCACGGTACTTCGTAAAAGGGATTTACCTACTAAGATGTGGCCATTAAAAGCGATTGAATTACACGGGATAGGTAAAAAAACGGCGGAACGATTAGAGGCAAACGGACTTCATACGATTCAGGATATTGTAGATTCTGACCCTGACGAGCTATCGCGCTTATTTGGTGTTAGTGGAAGACGTATGCATGAGAAGTCTCGTGGGATTGATCACCGACCTGTTGATCCAGACTCGATTCATCACTTTAAAAGTATCGGTCACTCAACGACACTTGCTAAAGACGCAAAAGATGTAGCAACCGTTTTACCCATTTTCCGTCACATGACAGAAAAGGTCGTAACGCGCTTAAAGCAAAAGAAAGTGTATACGCAAACGATTCAAATTACGATCCGCTACAGTAGCTTTCGGACCATACAGCGATCGAAGCAATTAGCTCATGCGACAGATGATCAAGCCGTTATTTTTAATGAGGCGAAACGATTGTTTGAGGAGGCATGGAATGGAGACGCAGTAAGGCTTGTAGGGGTGACGGCTCAAGAGCTTGTCCCAGTTGGGTTAGCGAGAAAACAGCTAAACTTGTTCTCGTATGAAGAAGATTCGAAGGCTTATGAGATGGAGCAGCTTTTATCTAGCTTAAACAAGAAATTTGGATCGAAGGCAATACGAAAAGGCTTTGTTCAGGAAAAAGAGGATTTATAGTAAACATTACACAAGAAAAGACCGATATAAGTAGTACGATTTTGGATCTGTAAAGGAGTGCTACCTATCATGCAAGTAAATCCATCTCAGCAGCACGTAAAACAAGATATACCTTCTCAGCCCATTCGTGAAGGGGAGACGGCTCGAGCACAAATTACTTCACGTATTTCGGATAGAGAAGCAATGGTTATGATACGAGGGCAAGAGGTGAAGGCAACGTTTGAAGGTCGAGTACCTGATCGATCGGTCATTCACGTTGAGGTACAAGGCAAGACAGACGACGGGATCCGAGTGAAAGAGGTTACTAGGCAAACGGGACAAGACCGACAAGCTGGTGTACCCACAGCGCAAGACGCGCGAAGTGTGCTTCGTGATCTCGGAATAAAAGAACCATCCAGAGAAATGCTTGCTCATACAGATAAGCTCATGCAGCGCGGAGTTACGCTAACTCGCGATACAGCACGTGAGCTTCTTTCGTATGTAAACTCTGAGAAGGGCACAGAGCGCGAGCGGGCGCAGACGATTACAATGCTCGCTCATAAACGGTTAGAGCCTACTGCGAGTCAGATTCGAAGCGTGCATGAGGCACTGCATCATTCCTCGTATAAATCACAGATAACGCAAGCTCAAGGAAGAGAAACACCTTCGAGAGAACAGGTAGAGAGAGAGATACGGAACATCCAAGATCGCGTCACGATGGGTAGACCTGTAACAAAAGAAGTTCAGGCAGTGAAAGAGCGCATTCAAACATTGCCTGTACAAGCGGACAGACAGGAGATGTCACGTGTCCTCTCTAAAGTGGAAGAAGCAGTAAATCGGCAAGTGGAAAGCCAACCAGCTACATCCAATCGGTCTTCGGAAGCAGTAGCTAGTCGGCAAGTTTTAACGACTAAAGAGCAGACAGCAGAAGCAGTACGACAGGTTATAGCGGCAATGCAATCTGGGACAAACGTGAGAGCCGCTATCGAGCAACTTCAAGCAACTGTTCAGTCTGACGAGGCACTCTCAAAAGAAGTCAATCAAGCATTAAGGTCTATGTTGACGCTACAAGCTAAGCAGGGGAAAGAGGTGGCCGTAGCTTCGATGCGTGATTTACTTGTCTCGCTATCACCAATGCCAACGAAAGAAACGATGCAAACGATGACAGAGCTTCTCACTAAGGAGCCAAACATAAAAGAAGCAATTCGAGCCGTATCTGAGCAGATGACTTCAATGCCTAGAGAGATTGCCCAAAAATGGGATGACGCGGTTCGAGCAGCTACAACAAAACTAGATGCTGGACGAGAGCTCGGCGCTAGACAAATTCTAACTGATTCGCTTCAACAGCTGTCGCAAACGTTATTAGATCCAGCTCAAGCTAGGATGGCAGAGTTAGAGCAGTTTGTAAAAAATGATGTACTCTCTCCTTTAAGTCTTCAGTCCAAGCAACTGTTAATTACGGAAGTAACGGAGCGTCTTGCTCTTGCAACGGATCAGTTTAAAGCATTCCAGCGAGATGTTGTGAATCAGCTTCAGCGAGTTGAACAACTAGTTGCGCAGTTCAAGCAACAGGCACTCCCTCAAGCAAAGCCAATGCTTGAGAATGTCATCAAGCAATTGGATCGTGCTATTACGAAGAGTGATTGGCTCCTTCATGCGAATATGAAGCAGGAGCGTCAGCTCTTAGGCGCGAGTGCAAAGCTTAATGAAGCCCATAAACTTCTTTCTAGAGGAAACATGGCAGAAGCTACTGCAATAGTGAAGGAAGTAAAGCGAACGCTTCAAGAGATTCGTTTTCAACCAACAAAAGAACGAGTACAGCACGTTGTGCAAAACATGGAGACAAAAGCGAATGTGCATCGACCTAGTCAGCAGCTTGACTATGTCGCCAGAACGCTTACTTATAACGATCATTCTCCAAGGCAAGTGTTAGATGGGATAAGAGGTCTTGGATTAAATAGAGAGTCAGAGCTCGCGCAACAGCTTGTAAATGGGAAACCTATAACAGAATCCCAACAGCGTGACTTAAAGTCATTACTGATGAAGCTTGGTGGCGATGAAGAAGGAAAAGCGCAACAAACGATGCAAAATCTAACCGGACAGCAGCTTTTAAGTAAACAAGAAACAACCCCTTCCCAACAAATGCATGTCTTCCATCTACCTATGCAATTAAAGGGTGAGTTGGAGGATTTACAAGTATTTGTGAATTCCCGTAACAATGGGGAAGAGGTCGATTGGGAGAACTGTCAGCTCTATTTTCATATCGAAACGAAGGGGTTAGGCCCTTTAGGAATTGCGCTCCATGTCGCTGATCGAAATTTACAGGTAACGCTGAAAAATGATACAGAGGGGTTTGGAGCAAAGGTGGAGCCACTCACGGAGAAGTATTTAGAGCAACTAAAAGAGGTTGGCTATAACGTGTCAGGTGTGACGACGAAGGCTCTCACGGAAGCGCAACAATCGGAGCAGGTCGAAGCAAACGAACGACTAGCGCCGATCATGACGGAGAAAGGATTTGATTATAAAATATGATGATCCAAAAGCATTTTAATCAAGTGAACCGTCGGATTAAAAATGGTCCGTCGGCAGCTGTTTTACGCTACGATGAGGCGAACGGCGAGGAGCCTAAAATTGTAGCCGCTGGCAAAGGCTATGTCGCAGAGCGGATCTTAGAGCTCGCTAAAGAGAACAATATCCATCTCGAGGAGGATGCGCTTCTTTTAGAAAATCTTATTGATCTCGACTTAGGTGAAAATATTCCTCCGCAGCTTTATGCAGTTATTGCAGAAATTTTATTATTAATTGAAGAAATTGAGAGAAATTATTAACAAATGTGAGCGTGGAGCCGATATTGTAAGTAGAGACAAAAGGACAGGACCGAGACACGGAGGTCAAGTGGAATGTTCGTGGAGGTGAAAAGCATTGATTACAAAAGAGGCATTACATAAAAAGTCATCACAAGAGCTAACAGCCCTTTTATACGAGGCGTGCTTAGATCACCTGGAGACTGCTAAAGAAGCAATCACTCAAAAAGACTATGTCGTCGTAAATGAGAAGCTTCAAAAAGCGATTGATATTTTGCACCGATTAGGCGCAGGAATCAACTACGAGGCAGGTATTGTAGCGGATCAGCTAGACGCGTTATATAACTACATGGCGGATAGACTTGTTGTTGCGAACTATGAGAAAAGCATTGAAATAATTGATGAAGTAATTAAGCCATTAGAAGAGCTTGCTGTTGCATGGCAAAAAGCAATGGTAACAAATAGCGACGCACAGTCGAAATCGTTAAAGCGCCAAGCGTCTGCATACGAACAAAGTATGATGTACGAATAATCCCTTGAAGGAGTGTTTTTTAACATGAAAATTAACAATAATATTCAGGCACTAAACGCATACCGTAACCTATACCAAAATCAGCAGGCAACATCTAAAAACTTAGAAAAGCTATCATCTGGTCTTCGCATTAACCGTGCAGCAGACGATGCAGCTGGACTTGCAATCTCTGAAAAAATGCGTTCTCAAATCCGTGGTCTTAAAATGGCAGAGCGTAATGCAATGGACGCAATCTCTCTTATGCAAACTTCTGAGGGTGCGATGCAGGAAGTTCACGAGATGCTTCAACGTATGCGTGAATTAGCAGTACAAGGAGCTAACGATACAAACACAGATCAAGACCGTGAAGAGATCCAAAAAGAAATTGATCAGCTATTAACGGAAATTGATAGCGTTGCTGAAAAGACAGAGTTCAATACGCGTAAGCTTTTAAATGGTGAGAGTGCGGTGTTGACTACATATAACGAAGGTAAAAATGTTTCTAATATTGTTGGAGAACCAACAGTAGTGAATCCTAATGTGCGTTCTGGTGATTATGGACTTTCAACATCTGGTCTAGAATTTGTACGTGAGATTAAACAACCAGCAGCTGGTTTAGGTAAAGATGCAGCTATTGCATTTGCTGATCCAAGTGCAGGTAATCAACTAGGTACTTATACAATTAACGTTCGTAGCTATAACGAAAACGCTGATACTGGCGTACGTAGTGCGACGATTGAAGTAATTGGTCCAGACGGCTTACCGAAGGATGAGCGTATTGCTGTTGAAGTAGGACAAGCTGGAGATACAGTAGAAATTGGTGGACTAAGCATTCCATTAGAAAGCATTGATAAATCAGGTACGGTGAAAGTTTCACTTGAAGTGAAAGCTAACTTTGCAGTATGGCAAGGTAGTGAGACAAATGATACATTCCGTCCAGTAGACTTTGATAAAGAACTTACTACTGTGAATGGTAAAGTAACGCACGGTGGAATGGAGTTTAAGTTTGATAGTTCGATTCAGGAGTCACTTGGGTATCTAGACGGGTTTAAACAGGATACACTGGATGAGGCTTTAGGACTTATTAATGCTGCTACAGATACATCTACTTTAGGTATAGCAATCATTGATGGATCCGAAGAAGACATTGTTTTAGCATTAGAAGCCGATGTTTTAAGCGAATATAATACTCAAACAGGAATGACTGTAGCGACTTATGGAGATTTACCAGCTGACTTAAGAGCAGGGGTAAATCTAATTGCTAAGCAGATTGCAACAGCTGTTCAATCTGTTCCAACTGAGCCTGCACCTGCAGATGCTGACCTATTAGCTGCAGGTAAGACTGCAATTGCTAACTTTAATACTTCGACACCTCAAACAGAATTCTCTGTAATCAACAACGCTCTTGCGTTCCAAATTGGGCCTAACACGAACCAAAACGTGATGATCGATGTTCCTGAGCTTAACATTGTGGAGCTTGGAATAGATCAAATTCGTGTGACGACTCAAACGGAAGCAAACGATGCGATCTTTGCTTTAGACAGCGCGATTCAACAGGTATCTTCTATTCGAGCAAAGCTTGGGGCTGTTCAAAACCGTATGGAGCATACGATTAACAACCTTCAGGTAACGCATGAAAACTTAACAAGCTCAGAGTCTCGTATTCGTGATGCTGATATGGCGCTTGAGATGACGGAGTTTACACGTAACAATATCCTTAATCAGTCTGCAACAGCAATGCTTGCTCAGGCAAACCAGCTTCCTCAAGGCGTTCTGCAGCTACTTCAATAAATGGTTAAAAACGTGTCTCGGCAAAATCTTGCCGAGACATTCTTTATTCAGCGGTTTTACCGAATTTTCCTTTAATAAGCTTGGAAATACCCGTATAATGAAAATAGTGGGGAGGCAGGTAATATGGAAGTCAATCGCGTCACACGGGCTGGGCTTGCTCGTCAGGAGTCGAAGCAACAGCCGACTGAGGCAAAGGTTACGTTTAAGGAAATTATGCAGCAGGGGCGCAACAACGCACAGTATGAGCGTCTTGGGCAGCTGTTAGAAAAGATAGATGATCAAGGGAAAGTGTTGTATGAGTCTAGAACGGTCGATGAGCTAAGAAAGTACAAGCAGCTTGTGAAAGACTTTATGGATGATGCGGTTAAGCTTGGTCTGAACTTAGAGGAGAATAAAGGCTTCAATCGTCGCGGACGAACGAAGGTATATAAAATTGTTCGTGAAGTGGACAGTAAGTTAATTGATTTGACCAATGCCGTTCTGCATGAACAGAAAAAAAGTCTAGATATTTTAAATATGGTCGGCGAGATCCGTGGCCTACTAGTTAATATTTATGCGTAAAACCTCCAGGTATGGGGGTTTTTTTAAGGGTGTGGTGTCTTTCATTGGGTTATAAGCACACGTACATATTGAAAGGTGTTTTCAGGATAAGTAAGTAGGATAACTGAATGATGTCACTTTGTCATAACCTAGCTTTGTATTCGGATAATCAAACGGGATTTCCGGATAACTGAGGCCGATAACCGGATAATCGAGCTAAGTTTTCGGTTAATTTAGAGTCGAAAGCGGTTAATCGAGTTAGACTTTCGGTTAATTCAAGGACGAGAGCGGTTAATTGAGTCGAGTTTCCGGTTGATTGAGGGTAGTAAACGGAAAACCAAGGCACGTTTCGGGAAAACGGAGAGACGCGAACGGAAAACCAAGGCACGTTTCGGGAAAACTGCACGCCGCAATCAAAAACTGAACTACCAACTAACCATTTACCCTGTAACAAAACATCACAATTACAATCGAATTAGTTCCATTTTCAAGCATCTTCCATTATGATTAATGGAAGCAATTGATGGAGAGGGTGAACGTCATGTTTTCAGGTACCTTTTATTTTAAAACAGAAATCAACAAACCGATTAAAGATGTTTGGGAGTTTTTCCAAACGAACGAGAATCTTGTAGCTATTACGGGGTTTCCTAAAATAACGCTGTTAGGGGATAAAGATGTATTTGAAGGTTCTCACGTGCATTTGAAGATGGACTTCTTTCTTGTCAAGTTAGATTGGCAAGGAGAAATTACGAAGGTAGTTCCGGAAGCCTACTTTATGGATGAAGGGAAAAAGCTACCATTTCCGTTCAAAGAGTGGCGACATGTGCATGCGTTTAAGGAGCTTTCTCCTTCTAAAACGAAGATGATTGATCGCGTTGAATTCTCTTCATATGTGCCTGCGCCGCTTATTAAAGCGATGCTCATTGGCATGTTCTCAGACCGAAAGCGTCAGTTGAAAAAGTACTTATAAGCACACCAAAAAGGCTAGTGGGTCACTCCGCTAGCCTTTTACAAAACAATAGCTACTGTCTACGCAGATCATGTAAGAAGCCATTTAAGTGGGCGAGCACTTTGCTTCTAGGGATAATTCCTTCAAAAATTCCATTCTCATCTTCTACACACACAAATGGGTATTGGATAAGCAACGTCATTAACCGCTCAAAGCTAGCTGACTTATGGATAGAAACATGGTCGTTATTCATAATGTCGGAGACAAGCCATGTAGCGAGCTTTTCAGGCTCCATTCTTTCTATACCTAAAATAGAATCTAGTATTTGTGCTTTACTTATTAATCCATTTAGCTTATTATCCATTCCAAGTACAGGAATCGCGGTGTAACCAGACTTAACTAGAACGAGTAGGGCATGTTCAAGCGAATTTTCTGGTTGTACACATGCGACTTGTTCAGCAGGAATAATAAAGGCTGTGATTGAACCACTAAGTACATCTTGCTCTTGTGCATTGGGCATCACGTTATACACATCCTGTCTAAAAATTAGGAGCATCTAGATAGAGGCTCCATATTTAATGGTAGTCGTCCTGGTTGAGATTGTCAAACCAAGACTTGTTAATTCGGAAGGAGACGTTTTCATGATTTGGCAAACGGAAGAAGCTTTACTAACACTAGCTATAGAGCTATGTGCGTGTAAAAGTATAAATAGCACAGATGGTGAAAAAGAGATTATTGAGTTCATACATAAAAAGCTCGCCGCACTTCCTTATTTCCACAAAAATGAAGATTATATGCATGTTTTTTTAACGGAAGACAAAAGAATTGGTTGCTCGGTATATATTCCGGGCCGAACGTCTGAGACAATCGTGTTTTCTGGTCATGTCGATGTCGTTCCTGTCGAAGATTTCGGTGAGCATGCATCTATGGCCTTTCAACCAATCGAATGGACAGAAAAGGTAAAACAATTGCGGCTAACTGAGTACGTAAAAAAGGATAGCGAATCGAACGACTATTTGTTTGGCAGAGGTACAATGGATATGCTCTCTTCTATTGCTATGTGTATGCAGTTAATTGAGTTTGCCGCTGAAGAAGGTTTGCACCACTCCTTAGTGATGCTGTTTGTTCCTGACGAAGAGGGTGTCTCTCAAGGCATGAGGCAGGGAGTGAAAGAGCTCTCGCGTGTTCAGGATACATTCAACCTCTCCTATAAGCTTTTTTGGAATACAGAGCCTACATTTCCTCAAGCTCCTACGGACAACGCCCACAGGATCTACTCAGGCTCTGCTGGGAAGCTGTTAGCTGGTGTGATGAGCGTTGGAGTAGAGGCGCACGTGGCAGATCAGAATGCCAGTGTTAATGCTGCACTCATGCAATCATTTGTTACAAAGAATTTAGAGCTTAACGAAGCTTTTTCCGAAACAGTAGAAGGCGAAAAAACAGCACCTCCGAGCACGTTGTTTCAACGTGATCATAAATCGGAATACTCTGTTCAAACTCCAGCTACGTCCTCTGGACTCTATAATATATTAACAATGGAGCGGACTCCGTTACAAATCACAACTGCATTAAGAGAACTCCTAAACGCATGTGCGAAAGAGGTAGGTGAGTTTTATCACGACCGATTTTCGTTTCAAGTCTACACCGTACAAGAGCTCTACGAACATGCATATACCAAATTTGGCGATGAATTTTTAGAACGCATTTCATCTGTACAAGTTGATCCAACTGATATGCTTCACTCAACAAGCTCTTACCTTTTAACTCTTATCGAATTTGCAAAGGATTTAGCACCTTTCTATGTCCTTTATTATTGTCCACCTTTCTATCCGGCGGTAAAAAGCAGAGAGGACGCTTTACTTAATACAGTAAGAGAAAAGCTTGCTTCGAAATTGCGAAAAGCAAATGAACGTGTCATCACCCAATCTTATTTCCCAGGACTTTCTGATATGAGCTACATAGGATTGCAAATAGAGGAATCAGAGCTTCGTGTTCTAAAGGATAATACCCCGCTCTGGGACAACGGGTATTCATTACCCTTCTCTGAGATGAAAAAAATCGAGATGCCTGTATTAAACTATGGCACGTTCGGTCGAGATGCGCATCAGTGGACAGAAAGAGTGCACATAGATAGATCGTATCGAATTGCTCCTACTATCATAAAAGAAGTTTTGAAAGAGTTTTAATCGATAAAAAAGCTGCCCCGTTTTACCGTGGGACAGCTTTTTTTATTCGCGCATTTTAAATGCTGCGTTAATTTGACCGCGAAGCATTTTATTACGCACAGAGGATTTTTTCATTTCTTCACGACGTATCTCAAACGTCTGCATACCATCCTCCATCTTATTTGCGATGTCCACAAGCCTCTCTATATCACCAAAGGAATACTTGCGAGTACCCCCTTTACTTCTTTCAGGGAAAATTAGCTTTCTTTCTTCGTAGTAGCGTATTTGACGTTCTGAAAGTCCTGTAAGTTCACTTGCGATACCGATACTAATCACTTTCTTGTCTTTATATGACGATGGCAAAGAAATCCACATCCTCCCGAAGAGCAACTTTTTTCTCACTATATCATGAAAAAAGATTCGCTTGGTGAAAAATGTGAGATAATCTTACATTGGTCATTTCTCGTCAGAATTCTTCACAATAAGCTCTTTCAATTCTTGGATTTCTTTTCGTAATTCGGTTACTTCTTTATGTGTATCCTTCACTTCTTCATCAGCATTTTCTGCTTTTTCTACATTATTGACGATTACACCAATGAATAGGTTAAATACAACAAAGGTTCCTACTAAAACGAAGGAGACGAAGTAAATCCAAGACCACCATAGTTCTTCAAAGATTGGTCTCATAACCGCAGATGCCCATGATTCTAACGTAACTACTTGGAATAGGGTTAATAAGGACAACTGTAAATTCCCGAAATATTCTGGAGCAACTTCTTGGAAGAGCATTGTGCCAATAACGGCAAAGATATAAAAGATAATACTCATGAGTAAAAAAATGTTTCCGAGAGCAGGGATCGTTAATAGAAGCGCATCCACTAATTTTCGTAAAGATGGGATAACAGAGATTGCTCTGAATACGCGTAGCACTCTTAAAATACGTAGCACCGTTACGAAGTGCGCACCTACAAAGATATGACCAGCTGCGACAATGATAAAATCGAACCAATTCCAACTATTGCTAAAGAACGATTTAATATTGCGAGAAGCAAGTAGACGCAGTGCTATCTCAACTGTAAAGATCCAAAGTAAAACTCGGTCTGCCGCAAAAAAGAATGCGCGATTATTCTCATATATTCCTTGATATGTCTCGACACCGACGATTATCGCATTAATTAAAATGAGGATAATGATTGTCGTTGTAAATGCATTGCTGTTGACTAAGCGATGTAGTGGTCGTTGCCAGCTCTTAAGTGTTGTAATATCTTCCAACAGAATTCTCCTCCTAAATAAGCATCTCTACTATTCTACTAGAGATGCTTAAAGAAAGAAATATAGCTTATTACAAATTATGATCGTTTTAGCGCATTTGTTAACACGATACCAAGTTCTTTAGAGCGGTCGTTTGCCGCCCCAATGCAATCTATCAGTGCTTTTTGCACGTGACGTTCTTCTAACACATGGAAGCCAGCCTCTGTCGTTCCTCCTGGACTCATGATCTGCTTATAGAGCTCTCTAGGTGTATGAGACGAAACTTTAGCCGTTTCGCTTGCTCCGGAAAGAGTTTGTAGAATCAGCTTTCGAGCAAGTTCCTTTTCAATCCCAATATCGTGAGCAGCAATCTCCATTGCTTCTACTAGATAGTAAATATAAGCGGGACCAGTACCAGTTAGAGCTGTAATAGGATCTAATAGTTTTTCCTCTACGAAAGCGATCTCTCCAACTAAACTAAAAAGCCTAGATATAGCATCAATTGATACATTCGACGCAGACTGTCCGGCAGCTATAGAGGTCATAGATTTATTCACCGCAGCAGATGTGTTTGGCATTGTTCGAATGACCTGCGCGAGAGGAGCGACCTCTTCAAGAGACGTTATTGTGATACCAGCCATCACCGATACGACTATTGTAGAAGAGGTCATATGAGGAACGTATGGCATTAGCGCATCTTTATAATCTTTAGGCTTACATGTAAGGAGCAGGATATCTGCATGCTGTAAAAGAGCTTTTGGGTCACGTGATGTATGCACGCCATAAGTTGATTCGAGATGGAGAAGTTTATGATCGTCTGAACGATTTGTAACTAGCATAGATACATCATCATGTCGTGCCCATCCAGCTATTAAGGCTTCGGCCATAGAGCCAGATCCAATAATTGATACATTCACTGTAAGTCCCCCAAATAATAAAATTATGTTAATTATCTGACTAGTAGTAAAGCTTGTCAAGAAGGGATATACAGCTTTTCTTCCTTTTAGTATGATGAAAATAGGAGAGGACTGATAATATGGTAAATCGATTAGCGCATAAGGTTGTTGTGATTACTGGTGCTTCAAGTGGTATAGGACGTGAGATGGCACTTGAGGTTGCAAGGCAAGGAGCTATTCCAGTATTACTCGCAAGATCTTTAAATAAGCTGGAGCAATTATCAAGTGAGATATATGAGGAGACGTCAAAGCATGCGCCATATTTTACATTAGATGTGACTAACTTTGATCAAATTAAAGAAGTAGTAGAGCAAATAGAAGCAAAAGTGGGGTCCATTGATGTGTTAATAAATAACGCTGGGTATGCGGTATTTGACTCGATCTGGCAAGCTGATTTAGCAGATCTAGAGGGGATATTCCAAGTGAACGTATTTGGAGCTATAGCGATGACGCAAGCAGTCTTGCCGTCGATGATTGGGCGCAATAGTGGACAAATCATCTTTGTTGGCTCGGCACTATCTAAAATGATCTCTCCAAAGTCGAGCTTTTATGTGGCATCCAAGCACGCAATTTACGGATTTGCTAATACGATTCGGATGGAGCTTGCAGATACAGCCATCAACGTCTCTGTTGTAAATCCAGGTCCCATTAAAACGGCCTTTTTTGATCGCGCAGATAAAACGGGCGAATACGTTAATCAAGTGGAGAAATTTATGCTTCGTGCCGACTATGTCTCTAAAAAAACCATTCAGCTAATTAAACGTCCTCGAAGAGAAATTAATTTACCTTTATGGATGAACATATTAACAAGAATATATCAGGTCTCACCTAGACTCATTGAATTTGTTGGGAAGGATATCATGACTAAAAAGTAAGTTGTCACAAAATAGTCACAATTCGGCTAGTCTTGAATCCGATTACACGTTGTATCCTAGTGTCAAAGGCGGTACAGCCTAACGTAATGCCGAATGGCAGAAAGGATTTTCTATCACTATGATAGTAAAAGATTTAGTCGAATCAAAGCAGTTGTTGGCGGGAGAGACAGAAGAGCACGTCTATATCGTGTACGAGCGATATGAAAATGTTGACTGTCAGTATCGTGATAAACAGTTTGAAGAACTAGAGTGTGATCCAGAAGAACGAATTCAAATTTTAATGGGCTCATCAGACAGTTCATTAGTTGTGAAAGAAACGTTGGAAATTGGTAAGGATCATCCATCATTAGAATCTGCGCTAGATTTCATTAAAACATCTAAGCCAGACCTTTTTAACTAAATTTAATCATGCCGTCTTCAAATAAACTGAAGACGGCTTTTTTATTGCTAATATAAATAGCATAAAAAACGTTTAAAAGAATTGAGGGAGAAGAACATTGATAAAAGTCGTTTTTGTTTGCTTAGGCAATATTTGTCGATCGCCAATGGCAGAGGCAATCTTCAGAAAAAGGATTTATGAAAAGGAACTCACTGATCATATCTCTGTTGAGTCGGCGGGAACAGCCTCTTGGCATGAAGGAAAACCACCTCATGAGGGTACAAGACAAATATTAGACCAACACACTATTTCATATAACGGACAGACAGCAAGAGGAGTTAGGGAAGCAGACTACCAAGCTGATTATCTTGTTGTTATGGATAATAGCAACTTAGAGGATGTAAAAAATGGACGAAATCATGTAGCTAATGCTTTTCGGCTTCTCGATCTAGTTTCAGAAATAGAAAACAAGGATGTACCTGATCCATACTTTACTGGCGATTTTGAAGAGACGTTCAGCTTAATCAATGAAGGGTGTGAGCGATTATTAGCGAAAATAATCAGAGAGAAATTTTAGTTGAGAACTGATTTTGAATAATCCAAACGTTTTTCAACTTTATAGCTGAAAAACGTTTTTTAGTACTTTCATACTAGGAACCCGAATATACGTTTCATTTGTCAGAGACTAGGGAAAATTAACCCTAATGACCCGGAAGTGGAGGCGTGTAGCATGAGTGAGATTAGTAGAGTATTACAAGCAAGAAATTGGATGAAAACAAACGAGGATTTTTTATCAACGTGGCACGCACATGTTGGTTACAAAATGGATTTATTTCACTATTTCGCTAACGGCGCTTCTGTGCACGCAGTGGCTTCAAAGCACGAATTATCAGAAGAGCTGTTGCAAAGATGGGTAGATGTTGGTTTAGAAATCGGTCATTTAAAAACGACCCTTACTAAAAAGATAAAAGCTAAGCCTAAAATGGTTCGCTATGCTTCACGTCAAAGTGAGGAGTCTGTTGGTATTCTTCTAACCGAAATGATGGAGCTTCATATCCCGACGTTGTTAGAGTATCCAGATTTAATGAAGTCTAATAGTAAAATTACGTACTTGTCAGACAAATTTGCAGATGTAGTTGCCGAGACATCAACGTTACTTGAAAAGGCGGCTGCTTCAAAAATATTAAAAATAGTTAAAACAGAAAAACCAAAATCAGCTATTGATTTAGGGTGCGGATTAGGAGGATACCTTCGTCAAATTAATGAGAAGTATCCTAAGATGGAGCTTACAGGAGTAGAAATGAGTGAGGAAGTGGTGCAGAAAGCACGTAAAAAACTTGATGATTCTATAACTATTCAGCAAGGAGATATCGTTGAATTTTTGGATTCTTACGAGAAGCAAGTTGATTTTATTATGGCTCACAACCTTCTTTACTACTTCAGTCGTGACGAACGGATTAATTTATATAAACGTATGTCAAAAATCCTACGTAATGGAGGCGTCATTTCGTTTATCTGCCCAATCGTAAATGCAAGATGGGGCCGAACGTTTACTACAGCGTTTAATACGTTTATGACAGCACATGAAAATCTTCACCCGCTGCCAAGTTTAGAAGAACTTGAAAAAGATGTACAGGTTGCTAATCTTCATGTGAAATCGAGTAAACCGCTTATTAGAGAAGGTGGATGGTATTTAATCACTGTAAAAAAAGAACTTAAATAGCGGAACACTTTCCCCTTCTCCGCATACATATAACGAGACATCCTGAAGCGGAGAAGGGGACGATAGCATGTGTGGGATTACTGGTATAATTAGTATTACGAAAGAAGTAGATCCAGCACCAATTCAAGCAATGACTCATGCTTTACTACATCGCGGGCCCGATACTAATGAAGTCTATAAATCAAATCATGCAGTATTTGGTCATACAAGATTAACAGTTGTCGACCCTCATAATGGTAGACAGCCAATGAGCCGAGTGGTGAGAGGATCTACTTACACGATATGTTATAACGGAGAGCTCTACAATACAGAAGCTATTCGTAAAGAATTAGCTGAAATTGGATATTCCTTTCAAGGACATTCAGATACAGAAGTACTCCTTACAGCTTATATAGAGTGGGGAGAGGCGTGCTTAAAAAAGCTAAATGGCATCTTTGCGTTTGCCATCTGGAATAGTCGTGATCGCTCATTATTTGTAGCGCGGGACAGACTTGGCGTAAAGCCTCTATTCTATTCCTACAAAGATGGTATTTTTTTATTTGCTTCAGAAATAAAGGCTCTTTTAAAACATCCCCTTATTTCTAGAAAAGTTGATGAAGAGGGGCGTCTTCAACTTTTAGCTCTAAGTCCAATGCGAGCGAGCGGGCATGCGATATTTAGAGATATAAATGAGCTTAAACCAGCGCATCAATTGTTTTTTAATCAACATAACTTAACGATCTCGAGGTATTGGAATGTACCCACCTCGAAACACGTGGATTCCTATGAAATGACAGTAGAACGTGTGAGGGAACTTTTAACTAGCACCGTTGTAGATCAACTTGTCTCTGATGTACCAGTAGTAACTTTTTTATCCGGAGGAATTGATTCAAGTGCTATCACTGCGATCGCTAGTGATCATATTCGCACGAGTTACTCTGTGGAATACGAAGAAAATGACAAACACTTTGCATCTTCTTTCTATCAGCCAAATAGAGATGCCACATATATCGATTTAGTTAAGCAGGCATATCACTTAAATCATAAGACTATTGAGCTCAGCCAACAGTCGCTTGTAGACTCCTTGAATCAGGCTGTTATTGCTAGGGATCTTCCTGGTATGGCGGATATAGATAGCTCTCTTATGCTATTTTCAAAAGAAATTAAGAAAGATGCAACAGTTGCTTTATCAGGAGAGTGTGCTGACGAGATATTTGGAGGATATCCATGGTTTTTTAAAGAAGCTATTGGGTTTCCATGGTTACACAAAGATAGAGCCACATTATTAAAAAAGCAAGATCAAAAAGCAGCTTCAGCTTATACAAATGAACTTTATAAAAATACGTTAGCAGAAACACCTCTAAACGGAGATGAATTGCCAGAGGAAGCAAGGTTGAAAAAGCTATGCTACGCAAATATTCACTGGTTTATGCAAACATTGCTTGAGCGTAAAGATCGAATGAGCATGGCAAGCAGTCTTGAAGTAAGAGTGCCTTTTGCTAATCATGAGATCGTAGAATATGCATGGAGCATACCATGGGAATGGAAATTAGCCGGTGGAAGAGAGAAAAAACTTCTCCGAGACGCTGTAACTCCAATTCTGCCTACAGAAATTGTGCAACGCAAAAAAAGCCCTTATCCCAAAACTCATCATCCAGCTTACAAAGATGCTGTACAAAAGAAAATGCAAAGCATAATAAAACAAAAGGATTCCATACTATTTGATTTGTATGATTATGGTGAAATAAAGGAGTTAGTGAACACGGGTGGCGAATCTTATAAAGAGCCCTTTTTTGGTCAATTAATGACGGGTCCACAACTACTTGCCTACTTTATTCAATTAGAGTACTGGCTTAAAGAGTACAATATAGCATTCATTTAAAATCAATAGTGTAGAACATATCAATTGCAAAATGTATAAGTTCTTTATACAATTTGTATAACTTTTGTTGAATAATATAAAAGAAATTAAGGTAGGTGTGTCGCGTGACTAATATCGCAATAATTGGAGCAGGACCAGGAGGTCTAGCCTGTGGCATGATTTTAGCTGCTAATGGCTATAAAGTTGATATATATGAAAAGCAATCTTACGTGGGCGGGCGCACTTCCTCTTTCACGAAAGATGGATTTACGTTTGATTTAGGACCTACTTTTTTTAGTATGCCTCACATTCTCGAAGAGGTATTTGAAGCCTCTGGAAAGAAATTAAGTGATTATGTGGAACTTATGGAATTAGATCCGATGTACGCGTTAGATTTTAACGACATGACAATACGTGCATCAAGAGATCCTCAAAAGATGATAGCTGAAATAGAAAAGCATTTCCCAGGAAATGGGAAGAGTTATGAAGCGTTTATGAACGATACAAGAAAAAAATTAAATGTACTATCTCCAATTTTACAAAATAACCATGCTTCTCTTTTTGATTACATGAGATGGAGAAGTATAAAAGCTCTACCCCAGCTCGAGATCGGTAAAACACTTTATGACGTTTTATCCAAATATTTTGATGATGAGCGTTTAAAGCTCTCCTTTACCTTTCAATCAAAATATTTAGGTATGTCGCCTTGGGACTGTCCTGGAGCATTTAGTATTCTTTCCTTTATGGAGCATGAATTTGGTGTTTATCATCCTAAAGGGGGGTTAAATCAACTTACTAAAGGAATGGCAAAAGCATTTGAAGAACTTGGTGGTACTATTCATTTAAATAATGGAGTAAAGAAGATTCATGTATCTAACCGCCGTGTGACAGGTGTTTTATTAGAGAATGATGAAATGGTTTCATCCGATAACCTTGTCATGAATGCGGATTTTGCCTATGCTATGACGCATCTTTTCGAAGATGGAGTAATTAAGAAATACGCTCCTGAAAAGTTAGAAAAGAAAAAGTACTCTTGTTCCACTTTTATGATGTATGTAGGTATTGATAGAGAACTAGAATTAGACCATCACACTATCCTTTTCTCTGATGACTATAAACGCAACGTAGAAGAGATCACGAAGACACAGTTGTTGTCGGAAGATCCATCTATTTATGTGCAAAATGCTAGTGTGACCGATAAAACACTTGCGCCAGTTGGACAAGCTGCCTTGTATATTTTAGCGCCTGTGCCTAATAACGATAGTGGAATAGATTGGGATAATAAAAAAGGAGAATTTAGAGACCTTGTTTATTCCATCATCGAAAAGAGAACCGGAATCGATATTAAGCAACACATCGTTACAGAAGAAATTTTATCCCCTAAAGAGTGGGAAGTAGATAAGCTTGTTTATAAAGGAGCTACATTTAATTTAGCTCACAACCTCGGACAAATGATGTACTTTAGACCACATAATCAATTTGAAGAAATTGACGGTCTTTATTTAGTTGGCGGAGGAACTCACCCAGGTAGTGGATTACCCACTATTTTTGAGTCTGCTAGAATAACTTCTAAGCTGTTACTCGATCAAAAAAAGGAGGCCCACGCATGAAAACTGCAATTATAGGTGGTGGCATCGGAGGTCTTGTCACAGCTCTTTACGAAGTGTTAGATGGTAATGACGTGACCATTTTTGAACAGAGGGACAAGCTTGGAGGAAGGCTTAGCTATCATCAGCAAGGAGCATATAAAGTAGATGAGGGACCAACAATCGTCTTACTTCCTGAGATGATCACATCTATTTTGGAGCAAATTGGTATCACAGAGGATGACATTCAGTTCGAGAGGATTGACCCTGTTTATCCGCTTCATTATAAAGACGGCATGACTTTTCTTAAATGGAGTAATAAAGAAAAACAAATGGAAGAAATGACTCGCCTCTTTCCTCAAGACGTAGAGGCTTATAAACAGTACATTAAAGATATGAACGATCGTTTTACTGTAGGTAAGCCAGCGTTTTTAGATCGGGCGTTTATAGATAAAAAGACGTTTTGGACGAAGAGCAATGTGAAGACGTTAGTTAAATTAAAAGCGTATCAAACCGTTCGTCAACAAGTGAAAAAGTATTTTGAATCTGAAAGGCTTCAAGAATCATTTGCACTACAAACACTGTATATCGGTGGCGCTCCTGAACAAACTCCTGCTATTTATTCGCTTGTCTCCTTTAGCGAACATGAACATGGAGTATGGTATGTGAAGGGAGGCTATGCAAGGTTAGCGGAGGTATTAGCAGAAGCAGTTGAAAAGCACGGTATTACAGTCCATTTGAACACAAAAGTGGACGAACTAGTAGTAGATGAACAAGAAGCTGTTGGTGTGCGCATTGAAAACACGTTGTATAGCTTTGATCGCTTTGTCCTGAATGGGGACTTCCCTAACATGGAGGGACTAGTTAGAAAGCAAAAAAAACGAGCGTATAACCCTTCCTCAGGCTGCTTACTTATGTATATGGGACTCAATGAACCGTTAGCGACAGAGCATGTACACCAATTTTATATGGGTGATCGTTTAGACGAGCATATGAAACAACTATTTGATGAACAGCGTGTCCCGACTGATCCGTCCTTTTATGTGTTCAATCCGTCGTTAATTGATTCAACATTAGCTCCAAAAGGGCACGGGGTTGCTTACGTATTAGTTCCTGTTCCGTCGGCATCTAAAGTAACAAAGGAGCAACTCTATCAATTAGGAGAAGAGATGATGGAACGCTTAGAGCAGCGAGTAGATCCTGCTATACGATCAAAAATAGTATGGAAGCATGTGCGAACACCTCATGACCAGCAATTAGAAGGTCTATTTGATGGTGGTAGCTTTGGAATAGCTCCAACTCTGTTTCAATCAGGTGTGTTTCGACCACAAATAAAGCCATTTTCGCTTCAGAACGTATATGCGGTTGGTGCATCTGTGCATCCTGGTGGTGGAATTCCTATAGTTATGCAAGGAGCAAAGCTTCTAGCAGACCTATTACAAGAAGAAAAAGTAGCACAAAAAGCTACGAAGTAAAATTCACGACAGTAGCGTCATTATCTGTTATGATAGTGTTACTAGTTGGAAACGATGAAACTATGAAGGGAGCTATCGCCAATGCATGTTCAAGAAGCATATGATCAATGTAAACAAATCATCGAGCATCATTCCAAAACATTCGCAAAGGCTTTTCAACACCTTCCAAAGAATAAGCGTCAAGCTGTCTGGGCTGTCTATGCTTTTTGTCGTACTGCCGATGATATTGTAGATGAAGGGAATAACAGTCAAAAAAGATTGGCTCAGTTTAAACGAGAATTGGATGTGTTTTTTCAAGGAGAGCTTCCGAGTAGGACACCTTTATGGATTGCGCTTCAAGATACATTTTCACAGTTTGATTTTGATGAAGATCCTTTCTACGATATGATTAAAGGGCAAGAAATGGATCTTGTTAAAATGTCTTATGAGACAATTGAGGACGTTATTAACTATTCTTATCATGTAGCAAGTACGGTTGGATTAATGTTACTACCTATCCTTGCACCTGATAATAAAGAACGTCTTCGCCAAAGTGCTATGGAGCTTGGTTACGCTATGCAAATTACCAACATTTTGCGAGACGTTGGGGAGGATTTGGATCGAGGAAGAAAATACTTACCTACATCACTCATGCTTAAGCACGGTTATACGAATGCGATGCTTGAAGATAGAGTGATTAATAGCTCGTTTCAGGCTGTTTGGGAAGAAATGGCGAGACTTGCGGAGCACTACTATGAAGCTGGGCTACGTGACATGCACTTATACCCTATACATTCTAGATTACCAGTTCAAGCAGCTGCTCACTTATACCGTCACATCTTAACAAAAGTAAGACATAATCATTATGATGCGTTTAATAAGCGTGCGATTGTGAGCTCCGAGCAAAAAACCGTTATTTTGAGTGGGATTGCGGAGATAAATTAATACGTTTAATGTAAAGAAGCTTTCTTATCTGAGTAGATGAAAGCTTCTTTTTCGTGTAAGTATTCTAAAGAGAGGGACTAAATCATATCACGCATAGTCCCTCTCTTTGTCTAGCAGATATTTTTAGTTACCGACGGTACGAATCACCTGTTTTGCTACATTCATCCCGCTTAAAGTCACCATTGGAGAGCCTCCTCCTGGATGAGTGCTACCTCCAACAAAGTAAAGGTTATCAATATCGGTAGACTTATTATAAGGTCGTAAAAACGTATCTTTCCGCTTGTTAGAAGAAATTCCATAAAGAGCACCGTAAAATGCGTTGAAGGAATGGCTGATCTTAGCTGGTGTTACCTCAGTAGAATCTAGAATATGAGGTTTAACCTGTAATCCAAATTCCTCTAAACGCTCATAGAAAAAGGCCGGACTTGGGACTTGTTGAGTCATCTTGTTTTGTAACGCTGGTGCGTTTGCAAGAATGAATAGATTATCTCCTCTTCGTGAACGTGAAGGCTCCGTTTTAGATGATGTGCAAATATACATAGTTGGATCTTTTCCATACTGATTATGATCGAAAATAGAAGAAAACTCTTTTTTAGGATCATCTCCAAAAAAGACATGATGATGATTCAATGGGAACCGTTTATCCGTTTCGGCCATAATAACATAGGCTGAAATAGAAGGTTCGTAGCTTGCAAAGTTTTTATCCTTCAAAGATGGACGACTTTTTTCTGAAATCAATTTTGGTACCTGGGTAAGTAAGTCACCATTTAAAATTACTAGATCCGCTAGGTACGATCCTTTAGTTGTCTCAACTCTAGAAGCTCGGCTTTTGACAACGTGAATTTGTTTAACTTCCTCACTAAAATGAAAGAGAACGCCGAGCTTTTCTGCCAAACGTTTAAATCCAGTTGCGATCTGGACATTGCCTCCCTTGGTATAAAAAACTCCTTGTGTCAGTTCTAGGTGACCGATCATGCCAAATGTGGCAGGAGAAGAGAAGGGGGAGGATCCTATATACGTGGCATAGCGATTAAAAGCCGCGATAACACGCTCATCTTTAAAGTAGCGCCGATGAAAATGGTCTAATGACTCTAAGGGGCGTGACTTTATCATCGCTTTAGCTAAAGGTGCACTTAAATAATCGCGCCAGCTTGAGAAAGTCCTCCGTAAAAAATAGCGTTCGGACAATTCATAAAGCCTCTTCACTTCCTGCAAATAATCATCCACTTTATCCG
This sequence comes from Paenalkalicoccus suaedae, assembly GCF_006965545.2. NCBI lineage: Bacteria > Bacillati > Bacillota > Bacilli > Caryophanales > Bacillaceae > Paenalkalicoccus > Paenalkalicoccus suaedae. The sequence continues at coordinate 1,577,028 of NZ_CP041372.2, forward strand.
CTTCGCCAGCTCGCATCGTCGCTAATTCTTCTTTTAAGATCTCATGATTTGATGAAAATCGAAACGAGCTTCCATCTTTAAATGCATTCGTTGTATGAGATTCGAGAGGTAAGAACTCCATATAATCAAGTGGACTTTCCCCTGTTTGCTCGATAACTTCGTTAAATATATGTGGCATCGTAATGGTATTTGGTCCAAAGTCAAAAGAAGCTTCACCAACTTTAACAGGATGAAGTTTTCCACCTGCATGTTCATTTTTTTCAATAACTGTAACTTGATATCCAGCATGCTGTAAGGTGATTGCTGCAGACAATCCTCCTAAGCCAGCTCCGATAATGACAATTTTCTTCATCGATACTGTCTTCCTTTCCATATAAAGCCCCGCTTTGAAATGCCAAGATAGGTGGAATAAAGGAGCATAGCAATAGTGGCAATAATAGTGACAGGGAAAAAAGTACATAGCCACCACTTTTGCCTGGTGAAAGAATCAATAATACATTTAATTAGCATAACAAGTAGTAAAGGCACCACGAGCATGAGGTTCCCTTGAATAAGGCCGATAATTGCCACTGGTAGTGGAAGAAAGAAAAGGATTAAATAAAGAAAGCTAAGTGCAATTACGACTAAGACACTTCGACCTAAACCTGGGAAAAAATTTTTAGAGAATCCCTGCCATACTTCTTTACTTGTGTTGTACATAAAGCATGATAAGGAGTTTGTGTTATTTACAATCGTTGCTTTATAGCCGCTTTGCTTCATCGCCCGCATACTGTGAATGTCCTCTACAAGTGAGTCCTTTACACGCTCATGCCCGCCCATCTTTATGTATGCCTCACGGCGATACATCATAAATGCCCCGTGTGCAGCTGTTGCAGCTTGCCAATTCGTTTTATTGGCAAGGAGGATTGGAAGGTGAAAAAAGACGAGAAAATGTTGCATAGGAATCAGCATAAACCCAAAAACACTTTTAAGCGGATAATGGGGAAAGCCGCTGATAAGGCCTGTTTGAGGAGTAAATGCTGCTAAACTTCTCTCCACTAGCTTCGGGTGAACAGTAACGTCTGCATCTAAAAATAAATAAAAGTCACCATTAGCCTGTAAACTAAGTTGATGGCAAGCATGTACTTTGCCTACCCATCCTTCTGGTAGCTCTTTACCATTGATGACAGTGAGTTGATCCCACTGATCTTTAGCTTGTTCAAGTAAATTTCCCGTATTATCTGTAGATCCGTCATTTAATACAACGACTTCTATATGGCTATATGTAAGCTTTTGAAGCGACTTCATCAGCCTCTCTACATTCGCTTCCTCGTTTCTCATAGGAATGAGGATAGATACAAGCTCTGAGTGTTCTGAAGAAGAATCTTTCAGTAATGGCATAGACAAGCAGTTAAACAGTGTCCATAAAACAAGTATAAAAAGAAGGAGAATCCATAGTTCGACCATTAGTTCCTCCTCCTAAGCGTAGATTTCATTTTTTCAAGCGTCGCTCCAATCCCTAGCTTCCCTGATAATAGTGGAGCAAACGTAGGGGCCTCGTTTATAACATCTTCTTTTAAGAGATCAAGCTCTTTAGTTAATGCTTGTTCGATGTCAGCTGTTACTTGCTTCCTAGGTTTTGTCACATCAAGCTCAATGGGATAACCAATCTGAATGAACCATTCAGGTAGCTGATGATGTAAATGCGTATGATAAAACGTAATAGGAATGATAGGGACGTTTGGTAGAGCCTGCTTTAAATGGGCGACACCAGCAAAAAATTGAAGTGGTCGCTTCTCTAATGGATACTCGTTCCCTTGTGGAAAAATAAAGACGTGCTTTCCCTCCTCAAGCTGACGTTGTGCATACGAGAGGGACTTCATAATATCTCGCTTCGAGGAAGAATCGATCGAAAATGCGCCGATTTTTTTGAAAAAGGGAAAGCGTGTTAGTCCGTGTTGATCCATCATGGCAAGTGCATCTGTATGGAGGATTGCTTCGTTTAAATAAAACAGTACTAATGGATCCCACCAAGAGGAGTGGTTGATAATATAAATCGCCCCTTGGTGATCCGTCCGAACAGAGCGTGTAGAGAGATGTAAACGGTGGAAGCTTCGTTTAAGTAGCCACGTATTATAGACGTGAAAAATCTTTGTAAAGGAACGACTTTTAGTAGCTTCAATCATCGTGCGAGCTTCCTCTCAAAAAGGAAATAGAGTCCAACAAAGAGTAGGACGGTACTAACGGAAACAATCGGTGCTAGTACGAGTCCGTTAACAAGTGCCACAATAACAAACATAAGGGCCATCGCTACATATAAAAAGACCATCTTAGAACGCCAAAATTCACTGAATCTGTTGCGCCATTCTCCGCCGCGATACACGAGTAAAGAAATGACACCGTGTAAGACAAAGGAGAGAATAAACCAACCGTAAAAGTTAGAAAATGGAATGTCATAATAAAGTCCTCCCTCATTCCAGACCCAATACTGTTTAACGTCGTATGCAACAGGGTCTATAATAAGGTCTAAAGATGTCGCAATAAGTGCGCCGTAGATCGTATAAATAAGGCGCTTAAAACGGCCTACCATATGAATAATGGGAGCTGCTAAAACATGGGAAGTGGCGATAACCATGACCCATGCAAAGCCAATGGTAATAGGAACGCCAATAACTTTAGGACCAAAGTCCGCTTGGTAAGAATAATCACCAAAAAATAGTCCTGTATGTACACCAAAGCTCTCGATAGCCATCGATAAGGCAAATATAAGAATAACTAAAAAGACACCGACAATTTTGAGTTGACTACGTATAAGGTAGACCATCGCAAGAAGTCCTGCTGTAATTAAGAAAACGACGTTAGCCCACTCAAGCCAAGGGGGAACTAAGTCAAATGAGAGTAAAATGACGCCTACTCCATACCATACTAAAAAGAATCGAAATAAGTACAAATCAAACGTTGAAGGCATAATGACTCCTTTCCTTTGCTACAAATTATTGTGCATGTAAAGTGCAGATAGTTGAAAAAAGAAGGATTTTCGTGACATCATAGATGTGTATATTAATTATAGCTTTTAAAGACTCCAAAGTACACGAATGTGCAGGAGATGAGGAGGCAAATATGGAGCAAGTATTAGTAACTGGTGCAGCAAATGGAATTGGAAAAGCTATTGCAACATACTGGTCCGAAAAAGGAGCTCGTGTTTATGTAACCGATGTGGATAGAGACGGTGCTAAAAAAGTGGCAAATGAGTTGGACAATGCGACTGCTTACTCATTGGATGTTGGAAATCCAGAAGAGATAGAAGCATTTTTTCAGTCTGTAGAGGAGCCTTTCGATATTGTTATCAATAATGCAGGTTTATCCACCTTCACTCCGTTACAGGAACTCACCGTAGCAGATTGGGATAACGTTTTAAATGTCAATTTGAGAGGTGTTTTCCTAGTTTCTAAGCACGCATCAAAGACGATGAAAGATGGCAGTAGCATCATAAATATTGCTTCTACTCGTGCATCTATGTCCGAGCCTGACAGTGAGGCATATGCAGCATCCAAAGGTGGAATTGTAGCGTTAACGCATGCTCTAGCTGCAAGCCTGAGTGAGAAGCACATACGTGTGAATGCCATAAGTCCGGGATGGATTCACACTGGAGATTATGGTGAGCTAGAACAATCTCATCACGACATGCATTGGTCAGGTCGAGTTGGTAAGCCGAGTGATGTGGCAGAACTTAGCTATTATTTAGCTAAAAGTGTATTTATTAATGGGGAAGAAATTAAGATTGATGGTGGCATGACAAAGAAAATGATTTATTAGGAGAAATAGGATGACAAACATAAAATTAATTGCAACAGACATGGATGGAACACTATTAAACAAAAAAAGACAGATATCTGCTCGTACAATTGAGGCGATTAGAGAAGCACAGGCGCAGGGAATTATCGTTGCTGCTTGCACAGGACGAGACTTTTTTGAAGCGGAGGCGCCGATTCGGGAAGCTAATTTAACGATGCCGATAATCGGTGTTAACGGTGCAGATGTGAGATTAGAGGACGGTACAATGGTAGAGCGTAAAATTATTGCGCCTGAGCTATTCAAGAAGATCCGCGACGTATTAGAGGCACATGATGTTTACTATGAGGTCTACACGTCTAAAGGTGCCTTTACGAAGGATGTTGAAAGAGGAATTGATATTATAGTGGATGTCCTCATGTCGATCGAGGAAGTCCCTTCCGAAGAGTATGCCAGAGCATATGCGAAGGAACGCTTTCATCAAGGTGGCGTGAAGCTTGTAGATAACTATGAGACGCTGATTGAAACAGATCCTTTACTAAAGCTTCTAGCATTTTCTAAAGATGATGGGGCTCGTTTGGCCGTTCGTGAAAAGTTAAGTCAATACGATTTAGAGCTTAGTGCATCTGCAAAGGATAATATCGAAATTACTCATAAGAGCGCATCGAAGGGAATTGGATTAACAACACTCGCACATTACGTTGGTGTTGATATGGAAGAGACGATGGCGATCGGAGATAATGAGAATGATATCTCTATGCTACGCGCTGCTAAAGTTGGCGTGGCAATGGCAAATGCTGATGCAAGTATTCAAGCTCATGCCAATTGGGTTACAAAAACAAATCATGAGGATGGCGTTGCGTTCGCAATTGAACAAGTTTTAGCCGGCAATGCGCTAAATGTTTAGAGAACGGTCACTATGGGAAAAAAGTCAATGTGAACAAAATGTTGATTTTTTCTCACACAATTAAAACGGATGGTCTGATATACTATACGATGTCGTTAGCATGTATAGACAACTCAGTGAAAAGGAATGGTGATTAGAATGTTAAAAAAATTATTTGGTTTGGATAAGAAAGAAGTAGAAATGCCGGAAGCGGATGGTAAGGATATTATCATGAGCCCAGCTGATGGAGAGGTAGTTCCTTTATCGGAAGTACCAGACCCAACATTCGCTGAAAAAATGATGGGTGACGGAGTAGCCATCAAACCTGCAAATGGTTTAATCGTCTCTCCAGTTCATGGAGAAATCATGCAACTGTTCCCAACGAAGCACGCTGTTGGTATTAAGACAGTTAATGGATTAGAAATTCTCATCCACATCGGTATTGAAACAGTTAACATGCAAGGTGAGGGCTTTAAGGCTCACGTTAAAGAGGGTGACAAAGTCGCAACAGGCGATAAGCTAATCGAATTTGACATGGACTTAGTAAACGAGAAAGCGGAGAGCACAATCACACCAATTATTTTAACGAATGGTGACATTGTAGCTAGCGCAGAGAAGCATGAAAACCAGCAGGCAACTGCGGGTAGCACAACAATTATGACTGTATCAACAAAATAGTACTGGTAGGAGCGGGTGACTTTGTCACCCGTTTTTTTCATGAAAAAAAACGCCCTGAAATAGGGCGTTTTAAACAGTAATTATTAAACATCGACAACTGTTGTTGGATCGATAAAGATGAGTACGAGAGCTGCTACTACAAAACAGTAAATGGCGAAGTAGACAAGCTTACTCTTCTTAAGAAAATCAATTAGCCAGATAATTCCTAGGATCGAGAAGGTAAATGTTAATACAAATGTAACGATTAAGTTTGTGACACCGATATAATCGACCATTTCAGAAGTGAAATCCGTAATACCAAGAACCGTTGAACCTAAGATCACAGGAATAGAAAGTAAGAAAGAGTAGCGAACTGCAGTATCTTTGTCCATTCCTCGCAGTAAAGCCACAATTAGTGTGGAACCAGATCTCGAAATACCAGGTATAACAGCTAGAGTCTGACCTAGACCAACGATGATAGAATCCATTAACGTCATCGTAGAGGCATCCTTCTTACCAGTACGATGAAATTTCTCGATAAAGATAAGTGCGACACCAGTTACAGTCAGCGCAATTGCTATCATGAGTGGAGTCTTAAATGCTTCACCAAAGGAATCAGATAATATAAATCCAAGACCACCTGTAATGACAGTTGCAATTAAGATGTATACACCAAACCAAAATTCTGTGCGGTCTTGTCTATCACGTTTCATTATATAGCGGATAAAGCCAACAATAACTGACCAAAGGTCCTTCCAAAAATAAAGAATGACAGCTGAGACAGAGGCTAAGTGTAAGAAAATCTCAAATCCGAGACCGGGGAAGGAATAGCCAAATAAAAGCTGGGTGATTACAATATGAGCTGTACTTGATACAGGTAAAAATTCGGTAATTCCTTGAACAATACCGAAAATAATTGCTTCGATTAACGTCATTAAACTCTCCCTTTCCAAACTATGTAATACGCAAAACTATGTTCATTTTACCAGACCCGCTGCATTTATCCTATGATGATTTTGTGAAATAATGTGGATATTCTTTGATTTCGTTTAGCAATCGTATATACTGACCGTACAAGATTATGGGAGGAACATTATGAAGCGGATTATATCCATTATTATTCTACTTGCTGCAATTATACTCGCAGGTAGTGTTATATATGCAGATAGGACGGACAGGGCAAACGAGGAAGCACTGCAATACTATTTAGATAATGATGGTATGGAGCGCACGGAACAACCATCTGAGGACGAAATGATCGGTTTTGAGCATGTAGAAGGTGTGGGTGTGCAGCCCGGAATGATTGCACCGGACTTCACACTCACAACACTTGAAGGGGACGAAGTGTCACTCCGTGATTATCGTGGAGATTTTGTCATCGTTAATATGTGGGCGACGTGGTGTCCGCCATGTTTAGAAGAGATGCCTCACTTCGTTGATTTTTATGAAGCGTATGAGGATGATAATGTAGAGATTTTAGGAGTTAATATGACTGCTACGGAGAGAAACATAGACGGTGTTCAACAATTTGCAGAAGATTTTCAGCTACCATTCCCAATTCCTTTAGATGAAGCTGGAGAAATGGAAGACTTGTATGAGATTTTTGCGATGCCGACAACGTATATTATTGATCCAGAAGGTCGCGTCGCTATGAACCGCCCTGGTTACGTAAGCTATGACATTTTAGAAGAAAGTTATTTAACGATACGGGAGAATGTGCAGGCTAACTAAGATCGAGTTAGTTAGTGGATAGTAAGGAGTGTTAGGAAATAGAGTAAAGGATTCGGGCGATCGCATTCTTACATGACGTTTAGTAGTTATTGTCACGCAGTACACTCATAAATAAAACTGCATGTCTGAAAGCATATAGCGGGGATAGAAGCTTGGAGTGTCGAGGAGGGGCCGATTGCAACACGTTGTCTCCTCTTTTTTTATTGTTGTTTAAGAAATGATAAGAGCTCATTTCAATAGAAAAACTCGCAAGCTTCATGAGGAGAAAAGGAAGTAATTAAATTACTTCATGATAACCGCCCCTCAATTTCACGCATTCAAAAGGCTGGGATAGCTTATTCGCTATTGTCCCAGCCTCTTCACTATGATCGATGTTCTTCATACATACTTTGCTTCGTAATCGCAGCAGCTTTTTCTAAAACGGCATCATCTATTGTCGATTCTGCAGCATGCAACAATTTTTTAAGTTGATCAACAGAACTTGCGCCAGGTATAGCTACTTTGACTGCATCTTGCGCCAAAATATAGTTTAAAGCTAATGCTTCTAACGATACATTAGCTTCTTTTGCAAGAGAATGTAAATCTCCTAACGTTTGTTCAAGCTCCTCTTTTGAATAAGATAAATAATCATCCATATTCCTAGTCGAATAAGTATCTGTTAATAATCCTTTTGCGACAGGTCCGCGGGCGATTACACCTATGTTTGCTTGTTCAAGTAAGGGAAAGAGCTCCTCAGGTCTACGATCCAACAGGCTGTATTGCATCATATTTGTAGCTACACCTGATTTTTTAGCAAAGCGTTTAATCACGTTAGGCCTGATAGAGCTCATCCCGTATTCTCTAATTAATCCTTCCTTTTTCAATTCCTCAAAAGTATCAATTATTGCTTCGAGATCATCATCTAACGTACCACCGTGAAGCTGATATACATCAATATAATCTAATTGAAGACGCGTAAGAGAAGCTTTTACTGCTTTTTTTAAATAATCGCTCGAAGCGTTCCAGCGCCACTTATCAATACCTTCTCCAAACTCATTCCCACCTTTAGTGGCAATAGTAACGTTATCGCGGTATGGCTTCAAAATTCTTCCGACTGAGCGTTCGTTATCTCCATATTGGTACAAGTCGGCCGTATCAAAGTACGTGATGCCACCTTCAGCTGCTGTTCGTAATAATGCTTCGTTCTGTTTTTCGTCATCTGATAGGGACATACATCCAAATCCTAATTCTGATACGTGTAAGCTTCCAATTGTCTGTTGCTTCATCCTATCGCCTCCTATACATACCAATGTAGAGGAAACGGAGGCTTAGTTGCAAGCAATTTGAGGTAAAGCTAAAGAGAGTTTGATATAGTTGTACCATCAATTCACGTAGGAGGAATGTGACATGTCATCTTTTGAAGAAAAAACACTAGCAAAAGAAACAATTTATAACGGACGTATCATCGATTTAGAAGTACATACGGTTTCTTTACCAAACGGGAAGGAATCAACGCGTGAGCTCGTTTTTCATCCAGGAGCAGTGGCAGTGCTAGCCATTACAGATGACGATAAAATTGTAACGGTGAGACAGTATCGAAAGGCGCTAAAAAAGGAGGTTGTTGAAATTCCGGCAGGCAAATTAGAGCCAAATGAAGATCCGCTTTTATGCGCAAAAAGAGAGTTAGAAGAAGAGACGGGGATTATCGCATCTACATGGTCAAAGCTGCATTCCTTCTATACAAGTCCAGGCTTTGCAGACGAGCTTGTGCATGTTTATTTAGCTGAAGACCTACAGGAGGGCTCTGTTAATCTTGATGAGGATGAGTTTGTATCAAGAGAAGACTACACGCTAGATGAGTCAAAAAGCTTGATAGACTCTCTCGACATTCACGATGCAAAAACGATCTATGCCATTCTTATGTGGGAGCTTCGAAAGCTAAAAGGACAAGCATAGACAAACTAGTATCTGCATAGGCTAACCTATCACGGATAGGGGAGGCGCGTCGTGTGCAGGAGCTTATGCAAGTAAAACTATTGTTGTTATTCTTAAGTGGAATATTATTAGCTGGTATAGTAAGTGGTGCCGTTATCGTAACTAGTTTGTCACAGGACCAAGTTCATTATATTAGTCAACACGTACATAGTTTTTTTACAGAACCGGCGACGGGATCTACGATTGATTTATTCAAAAGCTCTCTGAGCTATTATGCGAAAGTCATTCTTATTATCTGGCTTTGTGGTATTTCCATTTTAGGAGCACCAATTATAATATTAATTATCTTCTTAAAAGGTTTAACATTAGGGTTCTCAATTGGTTTTTTCGTATTAGATCAAGGAGTTCAAGGATTCGCGTTAGCTTTAGCAGCAGTATTTCCTCAAAATGTATTTGTTGTGCCTGTCCTACTAATTTTATCTACTGGGGCCTTATTTTTTACGATAAGAGTCTGCCGCCATTTGCTTAATAAAGGATACTCGACGATTCATGTCTATTTCAGATCGTATTGGATGCTGTTTGCTGGCGCGTGTGTTGTTTGTATCGTAATCTCTATATATGAATCAACGCTCTCTACTTATCTTGTTCAAGCAATTTTCAATCAATTAAGTTAATCATGATGTGTAAAATTCTCATCCTTTTCTAATTGAGAAAATACAGGTAAGTGATTATCAAATAATAATTATTATAAAGTGAGTTTAATTCTCGTTCTCATTTGACATCTATTTTTCACAAGGAGTATAATAGATTCAAACGGACAATCCCTTTCTACATGTAGCCATCTAGGACGGTAGAGAAGAGGGAGGCAGCAGGGGGAGTTTCATGGAGCAACGTATTGATCGTATAAAAAAACAACTTCATTCTAAAAGCTATAAATTAACCCCGCAGCGAGAAGTAACGGTTCGAGTGCTACTAGAGCATGAGGATGACCATTTGAGCGCTGAGGATGTATACATGTTAGTTAAAGAGAAATACCCGGAAATAGGTCTTGCTACAGTATATCGGACGTTAGAGCTTTTGACGGAATTAAAAGTAGTAGATAAAATTAATTTCGGTGACGGTGTATCACGCTATGACCTTCGTCAAGAAGGGGCGGCACACTTCCATCATCATTTAGTCTGCATTGAATGTGGTTCTGTAGATGAGATTCAAGAAGACTTACTCGAAGATGTCGAAAAAATAGTAGAATCTCGATTTAATTTTGAAATAAAGGATCATAGATTAACATTCCACGGAATTTGTTATCGATGCAAAGATAAAAGTGAGTAAACCAGGGCAGCTGCTCTGGTTTTTATTTTTTTGCTCGATAGGAATCATGCGTCTTTTTCTCTTCGATCGTATAATTTTTATTTCTGTAGGCATACGATAGAGAAGAGGTGATAGATCATGGTGAACAGATTTTTATTAGTAATTGAAACTTTTTTCGTGTTTTTCATCTTCTTAGGGTGCACGCTTGTTTTCTATTATGGTATTCTATGGGTAAATGCTGAGTTTATAAAAGAAGATCCTTACATGGAGCCGAGCGGAAGAGCTGTAAAGGTGATTTCGATTGTGGATTGAGAGAGCGAGGGAACGTCTGTTGGAATCTGAAATGAAAGCGTTTATTCAATTTTTAACGGTAGAAAAAGGGTTGGCGCTAAACTCTACGAAAGCGTACGAAAGAGATCTCACTGTTTATAAGCAATATTTAATGGAGGTTGAGCAACTTTCTGCTTGGGAGGAAGTAAGAAAGCTACATATTTTGCAATTTCTAAAGCATTTACACGAGCTAGGAAGAGCAACCACAACAGTTTCCCGAATGCTATCATCGATAAAATCGTTTCACCTCTTTTTAATTAGAGAACGATTCGCGTCTGTTGATCCTACTTTACATGTCGATCGGCCAAAGCAACAGCAACGCTTACCTAAAGTATTATCGGCGAAAGAGGTAGAAGCGCTTTTAGACGTTTCTTCGTCAAATGAGCCATTGGACAAGCGTAATAGAGCTATGATGGAGCTACTTTATGCTACAGGAATGCGTGTTACGGAGCTAACGACGTTAAAGATGAACGATCTTCACTTAGCAATGGGGTTTGTCAGGTGTATTGGGAAGGGTAATAAAGAACGAATCATTCCGTTAGGTAAGCCTGCAAAAGAGGCAGTAGAGGCTTATTTAATTGATGCGCGACCAGCACTATTAAAACGCACGTCAAGTGATTTTGTTTTTGTTAATCACCATGGTAGAGAACTTTCGAGACAAGGGTTTTGGAAGATTGTAAAAAAGCTCGCTAAGAGTGCAAGGATTGAGAAGGAGTTAACGCCACACACACTCAGGCATTCCTTTGCAACACATCTTTTAGAGAATGGCGCAGACTTAAGAGCCGTGCAGGAGATGCTGGGTCATGCAGACATTTCTACGACACAAATTTATACACATGTTACGAAAGTTAGAATGAAAGAGGTTTACAGCAACTATCATCCTAGAGCATAATAGATAAAGAATAAGATGTCTGACCTCAGACATCAATGCCCTTTATGAGGAGGAACTATGATGACACAAACAAATTTTGATCGAATCTTTTTAGTTGTAATGGATTCGGTAGGTATCGGTGAGGCGCCAGACGCTGCTGATTTTGATGATATTGGATCAGATACGCTTGGTCACATCGCCCAAAAAATGAACGGTCTACCTTTACCGAATATGGAGAAGCTTGGACTGACTAAGGTAAAACAGTATGAGGGTGGCACTGTTCACGATAAAGCACTTGCCTATTATGGCAAAATGGAGGAAGCGTCAGTAGGAAAAGATACGATGACAGGTCATTGGGAGATCATGGGCTTGCGTATTGATCAACCATTCCGCACATTCCCTGAAGGTTTTCCTAAAGAATTGATTGATGAGATCGAAGCGAGAACAGGTCGTAAAGTAGTTGGAAATAAGCCAGCTTCAGGTACAGAAATATTAGATGAACTTGGAGAGCATCACGTTCAAACAGGAGATCTTATTGTCTATACATCGGCAGACTCCGTGTTACAAATTGCTGCACATGAAGACATCGTGCCAGCAAAAGAATTATGGGAGATTTGTGAGATGGCTCGCGAATTAACGCTTGATGAGAAGTATATGGTTGGTCGTGTTATTGCTCGTCCGTTCATCGGGGAGAAAGGCAATTGGATCCGCACATCTAACCGCCATGACTACGCACTAAAACCATTCGGTCGTACCGTTATGAACGAACTTAAAGATGCTAACTTAGATTCTATCTCTATTGGTAAAATTGCTGATATTTTTGATGGGGAAGGTGTTACACAATCCCTTCGAACGGTGTCAAATATGGATGGGATGGACAAGCTTGAAGAGACTATTGCTATGGACTTTAAAGGCCTAAGCTTCTTAAATCTTGTGGATTTCGATGCGCTTTTTGGTCACAGACGTGATCCAATAGGGTATGGTAATGCTTTACTAGAATATGATGCAAGACTTACAAAGGTGCTAGAAGATTTAAAAGAAAACGACCTATTAATTATTACAGCTGATCATGGGAATGATCCGATCCATCACGGGACTGATCATACACGTGAATATGTACCATTACTTGCATACAGCAAGCGATTTAAAGAAGGTGCATCGCTTGGTACACGTAAAACATTTGCTGATATTGGAGCTACTGTAGCAGATAATTTTGACGTGAAGATGCCTGAGCACGGGACAAGCTTTTTAAACGAATTAAAATAAGGGGATGACAATCAATGAGCTTACACGAAAAGATGGAACAAGCAAAATCATTTATCGAAGAAAAATTAGCAGGCAAAAAGCCTACTATCGGACTTATTTTAGGATCTGGACTAGGTGTACTTGGAGATGAGATTGAGGACGCGACAGCTATTCCTTACAGCGACATTCCGGGATTCCCAACATCTACGGTTGCAGGTCACAAAGGCCAATTAGTGATCGGTTCACTAGAAGGAAAGACAGTTGTAGCTATGCAGGGACGCTTTCACTTTTATGAAGGATACCCAATGGAGCTTGTGACACTACCAGTTCGCGTTATGAAGGCAATTGGTGTAGAGAAGCTGATCGTAACAAACGCAGCTGGAGGAATTAACGAATCATTTAAAGCAGGAGATTTAATGCTTATTCGTGATCATATCAATCAGTTTGGAACGAACCCACTTATTGGACCAAACGACGACGCGCTAGGCGTTCGTTTCCCTGACATGTCTCAAGCATACAGCAAGGAACTATTTTCATTAGCTAAAGACGTAGCGACAGAAAATGGCGTTCACGTCCAAGAGGGTGTTTATGTTGGAACAACTGGTCCAAGCTATGAGACACCAGCAGAAGTTCGTATGCTACGTGTATTAGGTGGAGACGCAGTTGGAATGTCTACTGTACCTGAAGTAGTTATTGCACGTCATAGCGACATCGACGTACTTGGAATCTCTTGTATTTCAAACATGGCTGCAGGTATTCTAGATCAGCCACTGACGCATGATGAAGTAATGGAGACAACGGAGCAAGTAAAAGCAGACTTCTTAAAGCTTGTTAAAGCAATTGTTCACAGAATGTAGGGCATTACAATGACAAATAGACATGAAGCAGCTCAATTTATACGAGATAAAAGTGAATTATCGCCTACGGTCGGCCTTATTTTAGGGTCTGGCCTTGGCGAGCTTGCAGATGAAATCACAAATGCCACTTATATAGACTACACGGATATTCCTCATTTTCCGACTTCGACGGTTGCTGGTCACAAAGGACAGCTCGTCATCGGTGAGCTCGAGGGAGTTACGGTCATCGCTATGCAGGGACGCTTTCATTATTATGAAGGTTATTCTATGCAGGAAGTGACGTTCCCGGTTCGAGTGATGAAAGAGCTCGGATGCGAGAGTGTCATCGTGACAAATGCTTGCGGTAGTATGAATAAAAACTTCCAGCCTGGAGAGCTCATGCTGATTACAGACCACATTAATTTTACGGGTGCAAACCCATTAATCGGTCCGAATGACGCTGAGTTAGGCGCGCGCTTTCCTGATATGACAACCGCTTATACAAGGTCTTTGCAGAACGACACAAAAAAGCTTGCAACGCAAAATGACATTACACTACATGAAGGCGTTTACCTCGCTGTAAGTGGTCCAACTTATATGGCTGGTGCGGAACTTACGATGCTTCGTACCTTTGGTGCGGACGTAGTAGGCATGTCTACAGTGCCTGAAACAATTGTAGCAAGACATATGGGAATGAAGGTTCTCGGTATTTCTTGTATTACGGATATGGCAATCGGGGAAGAGATGGAAGGCATTACACATGAGGAAGTAATGGAAGTGGCGGCGAAAGCGAAGCCAGCCTTTAAAAAGTTAATTAAACTAGTGCTTAAAAAAGCAGACGCTCTTTTAGCGTAGGAGGTAAAAGCAATGAGAATGGTCGATTTGATCGAAAAAAAGCGTAATGGATTGGCTCATACGAAAGAAGAAATCGATTTTATAATTAACGGATATTCGACAGGTACGATCCCTGATTATCAAGTGAGTGCTTGGGCAATGGCGATCTATTTCCAAGGTATGACGCAAGACGAGAGAGCGAACTTAACAGAGGCGATGGTGCACTCTGGAGATACAATTGATTTATCTGCTATTGAAGGCATTAAAGTAGATAAGCACTCGACAGGTGGTGTTGGCGACACGACAACACTAATTTTAGCTCCCTTAGTCGCAGCAATTGGCGTTCCAGTTGCGAAAATGAGCGGACGTGGACTTGGTCACACTGGTGGTACGATCGATAAGCTTGAGGCAATTCCAGGCTTCTCCGTTGAAATTACGAATGACACGTTTATCGACCTCGTTAACCGCAACAAAGCAGCAGTTATTGGGCAAACACAAAACTTAACACCTGCTGACAAAAAGCTTTACGGCTTACGCGATGTAACTGCTACAGTAAATTCTATTCCGTTAATTGCAAGCTCGATCATGAGTAAAAAGCTTGCTGCCGGAGCAGATGCGATCGTACTAGATGTAAAAACTGGCGCTGGTGCATTTATGAAGGAATTAGATGATTCCAAAGAGCTTGCACGAGCGATGGTTGACATCGGTAATAACCTTGGCCGTCGTACGTCTGCCATTATTTCTGACATGAGTCAGCCACTAGGGCGCATGATCGGAAATGCGCTAGAAGTGAAAGAAGCGATTGATACCTTAAATGGCAGAGGTCCTGAAGACTTAACAGAGCTATGTCTGCAGTTAGGTAGTCATATGGCTGTTCTTGCAGAAAAAGCGGCAACGCTTGATGAAGGTCGTAAGCTTCTTGAAGAAGCAATTCAGTCAGGAAAGGCGCTAGAGCAGTTTAAAGTATTTATCGAAGCTCAAAATGGAGATGCCTCTGTTGTTGATCATCCAGAAACGCTGCCAACAGCTTCTAATAAAATTGATGTAAAGGCTACAAAATCAGGATACGTAGCATCGATCGTAGCAGACCAAATTGGAACAGCTGCGATGCTCTTAGGTGCTGGTAGACAAACGACGGATTCCGTCATCGATTTAGCTGTAGGTATTGAGCTAACGAAGAAAATTGGAGACTACGTTGAGGCTGGAGAACCTATTGCAATTCTGCATGCAAATGAAGCAGGGGTAGAAGAAGCAACAAAGAAAATACTCGATTCGTACGAGATTACAGATGAAAAAGTAAAAGAGCCAACGCTCATTTACGACATCATTCAATAAGATACTGGCAAAGAGTCTGAACAAATTGTTCAGGCTCTTTTTTATGTTTTTTTGTTGTATAAAAAAGACACCTTCAGGAAAAAATAGGAGCAAAGAAGAGGAGGCCCGCAACTATGAAAAAATGGATCTTGATTATGCTCGTTATAAGTACGTTATTCCCGACATCTGCGTTTGCAGAAGAGGTGATGCAAGAGTCTAGAATCATGCTTGAAGCAAGGACAGGAACAGTTTTGATGGAACAAGCAGCGGATGTTCAAAGACAGCCTGCTAGTATGACAAAGATGATGACTATGCTTTTGATCATAGAAGCAATTGAGAATCATTCGCTTGATTGGGAGGATAGTGTCACGATCAGTGAGAATGCAGCATCGATGGGCGGTTCGCAAATTTTCCTAGAGGCCGGAGAGCAGATGACTGTAAAAGATTTAATGAAGGGAATTGCTATCGCCTCAGGGAATGATGCTACTGTTGCGATGGCGGAAAAATTAGCAGGTAGCGAGGAAGCATTTGTCACAATGATGAACGAACGAGCAAAGGAGTTGGGAGCTGTAAGTACGGTTTTCAAAAATACCAATGGTCTACCTGAAGAGGGGCATGTGAGTACAGCAAGAGATATGGCGATTATTGGTCAGGAGCTTGTAAAGCACGAAGAAATACTAGATTTCACTAGTACGTATGAAGACTATTTACGGACTGAAACGGATAAGCCTTTTTGGTTAGTCAATACGAATAAGCTAATTCGCACCTACCCAGGTGTTGACGGCTTAAAAACTGGTTTTACAAGAGAGGCGAAGTATGGAATTACTGTTTCAGCGCTTCGAGACAATATGCGGCTGATTACAGTTGTGATGGGTGCGGAGAGTGCTAAAGAGAGGAATAAGCAGATTGCCTCCATGCTTGATACGGGGTTTGACACTTATACAGTAGAACCATATTTAGAAGCAGCTGAACACGTATCAGATATGTATATTTCAAGAGGAGCAAAACAGGTTATTGCTGCAACGGCACAAGATTCACTCGCTGAAGTTCGTAAAAAGAGTGAGGAGTTTGAGGAAGCTACTGCTGTGGTGGAATTAGATCAAGTGAGTGCTCCTATTGCGAAAGGGCAAACAATTGGCTTGATGCAATTAAAGAGAGGGGAGGAAGTAATTGCGTCTACTCCGTTAATTAGTAATGAGGAAGTCGAGGAAGCGTCCTTTTGGCAGTTCTTCACCCGGTCCTTCTCGATGCTAACAAAAGGGAATGTCGAAACATCCAAGCAGACTACTAGTTTTGACGAATAGCCACTAGTTTTAACGAAGAGGTAGGAGAATAAAAAGAAAGAGAGAAAGCTACTTGTACCGGTTATGATAGCCGACTTCAAGGGAGGGGAACAACATGTCACTTTATATTGACGTAGAAAAAAAGGAAGCGGTCCTGTGTGTAAGACTTGTAGGAGAAGTTGACCATCATTCAGCTAAACGCTTGCAGCAGCAGGTCGACTTAGCAATAGAGACAAGTAATATTCACCACGTGTTATTAAACGTAGAGAAGGTTACATTCATGGATAGCTCTGGATTAGGTGTTGTGTTAGGTAGATATAAACTTTTAGCTAAAAGAGGTGGAAAGCTTGCTGTTTGCTGCGTTTCTCCTCAAGTACAACGATTATTTGAGCTGTCGGGCCTTTTTAAAATCATTGCTGTACACAGCAATGAACGAGAGGCACTAATGGAGCTGGGGGTGGCGTCATGAACCGTATGTCTATATCGTTTAGTGCCAAAAGTGAGAATGAGAGCTTTGCACGTGTTGCAGTAGCTGCATTTGTCAGTCAGCTTGATCCATCTATGAATGAATTAACGGAGATTAAAACGGTTGTGAGTGAAGCGGTAACTAATGCGATCATCCATGGCTACGAGGAAAATGCAGAGTCAATCGTCTATGTATCCTGTGAAATCGATGAAGGGAACATCTCGATTACTGTAGAAGACGAGGGTGTTGGGATTGCAAATATAGAAGAGGCAAGGCAGCCTCTATACACATCAAAGCCTGAGCTTGAGAGAAGTGGTATGGGACTCACAATCATGGAGAACTTCATGGATCACGTGGAGATTTCATCTGTCGTTGGCGAAGGCACGAGGCTTATGGTGATGAAAAAGTTATCCAAAGCCTCTGCCTTCTGCCAGTAGGAGTCTATTATGGCTACTCACTTAGAGGATAAAGAGGTAAAGGAGCTTTTAGTCAAAGCGCAAAGTGGAGACGTACCTGCACGTCACAAAATTGTGAAGCACAATACTCGGCTCGTGTGGTCTGTTGTACAACGATTTTCGAATAGAGGTTATGAGCAGGAAGATTTATTCCAAATAGGCTGCATAGGGCTTATGAAATCCATTGATAAATTTGATTTGAGCTATGACGTGAAGTTCTCGACGTATGCCGTACCGATGATCATTGGAGAGATTCAACGATTTTTACGGGATGATGGTGCGGTAAAGGTTAGTAGATCAATCAAGGAGCTTAGTAACCAAGTTAGGAAAACGTCAGAGCAGCTCATGAAGGAGCTAGGAAGAGTGCCGACAGTTAAGGAGATCGCCTCTTTTTTAGAGCTGTCACCTGAAGAAGTCGTCTTTGCACAAGATGCTAGCAGACAACTTGCATCGATTCATGAGACTATTTACGAAAATGACGGAGAACCAATCACCATTTTAGATCAAATGGCTGATGAACCAGACAGGTATTGGTTTGACAAACTGGCACTTCGCGAGGAAATGAAGCATTTAGATGAACGTTCTCGCATAATTATCATGCTTCGTTACTATAAGGATCAAACGCAGTCTCAAGTTGCGGCAAGGTTAGGCATTTCCCAAGTCCAAGTCTCAAGGCTTGAGAAGAAAATTTTAGAGACGCTGAAAGAAAAGTTAGAGCAGACAAGTTAAAAAGGAAGCACCTCTTTTTCTTCTAAAGGGGTGCTTTTTGTCTTAAGAAAACAGCCTTACATAATTACTAAAACCTAAACACATACTAACCCTCAACAGAAGGTCCTTGAG
The DNA here is from genome assembly GCF_006965545.2 of Paenalkalicoccus suaedae. Lineage (NCBI taxonomy): Bacteria > Bacillati > Bacillota > Bacilli > Caryophanales > Bacillaceae > Paenalkalicoccus > Paenalkalicoccus suaedae. Next base: position 1,595,769 of record NZ_CP041372.2, read on the forward strand.
AGGGGGAGAAGCAGATGCTTTCAACCGATTTAAAAGTGAATGAGGAAATTTTACAAGACCGATTAGGAATAGATAAGAGTTTTGATGTTGATAAACGCTCCCTGTTTATTCATGATGTCGGAATCAAGCTATATTTTGTGACGGGACTTTGCGATATTTCCCACCTAATTGATATTTTAGATAAGCTCATGTTCGTTGACAGTATGGAGAGGAAAAAGCGTGACACGAAAGAGATGATGCTCAACAGACTGACTCATATGCAGGTAGAGCTCACGGATGAGTACGATACGATTATAAAGCAAGTGTTATCTGGACTCGTTGTCATTTTAATTGATGGAGAGTCTGAAGCGTTAATCATTGATGCGAGGAGATACCCTGGGCGCGGACCTGAAGAACCTGACACGGAAAGAGTTGTAAGAGGAAGTCGAGATGGTTTTACTGAAAATATTATTGAGAATACCGCGCTCACGAGACGCCGGATTCGTGACGAAAACTTACGGAATGTTATGGTTCAGGTCGGAAGGCGTTCTAAAACAGATATTTGTGTGGCGTATATTGAAGGTGTAGCCGATCAAAACTCGGTTGATATTGTATTTAAAGAGCTTGAGCAGATCGATATCGACGGCCTCACTATGGCCGACAAAGTGGTAGAGGAATACATCGTCAAGCAAGGAATGAATCCCTTCCCTATGGTGCGCTATACGGAGCGTCCTGACGTATGTGCAACCCATCTACTCGAGGGTCACGTCGTCTGTTATGTGGACTCTTCTCCAAGTGTCATGATTTTTCCAACAACCTTTTTTCATCACGTGCAGCACGCGGAAGAATATCGCCAAGCGCCAGCTATTGGGACATTCTTAAGATGGGTTCGATTCTCTGGGATGCTATTCTCCCTTCTTGTTTTACCACTATGGCTATTGTTTGTGCTCGAACCTACACTATTACCTGATCACCTATCTTTTATCGGACCAAATGAGATGTCAAATGTTCCGATATTTTGGCAAATACTATTTGCGGAGCTTGGAATTGAGCTCTTGAGAATGGCTGCCATTCACACCCCATCACCTCTTGCGACTGCATTGGGTTTAGTTGCGGCACTCCTAATTGGAGAGGTTGCGATTAGCGTCGGATTATTTGTGCCAGAGGTCATCCTTTATGTAGCAATCTCCGCCGTCGGTATGTTTGCTACTCCAAGCTATGAGCTTGCCTTTGCGATGAAAATCATGAGAATACTTTTAATCACAGCTGTTGCTATTGCTGGTCTCCCTGGATTTGTCATTGGCTTAACTGTCATGATGTTATTTATTTCCACAAGGAAAGCGCTCGAGACACCTTATTTTTGGCCGTTTATTCCCTTTTATCCAATTGCGTGCCTTGATATTTTCTTCCGAAAGCCAGTGCCATTGAAACTATTACGTCCTAGTATTGTCCATCCGCCAGACAGGATAAAACAACGAACTTCCTCGTAACGGTTGCGAATCTTTTAGCCCTATGCTATCTTGAATAAAATGAATTGAATAGAAGGATAGAGGCGCGGTGTAAAAAAGTACAGCATGATAGTCTGAGGAGGCGATGATCATGTTAGAAAGGTTACATTGCCGAAGGGGCGTGAAGTACCTCATTTCACCTCCCTGGGGTCTGGTTTAAGAAGCCAGACACTGTCACTATAGCAGTGGAGCACTATCTTTCCGAATACGTTTAGGTACGGGTCGGGAATGAGTGTGTGTGACGCCCTCATTCCCTTTTTTATATTCAAATAGAGTAGGAGCGGAGATAAATGACATACAGAGGGACGACGAAAGTAAATGAGCGTGGGTTTATAGAAATTGGTGGAGTCTCAACGGAGACGCTTAAGGAAGCGTACGGAACCCCTTTATTTGTGTATGATGTAAAAGACATTCGAGATCGGGCTAATGAGTTTCACGATGCTTTTAAAAATCAATCTGTGTCTTATCAAATTGCTTACGCATCCAAAGCATTCAGCTGCATTGCGATGATTGAGCTTGCAAACGAATTAGAACTGAGCTTAGATGTTTGCTCTGGCGGTGAGCTTTATACAGCGCTTGAAGCAGGCTTTCCAGTTGAACGCATTCACTTCCACGGAAATAATAAAACACCAGACGAGCTTGAGATGGCCGTCACACATAAAATCGGCTGTATTGTCGTAGACAATTTTACAGAGCTATCATGGTTGATGGCTTTGACGGAGTCAAGTAAGCAACAAATGGATGTGCTCATTCGCATCACACCTGGTGTAGAGGCACACACGCATGAATATATTTCAACTGGTCAAGAGGATTCTAAATTCGGATTTGATTTAAATAGCGCGCAGGCAGACAAGGCAATCGATATGATTACTTCTCATGAATTCCTAACGCTTCAAGGCGTTCATTCTCATATCGGTTCCCAAATTTTCCGTGCAGAAGGCTTTGAAGAGGCAGTCAAGGAGATTTATGCATCCATCGAAGGTTGGGTAAACAAGTTCGATTACTATCCAAACGTACTAAACGTTGGTGGAGGATTTGGAATTCGCTACACTGAAAATGACGAACCACTCCCACTATCAACGTACATCGACAAAATGGTAGAAGCGGCTAAAAAAGAATCTAACAGATTAAATAAGCCTCTTCCGGAATTTTGGATAGAGCCTGGGCGCGCTTTAGTTGGAGAAGCAGGAACAACTCTCTACACGCTCGGAACACGTAAAGAAATTCCTGATGTACGCACGTATGTATCAGTTGACGGAGGCATGACGGACAATATTCGCCCTGCGCTTTATCAGGCTGAATACTCCGCGACATTAGCTAACCGTGCTCACGCGGAGCCTGAAGAGGTTGTATCTATTGCAGGTAAATGTTGCGAGAGCGGGGATATGCTAATCTGGGATATTAATCTCCCAAAAATCGAGCAAGGTGATATTTTAGCTGTCTTCTCAACAGGTGCCTATGGTTACTCGATGGCAAACAATTATAACCGGATTCTACGTCCTGCTGTCGTGTTCGTTGAGGATGGGGAGCATGAATGTGTGATCGAAAGAGAGCAGTTTGAAGATTTAACAAGACGTGAGAATCGATACTCAAAAATTATGCTTCCTGAAAAAGCATAAACGTGACCTTTAAGTGATTCTCTGCTACACTATGTAAGGTATAAAATCGTTAAACAATGGAGGCAATTCACATGAAAAAAGGCGAAATTATTTTTGGCAACGGAGAAAAGATTGTTATTGAATTTTTCCCAGAAGCAGCACCAGGACACGTAGAAAACTTTGAGAAGCTTGCGAGCGACGGTTTTTATAACGGATTAAACTTCCACCGAGTTATTCCAGGTTTTGTTGCACAGGGCGGATGTCCAAACGGAACAGGAACTGGCGGACCTGGTTACACAATCAAATGTGAAACAGAAGGCAACCCACATAAGCACCAAAAAGGCACTCTCTCTATGGCACATGCAGGTCGTGACACTGGTGGAAGCCAATTCTTCCTCGTATTCGATCCACAGCCGCACCTAGATGGTGTTCACACTGTTTTTGGCCAAGTTATTGAAGGCCTTGACGTGATGGATCGCATCAAGCAAGGCGATGTAATGGAAGAAGTAAAAGTATACGACGTTGAATAAGAGCGTTTGAACGAAAAGATAAATGAAATAAACAGAAGAGGAGCCGATTGCAAAATCGAGGGCTCCTCTTTTTGTTTGAGGAAAGATAGACCGGTTTGAGGATAATGGAAAGCAAAAAGTGAATAATGAAGCAGGGATTCCGGATAACTGAAAACGATAAGCGGAAAACCAAGCCGCGCATCCGTATAACCGAAAGCGATAAGCGGAAAACCTAGGCACGGTTGCGGATAACCGAAAGCAATAAGCGGAAAACCAAGGCACGATTGCGGATAACCTAAAGCAATAAACGGAAAACCAAGCCGCGATTCCGAATAACCGAGAGCAACAAACAGAAACCCTCACCATACAACCGTATAACCACACGATTTCCCATAAGTGAACACCAATGCCAATGTCATCACTCTTACCAAAAGCTTTTAATCCACTATAATTTAGTTAGAGAATTCCGAGCATAGTCCTTGCCAATGTGTAAAACGAATGATATGATTTTCACAATAACAATTAAATATACGACATTTGGTTTACTAATGTATTGATCGAATGCGTTTCCTTCGGGGTCGGGTGCAAGTCCCAACCGGCGGTGATAAGGCATTTTGTGCCTTTTAGTCCGTGACCCGTTTTAACATTTGTTTTAACGGTGGATTTGGTGAAATTCCAAAGCCGACAGTAAAAGTCTGGATGGGAGAAGGATGAGGAACTATTTTTACACAGGAGTGGTGTATGCTTTTTTAGCAAACCCATTTTCTTACGAAAAATAGCATCACTATAATTCTGCCCGTATGCCCTGAAGACGTTTCTTCAGGGTTTTTTATTTGTGTATAGAGGGGTAGGGACGATGATGTCGCACGACACATATATGCAGGTTGCTATTGATCTTGCTAGTATCACACATGGTCAAACGTCTCCAAATCCATTAGTTGGCTGTATCATTGTCAAGAATGGCGAGGTAGTTGGCATGGGTGCTCATTTAAAAGCAGGCATGGAGCACGCGGAGCGTCATGCATTAGCAATGGCGAAAGAGAAGGCGAAGGGTGCAACGTTATATTGTACGCTCGAACCGTGTAGTCATACGGGAAGAACGTCACCCTGCGCGGACGCCATTGTAGATGCTGGAGTTGCCAAGGTTATTATTGCATCGGATGACCCAAATCCGAAAGTTGCTGGCAATGGAATCAAACGTTTAAGAGATGCAGGTATTGAGGTAATATCAGGCGTTTTAAAAGAGAAAGCAGATGAGTTAAATCACGGCTTCTTTTATCACGTTATGAATAAAAAGCCATTTGTTACATTAAAAATGGCGACAAGTATTGATGGGAAGATTGCAACCAAACATAACGAAAGCAAGTGGATTACGAGTGAGGAAGCGCGTCTAGACGGTCACAAACTCCGTCATCAACATGATGCGATTCTAGTAGGAATTGAGACTGCCATAAAGGATGACCCGTCCCTAACGACGAGACTTCCCGAAGGTGGAAAGAATCCGATTAGAGTAGTGTTAGATCGCACACTTCGAATTTCTGAAGATGCGAAGGTACTAAACGACGATGCGCCATCGATCATCTTTACGACGAATGATGTGAGTGAACAAAAGGTCGAACGAGTAAAGTCAAAGACTACTCTAGTAATACAACTAGAAGAGTTATCTATTGACGCTATACTCCATTCCCTTTATAAAAACAATGTCACGAGTGTACTAATCGAAGGTGGCGGTACCATCCATGATAGCTTCATTCGATCCGGGTACTTTAATCAAGTCATACATTACCAGGCACCTCTTTTGATCGGTGGTCGAGAGGCACCGTCTGCTGTTAGTGGCACAGGGATCGAAGCGTTAAATGATGCACCAAGATTGAAGCTCGTATCCGTTGATCAAATTGGACCTGATATAAAGGCCGTGTATATGCGTGAGGAGGAACGATAATGTTTACTGGAATTATTGAAGAAAAGGGTAAAGTCACAGACATGAGACAGAGTGGGCAAGCAATCGTCATGACAATTCAAGCATCCACCGTATTGTCTGACGTTAACCTAGGAGATAGCATTTCCGTTAACGGCGTTTGTCTTACTGTCTCATCCTTTACAGAAAAGACGTTTACAGCTGATTTAATGCCTGAAACGGTTAAAGCAACAAGTTTACGTGATGTTGCAGTCAACTCGGAGGTTAACTTAGAAAGAGCAATGGCAGCTGGTGGAAGGTTTGGCGGTCATTTTGTGAGTGGGCACGTAGATGGCGTAGGGAAAATCCGCTCCAGAAAAGCGGAATATAACGCTGTTTATTATGAAATTGAAGTCTCTCCAAAGCTTCGCGAACTCATGACAATGAAAGGAAGTGTGGCGGTCGATGGCATTAGTCTTACCATCTTTGGGCTGACAGACGATTCTTTCACAATCAGTATTATTCCGCATACGCTCCAAGAGACTGTATTAGGGAGTAAAGGTGTCAATGATATTGTGAATATCGAAAATGATATGCTCGCAAAATATGTAGAAGAGCTTTTGAGAGGGAGATTAGCAAAACAAGAAGTACCTGGGTCAACAATGACAGAATCATTTCTAGAGGGTCACGGCTTTAAATAAGGTGAGGAGGGATAAAGATGACGATATTTGATCCAATCGAAGAAGCAATCTACGCACTAGCTCAAGGTGAGGTCATCATCGTGTGTGACGATGAGGACCGAGAGAACGAGGGAGACTTTATTTCTTTAGCAGAAAAGACAACGCCAGAAGTAATTAACTTTATGATTACGCACGGTCGAGGTCTAGTCTGTACACCAATTACGGAAGAGCGAGCTAAAAAACTTGATCTCGTTCCAATGGTAGATCGAAACTCAGATCCACATGGTACCGCGTTTACTGTAAGTATCGACCATAAAATGACGACGACTGGGATCTCTGCTCATGAACGCTCTATGACTGTTCAGGCGTTGATTGATGAGAAAACAAAGCCTGCTGATTTTCAGCGCCCCGGTCATATTTTCCCCCTTATCGCGAAAGATGGTGGCGTTTTAAGACGAGCTGGACATACAGAGGCTGCCGTTGACTTAGCGCGTCTTTGCGGCTCGGCACCTGCAGGGGTTATTTGCGAAATTATGAATGAAGATGGTTCGATGGCTCGCGTGCCTGATTTAAAGAAAATCGCGGATCAGTTTAACTTAAAAATGATTACGATTAAGGACTTGATTCAATATCGTAATCGAAAGGACCAGCTTGTAACTCGTGAAGTGGAGATCAAGCTGCCAACGGACTACGGGGAGTTTAAGGCAATTGGATATTCGAATGTGGTGGATGGAAAAGAGCACGTTGCGATTGTAAAAGGAGAAATAGGTGGATCAAAGCCAACGCTTGTTAGAGTGCATTCGGAGTGTTTAACAGGGGACGTGTTTGCCTCCAAACGATGCGACTGTGGTCCACAGCTACATGCAGCCTTAGCACAAATTGAAGAGCACGGAAGTGGAGTTGTGCTGTATATGCGTCAAGAAGGTCGGGGCATTGGTCTTCTCAATAAAATGCGTGCATATAAGCTTCAAGAAGAAGGCTACGATACTGTGCAGGCTAATGAAGAATTAGGTTTTGCACCTGATTTACGTGACTATGGTATTGGCGCACAAATTTTGCGTGATCTAGGAATTCGTAAGATGCAACTATTAACGAATAATCCACGTAAAATCACTGGTCTAAAAGGATATGATCTAGAAATTGTAGAGAGACTCCCTCTACAGTTGCCTCATTCAAAGGATACAGAAAAGTATTTACAAACGAAAAAAGACAAATTAGGACACATGCTACACTTATAATCATAAAAGGAGATGGACAATTCATGGGTAAAACATTTGAAGGTAACTTAATCGGAACAGGACTTAAAGTAGGGATCGTAGTAGGGAGATTCAACGAATTTATTACAAGCAAGCTATTAGGTGGAGCAGAAGATGCATTCAAACGTCACGGCGTTAATCCAGAAGACGTAGATGTAGCATGGGTGCCAGGAGCATTTGAAATACCTTTAGTAGCGAAAAGAATGGCTGATTCAGGTAAATACGATGCCGTTGTAACATTAGGTACGGTTATCCGAGGCTCGACTCCTCACTTTGACTATGTGTGTGGTGAGGCAGCTAAAGGCGTATCCCAAGCAAACATGTCTTCAGGCATTCCAGTCATTTTTGGTGTACTTACTACAGACACGATTGAGCAAGCTGTAGAAAGAGCTGGCACAAAAGCAGGTAATAAGGGCTGGGAAGCGGCAGCTGGAGCAATTGAAATGGCTAATTTAATGAAGAGCTTTAAGTAATTAATATCTGAAGCCCACCTCTTAATGATTATTGAGAGGTGGGCTTTTGCATGGGAAAAGTGATTGGATGGAGCGCGGTTATCCCGCGAATGTAAGAGGTTCTTCACTAGTTGCCTTTGGTTCTCCGTTTACTGCACTCGGTTATCTGCACGCCAATTTCACATGACTTATAGTTAGTTCGAAGGGACGCACCAGAGTTTTGGTTCGATGCATATACTAGTAAAAGTGATTCAATGAGCCTCTCATTTGAGCCTAAGCTATATTTAAACTCTTATTCTAAAGGTTACGTCATCCTCAATATTAAGAAAGACCCCAGAAAAGGCGATAAACGCACATGACTGGAGTCTAAGATATCATTAAGTTGTTTGTTGCTCTCGTTGTTTTTGCTTTTGAATAAGTGACATCTGTCTTGCTTCGATGACGTCATCACGATTACGCAAACGGTGCTTATAAATTAATTCATCGGTTGCTTTGCGATCATCCATTTTCCAGATAAGACCTTGTTGTTTGGCTATACGTTGACAGTAAAGCTCAAGCTCCTCATCTAAAGGGAGATCCATCGGCTCATAGGGAGATTCATACATCACGCTTTTCATTCTCGTTTTTATGTCGTGCTCAAGTTCATCTTCATTTAACCCGAGCTCTTCTAACAAGTTGCGGTTTGTTCTCATATGAGATAGCACCTTTCGATAAAGGCGTAGGCTACCGTTAATGTTGCCTTGTCTTTCATGATAAACGGCAACTGCAAGCTGAATGAGCGCTAAATATTTACTTTCTTTATTCGCCTCAAGCCAAAACTCCTCCATGATTTCATGACACTCAAAATAATCCCTCGTTGCATGAAAGTGGACTAAATACTCGACGTAAGCCCTCGGATAGTTTTCCATAGTTCCCTCCATTTGTTTTAGGTCAAGCATCTTTATTATATTTCCTCTATCATATATGATATGAAGAGAATTGTGAAGGAATGACGTATGATATGCTATAATACGTCTGAGGGAGGGTTAGTGATGACCTATAATGTAAAGCTTCATTCATTTGAAGGACCTCTCGATTTACTACTCCATCTTATCCAACAAAATGATTTAGATTTATATGATATTCCTGTAAGGGAAATTACTGAACAGTACTTAGCGTATATTCATGCAATGAAGGTGTTACAGTTAGATATAGCGAGCGAGTATTTAGTTATGGCCGCAACGTTATTACATATGAAGAGTAAATTACTTTTACCTGTTGAGGAAGAGGAATGGGAAGAAGAGTGGACAATAGAAGAGGAAGAGTTAACAAAGGACTCACTCATGCAACGTTTAATTGAATATAAGCGATATAAAGAAGCAGCATCTGATTTAAAAGAGAGAGAAATAGCAAGGAGCGACCTGTTTTCTAAGCCAATGACGGACTTGACGCCACTTTTAGTTGAAGAAAAAGAGCAGGAGAACGCGAAGATGAACGTAACCGTGTACGATATGCTTCAAGCCTTCCAGCTCATTCAAAAAAGACGGAAAAAACCTCGTCCTATGACAACTGTCACAAGAGAAGAGATTCCGATTGATACTCGTATGGTACAGGTAGTCGATATCCTTAAGCGTTCAGGCGGTAGAACAACGTTTCACTCCTTGTTTGATGATAATGAGGATGCAGAGATCGTTGTGACTTTTTTAGCTATATTAGAGCTAATGAAAGAGAAAGAGATTGCATGCGAGCAATCAAGTAATTTCGATGAAATTACAATCGAATGGAAAGGGGACTACGACAAGCTTGGATAGTCAAGAAATAGTAGCTGTTATTGAAGGATTGCTCTTCGTTTCAGGTGAAGAGGGAATGGAAGAAAAACAGCTGATGGATGTATTAGAAATTGATAAAAAGTCACTTTATTTTTATATAGAAGAATTAAAAAGTCAGTACGCCTCAAAAAAACGTGGAATTCAAGTAGTCTCGGTTGCAGGGGGATTTCAGCTGACGACGAAAGAGGAACACGCTCCTTATTTTAAACGACTCGTACAATCTCCGACTAGCGCAACACTCTCACAAGCAGCGTTAGAGTCTTTAGCAATCATTGCTTACAGGCAGCCAATATCACGTATGGGAATCGAGGATATCCGAGGAGTAAAGACGGAACGTCCACTAAGGACTTTGCAGTCAAAGGGGTTAGTAAAAGAAGTAGGTCGCCAGGATGGAACAGGACGAGCGATTTTGTACGGAACGACGAAGCAGTTTTTAGAGCAGTTCGGTCTCGCTACAATTAACGATCTCCCAGAGCTTCCGGATTTAACGGATGAGGACGCAGCGGAAGATGTGGATCTATTCTTCGAGAGATTCCAGCAACAGCTTGAAGATACACAAACGAATGAGTAATAAGTAAAAAAAGCCGGGACAAAAGTGATTCATTTGTCCCGGCTTTTTTGTGAAGAATGTTATGCGGTTAACCGGAAAATATGCATGTATACGTTCTTATCTCCATGCAAAATGAGACATCTTTCTTTTATATCGGATACTCCAACTCCCTCTCAATACACTTTAGTCTACGCCTCTTTTACTTACTTTAAAGACGCTTTACTTTCAAAAAAATAGCTTCTACGTTTTATTTTATTCAAATAAAGGAAAAGAGTAGCGTAGTTCACTTTTAAAGGAGGCCTTTTCGTTTATGAATACGCATCAGCATTATATTAATGGAGAGTTTGTGTCACCATCTTCACAGGATACAATTGACGTAGTAAATCCAGCAACAGAAGAAGTTATATCGAGGATTCCAGATGGTACGAAAGAGGATGCTAATAAAGCAATTGAGGCAGCCTTTGAGGCGCAAAAGAAGTGGGAATTCATTCCTTCTAATGAGCGTGGCGAGATAGTAAGAAAGCTTGGACACGCTATTTCAGATAACCGAGATAAATTCATTGATTTACTTATCGAAGAGCAAGGAAAAAGCTACGATATGGCAAGTGATGAAGTAGACCTTGCTATCGATTACTTCCAGTATATGTCCGAGTGGGCGAGACGTATTGAAGGAGAAATATTCCCGAGCGATCGTCCAAACGAAAATATATTTATTCATAAGCGTGCAATCGGTGTTGTTGCAGGGATTGTACCTTGGAACTTCCCAGTCTTTATTCTTGCAAGAAAGGTTGCGACAGCGCTTATTGCTGGTTGTACAATTGTATTAAAACCGAGCCAACAGACGCCTAACACTGCGGCATTCTTTACGGAGCTTTTACACGATTTAGACATCGTTCCTAAAGGTGTTTACAACCTTATTAACGGTAAAGGTTCGACAATCGGTAATGCAATGGCATCACACGAAAAAGTGGCTATTGTAACGATGACTGGAAGCGTACCTGCTGGTGTGAAAGTAATGGAAGCTGCTGCACAAAACATTACGAAAGTAAACTTAGAGCTAGGTGGAAAAGCACCTGCAATAGTGACGAAGCACGCCGATTTAGAGCTAGCTGTTGAAAATATTACAAAGAGTCGAATTGTTAATGCAGGTCAAGCTTGCACAAACGCAGAGCGTGTCTACGTGCATAAAGATGTAGCAAAAGCATTTACGAAGAAAATTACAGAAGCAATGGCTAACGTTACTTATGGTAATCCTAAGGAAGATAAATCATTAGACATTGGACCATTGGTCAGTGCAGATCGCATTGAGGAAGTGCACGCTATGGTCGAAGAAGCTGTAGCAGCAGGTGCCAATATAGAGACTGGCGGAGCTAAAGCCGACGTTGCAAAGGGCTATTTTTATCAGCCTACGGTATTAACAAACGTCACTCAAAAAATGGATATTATTCAAAAGGAGATCTTCGGACCAGTTCTTCCTATCGTTACATTTGAGACAGTAGAAGAAGTGATTGAGCTTGCAAATGACTCTGAATTTGGATTATCTTCATCAGTTTTCTCTGAGAACTATCATGAAATTATGCAAATTACGAATGGTCTTCGCTTCGGGGAGACGTTTGTGAATCGCGAAAACTTTGAAGCACTTCAAGGCTATCACGCAGGGTTCAGAAAATCCGGTCTTGGTGGAGCGGATGGAAAGCACGGCCTAGAGGATTTCTTAGCAACACAGGTTGTTTATATGCTATATAAGCAACCGAGTGAATAATACCCATAGATAAATCACTATCTAATTTAAAAGAACTACGACTTAAGTATGGTCGTAGTTCTTTTTTTGCGTATGAAATATAAAAAATAGGGGTAAAGAAGTGAAATGATGTGAATTTTTGTCTAACTGAGGGGTTATCATGCTGGATGCTGGTCATATTTAAGGTATAATGAACAATTATAGGATATATTGACACTATTTCGAAGAGTTGTTATCAACATAATTACAAATTATGGATATAAAAAAGGTTATTTACATAATGGTCGATTAACTAGATACACGACTTCTTTAAAAAATTCGTATTAGAGAGGGGAGTAGCCAACAACTTATTACTCCAACTAACTTTATCATTGTATCATAATCAAAATAGAGGAACGAAGATTCCTATAAATGAAAGAAGACCTAAAGTCTTACGGTTTTATGACACACTCACCTCCACTCTTACAAATGAATTAGTGTGATTCATTAGCTTACCTGATTCTCACTAATAATGTAAAGAGCCCTACGACCGAACCGAAAGGAGAATGATACAGATGACACAGGATACACAGGCTACTATTTATGAAGCGAATACTGTTAAAGAAGCTATTGAAGCTGGATTAGCAGATCTTAATATTACAGAAAATGAAGCAGATATTGTCATTATTCAAAAGGAGTCGGATAAATTTTGGGGAGTTAAAAAAAAGCGGGCGAAGATCCGAATTAGTAGAAAACAAAGAGAAACATGGGAGGATTGGATTTTAGACGAAGTCTCTAGTAACTCGTTTCCTGTGCAAATGAAAGAGCATGAGATTCGCTCACATTTAGACGGGAAAGTATGGATTAGAGATGGTCAAATTCAATTTAAGGATTCTCCAACAAACAAGCCGGTCATCGTTACGACAGAAGGGATGACACTTTATAAAAATGGAGAGAAGGTAAATGACCGTACTATCCTTACTGAAGGAGACGTAATCACATTCGATTTAGAGACTGTTGCAATAGAAACAACCTGGAGTATTCGTGTCGATGAAAAAAAGCAGCAGGTTTCACTACGAGTAAACCCTGGTAAATTCTACGTTCCGTGTATTATTGACGAACCACCAACAGAAACTCTTACGATCAAACTCAAGCAAGAAGAGCAAATTAATAATCAGCTTTATGAGCACGATGTTATTAAACAACTCGAGCAAATGAGGATTGTGCACGGAATCAATCAAGATGCCATTAAACAAGCATGTCGTTCAACAGCCTCCATGACGGTAACTATCGCCGAAGGGGAACTTCCTAAGCACGGCAGAGACGGCGAAGTCGATTTTTATATAGACATTACGGAGAGATCACGACCCTTCACAGAAAATAGTGATGGGACAGCAGATTTTAGAGAATCGTCTTATATACCATCTCTTAAAGAGGGGGAAGTTTTAGGACAAATTAAAGAACCTACTAAGGGCGAAGACGGCAAGAGTATTTATGGAGATGTATTAAAAGCAAGAGATGGTCAACCTGTTGTACTTAAGCCAGGTACTGGCGTCGAATTTTTAGACGAAGAAAACAAGGTTGTGGCGACAAATAAAGGGAGACCACACATTGAACGATTAGGTAGAACGGTAAAGATCTCGATTCTTCCAAAGCTGATGCATCGAGGAGATGTGGATGTGGCAAGTGGTAACATACATTTTATTGGAGATGTCGAGATTTTAGGAAGTATTAACGAGGGAATGCTCGTTCACGCCGAAGGACAAGTAGCACTTTATAGGCACGTGATGCAGGGGATTGTGCAGGCTAAGAGTCATATCTTGATAAATGGAAATGTCATTAGAGGCACAATTGTTGCTGGTGCGACTAATTCGCTGTATGCAGAACTTGCTGCTCAATTAAAGCCTTTTGTAGAAGACTATTTACATTGTATCCAAACAATTAAACAACTTTCTAAAAATCCAAAATTTGAGGAAGTGTTTAAGCAACATTCAAGTTTGAGTCCAATTATTAAGCTACTTATGGAGTCCTCGAGTAAGCGCCTCATGGTCTCGTCCACTCGATTAGTCGAAACTATTCAAGCCATGGAAAGCAAAATTGATAAAAGGTGGAAATCGTTAGCATCTTTAATCGAAGTAGGATTATTAAAGTTTCATTCAAAAGGATTTCAATCCATAGGTGATATGGAGACATTATATAATGAAGCGGCCTCCCTGCTGGACTATGCATCTATTCCTTCTTCAAATAAGGCAAACGTAGAGATAAACTATGCGATGAATAGTACCATAACAGCTAGTGGTGACGTAACTATTAAAGGTAAGGGAGCTATCCATACGTCTATTGAAGCAGAGGGTACCATTACTGTTAGAGGGAAAGTTATCGGAGGAAAGCTTTACGGAAAAAAAGGCGTTCATGTAGTGGAGGCTGGCTCACTAGCTGGAGTGAAAACGATCATTCAAACTGATAAAGATAGCATGATCAATATTACTACCTGCTATTCAGATGTCGTGCTTGTAGTTGGTTCCGAAGCATATAAGTTGACCAAAGATTCCACGCATATTCAAGCTAAGCAGGATAAAAAGGGTCTCCTTACTCTTCAGTAAATTAGTGTATGGAAGCCACGTCAATATGTGTTTATTAAAAAGGGTTCTCTTCCTATTATAGGATGAGAACCCTTTTTAAGGTGACTGTTACGACCAATTGTCAAACCATTGCCTCATTTTACTTTGTAGCTCTAAGGAAGCCTGACTGATCGTTTTTTCTGAAAAGGATGTAGGAGTATCTGTTTGAGTAAATACGGTTCGAACGGTTCCTTTAGAATTTAACCAGTATGTCTCAACGTATGTATCAAACATCGTTTTAAAGAAAAGATAAAGCTCCTTTTCATCTGCAGAGAGATGCTCAAGTAAAGCGGAGTTATTCCAACTTGGTTGCTTGATTACGTATCTGATTTCATTCGCATGTAATGAGTCGATTTGTTTAGATACTGCATTATACATCGTTAAGCACTCATAAGTGATGGCCTGATGCATTTCCTCCTGGAGGTCGGCCTGTAGATTGCTCTGTTTATCTTCTGAATCAACTGATAAATCAGAGGGCAATTGATTAACTTTAGAAATTATTTTAATCGTAATAATTTGTAATGTAATCACGATTGATCCAATTAAGCTTAGAAGTATAATGATCATCATAAAAATTTCCTCCGTTTTCTGCTTATTATCTATCCTACCAAACGACATACTACATGAACAGATAATAAAAAGGGAGTGACGCAGAATGGCGCAGGACAAAAAAACACAGCAAGCTTATAGTCAGCTTGCTAAAAAACATGAAAAGAAACGACCTGTAGCAAAGAACTGTCTCTTTGCCTTTCTTTTTGGCGGGGGTATTTGTTTGATTGGACAATTAATACAGCAAGGATATATCGACTATTTTTCGTTCACAAAGCAAACAGCGGGTGACCCAACAGTTGCAACGTTAGTCATTATTGCTACGTTTTTAACAGGTCTAGGGGTATACGATAAGTTTTCACAGCTTGCAGGAGCTGGTTCGGCTGTACCTGTCACAGGCTTTGCCAATTCCATGGCTTCAGCTGCAATTGAGCACCGCACGGAGGGATACGTGTTAGGGGTTGGTGGGAATATGTTTAAACTCGCAGGCTCCGTCATCGTATTTGGGACCTTTGCAGCATTTCTAATTGTATTAATTCGTTATGTGACAGTCGGGCTATAGGAGGAGATGACATGTTAGTAGGTAAGCAGTCGTGGCAATTTACAAATCAGCCAGTCATTATTTCAACGGGTGTTATTGGTGGGCCTTTTGAGAAGCAAGGAGCTATGGCGGACTATTTTGACCAGTTTGGTAAAGACATTTGGTTTAACCAGCCAAGCTTTGAACAAGCTCAAAAGCAATTGTTTGAAGAGGCCTGCCACATAGCTTTTGCTAAAAGTAAGTTGCAAAAAGAAGATATGTCATTCGTTTTTGCAGGCGATTTATTAAACCAAATTACGTCAACAAGCTTCGCTATGCGTGCGCTTCAGATTCCTTATTTCGGATTGTTTGGCGCTTGCTCCACATCAATGGAAGGTCTAGCGATGGCCGCTTTTATTAGTAATTATAAGGGAGCAAACTATGTTTTAACTGGAGCGACTAGTCATAATGCTGCTATCGAAAAAACGTTCCGGTATCCAACAGAATACGGATCTCAGAAGCCACCGACAGCTCAATGGACAGTAACTGCATCAGGTGTTGCCATCGTTAGTCAGCAAGGAGAGGGACCTATTATTTCTTCGGCTACGATTGGTAAAGTATTGGATGAAGGGATTGAAGACCCTTATAATATGGGAGCAGCGATGGCTCCGGCTGCTGTTGATACCATCTTAGCTCATTTACGTGATTTGAATAAACGCATGGAGGATTATGATTTAATTGTCACAGGTGATTTAGGGGAAATTGGTCATGCTATTGCAAAAGAGCTCTTAGAAAAGGCAGGTCATAACGTGCAGGAAGGCATTTTTATCGATGCTGGTATGAACATGTATAAATCGGATCAAGCCGTACAGGCAGGGGCTAGTGGAGCGGGATGTTCGGCAGCTTATACGTATGGGAGAGTAGTAAAAAAATTACAAGAAGGGCTATATAATAATGTATTAATAGTAGCAACTGGGGCACTATTATCCCCACTAACCTTCCAACAGCATGAGACGATCCCTGCGATTGCGCATGCTGTTGCACTTAAAGGAGGAAAGTCATGATATTTTTATACGCTTTTATAGTTGGAGGGACCATTTGTGTCATTGGTCAACTATTGATGGATGTCGGGAAATTAACCCCGGCACATACGATGTCAACGTTAGTAGTTGTTGGTGCGTTGCTCGATGGCTTTGGATTATATGAGCCATTGATTGAATTTGCAGGTGCTGGTGCTACAGTACCAATTACAAGCTTTGGTAACGCCCTTGTACATGGCGCGATGCAAGAAGCTAAAACGAATGGCTTGGTAGGGATTTTGACTGGTATTTTTGAAGTGACTAGTGCAGGGATATCTGCTGCTATTATCTTTAGTTTTCTAGCCGCACTCCTTTTTCGACCGAAAGGATAACCCCTTTTAAAATCAATGTTCTAATGGGTAGGACGAGTCTCATACATTGATGTATAGATAGGCGAAAGGGGTGGCCTTTAGGTGAGAATTGGTGTCGTAGTGTTATGCCTGATATTTTTAACAGGATTTAGTAGTGCCTCTTATACTGGCAACGTGTCAGCAGAAAATGCGATTTTAATGGATGGAAGTAGTGGACGAGTTTTATACGAAAAGCAAGCTGATGAGCCGAAAAAGATTGCGAGTATAACGAAAATAATGACAGCAATCCTTGCAATATCTTCCGATAAGCTTGATGAAGAAGTGGAAATCTCAAGTCGTGCTTACAATAAAGAGGGGTCCTCCTTGTACCTACAGCTTGGTGAAGAAGTTCCTCTTCTTGATTTAGTTTACGGTCTCATGCTTAGGTCTGGTAATGACGCAGCGGTCGCAATCGCAGAGCACGTTGGTGGAAGCGAAGAAGGATTTGTTTATTTAATGAATGAATTAGCAGAACAAATTGGTATGACAAATACGACGTTTACGAATCCACATGGATTAGATGATGAAATGAACCATGTCTCTACAGCCCGTGATATGGCGATACTCATGCGATATGCCATGTCGAACGAGATGTTTAGAGAAGTAGCTAAAACTAAAACGTACCGATCAAAAACGAGTGAAACTACTCGGATTTTTCATAATAAGAATCGTCTTTTAACACAGTTATACGATAAGTCGACTGGTGGCAAAACAGGTTTTACTAAAGCAGCTGGCCGTACATTAGTTTCTACCGCGACAGATGAGGATTTGGGATTGATCGCTGTCACGTTAAACGCGCCAAGCGATTGGCACGATCATATTGCACTCTTTGAGTGGGGATTTGATCATTTCGACCAAACGCTCCTTTATAAGCATAATGATAGTATTTACATTGAGGATAAAGGGTTATATGTCAGAGCCAATCATGATGTTACCTTTCCACTTAATGCAGATGAAAAAACGACAGTGCGCTCTCAAATCAAGCTCATACAAGGTGCTACAAATGAATATTCAAGAAATCGTCCAATTGGATTTATTAGCTTTTACTATGACGACATTGAAATAACAAGGCTTCCGTTGTATCTATCTGAAGCCCCTTTATCAGAGAGACTTCAGCATAATTTCCTTCGTATGCACGGGGCTTACGATCATGATTAATGTTATTTGGATTGTCATGATCTTAATCGGCGTAGGGTACGCAGGATTAACCGGAACAATGGAGAATGTAAATGCTGCCATTATGACGAGCTCTAAAGATGCTGTCAGCCTTTGTATCGCGTTTATAGGCATACTTGCTTTTTGGCTTGGAATCATGAATATCGCAGAACGAGCTGGACTTATACACATGATTGGAGGTATATTAAGACCTTTATTAGTTCGCATATTCCCAGATATTCCTCCAAAGCATCCTGCTCTCGGATACATAGTCTCAAATATTAGTGCGAATATGCTTGGCTTAGGGAATGCTGCGACACCTATGGGAATTAAAGCGATGCAGTCATTAAAAGAACTTGGTGGGAATAGCGATGAAGCAACTCCATCTATGGTCACGTTGCTTGCTATAAATACAGCAAGCATTACGTTAATTCCTACCACGGTGATCGCCATTAGGTCGGAATATGGTGCTGCAAACCCAACCGATATCATTTTAGCGACAATTTTAGCCACAACAGTGTCTACGACAGCCGCTCTCACAATTGATCGCTTTTTTAGGTGGAAGCGAGGTATTGTATGAGTGCAGCTTGGTTAATTCCACTCATCGTAAGCGGAATTCTATTATTAGCGCTTAAAAAGCGATTGCCTGCATACGAGCTCTTTGTAGAAGGTGCTAAAGAAGGGGTCGATCTCTCTTTTCGGCTCATCCCTTTTATAGTGGGGATGAGTGTTGCCATTGCCGTTTTAAGAGAGTCGGGTGCATTATTTGCTTTTGGGAGCATGCTATCACCAATTCTTAGCTTTATCGGAGTGCCAGAAGAAGTGGTACCTCTTGCGCTAATGCGACCTATTTCAGGGTCAGGTGCGCTTGCTATTACAGCAGATCTTAATAAAACGTACGGTCCAGACTCGTTTATTGCCACAGTTGCTTCTGTTATGCAAGGGAGTACAGATACCACACTATATGTCTTAACCGTATACTTTGGAGCGGTAGGAATTAAAAAAATGGGACATGCATTAAAGGTTGGACTGTTAGCTGACTTGTCCGGAATGATTGCGGCTATTATCATCGTTAGCTATTTATTTACGTAAACGAAGAAAGCAAACTCACAAAATGAGCTTGCTTTCTTTTTGTTTCATTGTCAGGCGACGTGAATAAGAGTACAATTAGAGATTGATTATGTTAATGGTAAAATATCGAGCATGAAAAATGCGAGCGATAAATAGGAGGACAATTTATATGGAACGTGTACAAAAGGTTATTGCAAACGCAGGAATAGCGTCAAGGCGTAAAGCGGAAGAGCTAATTACAAAAGGAAGAGTCTCAGTAAATGGTGTTCAAATCACAGAGCTTGGTACAAAAGTAGATCCAATGCAGGATGAAGTGAGCGTAGACGGTGTACCTATTCATAAGGAGGAGCCTGTTTATTATCTTCTTTATAAGCCAACAGGCGTCATTTCTTCTGTTAGCGATGATAAAAATCGTAAGGTCGTAACGGATTTCCTTCCAACTGAAAGCAGAATTTATCCAATTGGAAGACTAGACTATGATACGTCTGGATTAATTTTACTTACAAATGATGGCGATTTTGCTAACATACTGATGCACCCAAAGTATCGCATTAATAAAACGTATGTAGCAAAGGTAGAAGGTGTGCCTGAACGTGAAGATTTAAAAAAGTTGCAGCACGGGATTAAACTCGATGATCGCAAAACGTCTCCAGCTAAAGTAAAGATTGTTAAACAGGATAGAACAAAAGGAACCGCAATTTTAGAAATCACGATTCATGAAGGAAGAAATAGACAGGTAAGACGTATGCTAGAGGCTATTGGTCATCCAGTTATTAAGTTAAAGCGTGAGCAATATGGCTTTTTAACGCTTCATGGATTAAACGCTGGAGAGTATAGAGAGCTTAAGCCTCATGAGGTGAAAAAGCTACGTGAATTAGCCGTCACATAACTTTCACACTTTAAAACAGGTAAAAACTATGTCAATTTAATTTCCGGTGGTAAGATGGAAATGTGAGAATGATTGAAAAAAGAGGGATGTCACATGAAAAAACGTAGACTGTGGATTCGCTCCTCGATCCTATTTGTTATGGTTCTAGCAATTGGCTACACGTTTTACAACCACTTTTCTGAAGATAGAGGGTTAGTAGATGCAGGCGATTTTGCACCTAACTTTGTATTAGAGGATTTAGATGGTAATCGGCTAGAGCTCTCTGACCTACAAGGACAGGGTGTGTATGTAAACTTCTGGGCGACGTATTGTACGTACTGTAGAGATAAAATGGGTTATTTGCAGGAAGTCCATGATGAGTATGCAGAGAAGGGCGTCCAAATTGTCAATATTAACGTTGACGAGACAACACTACAAGTAGAACGACATAAACAACGTTATGGGTTAGATTACCCGCTTTATATTGATCGAAATATGCTCGTTGGGAACGCATACGGTGTAGCGGTCCTTCCTTCTGTGTTTTTAATTGATGAGACAGGAGAGGTTGTTGAGCATGAGGTGGGAGGAAAAACAAGAGAGCACGTTTTAGCATCTCTTGATGACCTAGTACCTAGTAGCAATTAATGGGGGAGAACTATGGAGAAAGTAAAATGTGAGTGTGGGCATGTTAACCCATACGGTACGTATTTATGCGGCTCCTGCGGGAAGCCCTTGATTGATGAGGGAAAGCTTGCAAACATGCGCTACGAAGGTGTTGCAAGACGTTCTCAAACATATAAAAAATCAATCGTTGATAAAGTGTGGAATTTCTTTTCATCTGTAAAAGTCGGAATCTGGATTATTGTCCTTTTACTTGTTACCTCTTCCTTTGGGACGTTGTTCCCTCAAGAGATGTATATTCCACCGGGCGAAGATCCTACGGTCTATTACTCTCAAGAATATGGAGTAGCGGGTCAGATTTATTATCAGCTTGGATTCCATAATTTGTATAGCTCATGGTGGTACATGCTACTCATTGCTGCACTAGGAGTGTCGCTCGTTATTGCTTCTTTGGACCGAGCAGTTCCGCTTTATAAAGCGCTTAAAAAGCAGCGTGTCACACGTCACGAAGCGTTTCTTAAAAAGCAACGCGTATTCGGTGAGGCAGAGGCTTCTGTGTCTCAGGATGATCAGTTTGAGCAGGCAAAACAGATACTTAAAGATAAGCGCTATAAGCTAAAAGAGGAGAACGGAAACCTTCTTGCTGAAAAAGGACGATTCTCTAGATGGGGTCCGTATGTAAACCACGTTGGTCTTATTATCTTTTTAATTGGTGGCATGCTTCGTTTCTTCCCAGGGATGTATTTAGATGATTACATTTGGGTGCGTGAGGGAGAAACAGAAGTAATACGTGGAACGGACGGAGAGTACTTCTTACGCAATAACGAATTCTTTATCGAATTGTATGATGAAGAAGACGAGATGTTTGCAGATGCAATAGCGAGACAAGGGTCTCCTGTTGTTCAAACCTTCCAAACATCCGCTACACTTTTAAAGCGTTCAAATGAAGGCGCACTAGGAAGTGAGACGGAGCTTGAAGAAATTCGAGATCACGACATTCGTGTCAACGAACCACTAACATTTGAAGGGATTTCTCTCTATCAGGTTGATTATCGTTTAAATGAGCTCTCAAGCTTTACTTTTACGCTCGAAAATGAAGATGTCGCACCTGAGATTTTAGAAGAAGTAGTGTTTGAAGTGGATTTAAATGACCCACAAATGTTTTATGAGTTTGATAATGGCTATCAAGTAGAGATTATTGAGTATTTCCCTAACTTTATTATCGATGACAATAGAGAACCAACTACGCTTAACCGTATTCCTGACAATCCTCGAATTATTTTTGAGGTATTCCCACCTGGCGTCGATCCGTTAGATGAGAATTCAGAGGGAGAGATTAGTTTAATAGGTCTTCAAGTCAATGAAGAGCTAAATGGTGAAAACGATCATACAATTCGAATGGCTGATTTTGAATTAGTAGACGTCACCGGGTTAACGGTTCGACGTGACCATACCCTTCCAGTATTAATTGCTGGGGGAGCAATTTTTATGGTTGGACTTATCCAAGGGTCTTATTGGCATCACAGACGTATATGGGTGCAACGTAAAAACGGTAAAGTCATGATCGCTGGTCACGCCAATAAGAACTGGCATGCACTAAAGAATGATATTTCTTTCCTTTCCGAAAAAACTGGATTACCAGATGTCGTTGATCAATCGGAAGAAAAGGAAGCCCACGACAATAAAGAAGAGGTGAATGATCAGCATGGTCCAACTAAGTAGTACACTATTATATGTAGCATTTGGTCTTTACTTAGCGGCAACGATCTTTTTTGCCGTATCTATTACGGGAAAAAAGTTTAAAAACCGTCAAGGTCAAGAAAAGAACATAGCCGGTTTATTAGGCTACATTACTGCCTTACTAGGGCTTATTTCTGCAGTATCGTATTTTATTATAAGGTGGATCGCTGTAGGGTATGCCCCAGTTAGTAATATGTTTGAATATACAACGGCATTAGCCATTGCAATGTCTTTAGCGTTTGTTATTATTTACCCAATTTATAAAGCAAATTCGTTAGGTTTAATTACAATGCCTATTGTGATGCTTATTATTGCGTATGGATCTATGTTCCCACGAGACGTGCAACCGCTTATTCCGGCTCTTCAATCTGATTGGCTTGCTATTCACGTTATTACAACAGCAATTGGGCAAGGGATTCTTTCAATTGGATTTGCTGGAGGATTGCTGTACCTGATTATTGTCACTGACTTTAAGAAATTGACGAAAAAAGTGATTGGGGTAGAGTTTATCCTCTTTGCATGTATCGGAGCTTTAGCCTACGTCCTTTTAGGTATTGGCTTTGGAGCGGCCGACTACGAGGCGAAGTTCGCATATGTGAACGAGTTAGAGCAAGAAGATACGATGACGTATCCGATGCCGCCGCTTGTCGGACCTTACGAAGGGGAGCTTATTTCCGAGCAGGGAATGAACCCATTATTTAATGCGCCGGCGGTCATTCGTAGTAACGATTTAAACACGGTTCTCTGGTCTATTATAGGAGGGATCATTTTATACGCAGCACTAAGGCTTATCTTCAGAAAGCCTGTTGGTGGACTTATTCAGCCAGCTGTGCGAAATGTGAAGCCAAACACAGTGGATGAAATTAGCTATCGAGCAATTGCAATTGGATTCCCGGTATTCACGTTAGGTGGACTTATTTTTGCCATGATTTGGGCGCAAATTGCATGGACGCGCTTCTGGGGATGGGATCCAAAAGAAGTATGGGCACTTATCACCTTCTTATTCTATGCCGTTTACCTTCACTTACGACTCTCGCGAGGCTGGCAGGGTGAAAAGAGTGCGTGGCTATGTGTAATCGGTTTTGCACTCATCATGTTTAACTTAATATTTGTCAATCTTGTAATAGCAGGACTTCACTCTTATGCAGCAATGTTTTAAGGGGGAGACAGGTCTTCTATTACTCCATGTATAAACTCTTTTCAGATAGGGAATATACGTGAAGAGAGAAGACAGGAATAAGCCCGCATTTACGCTGTAGATGGCGGGCTTACACCTTTTTATACGACTTGATCTATTTACTTGGAGGGATACTCATGACACCTAAAACAAAAATATTAGTTGTAGATGATGAAGAAAGAATTCGTCGTCTCTTGCGTATGTATTTAGAAAAAGAAAATTATGCTGTTGAAGATGCAGAAAACGGGGAAATCGCACTATCCTTAGCACTAAAAAATGAGTACGATTTAATCGTGCTCGACTTAATGATGCCAGGCATGGACGGGATCGAAGTGTGTGAAGAGATTAGAAAGCAAAAAGCGACTCCAATTATTATGCTTACTGCGAAAGGAGAAGAAGCCAACCGAGTTCAAGGCTTTGAAGCAGGAACTGATGACTATATCGTAAAACCTTTTAGCCCTCGTGAAGTGGTTCTTCGTGTGAAAGCGCTTCTACGAAGGTCCTCGTCGACGAAGTTTTTACAAACCGAGACAAAAACAAAAGAGCTATATTCGTTCCCACATTTAACAATTGATGATGAGGCACATAAAGTTACAGTTAACGACCAGTTAATTAATTTAACACCTAAAGAGTACGAACTTCTCTTATATTTTGCTCAGGCCCCAGATAAAGTCTTTGCGCGTGAAACGTTATTAAAAGAAGTGTGGAACTATGAATTTTTTGGTGACTTACGCACAGTTGATACTCACGTCAAAAGACTTCGTGAAAAGCTCAGTCAAGTAGAACCACATGCTTCCGAAATGATTAAAACCGTTTGGGGAGTTGGCTATAAATTTGAGGTCGACGAGAGCTAATGATGTTTTGGAGAAGCGTAGTAGGAAAGCTATGGTTTACGATTTTGCTACTCGTGTCAGTCGTACTGCTAGTATTAACGTTTTTACTCCTACAGTCCTTTGAGCAGTTTCATACAGAGCATGCGGAGCAGGAACTCCTCAACCATGCTAACTTAATGGCCTCCTTTTTAGCGGATGAGGAGATGGATGAAGCAGCATTCCAGATGAGTCAGACAATAGCAGAGACGTATGGCGCTAAATCTGTCATTGTTTTTGAAGATGAAGAATTTTGGTATACATCTCATGAGGATATCGAGGAGATTCCACTATCTTTCTTTATCGAAAATCCGGAGCTCTCGCAGGTGCTCACAACTCGTGAGTCCGCGGTTACTCAAGGAGATTACACCGTTACTTCTCGAGATGAACATGATGAAGTTATGATAGTAGGCGTTCCTGTCGATTTTACGAGTGGGGAAGAGGGAGCTATCTATTTGTATCAGCCTTTAACGGTTGTAGAAGAAGCATCTAATCAAACAAAGCAAATCATTTATGTTTCTGCTGGAGTAGCGATTATCTTAACAACGATTTTTGCCTTTTTCTTAACAACACGAATTACAGCGCCACTTAGACGCATGCGTAAAGCTTCTCTAGAGGTTGCTAAGGGTAATTTTGATGCGAAGGTACCTATTCAAACGAAGGATGAGATTGGACTATTAGCAATCGCATTCAACCGAATGGCACGTACGCTTCATACAAACCTACATGCGTTAAGTCAGGAAAAAGAGCAGCTATCGAGAATTTTAAGCTCTATGGCCGACGGTGTTATTACGTTAGATCGTAATGGGAAGGTTATGGTCACAAATCCTCCTGCGCGGGAGTTTATTGACGCCTGGAGATATGATTCTAAAGCGCCTCATGGGGAATATCCAAGTGTCTTACATGATTTATATTGTAAGGTCGTTCAAAACGAACGGGAAGAGGTGGCAGAAGTAATGATTCAGGGTAGAAGCTGGGTTATTTTAATGACTCCACTTTATGATAATCATGACGTACGTGGAGCTGTTGCAGTTGTACGCGATATGACCGAGGAGAGACAGCACGATAAACTACGCAAGGATTTCATTGCAAACGTGTCTCACGAGCTACGTACACCTATTTCTATGCTCCAAGGCTACAGTGAAGCCATTGTAGACGATATCGCCTCAAGCGATGATGAGAAAAAAGAGTTTGCTCAAATCATTCACGACGAGTCCCTTCGTATCGGAAGGTTAGTAAATGAATTTTTAGACCTTGCCAGAATGGAAGCAGGCTATATTCGGTTAGAAAAAGAGCCTATTGACGTAGAAGCTTTCGTAACAAAAATTAAGCGAAAGTTTCAGGTAGTGGCGAAAGAACAACAAATTGAATTGCAGGCCTATTCCCAGCATTTACCGAAACCGTTGATTGCAGATAGTGATCGCCTCGAGCAAGTTGTTACAAATTTAATCGATAATGCTATTAGACATACGTATAATAACGGCAAAGTTTATTTTCACATTGAAGGTACGGATAAAAATGTGATTATAGAAGTAGTTGACACTGGAGTAGGGATTCCAGAAGCAGATCTACCTTTTGTGTTTGAACGTTTTTATAAGACGGACAAAGCGCGTACGAGGGGAAATGCAGGTACAGGTCTTGGGCTTGCTATCGTAAAAAATTTAGTAGAGGCCCATCACGGTAAAGTGGCAGTCAGAAGTAAAATGAACGAAGGCACGACATTTACGGTAACATTACCTTACGAGACGGAGAGGGGTTTGTCGGAATGAAAATCTATACGAAAAAAGGCGATAAGGGCCAAACGCAATTAATTGGTAAACGTGTATCTAAAACTCACGCTCGCGTGGAGTCCTATGGAACGGTTGATGAACTAAATAGCTTTATTGGCGTTGCAATTGCTGAATTAGATCAAGAGGATATGATTTCGGACCTAGAGATTATTCAGCATGAGCTATTTGATATTGGCGGAGATTTAGCTAATGTCACAGAGAAAAAAGAGTGGGCGTTAAAAGAAGCATCCATTACAAGGCTAGAACATAAAATAGATGCTTATTGGGCGGAGGCACCTGAACTTAAAACATTTATATTACCAGGTGGAGAGAAGGCGGCCGCTCATTTGCACGTTTGTCGTACAGTAGCTAGACGTGCAGAGCGATTAACAGTCGCCATTGACGATGGTTCAGAGCTTCCACCATTTGCGCTTGCCTATTTGAATCGTCTATCTGACTATTTCTTTGCAGCAGCAAGAGCTGTGAATGCGAGAAAAAATAGAGAAGATATCCTTTATAAGCGTGGGAAAGACGTTTTTAAATAGATAAGACTAGGAAGAAGAGCGCTATGTTTGAGATAGAAGGGACCGGTTGCAACAATTCGGTTCCTTTTTTTGTGGGAAATAAATGTGGGATTCTAAAGAGGATAGGCAGTAGTTCATGGGAACGGAAAAGTGAGCCTCGTTGGGTGATAATTGACGTTTATAAACGGATAATGGAGCGGCGTTTTCGGATAACCAAGCCGTGTTTTCGGATAATCAAACGCTGTTTCCTCAAATAAAAAAGCTGGGACAGCTTATTTGCTTTTGTCCCAGCCTGTTTCCTACTTATAGTAAAATTTCAATCTCCGCGTTCGCACGAAGGTCTTCTAGATAAGCTTGTTGCTCTAACTGTTCTTCTAATTCAGGCTGAATGGTATCAAACTCTTCCATTTCTGGATTTTGTGCAGCCATTTGCTCGTAGAAGGCTTGAACTTCTTCTTCAGTAACCTCATACGCACCTTCCTCTAGGTGTGCAAGAGTTAGAAGTTCTTCAACGCGAGTAATATCGCGAATTTCTTCTTCAATTTGCTCTTCTGTATACTGCTGTTGTTCTAGAGCTTCTTGGAATGCTTCCTCTGTTTCAAAAGAAGCTTTTAATTCTTCTAGCTCTTGATTAACCATTTCGTCGTCAGCTTCAATGCCTTGAGCTTCCGCTTCTTGTACAAGCAGTCGAGTTACCACTAGCTGATCAAGAATCTGCTGACTCATTTGAGCCATCATTGCTTGCATTTCAGCATCTTGTTCCGCATCCTCTTCACCTTCGCCGCCCATCATTCCTTGCATTGGGCCTACTTGAGCTTGAAGTTCGCTGTATGGAATTTCTTCTCCATTAACAATAGCTACTGGCTCATCAGGATCTTGGTCCATAACATTTGGTACGTCTTCTGGCTGAGCTTCGCCATCGAGATTATTTTCGCCATCCGTATTAGCATTACCTTCATTACCTTCAACTTCGGTAACATTCTCTTCTGTGTTAGTTGCTGCATTATTCGTGTTGTTTACTTGGTCATTTCCTCCATCATTATCCGTGCTACAAGCTGCAAGCAGTAGCCCAGCTGAAAGAGTAGTTGTTAGAATTGCTTTTTTGCTAAATCGTTTCATTCGTTAAATCAGCCTCTCTAGTTTTGTCTTACGATGGTATAAAGCGTATCATAAAAGTGCGTATTTATTCAATTTATCAAATCTATAAAAGTATGGCAGTATATTGATAATAGGGACTTTGGCGGTTAGAAAGGTTATTTTTTATGCGAATAAAAACTAGCCCCTTTATTAAAAGAGGCTAGTAAAATCATTCTTATAGCTCAATTGTTTTTACGGATGCAATTTCATCAATGCTAGTAAATGCCGTAAGGACGCTGTCTTGGCATTCTTTGTCCGTTGAAAGAAGCATGATAGCATCTCCACCTTCTTGCTTACGCCCTACCTGCATAGTGGCAATATTGACATCGTGAGTTCCTAAAAGCTGACCCACTTTACCAATTACACCAGGGCGGTCATTGTGCTGAACGAAAAGCGTATGCTTGGCAGGTTTAAAATCTAATTGGAATTCGTTAATTTGCGTAATTCTTGAACCAAATTCTTGGCTGTGAGTACCATGGATCGTAAGCGTTCTTGATTCCCCATGGATTATCACCTTAACAAAGTTAGCATATCCGTGTGACTCACTGTCGTGGCGCTCAGATAGCTTCACATCGCGCTCTTTCGCAATAAGAGTAGCGTTTACTTCGTTTACATACCCATCAATACGATGACGGAAAAAGCCAGCAAGTAAGCTACGATTGAATAGACCTGTTTCTTGGTGCGAAATTTCTCCTGCATACGTAATCTCAATATGCTTAACAGGCTCTCGGAATAACTGAGAAGCAGTCTCTCCGAGCGTTCGAGTTAGCTTTGTAAAAGGAGAGAATTTTTCATAGACATCTTGATCTAAATATGGCAGGTTTAACGCATGTGGAGCTGGGTTGCCACTTAAATAATCTAGCACCTCTTTAGACACTTGCTCCGCTACGTTCTTTTGAGCCTCCGATGTGGATGCAGCAATATGCGGTGTTGTAATAACCTGTTGTAAAGAGGAGAGTGGATGATTCTTTGCTGGTTCTTCAGCAAACACGTCAATTGCAGCTCCGCGTACATGTCCTTCTACAATAACTTCATAAAGTGCTTCCTCATCAATGATGCCACCACGAGCACAGTTAAGAATAAATACACCTTTTTTAGTCTTTAATAAGTTCTCTTTATTGAGTAGCCCTTTTGTTTCTTTCGTTAAAGGCGTGTGAACAGTAATGAAGTCGCTTTGTTCTAATACTTTTTCAAACGACACAGCATCAACGTGGTGCTTGTCTGCTCGTTGTTGAGTTAGGAATGGGTCAAATGCGACGACATTCATTTTAAAGGCACGTGCACGACTTGCTAGCTCAGATCCAATACGTCCGAAGCCTACGATTCCTAGGGTTTTTCCGTATAACTCTGCACCTTGATACGATTTGCGATCCCATTTACCTTCGCGCATTGATTGGTTTGCTTGAGGAATGTTTCTTGCTAACGAAGCTAGCATAGCAAATGTGTGCTCCGCAGTAGAAATGGTATTTCCGTCTGGTGCATTGACCACTACGACACCATGAGCCGTAGCAGCTGGTAGGTCAACGTTATCTACTCCAACTCCAGCACGACCAATTATTTTTAGATTAGGCATTTTTTGCAGAAGTTCTTCTGTAACTGTAGTTGCACTTCTTATGAGTAGTGCATCTACTTGTTCAAGAGGAAAAGTAGTATCATCAACAGATTCTCTAATTACGCTCACTAATGAACTTTCTAGTATAGGCTTTAGACCGTCCTCGCTCATATGATCAGATACAAGCACAGTAAATGTGTCTTGATCAGGTCGAACAGGTTGTTGAAGCTGAACCATAGTAAACATCTCCCGCCTTCTATTTTTTAATTATTTCATATTATCACGAAAGTCAGGAAATTTACCATAGTTATTTTAAAAACTTTATAATAATTTACGAATGTTGACTCAGGATATCCGGTTTAATTTTCGTTTTTTCATGATTAAGTAGAGGAGTATTGGCAGTGTAGGAGCTTTTAATAGAGTAAAAACCATACAAAAAAGTGCCACATCGTAGACGTAGCACTCCAGTTAATGAATTCTATTCGTATTTTAATGCGTCTCCATCGAAGGACTCGTCCGCAATTTTAATCGAGTCTGTAGGGCAGCCATCAAATGCATCCTCTAAATCTTCGTGTAAATCTTCAGGGATTTCTGCCGTACCTTTATTATCGTCTAAAATAACGTAGGCAATTCCCTCGTCATCATAATCATAAATATCTGGTGCTGCCGCTCCACATGCGCCACAAGCGATGCACGTATCTTTGTCGACAATAGTAAACTTACCCATTAAAAAAACCTCCTAATAATTATCGCTATCTAGATCCATCTAAAGCGATGAATGTATTTAGTAACTAACATAAATTATTCTCCACTTAACAGTTTATAGCTATTCAGGCGACATTTCAACATAAAACTACAACATAGCGTCACGCAGAATCTTGCTTTATAATAGAAGAACGTATCTTTTTTGATAAAGGAAGATTGTGATGCATACTATTCAATACCTCTTACTAACAGCAGTAAAACATATGAGAGGAGAAAGATCGTTAAATGGTGCCATGCATTTATTGAAGGGGAAGCGGTCAGCGCAAACAATTCAAGATATCTCCTTCTTTTCACTGAATAAGTATGCTGGTTCACTAAAGACAACTCCTACGACTTTGATCGAGCAACAAAAAGAGATCGTAATAACCAAAGAGTATATTCGTTTTGATCAAAAGAGGGCTAGTATCACAGAGGCGGGAGATGCATTTTTATCAACTTGGAAAGGCTTGCCTGAGCACTATAATGGCTTTCTATTCGAATGGACGAATGAAGCTCAAGTAGCATGGGAGAGGCTTTCTCTTTTAATGCAAACCATTTCTCACCTTCAAGCAGGAGAAAAAGCGTTCATTCCAGTTTATGCAAGTTTTGAAAACAGACTTGCTGTTAAACAAACGCTACGTGCGTATTCAATAGACAACCTACAAAAGAGTCTACATACTTTTTTATCTGAGCGACTAGCTCAACTAGATGAAAGTTCTGCTAATCTCTTTGTTGCTAGGTGTAGTGGGTATCACATGGCTGGAAAAACGTATCGTCAGCTTGGAGATGATCCCGTTGCGAAATCGCTTCAATTTCAAGCGGTTATTCATTATTTATTGTCTAATTCTATTCCAAGCGATCTTTCTTTTATAAAAGAATCAAAAGCAGTCTTTAATCAAACAACCCAAACAGCTCGCGAAAGTGCTGTATTATTTCGACAAGGCCATAGCTTCGAAGACGTTTGTAGGATTAGGAATCTGAAAGCAAGTACGGTGGAAGATCATGTTGTAGAGTTGATAACGTATGATAAAACGTTTCCTTACAACCACTATATTTCAGAGGAAAAAGTGTCGTATATTCATCAAATTATAAAAACGATTTCTTCTACTCGTCTTCGTTTAATAAAGGATGCTTCAGAAAACGTGACATACTTTGAGATTCGACTAGCAGTTGCCATACTAAATCGTTAGGAGGGGTGACTATGCATTTAGAGAATGAGCTTCAAAAACTGCAGTTAACCTCCTTTAGACCAGGTCAAAAAGAAATAATAGAATCCGTTTTAGGTCGTGTTCATACGATAGGAGTTTTACCAACAGGTAGTGGGAAAACACTTTGCTATCAGCTACCAACGCGAATGATGCTAGGTCTTACCCTTGTCGTTTCGCCACTTCTTTCTCTGATGGAGGATCAAGTCATTCAACTACGACTAGCTGGTGAAAAAAGAGTGGCCCATTTATCTGGTCTCCTATCATATAACGAGAAAAAAGCGATACTTTCACAAGTAAATAATTTGTCTATGTTGTTTGTATCTCCTGAAATGTTAGCGTCAGGAGAGCTTTTACAAAAATTGCAACATTGCGATGTGTCCCTTGTTGTCATTGATGAAGCTCACTGTATTTCTCAGTGGGGGCATGAGTTCCGAACGGAGTATTTACGCCTACCGACATATATAAACAAGTTAGGTTCTCCAACGGTTCTTGCGTTGACTGCTACGGCGACCAAAAATGTAATAGACGATATACGAGCTAAGCTAGATTTGGATAACGCTAAACTGATCCAACACTCTGTGAATCGACCAAATATTTTTTTACGATCACATATCATTGAATCTGAGCAACAGCGACAGCAAGTGTTATTAGGTGAGCTCGAGCATTGTCAGCTTCCTGCTATCGTTTACGTGTCGACTAGAAAAGATGCTCAGAAGGTGTCAGAGCTCTTGCAAGCGAATGAATTTTATACAGCCTATTACCACGCAGGCCTTTCTCGCGAGGATCGTTCCCTTGTACAATCACAGTTTTTAGATGGAGACTTGCAAATTCTTGTAGCCACAACGGCGTTTGGAATGGGCGTGAATAAACGTGATATCCGAACTGTTATTCATTTACATTTACCTCAGTCCGTGGAAAGCTACGTGCAAGAGATTGGGCGGGCTGGAAGAGACAGTTTACAAAGCGAAGCTATCGCTATTATTAGTACAGAAGACAAGCAATTGCCTCTAACAATGATCGATTATGAATTACCAACAGAGGAGTGGTTACTAGGCTTTGCTAGAGCATGTCATGGGCTGTCTTTTGAAGAAGCAAAGCATGCCTCACAATTAGAAGAGACGATGTGGCGCATGCTCGCGTATTATTTCAATAAACAAGGGTTGATTATAAATCAACAGTTCCAAACAGTTGGTAAAGAAGATAAGATTCGAGATTTAGCGCAACATTTCTTAAAGAGGCGATTATTTAAACAGAGGCAACTCTATCAAGTCGAGGAATTAATGACGAGCTCCACGTGTACAAGAAAGCAAATTATTGAATTCTTTGGGGAGTCTACGTTTGAGAAGCCAGCATTTTGCTGTGATCGATGTCAACAAACACGTCCATTAATGGATCAACCCATTACTCGACGAAAAAGAGACGAGGTCAACTGGCAAACACGACTTCATAAACTTTTATATCCAGTAAAGGATACACCATCATGCAAAAGCAATCTGAAATAGTAAAAACTCTCTCAGATAAAGAACTGTATGCCAACGTGTACATGACTCAGGTGGGCATCTTTGTACTTGCATTAATAAGTGCGTTTTTCTTTCAAGGAAGCGTGTTTGAACATTTTACAAAAATTATATATACAAACGAAGCACTCTTATACGGATCTATTTTCGCTTTCATTGCAGTAGCATTGAATCTTTTCTTCACAAGTATCCTACCATCCTCCTACTTCGATGACGGGGGAATCAATGAGAGAATATTTCGCCGTATGCATCCTTTACACATCGTTTTTATAAGTATGGTCGTGGCAGTTAGTGAAGAGATCCTTTTCCGTGCAATTTTACAAGAAGAGCTAGGGCTAATTATAGCCTCTGTTATTTTTGCGCTTATTCACATTCGTTATGTGACAAAGCCTTTTTTATTTGGATTTGTCATTATCTTAAGCTTTGCGTTAGGTATCCTTTATATGTGGACAGGAAACTTGTTAACTGTAATTGTCGCCCATTTTTTAATCGATGCCATATTAGGATTCATTATTCGCTATAAACGATAAATAAACATATATAAAAGGTGAGAAAACTATGAGTGAACAAAAAGAAAAAAGAGAAGAGAGCTCATTACCATCAAGGTCAAGTACGCATCGACGTGCACAAAAGAAAAACGTCAGGTCAAAAAAGAAAAAAAAGCGTAATCAAATCCCATTGATACAGATTTGGTTACTTTTATTCTTTACCTTAGTAGCAGGATTGCTTAGCTATCCTGTTTGGATTGAGTGGTTCAGACTATAAAAAGAGGAGCATCATTATGACAATTCCATCTGATATTCGTATTGCACAAGAAGCAACATTACTTCCTATTTCAGATATTGCAAATGGATTAGAAATAGAAACGATAGAGCCATATGGAGACAATAAGGCAAAGTTGCCTCTTTCGCTTTTAGAGAATCAAAAAAAGCAGGGCAAAATTATTCTGGTGACCGCAATTAACCCAACTCCAGCAGGAGAGGGGAAATCGACGTTAACTGTAGGATTAGGACAAGCGCTAAATAAGATTGGTGAACAAGCAATAGTGGCACTTCGTGAGCCTTCCCTTGGACCAACTATGGGTGTCAAAGGCGGAGCATGTGGGGGTGGCTACTCACAGGTCGTGCCAATGGAAGATATAAATCTTCATTTCACAGGAGATCTTCATGCGATTACCACTGCTCATAATGCGTTAGCTGCTATTATCGACAATCACATTCATCAAGGGAACGACTTGCAATTAGACAGCAGAAAAGTGCAGTGGAAGCGTGTATTAGATATGAACGATCGCGCATTAAGAGATATTGTCATCGGTCTTGGAGGACCTATAAATGGATCACCTAGAGAGAGCGGATTTGACATTACGGTAGCGTCAGAAATCATGGCTGTCCTCTGCCTAGCATCCGATTTGAAGGATCTTAGACATCGTTTATCTGAAATAGTCGTTGGATATAATACCGATTCAGAGCCTGTCACAGTTTCCGACTTAAAAGTGGAAGGTGCATTAGCATTGCTATTAAAAGATGCATTAAAGCCAAACCTTGTCCAAACGTTAGAAAACACGCCTGCTATCATTCATGGAGGACCGTTTGCTAATATTGCTCATGGCTGTAATAGTGTCATTGCGACCAAAATGGCAGCTGGTTTAAGTGATTACGTTGTGACAGAGGCTGGTTTCGGTGCCGATTTAGGCGCTGAAAAGTTTCTTAACATTAAAACTAGAGCATTAGGAATTGATCCATCATTGGTTGTGATCGTAGCTACTGTTAGAGCGCTAAAAATGCACGGTGGTGTTGCGAAAGATGCTCTTAAAACAGAGAACGTAGAGGCATTAAACCAAGGTATTGCAAATCTTGAAAAACATGTGGAAACAGTTCGATCATTCGGATTGCCTGCCGTCGTAGCCATCAATAAATTCACTCATGATACAGACGCTGAAATTCAAGCGATTTTTGATTGGGCACAAGCCAATGATGTGGCAGTAGAGCTTGCTGATGTATGGGCGAATGGCGGAGAAGGTGGACGTGATTTAGCGAATCGTGTTATTCGTGAAATCGGCGAGCATCCAGCTACTTTTACTCGCTTATATACACCTGAGCAAACGATTCGTGAAAAGATTACAACAATCGCTAAAACCGTGTATGGCGCAACTGGAGTAGAATTCAGTCCTGTAGCTAAAAAGCAACTAAAGGAATTGCGTCCTGATTGGGAACTTTTTGATGTGTGTATGGCTAAAACTCAATACTCATTATCGGACGATCCAAAAGAATTAGGTCGACCAAAGGATTTTACTATCTCTGTTCGAGAGCTACGAGTTTCAGCAGGGGCTAAATTTATTGTTGTTTTAACTGGTAATGTGATGACGATGCCAGGATTACCAAAGGAGCCTGCAGCGTTAAAGATGGATATTGACCAAGAAGGAAAAGTCATTGGTCTATTTTAGGAGCGAATCATGATCAAAAAGCTAATCATTTGTTTTATTAGCCTCCTCATCTATATGTTTATAGAGGCGAAATGGACAAAGATCAACTATGAGAACTATAAAATAGGTAATTCAAATAAAAAAATGAACGTATTATTTTTATCTGATCTACACAGACGTACTATTTCTAAGAGATTATTAAGCAAAGTTGGATCGGTGGAGGCTGTTTTTTTAGCAGGTGATCTTGCAGAAAAAGGTGTTCATAAAGAACAAATTGTGCGCAATCTACAAGTATTGAATCAAGTTGCACCAGTATATTTTGTCTGGGGTAACAATGACTATGAGGTAGCAGAGGAGATTCATGAAGCATTAAAAGAGACAAATAGTGTAGAGCTTACTAATCGTTCTGTTAAGCTCGGCTCGTTTACATTAGCTGGAATTGGTGATCTGACATCAAATAAGCACGATGTAAAAAAGGCTTTAGAGGAGGCGGATGGGCCTGTTGTTTTGCTAAGTCATAATCCGGATATTAGTTTTAAACTTAAAGGCTATCCAGATGTAAAACTAGTGCTTAGCGGCCATACACACGGTGGACAAATTCGAATTGGACCATATGGAATTGCTGAGCGTGGTGGCTGGAAAAAACGAAATGGTGTCGATGTATTTATTTCAAATGGACATGGTACGTCAGAGATTCCATTTCGATTTATGGCACGAGCGCAGATACACAAATTAACAATATATGTTTAAACTGTTGGCACAAGTTGTAAAACAATTGCACAACAGTCACGTAAAGGAGTAAACTAGTTGTAACGAATAATTAGTGCAGTCTAGTTATCGGCTCAATTAGTGGGACGGAGTTGATGGGATTATGGCAGAACAAGCAGATGGGAAATACAACATAAAGGCTGTGTCCACTCTTTTAGGCATTCATCCGGGAACGTTACGTGCTTGGGAGAGACGCTATAACATTATTGAACCTGTAAGAAATGATGCAGGTCACAGACTTTATACAGATGAACAACTTCGAATCCTTAAGTGGATTGTCCACAAAGTAGACAATGGGTTTACAATTGGACAGGCAGTTGACCTGTTAAGCAAACAAGGAGGAGCATCCGTTTACGAGCAAGAGCACGGTCATCAGGATCAAATGGAGGCGGTCAGACAACAGTTGATGACCTCTTTACTGAAGTTTGAGGAAAGAAAAAGTAATGAGCTTTTAGACCATGCATTTGGAATGTTTTCAATAGAAAAAGTGCTGATTGATATTCTTGGTAGTATTTTGATTGAAGTAGGAGACAAGTGGGAAAAAGGAGATATCTCCACCGCCCACGAGCATTTTGTTACAGCCTTCCTTCGAACTCGCATTGGTATGGTGTTTAACAACCTACCTATTAATGGATTTTTACCGAAGGTTATTTGTGTATGTGGTCCAGATGATATGCATGAGATTGGTTTGCTTATCTTTACCTTCTTCTTAAAAAGACGAGGATATGAAACCATCTATTTAGGTGCTGGCATTCCTAAAGATGATGTCATAGAAGTAGTAGATGAAGTGAAGCCAAAAATGGTCGTTATTTCATGTACTATGCCTGAAACGCTTCATAAAACCATGGATTTAGTCGACAAGCTCGTTAAAAAAGACTCTGTAAAAGTAGGTCTAGGAGGATCTGCGTTTAAACACCTATCCGAAATAGAGCTTAGAAAAATACAGGATATGATGATCGGAGATTCTCAGCAAGACTGGTCGAATTGGTTGAAGAGAGATCTTACGTAACTTTTAAAAAATGGGTGCTTGAAGTCGCTTTACTACCGAACCTTTTCTTACAACGTGTCATACGTTGCAGGAAAAGGTTCTTTTCGTGCCGAAAGGATTTGGGGGCAAATATGCATGAAGGTAGAGCGAATTTCAAAAGATAAAATGAAAATATCATTAACATATGAGGATTTAGAAGAGCGTGGCATCATCACTGAAGATGGGATAGAGTCAGAGCTTGATGAAGAACTTTACGAAGTCATTATCGAAGCCTCCGATGAGCTACATTTTTTCGTCGGAGGGACTCTCACAGTAGAAGTGTTTGCGGACAATGCAGATGGGATCGTCATCATTGTCTCTAAAGAGCGTGAATTAAGGGAAGAAGGGGTCTGCTATTTTTCCTCCATTGATCATGTTATTGAAGTTGCGAAGGTTTTATACAGACGAGGGTGTAGAGATGGGCAACTACTATCTTTTAAACGGTTCTATTACCTACTTCTACAGGATCCTGACGAAGCAACGGAAGCAATATTATCAGAATGGGGAGAACTGGATGATTGTTCTCATGTATATGTAGTCGAGCATGGAAACATGCTTATAGAGAATCAAGCTATCGAAGAAATAGTAAAGCGCTTTACATGAAAGGACTAGTAAAGCATAGAGTGAAGTATGACGTGCAAGTGCTTTTCCTTTTTTTTCGCAAAAGGTTGTGGAAAAAACACTGCAAGTTCTTTATAGTAGGAAGAGTAAGGGAGCCACTTTTATGGCCTTTAAAACTTTGTGGTGAATCCAACGGAAGGAAAGGTTACTATGGACGAACAAAAAGAGGTTCAAAAGGAACAAAACGTTTTACAAGCTACACAAACTGTCATTCATAAAGCGCTGAATAAGCTCGGGTATTCTGATGAGGTTTACGAGCTCATGAAGGAGCCACTTCGCATGATGACTGTGCGAATTCCTGTGCGTATGGATGACGGATCTATTAAAATTTTTACTGGTTTCAGGGCGCAACACAACGATGCTGTCGGACCGACTAAGGGTGGAGTACGTTTTCATCCAAATGTGACAGAAACAGAAGTGAAAGCGCTATCAATTTGGATGAGTCTAAAAGCAGGAATCATGGATTTACCTTATGGGGGAGGTAAAGGAGGAATCATCTGTGACCCTCGTGAGATGTCTTTCCCAGAAATTGAACGTCTCAGCCGTGGGTACGTGCGTGCTATTAGCCAAATCGTAGGACCAACTAAAGATATCCCTGCTCCAGACGTGTTTACAAACTCTCAAATCATGGCTTGGATGATGGATGAATATAGTAGAATGAAGGAATTTGATTCACCAGGCTTTATTACAGGAAAACCTTTAGTGTTAGGTGGATCGCACGGCCGAGAGTCTGCGACTGCTAAAGGTGTTACCATTTGTATTAGAGAAGCAGCAAGACGTAAAGGGATCAACCTTGAAGGTGCACGAGTGGTTATTCAAGGGTTTGGTAATGCCGGAAGCTTCCTAGCGAAATTTATGTTTGATGCAGGTGCTAAAGTAGTTGGTATCTCAGACGTGAATGGAGCTCTTCACGATCCGGATGGATTGGATATTGACTATTTACTGGATCGACGAGACAGCTTTGGTACGGTGTCTAACCTCTTTAAAGAGACGATTTCGAACGAGGAACTTTTAGAGCTAGACTGCGACATTTTAGTTCCAGCTGCAATCGAAAACCAAATTACTGAAAAAAATGCGCACAAAATCAAAGCAAGCATCGTTGTGGAAGCTGCAAATGGTCCAACAACAATGCGAGCGACGGAGATTTTATCGCAGCGTGATATTTTACTTGTACCAGACGTATTAGCAAGTGCTGGCGGAGTAACGGTATCGTACTTCGAATGGGTGCAAAATAATCAAGGCTTCTATTGGGAAGAGGAAGAAGTAGAAAGACGCCTTGAAAAGGTCATGGTCAGCTCCTTTGATAACGTTTATAAGGTTGCGGCTATGCGAAATGTGGACATGCGGTTAGCTGCATACATGGTAGGAGTAAGAAAAATGGCGGAAGCGAGTCGCTTTAGAGGCTGGATTTAACAAGTAGTTTATCTAGGCATGGATAAGGGTGATAAGCCCTATCCGTGCCTATTTTTGATACATGTAGTAAACTAATAAGAGCTAGTTTTGATTGAAGATGAGGTGATGAAAGAAGATGGTACAGCAAGAACAAGTCATCGTGATTGGCGGAGGACCCTGCGGGTTATCAGCAGCCATTGAATTAATGGATAGGGGAATGAGCCCTCTCGTTATTGAGAAAGGCAATATTGTACACGCGATTTACAAGTATCCGACTCACCAGCAGTTTTTTAGTACGAGTGAAAAGCTAGCCATTGGTGGCGTGCCATTTTATAGCACAGAAAGAAAACCGAAGCGTAATGAGGCGCTTGTGTATTATCGGAAGGTCGCCGAGGAGAAAAATGTTCGCGTGAATAGCTACGAAGAAGTGCAATCTGTCACAAAGTACGGAAACGTATTTACAGTTGAAACGGTAAAAAAGGGGTACGTGTACCAGTATTCCGCACAAGCAGTTGTCATAGCGACAGGCTATTATGATTCTGCCAACTACATGAATATCCCTGGAGAAGAGTTACCACATGTGTTGCATTACTTCCATGAAGGGCACGCTTATTTTAAACAGGATGTCGTTGTGATAGGTGGCAAAAATTCAGCGGTTGATGCGGCGCTAGAGCTTGATAAAGCAGGTGCTCGCGTTACCGTACTTTACAGAGGAGCTATCTACTCCCCAAGCATTAAGCCTTGGATTTTACCTGAATTTGAATCACTGGTAAAGCACGGGAAGATCCGAATGGAGTTTGAAGCTACTCCTGTTTCTGTCGAAAAAGATCATGTCACATACAAGAAAGATGGAGAGACAAAAACGGTTGCCAGCGATTTTGTGTTTGCCATGACAGGATACCATCCCGACCATAATTTTATTAAAAAGATGGGCGTAGACGTAGATGAGGTATCTGGCCGTCCACTATTTAATGAAGAGACGATGGAAACGAACGTAGACAATATATTCATTGCGGGTGTACTAGCTGCAGGAAATAATGCGAATGAGATTTTTATCGAAAACGGACGCTTTCACGGAGAGCAAATAGCGAAGGCTCTGCAAGAAAGACTTGTGCAGACTCGTCAACATTAAGAATAACCCCTATTTAGAGCTTTGCCTGAGCAACTAAATAGGGGTTTTTTCTATCTATCAAAAAGCTGTTGAAGCTCTTTTAGGTTATTTGTTAGCTCCATCGCAACTAATAGCTTAATGCGAGCTTTTTGACCATTTAATCCGTTCGTAAATATGACTCCAGCTTCCTTGAGCTTTCTGCCTCCACCAGCATAGCCATAGACGTCCTGCACAATACCACTAAAGCATCTAGATACTAATACGACAGGAATGCCTCGACTAATGAGCTCCTCAATACCAGGGACGGTCTCAGGAGGTAAATTCCCTTGCCCAAGAGCTTCGATAATAACACCATCCACGTGACTTAAGCATCGTAGTACAGAAGAATCCATTCCAGCGTATGCTTTTAAGATAACAATATTTTTAGTTAAGGTAGAGGCGATATAATGTTCTCTTTTAACCGGCT
This sequence comes from Paenalkalicoccus suaedae, assembly GCF_006965545.2. NCBI lineage: Bacteria > Bacillati > Bacillota > Bacilli > Caryophanales > Bacillaceae > Paenalkalicoccus > Paenalkalicoccus suaedae. The sequence continues at coordinate 1,636,604 of NZ_CP041372.2, forward strand.
GATGGTGAAAAATAATTCGTCCCTTCGTGACAATACCGATAGGGCCATACTGCGGACTTTGGAAAGTAGCGATGTTTGAAGCGTGTGTTTTTGTGACGTTTTTAGCCGCATGAATTTCATCATTTAACACAACTAAAACGCCTAAGCCGCGAGCTTGATCACTTAATGCGGTACGAATAGCAGCAATAAAATTATATGGACCATCTGAACCGAGTTCATTACTAGATCTCATAGCTCCTGTTACTACAATAGGATGATCTGTCTCGTGTAATAAATCAAGTAAGTAAGCCGTCTCTTCTAACGTATCTGTTCCATGAGTAATAACGACTCCATCATAGCCGTTTTGTAGCTCCTTTTTAATCTCGTTCGATAGTTGAAGCATAGTCTCAGGAGTCATGTGAGGGGATGGAATATTAAACATTGCCTTGTTGGTAAATGTTGCGCCATCAATCTCTGTCAGCATGGATTGTAGCGGATTTTCGTCCGTTGGCTTTACTTCACCAGTCGTTTTATCCTCGCTCATTGCGATCGTACCGCCAGTGTGAATAAGTAGAATAGATTTTGTCATCTCTTGTCATCCTCTCATGTGATAAACATTGCAAAAAGTGCAAACCTTTCTTAGTATGTAAGAAGTACCTACTTCAAAAAGGAAGGGCGTATTGTATGTTAACTATTATAACAGCAGCGATAGCTCCTGCAGTAGCATTATTGTCCTTCTTTTATTTGAAAGATGATTTTGAGCAGGAGCCTGTTTATTTAGTAGTACGTTCATTTATTTTCGGAGCCATATTAGTGTTCCCAATTCTCTTTATTCAATATGTACTATCCGTTGAAGCTCCAACTTCATCCGTCATTATTGATACATTTTTCTATGTCGCTTTTACAGAAGAATTTTTCAAGTGGTTTATTTTACTAATAACTATTTTCTTTCACGCTGAATTTAATCAGCGTTACGATGGAATTGTATATGCAACTGCTGTTGGATTAGGATTTGCATCCGTCGAAAATATCTTTTATATTGCTACTAATGGACTTGATACAGCTATTTTTCGTGCAATATTCCCTGTAACAAGCCATGCTCTGTTTGGAGTAGTAATGGGGTATTATTTTGGCTTAGCAAAATTTCACGCTAAAAGACGTATTTTCTATCTGGCATTAGCCTTTATTATTCCTTATCTTTTACATAGTTCCTATAATTTTATTTTAGTCAGTGTGAATCGTTGGATTTATTTGCTCGTACCCTTTATGATTTTCTTATGGATCTTTGCTATGAGGAAAGTGAAGAAAGCAAATGCGCACCTAATGTATTAACATCACGACAAGACATCTAAACAGTACGTATCACTTAAAGGAGGAATTTTACATGCAAACAACTTCGAACAATCGTTATAAAGTCACGATTAGGTGCAACGAATGCGGAGAAAAATATATCTTAAGAGGACGGCCTAATGAAGAGGGCGGTTTTGATACAGGCTTTAAAAAATGTGTTTGTGGAAATGAAACAAATTTAGATTTAGATATTTCTCCGGAGTAGTTGCAAGTAAATAAGATGACTCGAACATGAGAATTTTTATATGGAGTAGCCAATAAATGACATATTGGCTACTCTTTTTTATGAGGTCGATTAGGAAAGTGGTTGCGGGAGTTGAGGAAGCTCGCATAATGGTAACGCAAAAGCGCGGAAGTGGCTCTCGATTGGTTATATCAGAAAAACCGCACGAATCGGAAGCCGAACCGCGCGAACTAAAAATGAATTATACAAAAAAACAAGCTTACTAACGAAACGACGGTATTTCCATTAACATCCTTCATATTCAGCTACCAACTGTCCACACTAACGGTATGAACATGAAGAATGGAGGTCAAAGGATGAAAGTCTTACTGAGTACGATCGTATTTATTAGTTTATTACTTGTTGGAAGTACGCAAGCTTTTGCTTTCTCTGATCAGGTCATTCAACAAGGAGCAACTGGCGATGATGTTGTAGAGCTCCAAGCAAGAATGCAGTATAACGGGTACTATGATGGTGTTATTGATGGAGTTTTTGGATGGGATACGTATTGGTCCGTCAAAAACTTTCAAGAGCAGTTTGGACTTGAGGTAGATGGACTAGTCGGTGAAAAAATGAAGGATATGCTTGTAAAAGCAACTGACTATGACGAAGCATTCGTTAAAAAGAGTCTTGAAGAAGGAAGAAGATTTACTCATTACGGAACCACTCCAAAAGAAATCCAAAAAGGTCCGAAAGGTAGCGCGGATCAATCAAAAGAATCTACTCGTAACCAAGAGACAAAACAGCCCGAGGAATCACCGCAGACTCCAAGTGATGCTCCACAAACTCCTCCACAAGCACCCGAACCCCCAGACTCCCCAGAGGAATCGCAAGCTAATCCTCCAAACGAGCAGCCAATCGAAGAAGCCGAGCCAGCGCCAGAAGACTCCCCAGAACCAGCTGAACCAGATGTCGGAGCAGCTAGACAAACTCCAAGAGGCTATACAGAAAATGATATTCGAATGATGGCTCAAGCTGTTTATGGCGAAGCAAGAGGTGAACCGTATGTCGGGCAAGTAGCTGTGGCAGCGGTAATCTTAAATCGAGTTAATAGCCCTATTTTCCCTGACTCAGTTAATGGCGTTATATTTGAACCGAGAGCATTTACGGCAGTAGCTGATGGTCAAATTTGGCTGGAGCCTAATCAGCAATCGAGAAATGCTGTTATTGATGCGATAAATGGGCAGGATCCGACGGGAAATGCTATTTATTACTTTAACCCAGATACTGCTACATCAGGTTGGATTTGGACTCGTCCACAAATTAAACGAATCGGTAAACATATTTTCTGTCACTAGAAAGGAGTGAGAGTAATGGTTCGCACGGTAATAATAGGAATACTTAGCGTGGCTTTAATATATGCTGTCATTATAGGTGTACAAGCTGAGGATGCAAGAGCTGGAATGGCAGAACGAGCTGAAACAGGCTACCAACGAGCATTTCACGATTTAGCCTATCAGGTAGATAGACTCCATGATGAGCTAGGCACAGCTGTCGTCTCCAATTCGAAGGATCAGCTGTCGCCATCTCTTGCCAGGGTATGGAATATCGCGACGGAGGCTAAGGATGATTTAGCGCAGTTACCGACAAGAGCTTTACCATATCACGATATGGAGGCATATTTAACAGACGTCTCCACATTCGCTTATCAACATGCGGTGCACGATCAGGATAATAAGGAACTGTCGGATGAGAGTACAGAAGCACTTGAGTCGTATTATCAAAAGTCAAAAATACTTCAAGAGGACTTAAGAAGTATGCAATCGGAGGTGCTTCAGTCTGAGCTACACTTTTTAAACGCCGCCGAAGAAACAGACGAAGAAATAAGCGGTGGATTTAAAAATATTCATCAGCACTTGCAAGTCGATGAATCTGAAAAGCAAGTTGCAGGGGCTCTTGACGAAGAAATAAGTAAACACTTAACGGGGGAGGAGGTCACAGACAGAGAGGCAGTTAAAATCGCCAGAAAACTGCTTCAACGAGACGAGCTTAGACCTCAGTCTATTGAAGAAACAATGGATGGACTAGCATATTCGGCATATTCACTTACTCTAGAAGAGGATGGTGGGACGATTATGATGGATGTCACAAAAGTTGGTGGTCACCCTCTCTGGATGATTGATCAGCGTGAAATTGGTGAAACGTCGTTTAGCTTACATGAAGGACAAAAAACCGCTTCAGAATTCGCTCAACGTGCAGGCTTTAAGGATGTGGAAGTGGTGGCAAGTAACCAATATGAGAACAAAGGTTACTACACGTTTGTTCCTGTTAGAGATGATGTTAGATACTATGATGAACAAGTTGTAGTAGAAGTAGGTCTCGATACAAATGAACTTGTAGCCTTTGAGGCACTTCCTTATTATGCTCACGCGAAAGAAGCGGTTGATGTAAAGCCTGTATTATCAGAAGCTGAGGCGGTTAAAAAATTACAACCAAACGTAGAGGTTCGTGAGACAAATGAAGCTGTTATCGAAAATGAGCTAGGAGAAGTCGTGAGGTGTTACGAATTTATCGTCACTTCAAATGGAGAGACATACCGAATGTTCATAAATGCGGAGACTGGTCAAGAAGAACGCGTGGAAATGATGGGTAAACCAGACCCTATTTATAAATAAAGAGTGAATGCAGGCGACTTTTAACCAAAAGTCGCCTGTTTCCTGTTAAAAGTGAATACAATTTTCGTCTTGACGTATGTTTTAGAAGTAAACATAATGTAGAAGAGATGCCAGGTCAATCGAGCTCTCAGGAAAGGAGTTTAAGGTTGATTAAAATAGGAAATGTTTTGCAGTTGGAAATGAGAGATGAAGAAGGATTAAAGAAATACAGGAGTAAACTGTTAGATCATGAAGCATCAAAGCTCTATATCGATTTCCCAGTATCTGAGGAGACAGAGAAGCCTAAATTCTTTCTTGAAGGTACTGCTTTCTCTATTACGACGGTAGGTGCAGATGGAGCCGTCTATTCATTCGAAACAGAAGTAATTGGGCGTGAGAAGCGCAATATGCCCATGCTTGTATTAAAGGATCCGGGTCGAGAAAATTACACGCGTACGCAACGACGAGAGTTTGTTCGTGTGGATTGCTTTTTAGACACTGCTGTCTATAGTTTTGATGGATCATTTAAACCTTTCACTTCTACTACTATAGATTTGAGTGCAGGTGGCTCTGCAATCACTCTTCCAAAAGATATTTCAATTAATAAGCATGATAAAGTGAAGCTTTGGCTTTCTCTACCATTTAGAGACAATCAAGCGGAGTACATCGAAGTTCATGCAGAAGCCATCCGTACATATGAGGAGCATGGGAGTTTAAAGGGCTCGTTCAAATTCGTTGATCTGATCGAAGGAACGAGACAAACAATCGTTAGGTATTGCTACGAGAGACAGCGCGAGCTTAAGAATAAGCTCCAATAAGAGGGAATAAATAGACCTTTTGGAGGATTGTGTGGTAGTATAGTATCTATAATTGTAAAATCAGAAATTCGTGCATGAGAGGGTTTACAAGATGGAAGTAAAAATTAATATTGCAATCGATGGGCCGGCTGGCGCTGGAAAGAGCACGGTAGCCAAAAAGCTTGCTCAGCGATTTAACTATGTGTACGTTGATACAGGAGCGATGTATCGAGCGATCACGTGGCTAGCTATTCAAACTAACACAGATTTTCATAACGAAGAAGAATTGTATGCACTACTTACAAGCACTTCTTTAAATATGAAAAATGGAGCTAACGGAGAACTTGTGTTACTTGTTAACAATAAAGAAGTAACAGAAGAAATTCGTTCTGCAGAAGTTACTGGAAACGTGTCCTATGTGGCAAAGCACCCAAAGATTCGACAGGAAATGGTACATAAACAGCAGGAGATAGCTGAATCAAAAGGTACTGTTATGGATGGTCGGGACATTGGAACAGCTGTTTTGCCTAAAGCAGAAGTAAAATTTTTCTTAACCGCTAGCGTGACAGAAAGAGCAAAACGTCGTCACGAGGAGCAGGTTAAAAAAGGAATGGACTCCGACTACGATACGCTCGTTAAAGATATAGCAAAACGAGATAAAATTGATTCGGAGAGGGAGGTTGCTCCTCTTAAAAAGGCAGAGGATGCTATGGAGGTTGATACAACTTCCATGTCTATTGATGAAGTTGTAGACTTCTTGTATCACGCGACAGTAAAGAGGGTTGGACAATGAAACTATATGCATTTGGACAGTTTATTTGTCGCACGTTTTTCCGACTATTTTTCCGTCCTAAAGTGATAGGGAAAGAAAACATTCCAAGTGATAAGGGTGTCTTACTTTGTAGCAATCATATTCACTACTTAGATCCTCCATTTGTTGGTGCATTTTTAAAAAGACAAACGAGGTTTATGGCAAAAGCAGAGCTATTCACGTTGCCGATCTTAAAAACACTTCTCCCTAAATTGGGTGCTTTTCCAATTAAACGCGGAGCAAGTGACAGACAAGCAATGCGTACTGGTTTAAAATTACTGCGAGATAATGATATGATTGGAGTGTTCCCTGAAGGAACAAGAAGTAAAGACGGTGTATTAAAGCCTGGTCTTGCTGGAGTTGGTTTTTTTGCACTTCGATCAGAGGCAGATGTTATCCCAGCAGCTATTATTGGATCTTACAAGCCTTTTTCAACACTTAAAGTCATCTATGGTAAGCCCGTTGATATGCAATCACTTCGTGAGGAAAAAAAATCCCCAGAAGAAGTGACAGTTGTAATCATGGGAGCAATACAGTCACTGCTAGACGAACACCGACATTAGGTATGAGCTCTCTCTAAGGGGGAGTTAAATATAAATAGTGTAGCTTTATGGCCCCGTTTATTCGGGATATAGGGAGGTAATTGTCAATGGTAGAAGAGATGAACAACGAAATGACAGAATTTGAATCACTTTCAGTAGGAGACCTTGTAAAAGGTACTATTGCGAAGGTGGAAGATAAGCAAGCGTATGTTAATGTAGGCTATAAAATCGATGGTGTCCTACCGATTAGCGAGCTTTCAAGTCTCCACGTTGAAACAATGTCCGACGCTCTCTCAGAAGGAGAAGAGCATGAATTTAAAGTGACAAAGCTTACAGAAGAAGAGCTAGTTCTATCAAAGAAAGCTGTTGTTGCAGAGAAAGCTTGGGAAGATATGCAAAAGCGCATTGACTCTGGAGAAGTTTTTGAAGCGACGGTAGCTGACGTTGTAAAGGGTGGATTAGTCGTCGATGTCGGCGTACGTGGATTCATTCCAGCATCTCTTGTCGAGAGACATTACGTCGAGGATTTTTCCGACTATAAAGGGAAGACATTGAGGTTAAAGGCAGTAGAGATGGATCGAGAGCGTAACAAACTTATTCTTTCTCAACGAGCTGTTTTAGATGCTGAAGCGTCAGAGAAAAAGAAAGAAACGTTAGCCGGTATTGCGGAAGGTGATGTTATCGAAGGCACTGTTCAACGATTAACAGACTTTGGCGCATTTGTTGATGTTGGTGGCGTTGACGGTCTTGTTCACATTTCACAAATGGCTCATCAGCACGTAGAATCACCATCTGATGTTGTTGCCGAAGGAGATAAAGTGAACGTGAAGGTTCTTTCTGTCGATCCTGACAACGAGAGGATTTCTCTGTCGATTAAAGATACTCTCCCTGGGCCATGGGAGACAGTAAAAGATCAAATTAAGCAAGATGATATTGTAGACGGTGTAGTAAAACGTCTTGTATCATTTGGGGCATTTGTTGAAGTAGCACCTGGCGTAGAAGGTCTTGTCCATATTTCACAAATTGCTAATCGTCATATCGCAACTGCCGGAGAAGTACTGACAGAAGGCGATGAAGTAAAAGCAAAAGTACTTGATGTGAATACGGAAGAAAAACGAATTTCATTAAGTATTCGAGCGTTAGATGAAGAAAAGCAACAAAAAATAGATAACCAACAAAAAGAAGCCTATAAAAAAGAAGACGACCACTCTGGTTTTTCTTTAGGTGATATGATTGGTGATCAATTAGACAAATACAAAAAATAAGCTAGCATAAAAAGGGCGTCATGACGAAGGGTGTCATGGCACCCTTTTTTTACATAACACGCTTTTAGAGAAGGTGACATCTATGAGTAGAGAAAAACGAAAGTTAGATCATATTGAACATGCCCTTAAGACTGGTCAAGCAGGAGATAATGGACTTGAGGACGTAAAGTTTGTTCATCAAAGCTTACCTAATAGCTCGGTAGAAGCAGTGGACTTGTCAACCTCACTAGCAACGCTCTCTTTCGATGCTCCATTTATGATAAATGCGATGACTGGTGGCGGTGGAACTGCTACGGAGGGAATTAATAGGCAGCTAGCTGAAATAGCAGCTCATTTTCATGTTCCAATTGCAGTTGGTTCGCAAATGGCAGCATTAAGAGACCCCGATCAAGAGCAATCCTTTAAAGTTGTGAGAGAATATAATAAAGAGGGTCTCGTTTTTGCTAACTTAGGTAGTGAAGCAACGGTTGAGCAAGCGAAACGAGCCTGTGATTTAATCAAAGCCGATCTTTTACAAATCCATATTAATACGGTCCAAGAGCTTGTCATGCCGGAAGGTGATAGAAGCTTTGATGGGGCATTAGAGCGAATCTCGCAAATACAAGAGGCGCTTCCTATTCCTGTCATGGTGAAGGAAGTAGGCTTTGGTATGAGCAAAGAAGCTGCTACGAAATTAGCACCAATTGTTGATGCGATCGATGTAGGTGGATATGGTGGCACAAATTTTTCGAAAATCGAAAACGCTAGAAGAGAAATGCCATATTCATTTTTCGATGATTGGGGGATTTCAACTGCCGCAAGCATTGTAGAAACACGTGAAGGGTTTTCAAAAGGTGTCTCGGCAACTGGTGGTATTCGTTCTGCTACAGAGATTGCTAAAAGTATCGCTCTTGGTGCTGATATGTGTGGAATGGCAGGATACGTTTTAAAGCTCCTCCAAAATGGTGGGCAAAAACATGCGATCCAAACATTATCACACATGCTTGAAGAGCTTACGTTTATTATGACGGCTTTAGGTGCAAGTGATGTAGGCGCCCTAAAACAAGTCCCTCTTGTGATTCAAGGTAATACGTATCATTGGTTATCTCAACGTGATTTACATCCAGAGAAATTTGCAAGACGCTAATAATGAAGATTATGTCACTCCCTTTTTGCCAATACTTTTAAGTAGGTAAAAGGGGAGTGATTTTTTTGAATGAGTATCTTTTATACGCATGGATATGCTGTTATCTGCTTTCGGTCTTCTACCCTCTAACGAGAAGGAAGGAAAAAAGACTCGTACTAGTCTGCATCGTAACAGGAGTATTTGTACCACTATTAGCTTTAGCTATCTTAAGCCTGAATGGTTTTATTCGTCTCATAAAGTTGAATCGAAAAGAGACTTTTTTAGCGTTTGTATTCGTGATGCTTTTTAGTATATATGTAATGGAAATTATTAGAAGACAGTATATTGCCCCGATGCTATTTATCGAGTCACCACTCATAACGTTCGCTTTACCTCTCCTTTTTTTGTTATTTTTACCTAAGGAGATTCTTCAGGTCATGATTCGTTTAAGCCCAAGCGTCGCTTTGGTAGGCTTAGTTGTTATTTATGGGATGCACATCTTTCATAGTTTACCTACTGAGCATTATTTCTTAACCATTTTTATGAGTAGTAACGCGTGCTTACTTCTTATAGAAAAGGGAGTAGAGGTAAGAGAAAGAATGCTCAAAAAACAAATTAACAGTCACTATTTAGAGCAATTAAAAAAGCAAGCGTGAATTGCCCTGTTTGAATCGTGATAACTCTGCTATAATAGGGAAGTTATGTCCGTTTATTTTTTATAAGGAAAGTGGGGAAATACTGTGAGAAAACCAGTATTAGCCATCGTTGGAAGACCAAATGTAGGAAAATCGACGATATTTAATCGAATTGCTGGCGCGAGAATCGCCATTGTTGAAGATAAGCCAGGTGTCACTAGAGACCGTATTTATAGCTCTGGTGAATGGCTACACCACACGTTTTTTGTTATTGATACGGGTGGTATTGAAATGAATGATGAACCTTTAATGGCTCAGATGAGAATGCAGGCTGAACTAGCGATAGATGAAGCAGATGTCATTTGCTTTGTTGTAAACGGTCGTGAGGGAATGACAGCTGCAGACGAAGAAGTAGCTCAAATGCTATTTAGATCTAAAAAACCTATCGTTGTTGCAGTAAATAAGATGGACGATCCGGGGATGCACGAAAAACTATACGAATTTTATAGTTTAGGTCTTGGTACACCACATCCTATTTCAGGATCTCATGGCTTAGGACTTGGGGATCTTTTAGATGAAGCAGCAGAGCATTTCCCTAAGCATGATGGAGATGGCTATGACGATGATACAATTAAAATGAGTTTAATTGGTCGACCTAACGTAGGTAAGTCCTCGTTAGTAAACGCTATTTTAGGCGAAGAACGCGTTATCGTAAGTAATATTCCAGGGACAACGCGTGATGCTATTGATACTCCGTTTACAAAAGACGAGCAGAATTATGTTGTGATTGATACTGCCGGCATGCGTAAGCGTGGTAAGGTATATGAATCTACAGAAAAATATAGTGTCCTTCGAGCTTTGCGCGCGATCGACCGCTCTGATGTCGTTCTTTTCGTTATTAACGGAGAAGAAGGAATTATTGAGCAGGACAAAAAGATCGCAGGTTACGCTCACGAAGCAGGACGAGCAGTTGTTATTGTCGTTAACAAATGGGATGTTGTGGAGAAGGATGATAAAACGATGCAACTCTTTGAGCAAAATATTCGTGAACACTTCCTCTTCTTAGATTATGCACCAGTTGTATTCCTATCGGCGTTAACGAAGCAAAAGCTACAAAACCTTTTACCAGTTGTAAAGGAAGTCAGCGAATCGCATAACCTACGTGTTCAAACAAACGTATTAAATGACGTTATTTTAGATGCGGTGACAATGAATCCAACACCAACGGATCATGGTGGTAGAAGACTTCGCATAAACTATGCTACACAGGTTTCGGTGGCACCACCAACGATCGTCTTGTTTGTTAACGATCCTGAGCTTATGCACTTCTCTTATAAGCGTTACTTAGAAAATAAAATTAGAGAAGCATTCGGCTTTGTAGGTACACCAATCCATATTATTGCACGTAAGAAAAGTGACTAGTTGTAGGGGGGACTAATATGGCTTTTTTCGTCATCATTCTGTCTTATTTAATTGGTTCTATAAGCTTTAGTTTTTTAATGGGACGATTACTTAGAAAACTTGATATTCGTGAGCACGGCAGCGGTAACGCTGGTGCCACGAATACTCTTCGTGTTTTAGGGGTTGGACCAGCTATCATTGTCCTATTACTTGACTGTGCAAAAGGTATAGTTGCTGTCGTAATAGGTTTACAAGTGTCAAATGGGGATCCGGTCATTGCAGGAGCATGTGGATTAGCTGCAGTATTAGGACATAACTGGCCTATCTTCCACGGCTTTAGAGGCGGTAAAGGTGTAGCAACTACAATTGGAGTACTAGCTACACTTGTTTTTTGGCCCGCGTTAATCGCAGGGACGATTGCTATCATTTCTATTATCATAACGCGCTTCGTATCACTCGGCTCTCTTCTCTTTATGGTAGGCACAACGATACTGACCGCTTCGACATTTTACTTATTTGACTATTCATTTACTACTGTTTACTTTCTGGTTATTCTGACTCTTTTATCCATTTGGAGACATCGCGAAAATATAAAGCGACTTCGTCAAGGAACAGAGAGTAAAGTAGGTCAAAAAGCTTAATAGGGGGAGATCGTCATGGGGAAAAAAATCTCAGTCTTAGGTTCAGGCAGTTGGGGAACAGCACTCTCAATGGTGTTGGCTGAAAATGGACATCATGTCTCATTATGGGGACGCAATGAGAAACAAATGAGTGAGATGCAAGCTACTCGTGAGAACAAACGATATTTACCGGGAGTCTTACTTGACGATACAATAGCTCTTACTTCTTCATTACAAGAAAGTATTACAGATGCTGACTATATTCTAGTCGTTGTTCCAACTAAAGCAATGCGCGACGTTTTATCTGATATTAATAAGCTCATGACAGCAACGTCTGTGTTTATTCATGCTAGTAAAGGAATAGAACCCGAGACTCACTACAGAATCTCGCAAATTATTGAAGAAGAAATAAGTGAAGAGAAGCGCGAGGGCGTTGTTGTTTTATCTGGACCGAGTCACGCAGAAGAAGTCTGTAAAAAGCAACCAACGACCGTGACATGCTCTTCTATACATATGAATATTGCAGAAGATGTACAGGATTTATTTATGAATCAGGCGTTCCGAGTATATACGAATACCGATTTAATTGGTGTTGAAATAGGTGGCTCTTTAAAGAATATTATTGCACTAGGCTCAGGTATGACAAGCGGGCTTGGGTTTGGTGATAATGCAAAAGCGGCACTCATGACTCGAGGACTAGCTGAGATAGCACGACTTGGTGTAAAACTTGGTGCGAATCCATTAACCTTTGCTGGTTTATCAGGATTAGGTGATCTAATTGTGACATGCACAAGCCAGCATAGCCGTAACTGGAGAGCTGGTAATATGCTTGGTAAGGGACTATCAGTAGAAGAAACGGAAAAAGAGCTTGGCATGGTTGTTGAGGGAATTCGAACAACGAAGGCTGCCTACCAGTTAGCAAAAGCAGTTGGAGTCGATATGCCGATCACAACAGAACTATATGAAGTACTTTTTAATGATAAATCTGTGGACGAAGCAGTGACGCGGTTAATGGGGCGTGTAAAAAAACGAGAAGTAGAGCATCTTCCACTAAGCTCAGCCTTTAGCCATCAAGATCCACTTAATCACTTCGAGCCATAGAACGTTTTTCGCTTCCTCGCATATAGTGACTCTATATCCGAATGGAGGCGAAACGATGACTCAGGATGGTTCATTTTTCGACAAGGTAAAGCAAAAGACGAATGTTTCACAGCAGGATTTATTCTCACTTGCGCAATCTGTTAATAATGTAGATTTAACAAATCCAGAGAATGTAAGGAAGTTAATTCACCAAGTAGCTGCTATGGCACAAGTAAAAGTAGATCCCAAAAAAGAGCAGGAGCTTATAAAAGCAATTACATCCAAGCAAATTCCACTCGATTTTTCTACGTTATCGTCTATTTTCCAAAAAAAATAGATGGTTTGACTGTCTCTATCGTTGATAGAGGCAGTCTTGCTTTTGTCTAACGAAAAAGCGTCACAATCCCGTCATAGGTAAGGCATGCACGCGCATACATAATGTGCTATAATTACGCAGAATTTATAAATAATCTCTTAAAGGAGGGGCATACATGTTTGTAGATCCATTGATGAAGATGTGGATATCATTCATTGCGATGGGATTAATGTTTGTCTCCGTTGCACTCACTATTTTTACAAAAGAAAAATTACGGGGATTTTTACGATACTCATTTTTAACAATTAGCTTTATCTGTATTATTGTATCTGGATTGATTGTTATTCTCGTCACATTTAGTGGTCCAGTACCAGAATAGTAAATAAAGGCAGGCGATCACGTTGAAACTAACTAGAGTCATGCTTCTAGGGATCGTAGCAGCATTGCTAAGTGGATGTTTGTACCCTCAGGAGGAAAGAACGCGTAATCAAGTCCCTTATGAGGATCAGCTTGTAGCTGTTGGGAATGCAGTTAATCAGTATCGAGAGAATAATTCTGGGCTACTTCCGATTGCAACAAGAGAAGCTGATACTCCTTTGTATAGGAAGTATCCAATTCAGTTTACGCAATTAGTTCCTATGTACATGCAAGAGGCACCCTCAAATTCGTTCGAAAATGGAGGGACGTTTCAGTACGTATTAGTTGATGTAGAAGAAGAACCTCAAGTGAAGCTCATTGATTTAAAAACAATCCGAACGATTCAAGAGGTTGAATCCGCAATCTTCCAATATAGAAGCCAAAATGATTATGCACCAGTAGCAGAGGTAATTGGCACAGAAATACTAAAGCTTGATTATGAAGCACTAGGCTTTCAAGAAGAGCCAACCGTGGACAGTCCGTTTCATCCCACGCACCAATTACCCCTTGTGTTAACAACAAGAGGTGATGTGGTGATTGATTACGGCCTAGACATACGTTTTTACGTAGATGAGTACGGCATAGGCGATTTCCAAGAAGGGGATGATCTGCGAGATCTATTAGTAGAGCACGCGCCATTCGTCCCAACCTACTCCCTTCCTCAGTCTATCGAAAATGGAGAGATTATTTTCCTAGAAGAAGGCGAAATAGGCTAAGAGACATCTCTTCATTAGTCTTTACTACTTTTTAGTAGTAAGGGCTTTTTTTTTGTGTCTCTAGAAGTTCGCATATTTAAAGGACAACTCCCATAGGATGTATGGAAGAATAAATTGGGCTTGACCCATTGGTAGGAGGAGTGGCATGTGATGAAAGTAGACTTATTTAAAGATATTGCCGAACGGACGGGTGGGGACATTTATTTAGGCGTTGTAGGAGCTGTCCGTACAGGGAAATCAACCTTTATAAAACGTTTTATGGAGCTCGTCGTTCTTCCGAATATAGATAATGAGGCAGATCGGACTCGGGCTCAGGATGAACTTCCTCAAAGTGCAGCCGGTCGTCAAATCATGACGACAGAGCCGAAATTTATTCCTAATCAAGCCGTCTCTATTTCTGTTGAAGAAGGTCTAGATGTAAACGTTCGAGTCGTCGATTGTGTAGGTTATGCAGTACCAGGTGCTACTGGATATGAGGATGAAAATGGTCCAAGAATGATTCATACACCTTGGTTTGATGATCCCATTCCTTTTCAAGAAGCAGCAGAAATTGGGACAAGAAAGGTCATTCAGGAGCACTCTACACTAGGTATTGTTGTGACAACTGATGGCACAATTGGAGAAATTCCAAGGGCTGATTATGAGACATCGGAGAACCAAGTGATAGAGGAATTAAAAGAAGTAGGAAAGCCGTTTGTTGTCTTAGTTAACTCCGTTAAACCAACTCATCCTGAAACAGAAAAGCTTCGAGCAAATCTAGAGGAAACGCATAATGTGCCTGTTTTAGCGATGAATATTGAAAGCATGACAGAGTACGATTTAATGAGTGTCATGAGAGAAGTACTATTCGAATTTCCTGTACATGAAGTCAATGTGCACCTGCCAAGCTGGGTTATGGTTCTACAAGATAATCACTGGCTAAAGGAAAGCTACGAGGAATCTATTCGCCAAACAATCGGTGAAATTAAACGACTTCGCGATGTTAATGATGTAGTTCAAGGATTTAATGGTCTTGAATACATTGAGCGAGCCACAATCGCCGGGATGGAAATGGGTAAAGGGATTGCGGAAATTGATCTAGAGGCTCCTGAAGACTTGTACGACCAAATTTTAATGGAAATAGTCGGGGTCGAAATTCGTGGGAAAGACCATTTATTATCGCTTATGCAGGAGCTATCCTTTGCCAAAACAGAGTATGATCAGGTGCGGGATGCGTTGCAAATGGTACGCCAAACAGGCTATGGTATTGCGGCACCAAGCTTAAGCGACATGAGCTTAGATGAACCTGAAATTATTCGTCAAGGATCAAGGTTTGGGGTTAGGTTAAAGGCTGTAGCACCATCAATTCATATGATTAAAGTAGATGTGGAATCCGAATTTGCTCCTATTATTGGTACTGAAAAGCAAAGTGAGGAGCTTGTGAGATATTTAATGCAAGACTTTGAGGACAATCCTTTATCTATTTGGAACTCTGATATTTTTGGTCGATCTCTAAATTCCATTGTGCGAGAAGGAATCTCAGCAAAACTTTCCTTGATGCCTGAAAATGCTCGTTACAAACTAAAAGAGACGCTAGAAAGAATTATCAATGAAGGGTCAGGTGGCTTGATTGCCATTATTTTATAACCGTGAGCTCGCAGAACTTCTGCGAGTTCTTTTAAATGTTGTGGGAACTATCTAACCTTTTTATTCATGGATAACTGTTCGTTATGGGTGCTGTCTTATATCGCTTGGATATTGAGGAGCGGGTTCAGCGAGCTATTAATAAGTATCGAGTTAACGGACGTAATCGAAAGGTAATGTGATGCAGCGCAATTTAGTTATTGTTCGCACGAATAAGCAATATAAATGCAATGGACCGTTTTAATGTATCACCCCCCCCCTCGGAATTAAGGTCCCCATTACAATGCTAGCAAAAAAGAAGGCAACTACTTAAAAAGCCTTTACCGTTCTTTACTAGCGCTTCTCTTAAAAGCCCTCCAGTTTGTTCATGTAAAGAGGCCAATTTAATATTGTTTCTGGTAGGTCAAAAAAATTATTTTTTTAAATCAAACTTTAAGAATGATTCAACATGAAAGAGAAAACTTGCAGTTGGAACATTTTAAATGTAGAATCAATTTCTATTAGATCAAACAGTGTCGACGTGAATGAAAGAACGTAATTCTAAAAAATTACTTTAGGTTCTGGTGTCACAATCTAAAGACTGTAATAAGTGAATATTACATGTATATATATACACATCGGAAGAGTGAAATCCATTCTAGTGGCTACCTCGCTTATTTTTTTTGGATAGCGTATTCGATAAGTAAAAGACACTAGTGAAGGCTTCATCTATGGTCTGAATGCTGTAAAATAAGGGTAATTCGTCATAAAAAAGCCATGAATTCCGTAAAAATTGTTGAATTTCTAAGCGCAATCGTTTAACATAAGCCTTGTTATCCCGTTGTTACGCGGTTTAACGTATAATTTTCTTCAGAATGTGTAACAAAGGAAATAACGGTTTTAATTTTTTGAGGGAGGTGAAACACATGAATAAAACAGAACTTATCAATGCGGTTGCTGAAAAGACTGAGCTTTCTAAGAAGGATGCTACTGGAGCTGTTGATGCAGTATTTGACATCATCACTGGTGCACTTCAAAAGAACGAAAAGGTTCAGCTAATCGGCTTCGGTAACTTCGAAGTACGTGAGCGTGCGGCTCGTAAAGGTCGTAACCCACAAACTGGTGAAGAAATCGAAATCCCAGCGAGCAATGTTCCTGCATTTAAGCCAGGTAAAGCCCTTAAGGATGCTGTAAAGTAATTTACATATAGGGCCTTAAGATTTCTCTGCTCTTCCAGCTTAGGCTGGGGGAGCTTTTTTATTGAAAAATGAAATTAAGACGCCTTAAATTTTTAAAGAAATATTTTTTTGAAAAATGCTTTTGTCATTTAAAGCGTATTTATTTGTTTTAAATAATTTGTATGTGCTAGAATCAATACACTACCAAGTTACTGAAAATGATTGGAGGCACTTACGAATGAGCAAAGTAGATCATGAAAAAATCCAGCAAGCAGTTACAATGATTTTAGAAGCAATTGGAGAGGACCCATCGAGAGAAGGGCTACATGACACTCCAAAACGAGTAGCACGAATGTATGAAGAGGTCTTCCAAGGACTTCATCAGGATCCTAAAGAACATTTCAAAACAGTGTTTGGCGAAGATCACGAGGAGCTAGTCCTTGTGAAAGATATTCCATTCCACTCTATGTGTGAGCATCATCTAGTTCCATTTTACGGAAAAGCACACATCGGGTATTTACCTCAGGGAGGACAAGTCACTGGGTTAAGTAAGCTTGCTCGTGCAGTTGAGGCTGTAACAAAACGCCCGCAGTTACAGGAGCGAATTACTTCCACTATTGCAGATTCTATGGTAGAAACATTAAATCCTCGCGGAGTTATTGTAATTGTAGAAGCGGAACACATGTGTATGACGATGCGTGGAGTTAAAAAGCCAGGGTCTATGACTGTAACCTCTGCTGTTAGAGGTGCATTTAAAGAAGACGAAGCAGCCCGTGCAGAAGTGCTAGCACTTATTCGAAACTAGTCTCACATAAAGGAGCATCGTTATGGCTGAATCTACAAACTATATCGTTATTAAAGCAAAAGAGGATGGGGTGAGCGTCATAGGACTCACTAGAGGGACAGACACACGATTTCACCATTCTGAGAAGCTTGATAAAAACGAAATGATGATTGCTCAGTTTACGGAGCATACATCCGCTATAAAGATCCGAGGTAATGCTACTGTGCAAACTGCACATGGCGTTATGGAGACGAACGATTAATTGAAAGATGCGTCTAAGCGAATCTGCTTACTGACGCATCTTTTTGTTTGACGATATATTTATCATATAAAAAAGCAGTTGTGTAAGGTTCAAGTAGAGCTACATAATCGAAGTATTTAAACAATTGGTGAAATAAGTGTTCCTTTTTTACCCTGTGAGAAGATGGTGGTAGAATAGGAATAAAGAGAGGTCAAAATTATGGCACCAAGCATTATCGTTGGAAAATAATTGTGCTATACTAGATAAGCGTGAAATTTAGCGAATTGTGTAGTGCAAAAAGTGGGGGACGAGATGATGACAGCGATTCATGATAACCAACAAGAAATTCAATCTATATACGCAGACTTTCATTCGCTTACTCGTCATTCCTATTTACATACGTATTTACCTTATCCAACTATTGATGACTATCAGGCGAAATTACTCCTATGTATTCTTCAAGAAAAAGGACTAAATCATAAGGATCGGCATACGCTAACTCTTGCGACACTTTTAGTGCAGGCTGCCATGAATATTCATGATAAAGTCAATTCCACAGAGCTTACTGACGACTTTTCTTGGAAGGATCGTCAGCTAACTGTGCTTGCAGGAGACTACTATAGTGCTCTCTACTATCATACGCTCTCTGGACGCTTAGAGTCGTACTTGCCGGTACTGTCCAATGCCATACAAGATATCAACGAAGCTAAAATGCGTATATATAAACGTATTGACCCTGAATACCTTCTTTATCACGATGTGGCGGTTATCAAAAGTGCGTTAGTTACGCAAATTTCCTTATATTTGGATGATAAAGCTCTGAGTAAAGCAGTGAGCGCATTGTTCTTTTATGAATCATTACTTAGAGAGAAGGATCGTCGAGCGTCGGATGAGAAGCCGACACTTGCTACATTAGCTTTGCCAAAAGAAAATCTTCAGCTCGAGAGATTAATTCATGATGCAAAAGAAGGTTTACTTTTAGAAATAGAGCAAGTTGGCACGAAGAGCGGAATGCCACTTCGATCTATGTATGATCAAGTCACCGAAGATTATCGGATACGTTTTTGGAATAGGAAAGAGGCGAACAGAAATGAGTCAATCTAAAGAAGAGCGCGTGCATGCGATCTTTCAATCCATATCACCAAGCTACGATAAAATGAATGCTATCATTAGCTTTCAAAGACACGTAGCATGGCGTAAAGATACCATGAAGCGAATGGCAGTAAAAGAAGGATCTAAAGCACTTGACGTGTGCTGTGGAACGGCCGATTGGACGATACAGCTTGGAGAAGCTGTTGGACCAAAGGGCGACGTAAAGGGGTTAGACTTCAGCCAAAATATGCTTGATGTTGGCGTTCATAAAATTGATGATAAAAAACTGTCCAATGTCGAGCTTTTGCACGGCAACGCGATGGAGCTTCCATTTGAGGATAACTCTTTTGACTATGTAACCATTGGTTTTGGTCTGCGGAATGTTCCTGACTACATGCAGGTATTGAAAGAAATGAGACGTGTAGTAAAAGACGATGGGCTAGTCGTGTGTTTAGAGACATCACAGCCAACAGCTCTTGGCTTTAAACAGCTATACTGGCTCTACTTTAAACGTATTATGCCATTGTTTGGGCGAGTGTTTGCGAAAAGCTACGAGGAATATTCGTGGCTTCAAGAATCAACAGAGGGCTTCCCGTCAAAAGAGGTTCTTAAAGAGATGTTTTTAGAAGCAGGCTTTAACGATGTAGCAATCAAGTCATACTCTGGTGGAGTTGCTGCTGCTCACTTCGCAACAAAATAGCCGGAGGTTTACTGAGATGAATAAACTAAAAATCTTTTTAGAAATGATCAAATTTGAGCATACAATATTTGCATTACCTTTTGCCTTTCTAGGAGCAATTCTTGGTAGTTACACGATTAATGGCGCCTTACCTAGTGCGATAGATTGGCTCTGGATTACTTTAGCAATGATTGGAGCTCGAACTGCAGCGATGTCCTTAAATCGTGTCATTGATGCAAAAATAGATGAAGCCAATCCTCGAACAGCGAATCGTGCGATACCTGCAGGATTGTTATCGAAGGCAGAGACGATCTTGTTTATCGTTTTATCTTTTGCACTTCTCTTTGTTGCAACATTCAATTTGAATATGTTAGCTGTGTATCTCCTACCAATAGCGGTATTTTTCCTCGTTATTTATTCGTATACAAAACGCTTTACATGGGCGTGTCACATTGTACTTGGTATCACGATTGCACTCGCACCTCTTGGTGGATGGGTTGCAGCAACTGGTGTGCTTACTGTAGAAGCGTTTGTTCTTTTCCTAGCAGTCGCAATGTGGACTGCTGGATTTGATATCATCTATGCGACGCAGGATGCTGATTACGATAAAGGAGCAAAGCTTTACTCCATTCCAAGTCACTTTGGAATTCCAAAAGCACTTAAAATAGCAAGAGGCTTTCACCTTGTAAGCTTTCTTGCGATGCTAACATTATCTGCGTTAACACCGCTTGGCATCATTTACCTCATTGGAGCACTGATTGCAGGTGGTATCATGATTTATGAGCACTCTTTAGTTAAACCTCATGATCTATCGAAGGTGAACGTAGCGTTCTTTACAATGAACGGTGTAATAAGTATAACGATTTTCTTATTTGCTTTAGGAGACATTCTGTTATTTTAGTAAAGGAGCTGGTGCCAAATGGGACTAGTAGTTGGAGAAATATCCTATACGAATATTCGACCGATGTTCCACTATTTAAATAGAGAGCGCTTAGCTTCTTTTTCATTTGTTCCTGCCATACCGGCAGAGTTAAATAAAAAAATGGCTGCTGGTATGATTGATGTTGGTGGAATAAGCTCTTTCGCATACGGTCAGAACATAGACGATTATCACGTGCTTGCTGATTTGTCTGTCTCTTCTTATCAGCAGGTAGGCTCCATTTTTCTATTTACTAAAAAAAAGCTAGAGGAGTTAGACGGCGAACCTATTGCTCTTACCTCAAGCTCTGCTACTTCTGTTCATCTGCTTAAAATTTTACTCAGACATTTTTATCGGGTCGAGCCACGCTTTTATACGCAGGATCCTGATTTTAATGAGATGATGGAGCGTGCATCTGCTTGCCTGTTAATTGGCGATGATGCCATTCGAGCTAAGTGGAACCACGAAGCAGAATATTTTTGCTATGACCTCGGCAAACTTTGGTATGAGCATACTGGTCTACCAATGACATACGCAGTTTTTGCTGTCAGAAAAGAAATGGCAGCTTTATACGAAGAATCGCTTGCTTCTTTATATGAGGGCTTTCACGAGAGTAAGCGTATGTGTAAAAGTAATCATTATCACGATTTAATTACATCGATTCAAAGAGAGCACGGTGGCACATTTACATTTTGGCAAAGCTATTTTGCAAAGTTAAATCATGATTTAACAAGTGATCATTTAGATGGCTTGCACATGTATTATGATCTTGCCTACCAATATGGCTATTTATCCAAACCAGTCAAAGAAATATCGGTCTGGAACCCAGTCTCTCCCTTTCATTCCGTTTAGCAAGGTGGACATTTATGAAACTCACGGATATATATTTACATTTACGTTCAGATATCGTAAAAATTGAAAATGAACTAGAATCCCATATTGATGCAGAACACCCAGACTTAAAAAGAGCATCTTCGCACCTGCTAAAAGCTGGCGGTAAACGAATTCGTCCTGTGTTTGTGTTACTGAGCGCTCAGTTTGGTAACTATGACTTGGATCAAATCAAGCAAGTAGCGATTCCGTTAGAGCTCATTCATATGGCCTCGCTCGTTCATGATGACGTCATTGATGATGCGGAGCTTAGGCGAGGGAAGCGCACGATTAAATCAAAGTGGGATAACCGCGTAGCGATGTATACAGGTGACTATATTTTCGCCAAAGCTATAGAGATCGCGTCAAGATCCAATAAACAAGGCGTGCATGATGTTCTATCAAAAGCTATGGTAGATATGTGTATCGGAGAAATTGAGCAAATTCGAGATCAGTTTAATTTGGACCAATCTTTACGCACATACCTACGTAGAATAAAGCGTAAAACGGCACTTCTTATCTCTGTAAGCTGTGATTTAGGCGCTAGGGTTGCCAATGTCGCTGATAAAGAGAGAGTAGCATTAAAGTGGTATGGCTATTATGTTGGTATGGCCTTTCAAATCACAGATGATATTCTTGATTTCGTTGGGACAGAAAAGCAGCTTGGTAAGCCTGCAGGAAGTGATTTAATTCAGGGCAATATCACACTTCCAGCTATTTATGCCATGGAACAGGATAATTGGATTAAGCACCATGTGACCTCTTACATGCAAGATCCAACGGGCGAATCTCCAATTAAAGAAGTTGTCAATCGCATTAAACATTCAGATGCCATTGATGCCGCGAATAAATTAAGTAATGATTATATAACAAAAGCCTTGGATTGCTTAGAACCATTAGAGGATATTCGAGCTAAACAAGCGTTATATGATATAGCGATATATATTCGCGACCGTAATTATTAATAGGAGGGTGAAGGAGTTAATAACCCTCCTATCTACAGCTGACTACTAAATTCTTAGTGAATTATCTTTTTTTACCAAAACTATGTTGTTCACTTAATTCTTTTTTGTTATACTATGAAAGGGTTTACATTACTTGATTAGGGGGAGTTTTCGTGCAACGTACATTTATTATGGTAAAGCCTGATGGGGTAGAGCGTCAGCTAATTGCTCCAGTTTTAGCAAAATTTCAGCAAAAAGGATTTACACTTGTAGGTGCTAAGCTTATGCAACTATCAAAGGAGCACGCAGAGGCACACTATGCGGAGCATAAAGAAAGACCATTTTTTCCTGACTTAATCGAATTTATTACTTCCGGTCCAGTCTTTGCGATGGCTTGGGAAGGGGACGGCGTTATCGATGAGGCACGCAAGCTTATCGGTAAGACGGACCCTAAAGAAGCTGCGCCAGGAACGATTCGCGGAGACTTTGCAATCGAAAAATCCAAAAACATCGTGCACGGATCTGACTCAATTGAGAGTGCTGAAAGAGAGCTGGCTCTTTTCTTTGAGCAATCAGAATTAGTTGGAGCAAACAAACAAACATCTGTATTATCAAAATAAAACGAAGCGTTCTCCATTTGGAGAACGTTTTTTTATTTGAGTAATGATAGAAAAGTAAACGAAGACCTGTCTGACGCACTCCCTTTGTAATGCGATGCAAACACCTTCTTATTTAATGCTGACGTATGCAACAGTAGAAGTGAAGTAGCGACTACTAGATTTAAAGGAAATGAACTATTATCTAACGCAGACGCCTTGAATATAAGGTCCTTACCTCAATTCCCATAAGAAAAGAAAGCTCCGGGTTATCACCACTATTTACAAAAAACGTGACGACAAGATTATCAGTTTGCTTTTACTAAGATATTGCAGGATTTCTGGAGGGGTGATGGCACGAAGAACAAATGCAACTAGCTAGGCCATCATCATCTCGCCTTTCTTTTCACGCAAAAATAAATGAAAGTCCTATACAACCTATTTACCATTCCAAAAGAAACAGATAGTTTTTCGATTTGTCGGACAATTGGTAGAAGAATGCGTGATTATATGGTAAAAGTAAGAGTATAGCTTTTTAGAAATTAGCAACTCCGAGGGAGACGAATGAGAATGAATGACTACCAAGATTTTATACAAAAAATATATAAACGTACTGGGATAGACCTTTCGCTTTATAAAGAAGCGCAAATGAAGCGACGACTTACTTCTTTACGTGAAAAGAGAGGTTTTGATACCTTTCAAGGATATTATAATGGATTAGTAGAGGATAATCGGTTGTTCGAAGAGTTCTTGGACAGAATGACAATTAACGTGTCGGAGTTTTTCCGTAATAAACAACGTTGGGATATTTTAGACAAAAAAATTGTACCTAAGCTACTTGAGAATAAGGGATCTCTTAAAGTTTGGAGTGCAGCTTGTTCAACGGGGGAGGAGCCGTACACTTTATCCATCCTTTTAAGGCAGCACGTCTCACCACAATCGTTTACGATTCAGGCCTCTGACCTAGACCAATCGATCTTAGAGCGGGCTAAAAAAGGATTTTACCCAGATAGATCACTAAAGGAAGTAAACCCCTCTTATTTATCTACATATTTTGAGAAAGAGCCGTTAGGCTATAAAGTAAAGCCGGAAATTCAAAAACCTATCACGTTTAAAAAACATAACCTGCTAGCGGACAGCTTTGATCGTGGCTTTGATTTAATTGTTTGTCGAAATGTTATGATCTATTTTACGGAAGATGCTAAAGTGAAGCTTTATCATAAATTTAGCGAAGCGCTCCGTCCTGGCGGAATTTTATTTGTTGGAAGTACGGAACAAATATTTAATCCGCAGCAATATAAGCTTGAAACAGAAGACACTTTTTTCTACAAAAAAATGGGGTAAATCGAATCTTTAAGGATTTAATACTTGAAAAATCATGCGAAATATTGAACAATAGGGATTAACACAGTTTAACGCATAAAAGCGATAAAGAAAGGTTGATGGAAGAATGCGATTTTTGACAGCGGGAGAATCACACGGCCCTACACTAACAGCAATCATTGAAGGGGTACCTTCTCAGCTACCTTTAACAGCTGAGGATATTAACGAACATCTAGCGAGACGCCAAAAAGGATACGGACGCGGTCGTCGCATGCAAATTGAAAAAGATCAGGTGCAAATCTTAAGCGGAGTACGTCACGGTAAAACGACAGGTGCGCCTATTACGCTTCAAGTAGAGAACAAGGACTGGACGCACTGGACGAAGATTATGGGTGCGGAGCCTCTTTCTGAAGAAGAGGAAGCGGAAGTAAAAAGAAAGCTTACGAGACCACGCCCTGGACACGCAGATTTAAATGGAGCAATTAAATATCGCCATCGTGATATGCGTAACGTTCTTGAGCGCTCCTCTGCAAGAGAAACGACAGTAAGGGTAGCGGTAGGTGCTGTTGCGCAAGTTATCCTTAAACAATTTGGTATTGAGCTTGCAGGACACGTGCTTGAAATTGGAGATGTGAAAGCAACAACGTCAGAATTTACAACTGTTGCAGAGCTTAAAAAAGTGACGGAAGCATCCGAAGTACGTTGCATGGATGAAGAAGCTAGCGAAAAGATGAAGCAAGCAATTGACGATGCGAAGGAAAACGGAGATTCTATCGGTGGTATCGTAGAAGTTGTTGCTGAAAATGTACCAATTGGACTTGGGAGCTTTGTCCACTACGACCGTAAGCTTGATGGAAAGATCGCGCAAGCTGTACTTTCCATTAACGCATTTAAAGGGGTTGAAGTCGGTTTAGGCTTTGAAGCGGCAAGAATGAAGGGGAGTCAAGTACATGACGAAATAGCGTACAGTGAAGAGCGAGGCTTTTACCGTATGTCTAATCGTTTAGGTGGATTTGAAGGCGGTATGACTAACGGAATGCCAGTTGTAGTCCATGGCGCAATGAAACCTATCCCTACGCTATACAAACCACTAAGAAGCGTTGACATTGACTCTAAAGAGCCGTTTACGGCGAGTATTGAGCGTTCTGACAGCTGTGCAGTACCAGCGGCTGCGGTAGTTGCAGAAGCTGCTGTTGCATGGGAGCTTGCGGATGCGTTCTTAGACAAGTTTGGTTCAGACACGATGGATGACATTAAAAAGCACTACGAGATGTACCAGGAGGAAGCGAGGAATTTTTAATGGGGCAAACGTTAACCATTAAGAGTGCTACGCATTCTTATCAAGTTGTAATGGAAAAGGGCAGTCGCTTTCGGTTAGCAGAACAGCTTAAGCAGCATACTCCAGGTTACACAAAAACAGTCTTGATTATCGATAAAAATGTGGCAGATCTGTACAAAGAGGATTTTTTATCCTCTTTTGCAGAAGCACCACAGGTCATAGAAGTTGCGTCTGGTGAGCGATCAAAATCATTTGAGACGTACCACCAGCTAGTAACGAAACTATTAGAGGCTGGGTTAGATCGCAAAGCTGTTGTTGTAGCAATTGGTGGAGGAGTCGTTGGCGATGTTGCTGGGTTTGTTGCTGCTACATATATGAGAGGGATTCGCTTTATTCAAGTTCCAACAACCATCTTAGCTCATGATAGTAGCGTTGGCGGTAAAACGGGAATCAACCATCCACTTGGAAAGAATTTAATTGGAGCATTTCATGCTCCATCAGCCGTACTTTATGATCCAGAGATACTTGAGTCACTTCCTGAAGCGGAGCTTCGATCAGGATTTGCAGAAGTTATCAAGCATGGATTGATTCACGATCGTGCGTTTTACACGTGGCTTGTAGATCATATTCATAGCTTAACGGATTTACACGTTGATATGCTCGGAGACTTACTGCTTCGATCTATTAAAGTGAAAGCAGATGTAGTCGAGGTTGATGAAAAAGAACAGGGCATCCGTGCCCACCTTAACTTCGGTCACACTCTAGGCCATGCAATTGAGGCGGAATTAGGCTATGGACAGCTTACGCATGGAGAGGCAGTTGCAATCGGAATGATCTTTGCTATGAAGCTAAGTGAAAAAGTGCTTCATACAACTCTTCCAATTGACGAGACTTCGACTTATTTACAACGGCTAGGGTATGAGACATCACTTAGGAAAGGCCTTACTATAGCAGGACTTATTGATCGTATGAAGCTAGATAAAAAAGCATCAAGTGGAAACATGCAGTTTGTATTGTTATCGGAAGTTGGAATAGCGGGGCTTTATCAGGTACAGGAGGAAGTCATTGAATCGCTACTTCAAGAGTTAATTGGCTAAAGATAAGGTGGTAATCGGTTAACGGCGAGAGAACCTCTTATTCTTGACATACAGGTGTCGCTCGCGTTAGCATTAGGATAATTTAGTTGAGAGAGAGTTTAGCATAGCTGAGATGAGTATAGCAGAGTTACATGTGTAGACAGTGTAAGGACACGTCTGCCCTTATTTGGCAGACGTTTTTTTATTCCTACGCATAGAGATTACCCCCACAATCTACTTTTTTTCTCCTCTGCCGCTTTTCTCTAAATACATTTTAGATAAGGTGGTCACCCATGATTACAAAAACAAAGCAACAATTCTACGAAGAAGCATCCATGAATCGAACGGTCGCAGTGTCGGCTTCTACGGTAGCTGATACGCGTACGCCAATCCAATTATTTAATATTTGTAATGACGAAGCGAGCTTTTTACTCGAGAGTAAGGATCCTCTATCGCCATGGTCAAATTATTCCTTTATTGGACTTAATCCTAAATATTTTTTACGTGATAAAGGCGATGAATTTATTTTTTCTGATAAGAATGATCATATTCTTTTCTGTGAAAATAATTTACAGACTGCATGGGACCGTGCGATGGCAACCCTTGATGTATCGCCAACACTTCCAGACATTCCGTTCCCCGGAGGAGCGGTTGGATATTTAGGATTTGAAGGGTTTCGATTTTATGAGCCGAAAGTGAAGCGATCTTCCGAAAAGGCTCATGATGCAAGCTTTATGTTTTGTCAAACAATCTTGGCGTTTGATCATGATAAAGAGCAGCTTACCATCGTTCACTTTCAAGAGTCGGAGCGATTAAACGCGTATGAATCAGCTGTTGATACCATTCATGGGATCTTAGCTAAGATTGAAGAGGGAGAGGAGAAGCCCTTCCCAACAATTCCAATCGATCAAAATCAAGATATTGATGTGTATGAAGGAGTCAGCTCTAATTATACGAAGGATGGCTTTATCAAAGATGTGTTAAAAATAAAGGATTATATTGCTGCGGGTGACGTTTTTCAAACGGTATTATCTCAGCGGTTCGAGGTCCCAGTTCGATCAGACGGACTATCTCTTTACCGAGTATTAAGGAAGGTGAATCCGTCTCCTTATTTATACTATATTCGTTTTCCTGATCAAGAGATTATTGGTAGCTCACCAGAACGGCTTGTAAAGGTTGATCAGGACCGCCATTTAGAGATTCACCCCATCGCTGGTACAAGAAAGCGTGGAAAAGATAAGGCGGAAGATGAGGCATTGGCTCAAGACCTTCTTCACGATGAAAAGGAGCGTGCCGAGCACTTAATGCTTGTTGATTTAGCTCGTAACGATATTGGTCGAGTTAGTGAATACGGTAGTGTAGATGTCCACGATATGATGGATATTTCGTACTTTTCGCACGTGATGCATTTAACTACTAAAGTCACAGGGATACTTAGAGAAGACGTTCATCCATTTGAGGCGCTTTTTTCTACACATCCGGCTGGAACCGTATCAGGAGCACCGAAGCTTCGGGCAGTGGAGATCATCCAAGAGCTTGAAAATATGCATAGAGGTGTCTATGCAGGCGCAATCGCCTACTACGGCTTTAATAAAGCTATTGACTCCTGTATTGCTATTAGAACGATCGTATTAAAGGATGGAAAAGCGTACGTTCAAGCTGGGGCTGGAGTCGTTCAAGATTCTATTCCAGAGCTTGAATACGAGGAAACGAGAAATAAAGCACGAGCACTGTTATATGCAGTGAAGCTAGCAGAGCAGAGATTAGATAAAGAGGAGGTCATGAAAAGATGACACTATCTAGAATCATGACAGGACAAGCATTAAGTAAGAAAGAGGCGACAGAATTAGTTACAATCATGATGGAGGGTTCTCTGTCTAATGAAGAAATGGCAGCTATTTTATCTGTGATGCAGTTTAGAGGATTAGATGCAGAGGAAATAGCGGGATTTGCATTAGGGATGGAACAAAAAAGTAAAAAGATCGATGTTGGATTTGATGTAATCGATACGTGCGGGACTGGTGGAGATGCTTCTGGAACATTTAATGTATCTACTGCTGTCGCAATTTTACTTAGCTCCATGCAGGTGAAAGTTGCGAAACACGGTAATAGAAGCGTGTCCTCAAAAACAGGAAGTGCCGACGTTTTAGAGAAGCTTGGGATCAATTTCCAGCAGGGAGAAGTAGAGGCAAAGGATGCTCTGAACAAACATGGACTAACGTTTTTATTTGCCCCCCACTATCATGAAGCAATGAGACACGTTGCGCCTGTTAGAAAAGCGTTGAAGATGAAAACAATCTTTAATGTACTTGGACCTCTTACAAATCCGGCTGGAGCAAAGCGTCGCGTAATAGGCGTTTATGACGTAGAGGTAGCTCGCAAAATGGCGGAAGCTAGTAAGTCCTTGTCTATGGAACGCGTTTTGTTTGTTGCAGGTCATGACGGACTTGATGAAATCTCTCCTCAAACTGAGACAACAATGATAGAGGTTTATCAAGGTGAGGTAACCGAATCAACCTTTAGACCAGAGGATGCGGGACTTACGAGAACAACGTTAGATGGGGCAATCGTCTCGGACGCCGAACAAAGTGCAACGCTCATTGAACAAGTATTTGCGGGTAATGCTCCTGAAAGTGCGACAAATTTAGTGTTGTTAAATGCAGGGGCTGCCTTATATGTAGCTAGAAAGGCCTCCACAATTAAAGCGGGAGTGGCGCAAGCGAAAGAAGCACTCGGAGAACAAGCAATTGCTCATCTTCAGTCAATGAGAGCAGAAAAGGAAGTGCAATCATGACAATATTGGATACGATTGTTGAGAGAAAAAAGCAGGAAGTTCAATTAATAGAGATTCCTTCTGAGCGACTAGTCGAGCGCGAGAGGCTCTCTCTTGTTGATTCGATTAAAAAGAGTCAGCACCCAATGGGAATCATCGCGGAAGTGAAAAAAGCGAGTCCTTCTAAAGGGATACTTGTACAGGATTTTGATCCACTGGCCATTGCAGAAGAATACGAGAAGCTTCAGGTAGCGGGTATTTCGGTGCTGACAGATAAAGATTTTTTCCAAGGGGACGATCGTTATTTAACAGCTATTAAAGAGGCCGTTTCGATCCCTATCTTAAGAAAAGATTTTATTATCGATCATAAGCAAGTCATGCAAGCAGATAGAATTGGATCAGATGCTATTTTGCTCATTGCTGCCATATTAGACGGTACGCAATTAAAAGAGCTTTATGAGCATGCGAGAGAGCTATCTATGGATGTTTTAGTAGAAGTTCACAACGAAGAGGAAATTGAAAAAGTAGTAACTCACATTAAGCCAGAGCTAATTGGCGTGAACAATCGAAACTTAAAAACCTTTGAAACAAGCTTAGCAAATTCAGAACGTTTAAAGCCTTACTTGCCGAAGGATGCTCTTTTTATCAGTGAGAGCGGAATAGCAACGTCTAGCGATACAGCCTTTTTAAATCAAATTGGAGTCGATGGACTATTAGTAGGCGAAGGGTTTATGAAAAGCGACAATAAGCACGAGTTCCTTAAAGCGTTGTTTGGTGATCAGTCATGACTGATCTCAAATACTGTGGAATGCGTTCAGAAATAGATTACCAGAAGGCCATGAAAACAAAAGCAGATTATCTTGGATTTATTTTTGTGAAAAGTAAGCGTCAGGTTGATCCGAACGACGTACGTAATTGGGTCAATACACACGGACGCCATGGTAAAAAGCTAGTCGGGGTGTTTGTAAATGAAGATATTGAATCAATTGTAAACACGGCAAACGTAGCTCAGTTAGACGGTTTGCAGTTGCATGGAACAGAGGACGTTAAAACGGTAAGGGCCCTTAAAGAGCAAACGGACTGCTTTATTATTAAAACGATCCATCATAATAAAGATGCCTTAAAGACGATGGCAGCGTATAACGATCTTGTCGACATCTTTTTAGTAGACACAAAAACAGAGACAGAGTGGGGTGGCTCTGGTATCTCCTTTGACTGGAAAGCTATTCCTTCATACAAGGAGCAAGCTAAAACGCAGGATACGCCACTTTTTGTAGCTGGCGGTATCACCCCAGATAATGTGAACGACTTAATGTCTTTTAAACCTGATGGCATTGATGTTTCGTCAGGTATTGAATCAGCAGCGTCAAAAGATGAAAGGAAGATGAAAAAAATGGCAGAATCAGTCAAGAAAACGTATCAAGCACCAGACCATTTAGGTCGCTTTGGTGATTTTGGTGGTAAATATGTTCCTGAAACACTGATGTACGCGCTTGAAGAGCTTGAAGAAGCATATAAGGAAGCGCAACAGGATGAGTCATTTAAACAAGCCTTAATCAAAGAGCTGTATGAATATTCTGGTCGTCCTACGGCGATGACATATGCAGAAAGACTGTCCGAACATTACGGTGGAGCGCAAATTTACTTGAAGCGAGAGGATCTTAATCATACAGGTGCTCACAAAATCAATAATGCGCTAGCTCAGGGACTTTTAGCGATGCGTATGGGAAAGAAACAGATTATCGCTGAAACAGGAGCTGGTCAGCACGGTGTAGCATCTGCGACAGTTGCCGCAAGGTTTGGACTGAGCTGTAAGGTATTTATGGGAGCAGAAGATATTCGTCGCCAAGAGCTTAACGTATTTCGTATGAGACTATTAGGAGCGGAAGTAATAGAAGTACAATCAGGCGGTAAAACGTTAAAGGATGCTACAAATGAAGCAATTCGCCACTGGGTTGCAAATGTAGAAGATACATTTTATCTGATTGGAAGTGCAGTAGGCCCTCATCCATATCCAATGATGGTTCGTGACTTTCAAAGTGTGATTGGGGAAGAGAGTATTGCGCAGATGAAGCGTATGATTGGCCGTTTGCCTGATGAGGTAGTTGCATGTGTTGGTGGAGGAAGTAACGCAATCGGGATGTTCCACCCATTCATTAACTATGACGATGTCGCGTTAACTGGCATTGAGGCTGCTGGTAAAGGTGTTGACACAACCGAACATGCAGCAACGTTAACAAGAGGTCGTAAAGGTGTCTTACACGGATCACTTTCTTACCTTCTGCAAGACGAAAATGGGAATATAACAGAGCCTTACTCCATTTCAGCAGGACTTGATTATCCAGGTATAGGTCCTGAGCATGCACACCTTCGTGATATTAAGCGAGTTAACTATGAATCCGTCAC
This sequence comes from Paenalkalicoccus suaedae, assembly GCF_006965545.2. Lineage (NCBI taxonomy): Bacteria > Bacillati > Bacillota > Bacilli > Caryophanales > Bacillaceae > Paenalkalicoccus > Paenalkalicoccus suaedae. Next base: position 1,668,217 of record NZ_CP041372.2, read on the forward strand.
AGATGATGAAGCAATGAAAGCATTAAAAGACCTTTGTGAGCTTGAAGGTATTTTACCAGCAATCGAAACAGCGCATGCACTAGCATATGTAGAAAGACATGCTAAAACGATGTCGAAAGACGATGTATTACTCGTTTGTCTCTCTGGACGAGGAGATAAAGACGTGATGACGATTCAAGAGACATTGGAGGCAGATAAGGGATGAACCGTTTAAAACAAGATGCTTTTCAATCTAAAAAAGAACGTTTTGTACCATATATTATGAGCAGTGACCCGTCTTATGAGGCTTCCATCGATATTGCGTTAACGCTTGAAGAAGCAGGCGTTGACGCAATTGAGTGGGGCGTACCATTTAGTGATCCACTAGCTGATGGACCAGTTATTCAAGAGGCCGGTGATCGTGCTCGTAAAGCAGGCGGTGGTCTGCGTCGGGCAGTTGAAGGAGCAAAAGAAGCACGCGCAAAAGGATTAACGGTTCCGCTTGTCCTATTCACGTACATTAACCCTGTATTATCTGTTGGTTTTAAAGAGGTAATAGAGCTAATGGAGGACGCAGATATGGATGGGATTTTAATTCCTGATCTTCCTTTTGAGGAGAGCGAGGAATTACGTGCACTATGTAATGAGAAAGGGATTTCGTTAATTTCATTAGTTGCACCAAGCTCTAAAAATCGGATGGAGAAAATTAGTCGTCTTGGCGATGGATTTATTTATTACGTGACTTCCCTAGGTGTTACAGGTACGAGAGAGAGTTTTGCTGAGGAGCTTTCCGAGTCTATCCAAAAGTTACGCGACGTTGCTTCCGTTCCTGTGCTTGCTGGATTTGGTATATCCACCCGTGAGCACGTCCAGCACTTCCAATCGATCGCCGACGGCGTCATTGTAGGTAGTGCCTTAGTGCGCTTTATTTCAGAGCGTGAGGATACCCTATTACAAGCAAATCGGGAAAAACCTTTGCAGGAGATTAAATCATTTATTGAAGAGCTTTGCTCTTAGTATAGAGGAGGAATTGTCTTGAAGATTAAATCAACGCTCCACGGTCTAACCCCATATCAACCTGGGAAGCCGATGGAGGAAGTAAAGCGCGAGCTTGGTCTTGATGAAGTAGTTAAGCTTGCTTCAAATGAAAATCCATACGGTGCTTCAGATAGCGTCCAAGCAGCGATTCAAGAAGCAGTATCTTCTATTGCTATTTATCCAGATGGTGGAGCGGCAAAACTCCGTCAAAAAGTGGCGGAGCTTCACAATATTGACGAGCAACAGATTATTTTTGGGAATGGCTCGGATGAAGTCATCCTTATTCTATGTCGTGCATTATTAAGTGCTGGTGATTCGATTGTGACGGCTACACCGACGTTTCCCCAATATAAGCATAACGCCGTTATTGAGGGGGCGAATGTGATCGAAGTGCCCTTAGTAAATGGAACGCATGATTTAGATGCGATGTACGATGCGATTGATGAGACGACTAAAATTGTTTTTGTTTGTAATCCTAATAATCCATCAGGAACGTATGTGAACGAAGAGGCGTTTATGTCCTTTTTAAAGCGTGTCCCTAAAGACGTTTTAGTAGTGAGTGATGAGGCGTATGAAGAGTACGTCACTGCAGAGGACTACCCCGACACAATTCCTCTAATCAAGAACTATGATAATTTGATGGTATTACGCACTTTTTCGAAAGCGTATGGCATTGCATCGCTACGAGTTGGTTATGGTGTTGCGAATGCAAGTTTTATACAAGGGATTGAACCAGGTCGTGAGCCGTTTAATACGAATAGTATCGCGCAGGCAGCAGCACTTGCAGCTTTAGATGACCAAGATTTCATTGCGGATTGTAAGGTTAAAAACAAAGAAGAGCTAGAGCTGTTTGAAGCATTTTGTGAGGATAACGGATTTCCGTATTATCCGTCTCAAACGAACTTTCTCTTGTTTAGTGTGAACAAGCCAGGTGGAGAGGTATTTGATTACTTACTGCGCAAAGGCTTCATCGTTCGTAACGGAGAGGCTTTAGGATTCCCTTCCTATGTTCGAGTAACGCTCGGCACAAAAGAGCAAAATGAGCGCATTCGATCACTATTAACAGATTGGCTACTTTAGGAGGATTCACGTGAGTAAACAAATTGCATTAATTGGACTTGGTTTAATAGGGGGGTCTCTTGCTCTAGCAATTAAGAGCGGACTCCCTAAAGCACAAATCAAGGGCTTCGATATTGATCAAAACTCTGTCAAGCTCGCTTCGACTCTGCAAATTATCGACGAGCAGGCAGAATCTCTTGAAGATGCTGTGAGAGATGCAGATATTATTATTTTAGCTGCTCCTGTAGAGAGCACGATTAAGTTGATTCAGCAACTAGAGACGCTACCGCTTCAAGCTGGTGCCATTGTGACAGACGTTGGAAGTACAAAAGAAACGGTTGTCGTTGCGGGTAATAAACTGCAATCAAAAGGAGTCTTTTTTATCGGAGGTCATCCGATGGCAGGCTCTCATAAAACAGGCGTTGAAGCATCGATTGAACGCCTATTCGAGAATGCCTATTACGTATTAACGCCAGCAGAAGGCGTGCCTGATAATAAGCTTATTCAGCTACAAAACGTGTTAAAGGGGACAAAAGCAAAATTTATTCAGTTAGAGCCAGCCTCGCATGATCGATTTGCTGGGCTCATCAGTCATTTCCCACATATCGTTGCATCTGCTCTCGTTCATCACGTGGCAAAAGCAGGCGATGAAGATCCATTGATTACGCAGCTTGCAGCTGGTGGATTTAGAGACATCACGCGGATTGCGTCTGCTTCTCCAACGATGTGGCGAGATATACTCATGCACAATAAAGAGCAACTACTCCCAATGATTCAAGAGTGGAATGCTATTATGAAGAACGTCGAGGACATGCTACATACGGATGATGATGAAGCTATTTATGCCTTTTTTGCCGATGCAAAGGATGTTCGTGATAACTTACCATCTAAGAAAAAAGGGGCTATGCTTCCTTTTTATGATTTATATGTAGACATTCCTGACCATCCTGGCGTTATTTCGGATGTTACAGCAATATTAGCTAAGGCGAGTATTAGCATTACCAACATTCGAATTATTGAAGCACGCGAAGGCATAATGGGGGCATTAAGACTTAGCTTCCGTTCTGAAGAAGATTTAACTGTCGCAAAACAACAATTAGAAGAGCACGCATATGAAGCGTACGATGTACAGTAAGAGGAGGCGTCTATGGAGAAGGTGATTTATCAAGCGAAAAAGCCCCTACAAGGGACAGTGGTGACTCCTGGAGACAAGTCGATCAGCCATAGATCGGTTATGTTTGCGGCCATCGCGGAGGGCACATCGGAGATTACGGGCTTTCTCCGAGGTCAAGACTGCTTAAGCACGATTTCATGTATGAGACAGCTAGGTGTAAAAATTGAAGAGACTGAGGATAAAATAATTGTCCACGGGAAAGGCGTTCATGGCTTAACAGAACCAAAAGAAATATTAGACGTTGGTAATTCAGGGACGACGATCCGACTTCTCTCTGGAATTTTAGCAGGTCAACCTTTTGCGTCTATGTTAATTGGGGATGATTCCATTGCAAAACGACCTATGAGAAGAGTCACAGGACCGTTAAAAATGATGAACGCAACGATTGACGGTAGAGATTATGCAAACTTAACGCCAATTGCTATTCGAGGTGGCAGTTTACAAGGGATGTCGTATGTATCTCCTGTTGCTAGTGCGCAGGTGAAGTCTGCCATTTTACTAGCAGGTCTTTATGCAAATGGCACGACGACAGTTGCTGAACCTCATAAGTCACGAGATCATACGGAAAGAATGTTGCAAGCTTTTGGAGTCGATGTCACTTCTTCGGAGCTTTCGGCATCCATTCAAGGTGGACAAAAGCTTACTGCGACTAATGTGCACGTTCCTGGAGACGTATCTTCTGCTACATTTATGCTCGTTGCGGCTGCTATTGTACCTGATAGTGATGTTACTCTTACTAATGTAGGGTTAAATCCAACGAGATCAGGTATTATTGATGTGCTCGAGCGTATGGGGGCGTCCCTTACATTTTCTAACGAAAAGACGGTGGGGGGAGAGCCAGTGGCGGATATTCGAATTCGCTATCAGGAGCTAACCTCGACAACCGTTGAGGGAGCGGAAATTCCTCGGTTGATTGATGAGATTCCTGCTATTGCGCTGTTAGCAACGCAAGCGAAAGGGACTACCGTGATTAAAGACGCAGAAGAACTAAAAGTAAAGGAAACGAATCGGATCGATACGGTTGTTTTACAGCTCCAGAAGCTCGGTGCGTCGATTGAAGCGACGGATGATGGTATGATCATCCATGGTGGGGAATCGTTGCACGGTGGAAGCGCAGAGAGCTATCACGATCATCGTATCGGCATGACTATGGCTCTCGCTGGTCTCATCTCAGAGAATCCAGTGTCTGTTTCAGGAACAGATGCGATTGCAGTCTCCTATCCAAATTTCTTCACTCATTTAGAAGAACTCCAAGGAGATTCATGATTCATTGCCTATCAGACGAAAATCTGGTAGGCTTTTGTGCGCAGAGATATTTGAGGAGGCTATAAGTAATGAATGAAAAAGTAGCACGCATCGTGAAAATGATAGAAGACGGCCAGCATGAAAAAGGCCTTCAAGATTTAGCGGCTTATGTAAAAGAAGCTGATGATGAAACGAGACGAGATATAGCAGAGCTTTATTTCCAGCTAGGTTTAGTCGATAAGGCGCTTGAGATCACAGAGGAACTCATGTTCTCTTATCCGGATAATGGAGAGCTGTTTGCGTTTGCCTCAGAGTGCTACATTGAGCTAGGTAAAGAGCAGGAAGCACTAGATATGCTAAATGAAATTAAAAAAGATGGTCCTGCATTTTTACAGGCGCAACTATTACTTGCAGACCTATATGAAAGTCAAGGACTAGAAGAGGTTGCCGAACAAAAGCTGTTAGAAGCAATCAAGCAGTTGCCGAATGAGGTTGTATTATTATATGGATTAGGTGAATTCTATCTAAATCGAGGCGATTTTAAGCAGGCGATCTCTTATTACAAGCGAGTGATTCATCAGGACGATTTAAGTGATCTACCTGTTGATCCTCGCATTCGACTGGCAGAAGCGTTTAGCGCCACGGGTCAATTTGAAGAAGCGCTCGATTATTATAAAAAAGGTCTTCAAGAAGAGCGTACGACAGAGGCTATGTACGGGTATGGTGTCACAGCTATGCAGCTAGAGGATTACGAAACGGCAATTGATGCGTTTACCGTTGTACTAAAGCAGGATCCTGACTTTACGACTGCTTATGCCAACCTAGGTAAGGCTTACATGGCTATTAAGAAATGGGAGGACGCTCAGGAGACATTTGAAGAAGGCTTACGTCGCGATGAATACAATGAGAGCTTGTATTTGGAGCTTGCTAGACTCTTGCTTTCTCAAGGGCATGGAGAAGACGGACAAGTCTTTTTAGAGAAGGTAATAGCACTCAATCCATCGAACTTGTCAGCTGTGACGGAAGCGTTGCGCTACTATGATGACGTTGAGGATTATGATGCGATGCTTGACCTCGTTCGTTTTTTAGATGATTACAATGAGTTTGATCCGCTGTTTGAACGATATCGTGCTAAAGCACTTTACGAAGCGGATGATATCACTGGTGCTATTCAAGCCTATGATATTGCTATAGCTGAACTCGCTGAAGAGGTAACTCTTTACGAAGAGGCTTATCCTGTTTATTTTGCTAACGGTCAAAGAGAAAAAGCGCTAGAGCTACTTCGAAAAATAGTCGTGTTAGATCCAGAGCGAGAGGATATAGCTATGAGGATTGAAGATTTAGAGCAAGAAAGTTGAAACGTTTGCAGGATATTGAGCGTGAATGTAGAATAAGTATAACAACCGATAAATGTTAAGAAACTTTTTCGCTCGAATCTGACTTATCAAGGGAGGGGTCGTGATGAATAGTCCAATTCCAGTAATGGAGAAAAGGGACTTTCTAAAGTGGTTCCTAGAAAAGTACCAGCTAAAGCGACGAGAGTGTGCATGGCTTTTAAACTTTTTAATGAGTGACGACATCTTAATGGAGCGCGTGCATTTTGTTGAACAAGCAGAGTTTTGCCCAAAAGCGCTCATGATTTCCGCTAACAACGTGGATCAAGTTCCGTTTGCGTTTCACAAAAATCAGCACGTGACAATGGATGCGGAAAAGTCCTTTCATGATATTCGGTTAAATAGAAATGAAGATATTTATATCCAGCTAAACTTCAAAGATAAGCATGCACTACCCCAATATGTTGCGGTGCTTGAGGAGAATCCTTATCTTCCGGCTAATGTTGCTGAAGAAACGGTTCAGAGTTTACTTGCAGAAATGGTACTCGATGAATCGATTCGACATAAGCAGTTAACGGAGCTTTCTCTTCAAATCGACCTTGCGTTAGAGCACGGAGATAAAGCGCGCTTCTTGGAACTATCAAAACAATATTCGGAGCTAAAAGCCCTGTACTCTTAGGGCTTTTCTTTTTTGGAGGTCTAAAAGATGAAGTGGATCGAATCGGATTATAAGACATTTGTAAAGGCAAAAGAATATGTGGATACTGTCATTATTCCACTTATTCCGGTAGAGGCAGGTCGCAATCAAGCGGACAGTGTTAGAATGAGCGAGTTTACAGGCTTTTTAACAGACTATCTAGAGCGACAGTTTATGGGGAGGCTATTGTTAACCCCTGCGTTCACGTATTTACCTACAGAAGAGAAAGATGCCTTGCAAAAGCGGGCTGAAAGCTTTGCTTCGCATTTTAAAGATGCATCCTTACCTCACGTCTTTTTTGTGACAGCTGATATGGCATGGCGCCATCTTATTGAGCCTGAAGTTGGAGAGCTAATTTGGATTCCATCATTCTCTGTAGCTGATATGGAAGCGGCTAAAAGACAACAAGCGTTTGAACAACAGGCGAAGCAAATAATCCCTTTATTTACGGAAAAATGGAACGACACGAAATAGACATTATTCTTGCAAAATGTTTTCCCGGATTATATTGACAGCCCGTGTTTTGTTAAGCTATCATTAAATAGTCTTAGTATGATAAATTATAAAAATGTGTGTAGAAACGGTAGTGAGGAGGGAAGGTCGTGAGCGAGAAAAAGCATCGGGTATCTAGACGCCAATTTTTAACCTATACACTTACAGGTGTAGGCGGTTTCATGGCAGCAGGAATGCTCGCTCCAATGGTCAGAATGGCATTGGATCCAGCGCTTGAGGCAGGTGGAGATTCAGAATTTGTTTCTATCGGTCTAAGCGAAGCTGACTTAACAGAAGAACCACAACGAGTAGATTTCTCCGTAGAATTAGAGGACGGTTGGTATACTTCTGAACAATCAAGATCTGCATGGGTATTCCTAAATGAAGGGGAAGTCATGGCTCTGTCTCCTGTTTGTACACATCTAGGATGTACAGTGGATTGGAACACAAGTCCGGAAAACCAAGATCAGTTCTTCTGTCCATGTCACTTTGGACGATTCGAACGAGATGGTACGAACGTTCCGGGGACACCACCAACGCGTCCATTGGATGTGTATGATGTAGAGGTTCGAGATGGAATGATTTACTTAGGACAAATTAATCAGCGTTAAGGGGGGCCAAATAATGCTTCAGAAAGTGTATGACTGGGTGGACGAGCGGCTTGATATTACCCCATTATGGCGCGATATTGCAGACCACGAAGTTCCTGAGCACGTGAACCCTGCCCATCATTTTTCAGCGTTCGTTTATTGTTTTGGTGGCTTGACATTTTTCGTCGTAGTTATCCAAATTTTATCAGGTATGTTTTTAACTATGTACTACGTACCAGATATCGTGCACGCACACGAGTCGGTATATTACTTACAAAATGAAGTAACTCACGGGATGATTGTACGGGGAATGCACCATTGGGGTGCCAGTCTCGTTATCGTAATGATGTTCTTGCATACACTGCGTGTATTCTTTACAGGATCATATAAAAAACCACGTGAGCTTAACTGGGTTGTCGGTGTTCTATTATTCTTCGTAATTTTAGGACTAGGCTTCACAGGATACCTTCTACCATGGGATATGAAGGCTTACTTTGCAACGGTAGTAGGACTTGAAATCGCAGAAGCAGCTCCATTTGTTGGTGGATTTGCTAGAACACTTCTAGCAGGTGGCGATATTATCGGTGCTCAAACACTTGCACGATTCTTTGCGATTCACGTGTTCTTCTTACCAGGAGCACTACTCGGATTACTTGGAGCTCACTTCATTATGATCCGTAAGCAAGGTATCTCAGGTCCGTTGTAAGAGCTATTCATCACATGATAAGGAGGGAACATTATGCATCGCGGTAAAGGTATGAAGTTCGTTGGAGATTCGCGTGTCTCAGCTGAGCGTAAGCCGAATATTCCAAAGGACTATTCTGAATATCCAGGTAAAACAGAGGCGTTTTGGCCAAACTTTTTACTTCGTGAGTGGATGGTAGGTGCCGTATTCTTAATCGGGTTCCTAATCCTTACTGTTGCACACCCTGCGCCATTACAGGCTGTAGCGGATCCAACAGTTTCCGGGTATATTCCACTTCCTGACTGGTATTTCTTATTCTTGTATCAACTATTAAAGTATGAATTTGCTGCAGGTCCATACACAGTTATGGGAGCAGTTGTTATTCCAGGTATTGCATTTGGTGCGTTATTACTCGCTCCATGGCTTGACACAAGTAAGGAGAGACGTCCTCACAAACGTCCGATTGCTTCTGGTCTTATGCTACTTGGTGTTATTTCTATCATTTTCTTAACTTGGGAGTCAGTAGACCAGCATGACTGGGAAGCTGCTGCTAATATCGGACAGCTTGATGAATCTGGTGTTGAAATAGATGAAGCAGCTGCCGGCTATGAGATTTACCAGACACAAGATTCTTGTATCGGGTGTCACGGTGGTGACATGATGGGTGGCGCAGCCGGTCCTAACATGTTCCAAAGTGATTATTCTACTGAAGAAGTTATCGACATTATCGTAAACGGCCAAGGCGCTATGCCAGGCGGTCAATTCGATGGCTCTGATGAAGAATTAGAAACACTTGCTGCATTCATCGCTAATGATGGCCAACAGCCTGAAGGCGAAGGCGGCGGTGGCGGAGAAGCTGAAGAAGGCGGCGAGGGCGAAGAAGATGCCGATGCCAATGCTAACGAAGAAGCGAACGCTAACGAATAATTAAAGGTTTATGGGGCTATTCTACATTCTATGTAGGATTGCCCTTTTTTACTACTTAAGAATCGAGGCTAGTTATGGGCGAATTTATTTTGTACATATTAAGACAACGAATCTTCTTGCTAGTACTTTTTATAGTGAATTTTTTAGGAACGATTTATGGCTATTACTGGTATGAGAATCAACTCATGGCGACGCCGCCTCAATTTTTACTATTTGTGCCAGATAGTCCAACGGCGAGTCTCTTTATTACTATTGCAATCGGATTCTTTTTGTTCGGTAAAAGGTGGCCGTTTATCGAAGCTTTTGCAGCAGTCACCTTAATAAAATATGGGCTGTGGGCCGTCGCAATGAATTTAGGAGCTCAAGCTACTGGCACACCTTTGAGCCTAGTTAGCTGGATGCTAATCCTAAGTCACGCAGGGATGGCTCTTCAAGCATTTCTATACATGCCTTATTTTAGAATCAAGCCAATTCACCTTGTATTAGTTGCTATTTGGACATTATTTAATGACTTTATTGATTACTATTTCGATATGCATCCGTGGGTAGCAAGGTCCCTTGAGCCCTTCATGACAGAAATTGCGGTGTTTACTGTATCTCTAAGTATCTTTTCCTTACTTAGCGTTTATTTACTTAATAAGTATCTTCCTAAAGTTGATCTCAGATAGCATGTCTAACCCTCCTATTTTGCTCATATGGATAAGCAAGATAGGAGGCGAAGACTGTGAAATTTATTATCGGATTCATCCTTTTAGTATCCAGTATGTATCCTTTACCATATACCTATGCGATGCAAGAATCTGAGCAAGACTTTAGTTTTCTTGAGGATAGCGCCAAACGCATTGTACAAGCTATCGACGAAGAGGACTACATACGTGCAAGAGAATCTATTCTTTTATTTGAAAATCAATTTGAAGAAATGAGCCCCAAATTACCGATTCAAACCCTGCATATTCTGATTAGAGAAGAGAGAGCTTTGAAAGAAGAGCTCTCAAAAGCGAATACGGGAAATTTGGATAAAACTAAGGCCTATTCTTTTCTCTTAGTTGTACAAGCTATTAATGGTGATCAAGCCTACAAAGAGCAATTGAAACTTTTATATGAGGATGTCCGTAGTAGTATAAAGAATTCTAATGAGGATATTAATAATGCTTTTAAAAAAGCAAAAGCTCGATACAATGTAACAAAAAGTGTTTTTGAGCTATGCTTGTCAGAAGAAGAATTTTATCCACTGAAGGCTCTTGCTGAAAGGTATTTCACGACTCCTACCGATTTACATGTAGCGAAGCAGTTAGAAGGTCATTTAAAAGAGATTGTATATGACCAAAAAAGGAACGAAGGAATTTTATTCGTTATTTATTTGGTCACGATTTCTATCCTCTCTTCCATGACATATGTCAGCTATAAAAAACTCAAGGTTGAGCGTGAAGAGAAGCTAAAAAAGCCTGTTAGAAGGCGGATTCGTTGACACCTTTCAAAAGTTTGACTAAAATTGATCATAAGGAATAGTAAGAGGAGGAATGTACCCATGTTTGAAACATTTGGAGGCTTTTTAATTTATTTTGCGGCCCTATTAATTATCCCAATGTGGGCTAGTTCGCGCGTTAAAAATACGTATCGTAAATATTCTCAAATACAGGCTTCTTCGGGTATGACTGGAGCAGATGTGGCGAGAAAAATATTACAAGATAATGGTATATATGATGTTACTGTTGAGCCAGTGAAAGGACAGCTTACTGATCATTATGACCCACGTAAGAAGGCTGTACGTTTATCGGAAGCGAATTACTATGGTCGATCGGTAGCAGGAGCAGCTGTCGCTGCGCACGAGGTTGGCCACGCCATGCAGGATGCAGAAGACTATAGTTTTCTTCGCTTTCGCCATGCGTTAGTTCCTGCAGCAGGATTTGGATCAAATACATCCATTTTCTTAATTATGGGTGGAATTCTCTTTACGATCTCAGAGCTTGTGCTACTCGGTGTCATTTTTATGTCCTTCGCGGTACTATTCCAGCTTGTTACATTGCCGGTAGAATTCAATGCATCTAGCAGAGCGATGGGACAAATGGTATCCTCAGGTGTTATTCGAAATGATGAGGAACGTGAAACGAAAAAGGTACTAGATGCTGCGGCATTAACGTACGTAGCTGCCGCACTTGTAGCAGTTGCCGAATTAATTCGTTTTGTGCTTATGTTCTTAGCGATGAATAGAGACTAAAGTAAAGCCAGGCAGTTACTGCCTGGCTTTTTGTGTAGAGTTTTTTGTTGGAGATGGTGTAAGCATCTCTCGAGTTGGAGTGTGAATTGCGTGTGGTCAGAAAAACCGCGCGAATCGGAGAGCGAATCGCGAGATATTCCATCACAATTGCGCAACGAAAAAATCACATCGTTATACCAACGACTTACACCCCTAGAGGTCGCTTGTTTTCGTCTAATGTAAATCCTTCTCCCATGACGTCTTGTACATCTTGAAGCGTGACGAAGGCATGAGGATCAACACGTGCGATCGTTTTCTTTAAACGAACCATTTCATTTCTGCCAACTACACAATAAAGGACTTCGCGGTCGTTACCAGTGAAGGAGCCACGACCTTTTAACATCGTCGCACCGCGATCCATTTCCTCTAGAATAGCTGTTGCGATCTCTGGTACATGATCGGAAATGATCATGGCAGCTTTACCGGAGTAAGCTCCTTGTTGCATAAAGTCGATGACTTTTGCCGCTACAAATACGGCGACAATCGTATACATGGCTTCACGGTAGTCAAGGTAAATAAGGGAGGCTGTTATGACGACTGCATCAAATACAAACATCGTACGTCCCATACTCCACCCAAAGTAGTTAAAGCCTAGCTTTGCGATAATATCTACCCCACCAGTAGTGCCTCCAACTCGAAACACGATGCCTAAACCGACTCCAATAAATACGCCGGCAAACAGTGCTGCGAGCGTCATATCATCTTGTAAAGGTAAGGACATGATAGGGTATGCTTGGAATAACCATAAAAACACGGAAACGCCGACTGTTCCGATCACCGTGTAAATAAATACGTTACGGCCAAGTATTTTCCATCCGATAATAAATAAAGGAATATTTAATAAAAGGTTCGTGTATGCAGGGTTAAACTCAAACATAAAAAATAAAATAAGCGTAATTCCTGTAAATCCGCCGTCTGCTAAATTATTTTCCATATTAAAATAAACAAGTCCAAAAGATAAAATGGCAGTTCCTAATAAAATAAGCAAGATATGACGAATTTTAATTGGTGGATACATAGATGACACCTCCTGAAAGTAATAATGCCTGCTATAGTATATCGAATAGCGGTCATTATGAGAAGAAAAGATTTGTCAAAGGCGGTGGGATTCTGTACGATAAGCGTGTAGCTTAAATAGGAGTGAGTACATAATGACTAAAAAGACAATGGAAGAGATGCAACAAGAAGTAGACGCGTACATTTCTCAATTTAAAGAGGGTTACTTTTCGCCACTTGCCATGATGGCTCGTATGACTGAAGAGGTGGGAGAGCTCGCGCGTGAGGTTAACCACTATTATGGCGAAAAGCCAAAGAAGAGTTCTGAAGAGGATCGATCGATGGAACAGGAGCTTGGCGATATCTTATTCGTGATGATTTGCTTTGCTAATTCGCTTGATATCGACATGGAAGAAGCATTCGATTTAGTTATGAATAAATTTAACACAAGAGATAAGGATAGATGGACAAAGATTGAGGAGGAAGAGAAATGATACATATCGTGATTGCAGGCCCAAGAGGAAATATGGGGAAAGAAGCTGTTAAAATGGTCATGGGTGAGGAAACGTTTACGTTAACAGCAGTCGTAGACCGTAAACATGATGGAGCTCGTTTGAAGGATGTGGCCCCCGACTTAGATGCGGACGTACCAGTATATACAAACATGGAAGAATGTTTCCAAAAAGAGGTATGTGATGTATTAATCGATTTAACAAGTCCTGAGACTGGTAAGCAGCATATGGTAACGGCATTTAATTATAACGTGCGACCAGTTGTCGGAACGACAGGATTTACGGATGAAGATATTGAGGAGCTTACGAAAACTGCATCGGAAAAAGAATTAGGGGCGATTATTGCGCCGAATTTTGCTATTGGTGCCATTCTTTTAATGAAATTTTCGAAGCAAGCAGCTAAATATATGACGGATGTTGAGATTATTGAGCAGCACCATGATAAAAAGCTAGATGCTCCTTCTGGAACGGCGATTAAAACAGCTCAAATGATCGCGGAAGTGAGAGAAGAAAAAACACAGGGTCACGTAGATGAAACGGAGACGCTACAAGGGGCGCGAGGAGCTGACTTTGAAGGGATGCGCATCCATAGCGTTCGATTACCAGGAAGAGTTGCGCACCAAGAGGTCCTATTTGGTGGACAAGGTCAAACATTGACTTTAAGACACGATTCATTAGACCGTACCTCTTTCATGCCAGGTGTGAAGCTAGCTGTAGATGAGGTTATGCATTTAAAAACGCTCGTATATGGACTTGATCAACTTATCGACTAAGGGGGAGAAAAAATGAATATTGCATGCATCGCTCACGATCAAAAGAAGGATGAACTTGTTAATTTTACGATAGCTTATGAGCCTGTGCTAAAAGATCATACGTTATTTGCAACGGGAACAACGGGAACTCGTATTATGGAAGCAACAAATCTTTCTGTCCATCGTTTTAGGTCAGGTCCATTAGGCGGTGATCAGCAAATCGGTGCAAAGATAGCTGAAAATGAGATGGATCTTGTCTTATTCTTTAAAGATCCACTTACTGCTCAGCCTCATGAGCCAGATATTTCTGCGCTCATTCGCCTTTGTGATGTGTACGAGATTCCACTTGCAACCAATCTTGCTACTGCCGAAATTCTTATTGCTGGTCTTTCTCGTGGAGATTTTGATTTTCGCGAGCTTGCAAAAAGGAGGAAGTAAGTGTCACACACGGATATATTAGCAGTTGGAGCCCACCCAGACGATGTAGAAATCGGCATGGGGGGGACTCTTTATAAATATAGAGATAAAAAAACAATGATTGTCCATTTAACTCAGGCGGAGCTTAGCTCAAACGGTACTGTTGCTACAAGATTAGAGGAATCTAAACGTGCGTGTGACATTCTAAACGTAGATAAAACAACAACCTTAACGTTTCCTGATAGGGGGTTATACACGCAGAGAGATAAAGTTATTGATGAACTTGTAAAAATTATTCGCGAGACTAAACCGCGCTTCTTATTTGCTCCATCGAAAATAGACCGTCACCCTGACCACGGCATGTGTGCGGAGCTTGTAGCAGAAGCTTTTTTTAATAGCGGCATAAAACGGTTCAAGCCAGAGCTTGGAGATGCGTTTAGGCCAAAGGCTCTGTACTTTTATCAAATTAATGGATTACATACACCGGATTTCACAATAGACATCTCCAAGAGTTTAGAAAAGAAGCAGGAGGCGCTTGAGGCGTTTAAAAGTCAGTTTGAGTCAACTAGTACCTCAACACAGACACCGCTTAATAATGGGTACGTAGAGGACGTTTTAGCAAGAGATAAATTAATAGGTCGCAACTCAGGCGTTTTGTATGCGGAGGGGTTTTTGACACATCATCAGTACATTACAAAAGAGTTATTCAATTAAAAGGAGCTTTTTAGCATGAAAATTGGTATTACGTGCTATCCAACGGTAGGAGGCTCAGGCATCGTTGCAACCGAGCTCGGCTTAGCGTTGGCTGAAAAAGGTCACGAGGTTCATTTTATTACCTCCAGTTTACCTTTTCGTTTAGACGACTCTCATACAAATATTTATTACCACGAGGTATCTGTCAGCTCGTACGCAGTTTTTCAGTACCCACCTTATGATTTGGCGCTTGCATCTAAAATGGCGGATGTGATTAAAGAGGAAAAACTAGATATCCTTCACGTCCATTACGCGATCCCACACGCCGTGAGTGCATTTTTAGCGAAAGAGATGGTGGATGGGAATGTGAGAATAGTAACAACACTTCACGGAACCGACATAACGGTACTAGGTGATGATCCAACACTCAGCAACATGATTCGTTTTAGTATAGAGAAATCAGATATCGTAACTGCTGTATCGGACGATCTTATTCGCCAGACGAGGGAGCTACTTCACGTTAAAAAGGATATCCACACCGTCTATAACTTTATTGATGAGCGCATTTATCATCCCCGGGCAACTGTAAATACAAAAAAGGAATTGCAAATTAAAGATGAACAAAAAGTGCTCATCCATATTTCGAACTTTCGCAAAGTAAAGCGCGTAGATGATGTCGTTCGCGTCTTTCATCTTGTCCAAAAAGAAATAGACAGTGTTTTACTTTTAGTAGGAGATGGACCCGAGCTTCCTATCATTCGTCAGTTAGTGAAGGATTTAGGGATTTCGGATCGTGTACGAATTTTAGGGAGTCAAAAACGTGTGGCGGAGCTTTTATCTATTAGTGATGTGAAGTTGCTACTATCTTCAAAAGAGAGCTTCGGTTTAGTGCTATTAGAAGCGATGGCGTGTGGAGTTCCTGTCGTTGGAACGGATATAGGAGGCATTCCTGAGGTCATTGAAGATAACGTAAGCGGGTTTATTTGTAAGCTGGGAGATATTGAGGATATTGCTCAAAAGACTGTAGAACTTCTTGAAGATGAGCGACTTCATGAGAATATGGCTATTGCCGCAAGAAAACGCGCTACCGTTGATTTTCACAAGCAAAAAATTGTGCATCAATATGAGGTGCTTTATGAAAGAGCTCTTCATGATAAAGAGTAAGGTTTTTACAAAGCTCGTGGAAACGGGATATGAAACATACGTTGTCGGAGGCGCGGTTCGAGACGCACTATTAGGAAAGCCTTCAAGAGATATTGACATCGCCTGCGCTATCTCGGAGGATGCTCTGCGTTCAGTATTTACTCGCGTCGTAGCGATTGGAAGAGAGAAGCAGTCCTACTTAGTTTTTCATCAAGGGGAGCGCGCAGAAGTAACATTAATGGTGGATACACCTATTGAGGAAGATTTAAAAAGGCGCGATTTCACAGTCAATGCAATCGCAGCGGCAGGAAGCGTCTTGATTGATCCTTTTAACGGTCAGCGTGCATTAAAAGAGAAGAGATTATCTCAAGTGACGTCTCAAAGTTTTATACACGATCCTATACGTTTGTTGCGTGCCGTTCGAATGGAGCAACAGCTTGATGTGACAATGGATGCAAAAACCTTTTCGTCTTTCGTTGAAAATAGGGAGTTACTTTTTACAGCAAGTAAAGAACGAATTATTCAAGAGCTATTAAAGCTGAGGAACGAGATAAAACATTCCTCACGGGTACTAGAATTACTAGAGACATTAGGGTTCGCCGTATCAGAAGAATTTGCGCCCCAACTAATTAAGATTGCTCAAAGATCAGATACGTCTTTCTTAGCAGTACTTTTAACTGACAAGAGACGCGTTTCCCTTCTCCCTAAAAAGCTAAAGCAGAGGGTATTGCTGTATCATGCGTATGTAGAGCGTGTGCCCACATCCATAGATCTGCTTCGACTAAATCGTGAAGAAGTCCGTGACGTATCGTTTTTAAGGGAGCTGCGTGGATCTAAAACCAATCTGTTGGATCAGTATGACCGCCTGCCGATAAAAGACATAGGTGACCTCAGCGTTACTGGTCTAGACTTAATTCAAGCAGGAGTGGAGCAAGGACCAGAGATTGCTCATGTCAAAACACAGCTTCTTATCCGCATTTTGAATGGAAAGCTTAACAACGAGAAGGAAACGTTGCTACGGTTTGTTAAACAGGAGATGATTACATGAAAGAAGACGTGTTAGCGATTTTAAAAGAAAGTCAATCGCATGTTTCAGGAGAGAAAATGAGTGAGCAATTAGCTTGTAGCAGAACAGCAATCTGGAAAGCTATATCTCAGCTTAAAAAAGAGGGGTACCCAATTGAGGCGCAACGTAATTTGGGCTATAAACTTACTGATTTTGACCTTTTAAACGAACGAGAGCTTGCTTTAATTGCTCCAGAATACAAGATCCACTATATAGAACAAACGGGATCTACTCAGCAGGTCGCGATGCAACTGTTAGCGGATGGTGCTGACACTAATACTGTCGTTGTGGCGGGGACACAAACGAGTGGCCGAGGAAGACTTGGTCGCGTTTGGCAATCGGAGAAATATACAACCGTATCCATGAGCATGATTATTAAGCCTACGATCACACTTCAGCATGCTCCAAAGCTCACTCTTGTAGCAGCAGTTGCTGTCGCGAGAGCACTGTCCAAGTATGCAGATGTATCCATTAAATGGCCAAACGATATTTTAATTAATGGGAAGAAAGTGTGCGGCATCTTAACAGAGCTTCAAGCGGATCCAGATCGAATTAAAGCAGTGATTATCGGGATTGGTATTAACGTAAATAACGCTGTATTTGATGAGAGCCTAGAAGACCGTGCAACATCGCTTGCACAAGAAGCGAAGCAATCCATTCCTCGCGTCAATGTCATAGAGCGTGTACTTACTGAATGGACGCAAATGTACGCCTTATTTGAATCAGATGGATTCACCGTGTTAAAACCATTATGGGAAGCGTACGCAACATCTATAGGTGCAACGATTCGCGTCAGATCCGAGCAAGAAACATTAGTATGCACGCTCCTCGGAATTACAGACGATGGTTATTTACGTGTGCAACGAGAGGGTGGAGAAGAGACGTTGATTATCTCTGGAGATATCGATCTCGTTTCTTCCTAGAAGATTGCATTTTTGCTATACTAAATAACGGACAGGATTGTGCTAAACAACCTGTACCTGCAAGATAGAATTAAGTATTAGTTGTCTGCCTTGATCTTTTAGACAGGGACAGAAGGTTATAGAGTCTTTTAACTATGCCTTCTTGTCAGACGATAGGAAGGGGTTTTTTATATGCATACAACAGCCTCACTTAAAAAAATGAAGGCGAGTAAGGATCAGATCGTGATGTTAACAGCTTACGATGCACCCTCTGCCAAGCTTAGTGAAGAGGCGGAGGTAGACGTTATTTTAGTAGGCGATTCCGTTGGGATGGTCGTATTAGGGTACGATTCTACAGTTCCAGTAACACTAGAGGACATGCTCCATCATGCGAAAGCGTGTAGACGTGGCGCAAAAGATACATTTATCGTCACAGACATGCCGTTTATGACCTACCATTCCTCCATTTCAGAAACGATGGCGAATGCGAGGCGTATTATGCAAGAGACTGGCTCGAATGCGGTAAAGCTTGAAGGGAATGGCATTGTTATTGACCATACCCGTGCACTTGTGCAAGCCGGAGTACCAGTTGTTAGTCATTTAGGGTTAACACCTCAAACAGTCGGTGTTACTGGTGGCTATAAGGTACAGGCTAAAAAAGAAGAGGATAAAGAGCAACTTTTAACGGACGCTAAAGCGATTGAAGAAGCAGGTGCATGTATGCTCGTGTTAGAGTGTGTGCCTGAAGGGATTGCAAAACAAGTAGCGGAAGCGATTGACATTCCTGTAATTGGGATTGGTGCAGGACGTCAGGTTGATGGGCAAGTACTCGTATACCATGACCTCATTGGCTACTACAGCGGACATGTTGCAAAATTTGTGAAGCAATATGCCTCTGTCAATGATTCAATTCGAGATGCGATTAAGTCTTACACAAAAGACGTCAAACATCACGATTTTCCTGAAGAAAAGCACGTATTTGAACCAGATGAAAAAGTAACGCTCTATGGGGGTAGCTCCTCATGATTCGAGTGGAAACGATAAAGGAACTAAAAGCGATTTTAAGAGCGGAGCGAGAGAAAGGTCACACAATTGGGTTTGTACCAACGATGGGATATTTGCATGAAGGCCACATGACGCTAGTCGATGAAGCGACAAAAAGCAACGACTGTGTCGTGATGAGTATATTCGTGAATCCACTTCAATTTGGACCAACAGAGGATTTTGACTCGTATCCACGCGATTTAGAACGCGACGCGCTTCGTGCAAAAGAACGTGGTGTCACTATTTTATTTACACCGAACGAAGAGGAAATGTATAAACGTAAGATGAGCGCCACTCTCCAGGTTCACGACGGAGTGAACGTGCTTTGCGGGGCGAAGCGAGAAGGTCACTTTGATGGTGTAGCAACGGTTGTAATGAAGCTGTTAAACATCGTCTCACCCACTCATGCGTATTTTGGTAAAAAGGATGCGCAGCAGGTTGCGATCATTTGGCGTATGGTAGAAGATTTTGAGATGGACGTCACCATTGTCCCAGTCGATATTGTAAGAGAAGAAGACGGGCTTGCGATGAGTTCTAGGAACGTGAGACTAACTCCTTATGAGCGTAAGGAAGCACCTCGCATTTATGCTCTTTTAAAGCATGCTATCGCGCAGTCTCAAACTGTAGAGGAGCTACTTGATGTCGCATTCAAACAAGCACATGAGTTAGAGCTTGCAGAATTAGATTA
This sequence comes from Paenalkalicoccus suaedae, assembly GCF_006965545.2. Taxonomy (NCBI): domain Bacteria; kingdom Bacillati; phylum Bacillota; class Bacilli; order Caryophanales; family Bacillaceae; genus Paenalkalicoccus; species Paenalkalicoccus suaedae. Next base: position 1,687,907 of record NZ_CP041372.2, read on the forward strand.
CGTAGAGCTTAGAACGTTTCCTGACTTAAAAGAAGCGACAAAACTTGAAGGGCAGTTGATTCTAGCAATTGCTATGAACTATGAGCATGCTCGACTAATTGACAATATAATTTGGGAACCTACAAGAAAGGATCGATAACCAATGTTTCGAGAAATGATGAGTGGAAAGTTGCATAGAGGCACCGTGACAGAAGCAAACTTGAACTATGTAGGCAGTATTACAATCGATCAGGATTTAATGGACGCTGTTGGGATTTTACCTAATGAGAAAGTACAAGTTGTGAATAATAATAATGGTGCAAGACTAGAAACATATACCATTAAAGGCGAGAGAGGATCAAAAACAATCTGCTTAAATGGTGCTGCTGCGAGACTTGTGCAACCAGGCGATAAAGTAATTATTATCTCGTATAAATATATGACAGAGGAAGAGTCCTTGTCTCATACACCTAAAGTAGCGGTTTTAGATGATCAAAACGTTATTATTGAAATGATGGGGCATGAACCAGCTGCCACTGTAAGATAAAGCACTAGTTAGGTTAGGAGGAGAGCGATTGCTCCCTTCTGACCTATTTGTTTTAGAGCCTACTAGCTAGTCTCTCTATAGCAAAAAACGTGTTACAATAGCTAGGGAACGATTTTGAAAGTGAAAGTAGGCGAGTTAGATGAGTCGCTTTGTTGTCCTTGACTTAGAGACGACGGGAGTATCACATAAAAAGGGAGATCGAATTATTCAGCTTGCATATTCGATTGTAGAAGATAACCGTATTGTTGATCGATATGCAACGTATTTGAACCCTAAGCGAGATATACCTCCGTTCATTAAACAATTGACACAAATTACAGATGCACACGTTACAGATGCACCTGAGTTTGATGAAGTTGCACCTAAGCTACTGCGGGATTTAGAGGGTGCTTATTTTGTTGCGCACAATTCTGATTTTGATTTAGGATTTATGAATGAAGCGCTTGAAGACGCTGGTTACAATCCATACATGGGACCTGTTTTAGATACAGTAGAATTAAGTAGAATTGCTTTTCCGACAGAAGAAAGCTTTCGTCTAACGGAACTTAGTGACCGATTTAATATGGATCACGAGAATCCTCATCGGGCAGATAGTGATGCGGAGGCAACCGCTATTTTATTAATAGAAATTTTTGATCGATTGAGAGCCCTGCCCAAACAAACGTTAAAGGAGCTTTGTGAGTTTGCGCCTCTTTTTAGAAGTGACTGCGAGAGAATTTTACACAGCTTTTACGTGGAGGCAGATGAGAAGATAGAGGGGCTTGAAGAATACCGAGGTCTCGTTATTCGCAAGAAAGGGACGCATATTCCTGTCGAACGAGACTTACAAACGTTTGAAGAATTAATGGAGCAATCTTTCCGTTCAGACAATGTGCCTTTACAAGGTTTTGAACGTAGACTCGGACAAGAGGAAATGATGAGCTTTATTCATGAGACGTTGCAAGCCGATAAAATTGGTCTTATTGAAGCGGGGACTGGAACTGGGAAATCGCTAGGTTACTTAGTACCAGCCATTATTGACGCTGTAACACGCGAGCAACCGGTTGTGATTTCAACCGAAACGATCCAGCTCCAAGAGCAGTTATTAAAAAAAGAAATTCCGGTTCTTGAGGATATTTTACCTTTTACCGTCAAAACCGCTCTCTTAAAAGGACGCTCTCACTACTTATGCTTGCATAAGTTTGAGGACGCTCTTGCATTAAAGCAATCGTTAACGTATGAAAAAGTCATTTCATTAGCCCAGCTTTTAGTATGGTTAACGGAAACAGATACAGGTGACGCTGAGGAATTAAACTTAGCTTCGTCTTCGGATAGGCTTTGGAGTGAGCTACAAAGTGATGGTATAGCTTGTATCGATCCATCATCACCATGGTTCTCGCGATGCTTTTATCAGCGCGCTAAGCTTGCGGCGAAGCACGCAGATTTGATCATTACGAATCATGCTTTATTGTTAACGGATGTGACGCTTAGTCACCAGGTGATCCCTTCAAGTGAAACGATTATTATTGATGAGGCACATCATCTAGAAGAGACTGCGACGAAGCAGTTCGGTAAACGGTTAGACTATGCGGCACTTGCTCAAGTGATCAATCAGTTTACAGTAAAGGAATCTCTATTTACAGCATGGCTTCATCGAGAAATCCCTCATTACCAAGATGTCATTGAGCGCTTAAAGGATGTGCAACAGGAGTGGGCAGACCTTTACTATAAGCTTTATCAGTATGGTACGAGAGGGAAAGTGGGTAAGGAAGACACCGGACGTAATTCAAAGGTTATTCACAAAACAGAGGCAAGTTGGACAGGTGTCGATGATATTGCACGTAGATGCGACGCTATTTTACGTGAGAGTATAAACGAGTTGATAGAGCTTTCTGAACTCCTTGATACGGACCAAAATAAACAAAGCTTCCAGCGTGAGATCGATCAATTTAACCGCTATTTGAGTGATCTTGAAGACGTGTATGCCCTGTTCACGAGTATTTTCTTGCAAATAGAAGAGGGTACGGTGTATTGGCTAGAAGTGGATGGGAAAGGCCCTAAGCAGTCTGGTGTCGTCTATACGAGCCCTGTGGACGTGTCGGACCTACTTGCGGACAGCTTCTTTCGTAAAAAGAAACGCGTCATATTAACGTCGGCGACGCTCACGGTGAATAAATCTTTTGATTATATGATGCAAACATTAGGACTGCTTGATTTTGATGTCGTGACGAAGCAGGTTGAATCGCCCTTTAATTGGGAGGATCAAGCAAAGCTTTATGTTCCAACGGATATGCCACTGATTCAAGAAGTGGGAGATCAAGCGTATGTGGAGGCGTTAGCGTTACAGGTTTACCGGATCGCCCAGGCATCAGAGGGAAAGATGCTCGTATTATTTACTTCTTATGAGATGCTAAGACGAGCGCATGAGCTTTTAGTTGATTTATTGGATGAAACATATACGATCATCGGACAGGGTATTCATTCTAGAAGTAGGACACGCCTCACGAAGAACTTTCAGCAGGTAGATAAAGCCATTTTACTTGGTACTAGTAGCTTTTGGGAGGGTGTAGACATTCCTGGCGAGGATTTAAGTGTACTTGTTATGGCCAGACTACCGTTTAGTCCGCCAAACGACCCTGTTTTCCAAGCTAAATCTGATCGTTTTAAAGAAAACGGATCATCGCCTTTTATGAAGCTAGCTTTGCCACAGGCTATCCTACGCTTCAAACAAGGATTCGGCAGGTTAATTCGTAGAAAGACAGACCGTGGCGCTGTCATCGTATTAGATAGACGAATTGTAACAACAAGGTACGGCTCACAGTTTGTGAGGTCTCTTCCTGTTCCACTTCGAGAAAAATCGATGGCAGATATTGAAGACGAGCTGGCTACATTTTTACAAGCATCGGAGGTAACGCATGGAAACACTCATTCATAACGTGACCATATATGGCGAAGAGGCTCCTTTTTATGGGTACATGACGATAAAGGATGACACGATCCAATCGATCGGAAAAGGTGATGTATCAAGAGAAATGATGAAAGGAGCTCTTAAGATCGATGGGAAAGGGAAATGGCTTATTCCTGGTCTTATCAATACACACGGTCATATCGGCAGCTCTTTTTTGAGAGGGGCAGGAGATGACCTTCCACTGCAAACGTGGCTACAAACAGTTATGTGGCCAAATGAAGCAAAGTTTGACCGCGAGACGGTTTTAGCAGCTGCAGAATTAAGCATGATCGAAATGATTCGCTCAGGTACAACGACTTTTTTAGACTTTTATCATTTAGCCATGCCAGATGTTGCAGAACTCATACTTGATCGAGGTGTGAAGGGAGTGTTGGGGAGAGGAATGATTGGTCTATGCTCAAAAGAAGAACAGGATCAAAAGCTTCAAGACTCTTTATCCTTATATGATACGTATCACGGTGCAGACAATGGACGGGTTTCCGTCGTTTTAGCACCTCACGCGCCTTACACGTGCCCACCTGATTTTTTAAAGCGTATCGCCGATGCTGCGAATAATAGAGGCATCCTTCTTCACACGCACTGCGCAGAATCATATAAAGAGGTAGAAGATTCGTATAAAGAATTTGGGATGCATCCTATTAAGCAGCTTGAATCGATCGGCTTTTTTGAACAGCCAGCACTTCTCGCGCACGTTGTACATGCGTCAGAGGAGGAGCTTGAGATTCTATCAAAAAATGATGTCAGAGTATCTCATAATCTCATCTCAAACTTAAAGCTGGGATCAGGAATTGCTCCACTTCCTGCTATGCTAGAAAAGGGGATAACGGTTGGTCTAGGGACAGACTCAACGGCAAGTAATAATACCCTTGATTTGTTTGAAGAGCTTCGAATGACAGCGCTCGTTCATAAAGGTGTTGCAATGGATCCAACTAAGATAACGGCAAATCAGGCGTTTAAACTTGCTACTTCTGAAGGTGCAAAAGCAGTAGGCTTGTCTGACACAGGCGTGATAAAAGAAGGCTATAAAGCAGACTTTGTTTTAATTGATCCAAATAAGCCTCATCTTTTCCCAAATGAACGGATGCATTCCCATCTTGTTTATGCCGTTAAAAGCACAGATGTGACAGATGTATTTATTCACGGGAAGCAGGTCATGAAGGATCAGCAGCTTACGACAATTGATCAAGAAAAGGTTCTTGCAGATTGTCGAAATCAGCTGTCCAAGCTCATGTAATCCTATGGTAAGATAGGTTAATAAGGTCGAAAGGAGACTGTTTATGGAGAATGATAAAATCCGTTTGCTGAGCACAGTCAAGGTCGCGAAGCATGAGGATACGTATAAACTTGTAGATGCCCTAAATAGAACGCTTAAGGATCGTGATTTGATGTTTGGTCTTTCGCTTGATGAGAAGGATAAGGATCAAATGATTTTTTCGATCTATGAGACGTAAGGAGTAACGAATGAAAGCATGGATTATCGCTATCGCGATTATACTAGTCGTATTAGTTGGAGCAGGAGTTTATAGTACTTTTAACCTTGCTAATTCACCTTTAGAAGCTAGAGAAAACGAGGCGCTGCGCCTTGCTCAGGCATCCTATGAGATTGATGAAGTGACAGATATTGTGTTTTATCATGGAACGACACCTTACCAGGTCATTGATGCAGTAGTTGCAGGAGAGCCCACGTATATTTGGGTGGAAGAGCTTATTGATGAGACAGATGAAGATATCGAAATCCAAGATAATATGGATAATGAGGTATCAAATGAAGTAGAGGAAGCTAATGAGGAAGCTAGCTTGGAAGAAGCAGAACAGCGCGAGCCTACGATCTTTGCATTTGCTCATGCAGATGGACTAACGGCAGAAGAAGCGCTAGAGCGTGTCGACGCTGACATCATGGAAGTTCGATCTGTAAAGCTTGGCGCTATTTCCTCTGTTCCTATTTATGAGATTCACTACGAGGATTCACAAAATCGATTAGGCTACTACTTTATTGATTTTGAATCCGGAGATTACTTGCGTCAGTACCAGTTATCTAAAAATCCATCTTAATTAAAGGAGCTGTAAACATGAAATTTTCTCCAAAAGTAGAATCAATCACCCCATCCACTACACTAGCGATTACGGCGAAAGCGAAGGAGCTTCGAGACGCTGGTCATGACGTAATTGGACTAGGCGCAGGAGAACCTGACTTTAATACACCAACATATATTATCGAAGCAAGCTATCAGGCTATGCTTGCTGGTGCGACAAAATACACGCCAGCCGCAGGACTACCTGCATTAAAACAAGCGATCATTGAGAAATTCAAAACCGATCAAGGGCTTGACTACGCTGCTGATGAAATTATTGTGTCTACAGGAGCAAAGCATGCACTATCATCTATCTTCCAAACAATTTTGCAAGATGATGATGAAGTGATCATTCCAACTCCTTATTGGGTAAGCTATCCAGAGCAAGTTAAAATCGCTGGTGGAGTTCCTGTTTTTGTAGAGGGGAAAGAGGAGAATTCATTTAAAATTTCTCCCGAGCAACTAAAGCAGTCTATTACAGACAAAACTCGAGCTGTTATTATCAACTCGCCTTCTAATCCAACAGGTATGGTGTATACGAGAGAAGAGCTTGAGGCAATTGGTCAAGTTTGTATCGATCACAACATTTTAATTGTATCTGACGAAATTTACGAGAAGCTTTTGTATGATGGCGCAACGCACGTCTCGATCGCGGAGATTTCACCGGAGCTGAAGGAATTAACGTTAGTGGTCAATGGAGTGTCTAAATCTCATTCTATGACAGGATGGAGAATTGGGTATACAGCTGGTCGCAAGGATATTATTAAAAAGATGGCGAATTTAGCAAGCCATACGACATCTAACCCTGCTGTAATGGCTCAGCATGGTGCGATTGCTGCTTATACGAAAGAGGATGGCTCTGTAGAAATGATGCGTGAAGCATTCGAAGAACGATTAAATACGGTTTACACAAAGCTTCAAGCAATTGACGGATTCTCTTGTTTAAAGCCTACAGGAGCATTTTACTTGTTCCCTAACGTACGTGAAGCTGTCGAAAAGAGCCCATATAATACGACGGATGAATGGGTAGAGGCGCTACTAGAAGAAGCAAAGGTAGCTGTCGTTCCTGGAAGCGGATTTGGAGCTGACGATAATATCCGTCTATCTTATGCAACAAACCTAGAAAGCTTTGAAGAAGCACTGAGCCGTATTGAAAGCTTTGTAAAAAGCTATCAATAGGTTGTAAAAGACAAAAGGTTCGCTATAATAAAAGACGAAACTTGATATAGAAACGCGGAGGTTATACTGTGAAAACTACGATTAAAGAGATTGGTAAACACGTCGAACAATCAGTAACGATTGGCGGCTGGCTAGCAAATAAACGTTCAAGCGGAAAGATTGCCTTCCTTCAGCTACGAGACGGCACGGGCTTCATACAAGGAGTTGTCGTAAAAGCAGAGGTAGGGGAAGAAACATTTAAGCTTGCAAAAGAATTGACGCAGGAAAGCTCTGTATACGTAACGGGTATCGTACGCGCGGATGATCGTGCACCGTCTGGCTTTGAGCTTACGGTAACAGGTATCGAGCTTATTCATGAAGCTGTAGATTATCCAATTACTCCTAAGGAGCACGGAACGGAGTTCTTAATGGATCACCGCCACCTATGGTTACGTTCGAAGAGACAGCATGCAATCATGCGTATACGTAACGAAATCATTCGCGCTACATACGAATTCTTTAACGAACAAGGATTTGTTAAAGTGGATCCTCCAATTTTAACTGGAAGCTCAGCGGAAGGAACGACAAACCTTTTCCACACGAAATATTTTGATGAGGATGCGTACCTTTCTCAGAGTGGACAACTGTATATGGAAGCAGCTGCGATGGCGCTCGGCAAAGTATTCTCCTTTGGTCCTACTTTCCGTGCGGAAAAGTCAAAGACACGTCGTCACTTAATCGAATTCTGGATGATTGAGCCTGAGATGGCATTTATGGACCACGAAGAGAGCCTGCAAGTACAGGAGAACTATGTGTCGTCTATTATCCAATCTGTATTAAAGAACTGTGAGCAGGAGCTAAAAGCGTTAGAGCGTGATACAGCGAAGCTTGAGGCAATTAAAGCGCCCTTCCCACGTATATCTTATGATGATGCGATTTCTTTCTTACAGGAAAAAGGCTATGAAATCGAGTGGGGAGAAGACTTTGGAGCTCCTCACGAAACAGCTATTGCAGAAGCACATGACAAGCCAGTATTCATTACAAACTATCCAAAGGACATTAAAGCATTCTACATGAAGCCTCATCCTGAGCGTGATGACGTTGTCTTATGTGCCGATCTAATTGCTCCTGAAGGCTATGGAGAAATTATTGGTGGAAGTCAGCGAATTGACGATGCAGAGCTTCTAAAAGAGCGTTATGATGAGCATAACCTATCAGAGGATGCGTACGGTTGGTACTTAGACCTTCGTCGCTACGGATCTGTTCCTCACTCTGGATTTGGTCTTGGCTTAGAGCGCACGGTCGCATGGATTAGTGGTACGGAGCACGTTCGCGAAACAATCCCGTTCCCACGTTTATTAAATCGTCTGTACCCTTAATAGCTGGTTGATGTTATATTTTTGGGCAGTCTCATCTTTTTTGAGACAGCCCTTTTCTGTCTAAAGAAGGTAACTAACCTAGAAAGAGAGAGATCATGATGAAGAAAGGACTATCGTTATTCACGGAAGCACCGTTCACCCTTCCAGGAGTATTCTTTCGTTCCTATAAGCAGCTAGGACTGACAGACTCTCAATTTTTAGTGCTATTGCACATTCATCAGTTTCATCACGAGAATCATTTTTTCCCAACACCAACTGATTTGTGTGAAAGAATGACGTTAACTGAGAATGAATGTACAACGGTACTAAAGCAACTGCTAAAAAGTCAGTTCATAAAAATTGAAGAGCAGGTAGCAGATAAGATCGAAGAAACAATTCAAATAGCTCCACTGTTTGAGCGAATGTATGAGCTCGCTGCAGCGGAGCAGGAAGAGAAGACTGCAACCTCAACGAAGGAGCTTGAAGGAAAGCTATTCCAGTCGTTTGAAGAGGAATTTGCACGACCTTTAACACCAATGGAGGCAGAGATGATCTCCATGTGGTTAGATGATGATAAGCACGATGTGACGATGATTCAGGCCGCTCTTCGAGAGGCCGTGCTATCGTCGAAGCTTAACTTCCGCTATATTGACCGCATCCTGCACGAATGGAAGCGAAAAAACATACGAACAACTGGGGATGCGAAAGAGCACAGTGCAAACTTTAGAAAAAAGGCTCCTAAAGTTGGACAGGCTAAACCAAGACCAAGCTACAATTGGCTTGAGGGAGGGAGATAGCTGTGCTTACGAAGGTACAAATAAGACATGTTTTAGATACGATGACGGAGATGTTTCCTGACGCTGAGTGTGAGCTTACGCATAGTAATCCATTTGAGCTGACGATTGCTGTTTTACTCTCTGCACAAGCGACAGATGCATTAGTAAACAAGGTGACGCCAGGATTATTTGAGAAGTATAAAACGCCAGAAGATTACTTATCCGTGCCACTTGAGGAGCTAGAGCAGGATATTAGACGAATTGGCTTATTTCGCAGTAAAGCGAAAAATATTCAAAAACTTTGCAGGTCTTTAATTGATGACTACGGTGGCGTGATTCCACAGGAGCGAGATGAGCTCGTAAAGCTTGCTGGTGTTGGTCGAAAGACAGCAAATGTCGTGACTTCAGTAGCATTTGGTGAGCCTGCCATAGCCGTAGATACGCACGTAGAAAGAGTAAGTAAACGTCTTGCTCTATGCAGGTGGAAGGACTCTGTTTTAGAAGTAGAGAAGACCCTTATGCGAAAAATCCCTAGAGATGAGTGGTCTGATACGCATCATCGTATGATCTTTTTTGGCAGATATCACTGTAAGGCTCAGTCGCCAAGATGCACCGAGTGCCCTTTATTAGATCTTTGCCGTGAGGGAAAGAAACGAGTGAAGGTGACGGGGTAGATTCATGGAGAATTGGCGCTTAGTAAATAAATCAACGTTTGAAGAAGTACTAAGTCAGTTTGAGTTTTCTTCTACTTTAAAGGATGCTAGAATTAGCTTTTTTACTAGGATGAATAGTAAAGTGGTTGAGCTTGGTATGTTATTAAAGCAAGATCTTAATGCGTATTCACTTCAATTAGAGCGCGCTGTTATTGAGCTTGACCTTTTTCTATTGCTTTTAGAAAAAAAAGATGTTTCAGGACTAACTGTTGAAGAGCTTTTTAATAATCATAAAAAGTGTGAGCCTTTAAACTATCACGAAAGGCTGTCTTACGTTTTACAAAACCGCAGCCATTTTTCAAGCCTACGAACGTTTAAAGGAATGCTTGATGAAACAAAAAAGAAGTCTGCTGTTATAGTGCGTTAACGATACAAAAAGCGAGGCAGGATGATCACATGCGTGATCTCTTGCCTCGCTTTTTTGATTATTCGTTGTTTGTACTATTGTTACTATTGTTCTGGCTACTTGTCGATACATTTGAGTTGTTAGCATCACTTGTAGATGCTTCTGGATCCTCATTCGTATCCGAAGTAGATGCGTTTCCTTCATCCTCTGGAGGAGGTGTCTCTTCTGGTGGGGTATTTTCGTTACCGCCGTTACCAGAACCGCCATCGGAGCCACCATTGCCAGCTCCTCCACCGTTGCCGCCGCCAGGATTACCAGCTCCGGGCTCATTCGTGTTACCAGGGTTCTCTTCCTCATTACCTTGGTTTTCTTCATTTTGGTTGCCCTCATTCTCGGGCACCTCTTCATTATTTTCTTCCATATTTTCTTCGTTTAGTTCTTCGTTAAGTTCTTCTTCTTCAGGCTCTTCCTCTGGTACTGTTACATCGACCGAGAGCGAGCTTGGCTCAGATCCATCTTCATCCGATACAACTGTTACAGAAATCGTGTACGTCACTCCTGGTTCAGCTCCAGTTAAACGATACTGTAAATCCTTCGACGTATCAATTTCTTGGAAAGAACCGTTCGTTCCAACTTCTAATCGGAAGGAGTAGTCACTGCGTAACTCATCTGGGAAGTCCCATGAAGCGAAGATAGAAGTCGTCTCTTCTTCGTAATCCGCATTTAAACCAGTTAGTTCTGGCTCGACATCAATTTCAAATTCCTCTGATACTTGTGTTGGCTCTGTGCCTCGTACAAAGAATTCTGTTGTTATTTCACTTGAAGGTGTGAATTCACTAGGTAACAAACCAGTAGTGCGCTCGACTTCGACAGCTACGACAGAGTCGGGCTGAGAGAAGTCTGCTGTATCTAATCCTTCATGTGCGTACTCCATGACAGACTGGAAAAGGTTTTGTGAAATATGATGCTCATTATTATCCCGGTCAATCACACCATCGGAGTTGTTGCTATATCCCGTCCAAACAGCTGCTGTTAAATCCGTCGAGTAGCCGACAAACCACGCATCAGGAATCACGTTCGCATCAGGACTTAAATTTAACCGTTCACGTGTCTCACTATCAAAGTTACTTGATCCTGTCTTACCAGCGATCGGTACTCCGGAAACGGCAGCACGCGTGCCGGTACCATCTGTTAAAACATCCTTTAACATGTCAGAAATCATGAATGCTGTATAGTCTTGCATAGCTACCTCTGGCTCAGGTGTTACTTCGATTACCTGTCCATCAGGAAACTCGATTTTACGCACGGTATGTGGTTCGTTGTATGTTCCACCATTACCAAATGCTGCATAAGCACCAGCCATTTCATAAGAAGAAACGGTATTCGAGCCTAATGCATATGATTGTTGCACGGTATCTACGGGAATACCTATGCCACTTGCAAAATCACCGGCCGCATCTATTCCTGCTTCATCTAAAGCCTTGACTGCAGGTACGTTTAGTGAGTCTCTTAATGCTTCTCTCATAGAGACAGGACCACGGAATGTTCGGCTAAAGTTGCGAACGGGAGTCTCATTATCTGCGTAAAAGTACTCTTCATCCTCGATAACATGTCCCGTTGACCACTGATTTTGTTCGATGGCAGGACCATAAGCGAAAATTGGCTTACTAGTAGAACCTGCTTGCCTGTTTGCATTTGTAGCAAAATTAAATCCCATTTGAACTTCGGCTTCGCCGCGCATGCCGCCAATGGCACGAACCTGCCCAGTTTCTGTATCCATTAAAGTAATACCAGCTTGAAAAGCCTCGTCAGGAAATTGAACGAATTCATCTGTTTGCATCACGCGTTCCACGTGAGACTGAAGATCTTGATCTAGGTTTGTATAGATTTTTAATCCACCTGAGTAAATATCATTCCACTCAATGCCTTCAATTTCTTCTACTTCCGTAAAGACTTGATCGATATATGATTGATATTCATTGCCGCCGCGATCCGTAATGTCTAACTGATCTGCAACAGGTACTGCTTTTGCAGCCTCGCCTTCTTCGGCTGTAATTTTTTCATAACGGACCATTTGATCAATAACCACATTACGACGAGCCTCAGCTTGCTCAGGGTTCGTAATTGGATTGTGTGCGTTCGGACGTTGAGGAATACCGGCCAATAGAGCAGCATCCTCAATCGTAAGCTCATTTAACTCTTTACTAAAGTAATAATTAGCAGCTTCAACAACGCCGTAGCGACCATCACTAAAGTAAATAGCATTTAAATAAAGTTCTAAAATTTGGTCTTTCGATAGCTGTTGCTCAAGCTTGACTGCTAAGTATTGCTCTTGCAGTTTACGGGTGATCGTTTTATCAAAATCAAAGAACAGATTTTTAACAACCTGTTGCGTAATCGTACTAGCTCCCTCACTACCAAAACCGTTTGAGATGTTAGCGAGTACGGCACCTCCTACGCGTCGTAGATCTACGCCGAAGTGATCATAAAAGCGAACGTCCTCAATCGAGACTACAGCATCCTTTAAAACGTCAGGGACATCGCTAATGTCTGCGGAACGTCTTGTCTCTCCAGTTTCAATCGAGCCAAATTCTTCATCACTACTATCGAGTAGCTGTGGCACTTGTGATAGTTGAAGCATCTCACGATCTAATTCAGGGGCATCTCGCATAATAGCAAATGCCGTGATACCTCCTGCTAAAATAACAACTGCTCCCATGATAAGTAGCGCAATAGCTAATTTTTTTACTAACCCTTTTTTACTTTTTTTAGGTTTCGTTGAGCCAGATTCTTTTTTTGATTTTGTTTGTTTTCTGGCTTTCCGAGAAAGATTTTCTGACATCTTTCATCTTCCTTTCTATTTGTTGCGAGTAGCCAAATACGTATCTACTGCTTTTAAATAATCAATTCTTGGCATATAGCCGGTTTTTACAAGAATCCCATGCTCCTCAATCTCTACCTTAGGGATCGACTTCCTCTCCATCGTTTCACAAAATCTGAGTAGGTATTCTGCAGGTAAAAAATATACTTCACCATGATAGGCAAAGTGGAGCAAGATAAAGGCAATTCCAGAATGCTTCACAACGCGCTCCATATGAGTGAGCTGATGGTCGTGAAAGTTTTTAAGTGGAAAGCTCGTTTTATTTTTTGTTTCTTTTGCTTCGAAGTCAATATAGTAGCCATTATAAAGACCGTTATAATCTGTCGTCGAAGGCTTTTGGAAATAAGCTTCTGTTACGACAGCAGCACTTCTTTTAGGGTAGTGCACGTTAACGATTTGCAATGGGGTTGGCTTTTTATGAATGACGGCAAATTCATGTGCAAGATAATAGTCGTTTGTCTCGTTAATATCATCTTCAAAGCTCATCCCACGATTGCCGAAGCTATCGTCTTTTTTGTAGACGTTTTTTTTCCCTTCAGGGATTCGCTTTTTCGTAAATTTTTTTCCGTTAGGATAGTTGATACTCACATTCTCACCCCTTTAAAGCGCATCTCATATCATACCACACTCTCGATTTACCCGCATAGCAGAGCATAATATGGGTTCTGCGCAAGGAAAAACGCCTACTGTGAGTTTACTCTATGAATTACTTTTAGAGACGGAAATTGCTAAACTTAGAGATTTTTCCACTACTTTTGTAAGATGTGCACTAGTTTTGTCAAGCACGTAGGAGTTTAAAAGATGGAGCACGAACAAGTACGATACAACAAATATGAAGGAGGCATTTACAATGACAAAAGTTTTTAAAACGCGGGAAGTGGCGCAACTATTGGATGTCGATCCTACTACAGTCATGAGATGGATGAAGAGCTTTAGCCTACATGCGAACAAAAATGAAGCAGGACACTATGAGATTCCGGAGAGCTCCGTCAGTGAACTAGTCATGATAAAAGAGAAGCTCGCAAGTGGGAGCAGATTAGAGGAGATTTTAATGCAAAAACGAGGCAGATCTTTTCAAGAGTATGTGGAGCCAAGTGTTATTGAGGAAAAGCTTGAGAAGCTTTTATTTCGATTAGAGACGATTGATCGTCAAGTTCAGGCGAAAGCCGATGAGTCGTATGCGATCAGAACGCAACATCATAGAAAGGAATTAGATGATATTAACCGCTTCTTAGAGGAGCTATCGCTTCGGATTAATCGCCTAGAAACGATGCAAACAGATGTAAATCATGAAGAAGCACAAACTCATTTTAAGAAACGATTCGCAAGTCTATTTAGTTTCTGATACAATTTCTTTTGAGGTGAATGACATGACTACTATTAAAGCACCAACAGATGAGCTTCGTTCGCTCAATCAGGAGGCGCTACAATATTTTATGCGATATAGAGAGGGAGAAGAAGAGGCAGACTTTTTTCAGACAGTAAAGCCATTTGCTGATAGTGTCCATGAAAAGCTTGAATGGTGGACACCACAGGCGTTGAAGCTTATTGAGAAAGAGAAGCCAGCTTATCTTCATGCACAACAGATTGATCAATTAGTCGAAAATTTTGAAGTGGTATCTGTCACGTGTTTTCAAAAAGATACTAAAAGAAAAAGGTTTAAAGAGCAAGTTAAGTCAATTGAGTATACGTTGCAATTGGTGATTCAAACAATTGACGAGCAATCAGCTTAGAGGTGGCATAAATGAAATGGCTTATGAATGGAATGATCATCTTATCATTTAGTTTTCTCGTAGCATGCAGCGATGATACAGAATGGTCAGAGGTAACAAACGAGGAAGACGTGTTACCTTATTTAACACTTGTTGAAAATTATTTAGATACTTGGGAGCGAGCACTTGAGACGCAAAGCTTCTCTATCATGGAGCCTTTGATGGTACCAAATTCACACGGCTATCATATCGAGAGAAGGCAGCATCAAGAATTAATTGGATCAAGAATCATTGATCGTGCTGTCGATACCGAGGATCCTATTCTAGAAGAAAATCAATATGATAGTGAGAAACGACTGCGTATAACAGTATGGATTGACCGAGAATCACCGGCTGGTGTTGAGCAAATTGAGCGTACTCGTTATTACTATATGAATGAGGGTAATCAGGGATTACGCGTCACGGCAATTGAGACAGTTGAAGAGGATATGTAAGATGACTGGGACAATAGCGAGTGAGCTGTCCCAGTTTTTTTGTGAAGGAATGCTGGGGGAGGGTGGATGCGTTCTTTGATTATCCGTTTAAAGGCTTCGATTAACCGGAACTGTAGCTTCATTAACCAAATGCAAGCGTTCATTAACAGTTTTCCGTCTCTTCACTTCACTACTCCGCTCTAATCGCATAGAAACAGGACCGAGAGATAATCTCGGTCCTGTTTCTATCACCTAAAATGCCCTCTGACTAAATCTTTTCTACATCAAACACGCGGAAGCCTCTGTCTTCAAGGTGGTTGATTAGTCTTTCTAACGTGTCTTCTGTGACATCACTTGGAAGAGTTACGATAATGCGTCTGAAAAACGTACTCTCATTATCTAGTGTCATTAAGCTGTGAAGGCTCGTGTATTCACGAATGGACTCCACTAATAAACTTAATGCACCTTGATACTCTTGAGTGGATACAGTTAGCGTATAGTTACCACTTTGAATACCCCATGAGTCCTCTAATATTGCCATCACATTCGCATGGGTTAAGATGCCTGCAAATTCTTCTCTTTCATTTAAAATCGCTAAGTAAGGATAGCGTTTAATGAGGGAGAAGATGCGGAAGAAGGAAGCATCTTCCTGCATAAAAACATCCTTGTCTTGAATAAGAGATGCAATAGTATCTTCTTTAGAAAGTGTGTGTTTTGCTAATGCTTCGTAAACTTGTTGGACGTAAATATTACCAACAAACATCTTTTCTGACTCATCTAGTACAGGAATACATCGATAGCCACTTTCCTCTAAAACGTCTAAAGCTTGACCTAGCGTATACGATTCTTTACAGTTTGCAACCTGAGACTTCTCAATAATATTGTATTTGATTTTCACGACAGTCAGCTCCTCTTTTATGTATGCATATAAGTATATCCTATACGTGGAAGAAAACAAGCTACACTTCCTATTTTTGTCGGATATAGACAGGAATCAAAATCATGCTACAATAATGAGAGATCATTCATTTTTTAGGGAGGTACTAGTTATGAGAGCTTTGATTGTGATTGATTATACATATGATTTTGTCGCACCAGATGGTAAACTTACGTGCGGCGAGAGAGGCCAAGCGATTGAGGATCGGTTAACAGAGATTACGAAAGGGTTTATGGAGCGACAGGACTACACGATTCTTGCTATTGACGCTCACAAAGAAAACGATTCGTTCCATCCGGAATCGAAGCTCTTCCCACCGCACAATGTTATCGGTACGAAGGGCAGAGAGCTTTATGGAAAGCTTCAGCCTCTAGTAGAAGGGTCGAACAACTACGAGTGGTTTGATAAAACGCGATATAGTGCCTTTGCTGGTACAGAAATAGAGATGAAGCTTCGTGAACGAAAAATAACAGAAGTCCATTTAGTTGGTGTGTGCACGGACATTTGTGTCCTCCACACTGCGGTTGATGCGTACAATAAAGGATTTTCGATTGTCGTGCATGAGGATGCGGTGGATAGCTTTAACCCTGAGGGACACGAATGGGCTTTAGGTCACTTTAAGGATACGCTTGGCGCAACGGTTGTCTCCGCTTGGACACCAGAGGATTAAAACGCGATTAAAATGGGTATCGCTGTTGTAAGAGGAGGCGTTTTAAAAATGGAATTACAAACAATCAGAAAAAAATTAGAAGAAGTCGCACACATGAGCCAGGAGTTAAAAAATTCGTACCTTCGTCTTAACGACAATGAAAAAACGCAGTTTAAACAAGGGTATAAGGCACCGATGGATGTAGATGAACTTGTAAATATGCTCTATGATTGGTCGGAAGAACAGTACAAAATGAAGCACGGTGAGAATGAATAATAACAAATAAAGCCGCCTAGTAGCGGCTTTTCTACTGTGATTTATTCCTTTGACGGAAGGTTTTTAATGTCTAGGATCGATATTTCACAAAGCTTACATAATGGAATGAATGTATGGCCTGGTGATGAGCCATTTAATAGAGGAAAACGTGCGTAAATTATAAACGAAGATACTATAAACACAGCGATCATTACGATGTCCACTCATAGCGGAACACGCGTCGATGCACCGTATCACTATGATGAAACGGGCTTAACAATCGAGATATGAGACGTCAATGACTTTAGTGGGGATTGCTTCGTACTTGATGTAGTTGGAGTAAAAGAAATTCTTCCAGAGCGCGTATCAGATGTTCCCAACACTGTAACGAAGCTTTTGTTTAAATCGACGGAGCACGTTCATGATTATGAGAGCTATCCAGCGTTTTCTGTTGAAGCGATTGAGTTGCTTGAGCAAAAAGGAATTAGTATGATCGGAACAGATGGTCCTTCTGTTGATCCATTAACAAGTGAAGAACTCCTTGCACACCACGCTTGCAGACGTGCTATAATTCTCATTTTAAAGGGGCTCTGAATGCAATCCATTAAGCAAGGGTTTATGAGCTTGTCGCACTGCCGCTAAAGCTAAGTGAAAGTGATTTATCAGCAGTTAGGGCTGCGTTAAAAGTAAAAGGAGAGTACCGTATAAATGAAGACATTACAAGCAACAGATGTGAGCGAGCTTTATAAAGATGAAGGAGAGTGCGTGTTATTTTTAACAACCCCACTTTGCGGAACATGTATGGTAGCACGAAAGTTTTTAACGATCGTAGACCATATGGAATCCATGCCTCCTATTGGGGAAGTAGATATCAATTATATACCTGAGCTTGCACAAGAGTGGGAAGTAACAAGTGTTCCTTGCTTATTAGTAATAAAGAATGGAAGGCCGACAAAACGTCTCTATGCCTTCCAATCAGTCGCTACAGTTGTCGAGTTTTTACAGGAAGCGTGAAGCTACTTCGGCAAAGCGCCGTTTGTATACACATGAGTAAGTAATGGAATAGCGTGTGCTGGGTAGCTAGCTAGTGCTTCTACAGCGGCGTCAATATCATAACTTACTCTTCTTAGTGTTAATTGAACATCATCTTTAGCGTGAACAATTGCGTATGATGCACGATTATCACCGTCAAAAGGAAGTCCAACACTGCCAGTATTAAAAACGAGTTTTCCATTTATCGTCCGTTGATGGGCAACATGAATGTGCCCATAGGCAAACAGATTGGCTCGCTCATTTGATGCTATTAGCTTTAATAATTTCTCGTTAGATGCGTCACTTGGCACGACCTCAAATAGACTATCTGGCGTAGCGTGAAAAACAAACAGCTGTTTTTTGTTTGTTAAAGGTAACTCTAGTGTTTCAGGAAGCGAGTGAAGGTACGTAAGATTTTCTTCTGTTAATTGGGAGTGCGTAAAGGCTTGTTCTGTTCTCATGCCATCTAGGACATGCTCTGGTACTTCACCTTCGTGAATACCTCGAACTGCCCATTCATCTGCATTACCTTTAATGACGTACCTCGCATGCTTTTTAACTAGGTCCACGCACTCATTTGGATGAGGACCTCTAAAGGCTAAATCACCTAATACGACGATTTCGTCAATGTATTGAGACTTGATGTCTGCTAAAACTGCTTGTAACGCGTGCATGTTGCCATGAATATCAGATATCACTGCGATTTTTTTCATTCCTGTAGTCTCCTTTTTAACGTGACGTTTTGGGGATTATACTGGATATGATAACATAGAAGAGACTTATTAGTTTGAAGGAGGAAATATTGGATGCGAATTATATCAGTAGAACCAACACCGAGTCCAAATACGATGAAATTTACTCTGAGTGAATCCTTACCTCAAGGTACGGCAAATAATTATACAAAAGAGTCAGTCGAAGGTGCGCCTGATTTTATTAAGGACATACTAGCAATTGACGGAGTGACGGGAGCTTACCACGTCGCAGATTTTATTGCGGTAGATAGACATCCTAAAAAAGACTGGAAGGAAGTTCTTCCTGCCGTTCGAAAAGTATTTGGAGAAGAATCAGCAGATGTTCATTCTCATGAGGTGGATGAGCATTTCGGCGAAGTTTCTGTCCAAATTCAAGTTTTTAAAGATATTCCAATGCAGGTTAAGGTGACGGACGGTGAAAGTGAGCATCGCGAAGCGCTTCCTGTTCAGTTTATTGATGCAGTGACGAAGGCAACGAAAGATGAAGATAACGTCGTCTTTATGAGGAAGTGGGAGGACCAAAAGCCACGCTATGGTGCTTTAGAGGACGTTGCAAATGAGGTGTCTGAAGAGCTACAGGCAAGCTATACGAGCGAACGCTTAGATAAGCTTGTGGATGCTGCGTTGCAACCAGAAAAGAAAAAAGTGGAGAGAAATTGGCTCAAGGTCACGCTACCGATGTTTGAAGAAGAGGATTGGAAGAAGCGTTTTGCGATGCTAGAACAAATAGATCCATCCTTAGATGACTTACCGCTACTCGAAAAAGCGCTAGAGGATGAGAAGCCATCGATTCGTCGATTAGCAACGATTTATCTTGGTATGATTGAGGATGAACAGGTGATTCCTTACTTGGAAAAGGCACTTTCAGATAAGTCGATTACGGTTAGACGTACAGCAGGTGATGCGATGTCGGATATTAGTAGCACAAAGGCAATGCCTGCTATGATTGCAGCTTTAGAAGATAAAAATAAGTTAGTTCGATGGAGAGCGGCTATGTTCCTATATGAAATTGGGGATGAAACAGCAGTGCCAGCTTTAAAGAAAGCAGAGGAAGACAGTGAATTTGAAGTAGCGCTTCAGGCAAAGCTAGCATTAGCTAGAATTGAGAGTGGAGAAAAAGCAAAAGGTTCTGTATGGAAGCAAATGACCGAGGCGTTTGACAACGATTAAGGAGAGAGTATACATGACACAGGAAGAACTAATGAAAGAATTAGAGGAAAGACAGTTATCAGACATTATTGAGCTTATTGAAGATGCGGATCGAGGGAAGCTCGAGGTATTAGAGCTTGCGCCATCTCTAGGACTACTTAGAGACGAAAAGTTAAACGAGGAAGTACTGTCTCTATTAAAAGAAAAAGGTGTGGAAATCGAGTACGTTTCAGAGGAAGAAGAGGAATGATGCAAGAACCAGAAGTATGGAACGAGGATACGATCCGTGCGATTCCAGATCAACCGTTAGCTGAAAAAACGCTAACGGTTTGGAAAATCGCGTCTGCACTGCAAGTTATCTATCTTGCGATTATTGGAGGGATCTATGCGATACTATCGATCTTCTTCACCATTCCTCTTTATATTCTTTTTTCTATTTTAGGTGTTTTAGCAGTCCTAATGATTATTAATACATTTTATATACAGCCATTAAAGTGGCGGAAATGGCGATATAAAGTGTATGACAATGAACTAGAGCTTATGAGAGGCGTTTTTATTGTGCAACGAGTCATCATACCAATGATCCGAGTACAGCATGTTGATACAAAACAGGGACCTCTTTTAAGACATTATAAGCTAGCAACTGTAACCGTCTCGACAGCGGCAACCGTCCATGAAATTCCAGGTCTTGATGTGGTGGACGCTGATTCATTACGTGATCAGATTGCAAAGCTTGCGAGAGAAGCGGATCCAGATGACGAATAGTTGGAAACGCCAACATCCCGCCGTCATATTTATTACATTTTTATCTAATTTAAAGCAGGTTATTTTTACTCTTATTGCTGTCTTTATCGTAGGGCAATCATCAAATACATTTAGTACTATTTTTACCCTATTTTTTTCTGCATTCATTCTACTTAGCTCACTTGTGAGTGGGCTCATCTTTTGGTGGCGATTTTTATATATCGTGCATGAAGAGGAATTACAAATTAAACAAGGCTTATTCTTTACAAAAAACCGCTACATTAGACGCGAACGAATTCAAAGTATTGATATAAACGCAAAGCTATTACAACGTTTATTTGGACTAGTCGAGCTTCGTATCGAAACAGCCGGCGGTCAAGGTGAGGCAGAGTTTAAAATTACAGCACTTCGCCAAGAGGAAGCAGAGCAGATTAAAGCAATGCTACTAAGGCGGGGTAGTAAGCCTGTGACTGATTCATTAGATGCTCATCCAAACGAGCCGTTGCAACATAATGATGATGACGTGTATGGACCAAAAGAATTTAAAGAGCAGTACTCACCGGCGTTTGTGGAAGAAGTGCAGGAAGAAAAGCGAGAGCCATCTTATACATGGGATCTCTCTGTAAAAAGGCTTTTAATAGCAGCTGCTACATCTAGCGGAGTAGGCATTGCGGCAACGTTTATTGCGGCCGTTGTATCTCAAGCTCCATCCTTTTTACCGGAGTGGCTATTCGAAATGGCGCTAAGTAGGCTATTTCAATCGAGTTTACTTTTAATAGGTGCTTTTGTTGTTACCGTTCTTGCGCTAGCGTGGCTTTTCACCTTCGTATCAACACTACTTAAGTATGGCCAGTTTAAGGTTGAGAAGGATGACCACGATATTCATATCTCAAGAGGCGTATTGGAGAAGCGGTCATTAACGATAAACGAGAAAAACATAACGGCTGTAAGGATTGTACAAAACCTACTTCGAGAGCCATTTGGCTTTGTCTCTGTTTACGTAGAAAGCGCCGGCGGAGGTACGAAGGATGAGGATCAATCCACCATTCTTTTGCCGCTTTGTAAGAGGAGTGAAGTGGAAGGTCTGCTTAGAGAGCTTGCATCAGATTTCGCATTTACACCATCTTATGAAGGTCTCCCCAAAAAGAGTATGCGCAGATATATGATTAAACTTATTCTGATTCCAACAATCCTTGCTGGAATAGCAACATATTTTTTACCGTATGGGTACGTGTCGTTCTTGCTTCCACTAGCTGGAGCATTCATCGGCTACTTGCAATACAAAGCTGCAGGTATTACGACAGAAACAACTTACTTATGTATGCGCTCTAGAGGGATTGCTAAGACAGATGTGTATCTGCCTAAAAAGCGTATTCAAACTATGGATATGTCTCAGCATCTTTTGCAAAAGGTAGATCAGCTTCACACGATACATGTGTCAGTTCTTACGACACTATCGGGAAAAACATTTCATCTTCCTCACATAAGCGATAAACAAAAAGAGAGATTTTTCGCTTGGTATTCGTATGAAAATCAGACTCAACATCTTGAATCAGTAGATATAGACGAAGAAAGACGCAGCTCCGAGTAGGAGGCTGCGTCTTTCCATTTATTAACTTTCTTTATTAACTTCAGATACGTAGGAGGTAATGGAACGAACGCCATTATCAGAAGTAAACTCAAATCGATCGTTTATTTTGTCTTCTCCATCTTCTACTAAAAGACGTTTAAAGTGATGCAATACAAGTATTTGTTGATCCTTATCTTTAAACGAAATAAAATTCACACCAGCAAATTCCTTCTGCTTTGACGATGATAGTAGTTGCTCTAATAGCGTGTTGTGACAATAAACACAATGTTCATGTCCTAAGCCGAATGACGTGAGTCCCTCTTGAAGTGCGTGTAACGATGGGTGCTCAAGCTCATTTAATAAGATTCGGTAAGGATCAAATTGACCTTTGTTAAGACGAATTTTTTCGCCGTGTTTTACTCGCACTTTTTTACCCTCTGTTAATTCAAATACATTTTTGGAGGAGTAAAGGGCAGAGCACCACTGTCCATCAACAAACAGTTCAAATTCGAAAGGGCATGATTCTAAAGAAAGAGCTTCTCCTTTTGCCTCGTCATATAACGAGAATCGCTTGCCGTCTTGGACAACATGGTAATACACATACGCGTCTTCCGATAACACGTGATCTGCCTGCCATTTGCGAAGCTCCTGCTCTAGCGTGTGAAGCTTTGTTTCCACTAATTGATGACCCTTTGATAACTCTGTATACACATCTTTAATCGCATAGGCATACGATTCTCTGAATGAACGTCTAATTGGAACTTCTAACGGCTCAATTTTTCGTCCCTGAACCGTAATTTGCTCATCTTTCTCATACTTAAGCGTCTTAAGACTTGTTAGGTCTGTCGAAAAATGTGGAGCGCGTTCAATACCTTTAATCGTAACAACTCCAACCCAAGGCTTTTTAGGCTCTGCTTGCACGTCATTTAATACGCCGATATATGCGCCATGCGAATCCTCTTCCACAATAACCGTGTTTCCAATCCATTTCGTTGCTTGTTCACGTTTCATACTTATCCCTCATTATCAAAATATAATCTTCCTCTATACTACCACGAGCAAGAGATTCTAGCTATGATAGCAGGCTGGTTAAGTCTTAGTACCCATTTCTTTTATGCGAGAAAATGTAATATAACGTAACAGAATTTTGTCGAAAAAGCCTGCTTCGCACGTTGATGGCTATCGAGCGAACCATTTGTTACAAAATGATGTCGTCACACTCCTGTAAACTTCGTATCACGCAAATGTAACTAGCAGTTGGGTACATAAGCACTCTTTTAGATGTTGTCACCGCGGTATTATGTGACATGTGCCTGAAATAAAAAGGGGCATGATTTACTATAACTTAGATGACAGAGGTGTTGAGGTTGCTACTAAACTTAACTCATCAACCAACAGATGACCTATACACAAAAATAAAAGCCATCCAGGCAGGGCAAAAAACAATGGAAGATGAATTTATAAAGCAATATATTCCTTATATACGTAAAGTAGTGGCGAGTGTTTGCAAAAAATTTATCGTGCCAGGTGTTGATGATGAATTCAGTGTTGGACTGATCGCTTTTAATGAAGCGATACATCATTACCGTGTACAAAAAGGGAGCTCCTTTTTAACGTTTGCAAATCTAGTTATTAAACGAAGAGTAATCGATTATATTCGTAAAGAGCAGAGAAGAAGCTTTTCGATCTCCTTAGATTATAAAGGGGAAGAGAAAGAGAACGTAGAGAATATGGCAGAGGCTGAGGCCTCCTATGATCAATTTTTATTAAGCCTAGAAGAAAGACAACGACGCGAAGAAATAGAACACTTAGAAGAAACATTAAAATCCTATCAAATCTCGCTCTCTGACGTAGCAAAGCAACGTCCAAAACATCGAGATGCAAGAGAGAATATGCGAGAGATTGCTTCACTTATAGCAAATGATGAATCAATTGTCAGCTACATGAAAGAAAAAAAGCGTCTCCCTATGAAGGTTATTATGGAAAAGATAAATATGAGTCGAAAAACAATGGAGCGTAACCGCAAATATATTATTGCAGTAGTATTAGTTCTAAAAGGTGACTACGACTATTTGCAGGATTATTTTAAAGCTATGTAAAAAGTGTTTTTTATAATTCGATTGCTGATTTTAAAGGAGTAGCCAATGTGTGATAAGTTGGTTACTCTTTTTTTGAGTGGATGGGTAGGGTGGAATTCCGCGATTGCGAAAGTGTGAAAAACCGCGCAAGTTGAAAGTGGCGAACTGCGCGAGTTGAAGCACGGATTGCGCAAAAATAGAGGAGAACCGCGCGAAAATCAAGAACGACTGCGTAGAGGGAAAAAAACCGCGCAAAAAAGAGCCCCGCCTCGATATTCGCGACGGATCGAACTCTAACACCAACCACCTCACTCAGTTACCTACGTAGCACGTGCTTCCACAACCATAAAAAAAGCTGAGACAAAAGTCGTTTTACCTTTGTCCCAGCCTGTTTTTATCTACACATTACATATCGTCCGTAAATTGCTTCTGATGTTTTCGCATCATTTCTGAAGTAGAGGTACCCTTATTATCAGACTGCTTGTAGCGTAAATCGTTCAATGTTAATAAATGATTCATCCGATCCATGCGTGTTTTTTCGAGATCTCTTGATTGAGATAGTAAAAAGCTGTGCATATTTTTAAAGGACTGGATGATTTTTGGCAAAGATTCTTTCTGCTTTTCAGAAGAGAGAGAAAGATAGGTTTGCAAGGTACTAGGAATATCGTGAAGAATCATTCGCTTCAAACGGTGACGCTCTTCTACGTCTAGTAGATGAAATTCTTCTTCGTAACTATCGACAGCTTCTTTAATTTGATACAGCGTAGCCTCAATCGATGGATCAAGAGAAGCGAACCTAGTTTGTACATCCGCTAAATGATTCTTTAAAAGAGCGAGCTGATCCTCTCCTTCAGGTAAAGGCTGAGGTTTAGAGGAGTCATGCTGCTCTAATAAAACAGCCGTATCTGGAATGTCTTCTCCAGAAATCGACAAGTCTAATCGATGAATATGATAAAACAGCGACAAAAACGCTGGGTGTCGTTTCACGTTTCGTACGGATGTGCGACCGTTCTTCTGATAATAGATTGTAGAATCAGCGACCTTGCCAATTCCGCCCTCTTGCTTAATATGACGTCTGAACATCGTAATAAACAAACGCTTTTTAATCGTTGAAGAAGACTTTTGTGTATCGATCATTTCTAAATGGATCTTTTTTGCTTTTATTTTTATCTTATACGAGTATCCGTGAATACTTCGTTTGAAGGTTTTGTTTAAACGAGGTAATTCAGAGAGCGCAGCTAGATCTGAAATAAACTCCTCGGCTTCATAGACGAATTCCTTCGTTTGTTCGTTAACAAGCGTTGGATCATCCAACGGCTTTAGATAATTTGGTAAAAAAGGAGTCACAAATCGATGCTCCAAGAGTTTTTCTCGCCACGACAAGGTACTCACCTCGTTTCCTCCTTAGTTGAGTAGCTTTCGCTCCATTTCCGAGTTTAGCTGCTCCATTTCAGATATGAATTTCTTGCTGGATGTTATAATTCGCTCGTTTGATTGTTCTGTCATCTCAATGGCAGCGTAAACGTCCTCATAAGCTTTACGGAATGTCTCCATCGCAATAGCAGGCTCCTCAAGTGTTTTGAGTGTTTCTTCCGTATTGGACTTTAACAGCTCTGCGTTATTTAACAGCATAGATTCTGTCGTTTTATTTACGTTTTGTACGGCATCAATTACTTGGCGCTGATTGCTTAATGAGAGCTGAATAGATGCTGTTACGGTAATGATATTGCGCGTCATCGTAATGGAGTTAAAAATAGCTTCTTCAAGCTTATCGTTATTCTCAACGATAATATCGACCGAAGCGAGTGACTGCTGAAGAACGAGAACCGCCTGCTGCATATTTTTAATACGCGTTAATACTTTTTGTTGCCCTTTTTGAAGTGGGACTGGGTCATCTTTCCACTCGTCCTTTTGCGCTTCTTGCTCTAAAAGAACGTTTAATTCCTTCCCCACGTCAATTTGCTCATTTAATCCATGAATTCGCTCGCGTGCGATATCTTTTAGCTGATGAAGCATTACGGTATCTTCTTGAAGCTTATCTTTGCCGTGAAGTAATGCTTCGATAATCGTATCAACCTCAGATTCTACAGACTGATACTTTCTTGCGTATTTATCAATAGGGCTTTTCCTAACTACCTTAGATAAAAACTGTTTGAACTTCCCTTGTTGTAAATAATTTGGCTCAAGCTCAGACACTACTTCTTTTAATTTTGAAAGCTGGTCAGGTAGGTTATGATTTGGATCGTTCATCATATCGGTCACTGGGCGCTTTAAAGCCTCGAGTGATTCTCCGGCTTTTTCTTGCTCACGAGCACCTAATGTGTTGATCGTCTTTAAAATTTCTTGAATATCTCTCTGAGGAGCAACTTCATTCGTACTTGAATCCGTGTCCTCTGTTACACTCTCCGAGTTTACTAGCTCATTTGTATCTTTTTCTTCATTCATCAACGTATTCCCCTCCATTTAAAAGCCTAGTCGTCTTTCTTTACGAAAGTATTCTCGAAATGGTTTCATCTCATAGCGAACAAGAATGGTTTGGCGCGTTTAGTATCCTACTTAAAAGTATACGACGAAAAAATAGTTGTTACAAATATGAGGGTTACAGGTAAGGCGTGCACGAACCTATAAATTCCGCTCTATTTGAGATATGATAAGAAAGGCTTTTAACGAAAAGGTACCCGTGAAAGGATGAAACGTGTTTTATGCGTGCAATTGCCCCTAAATTAGAACGAATTGGTCTCGAACCTGTTCCTACGTCATCAAAAACAACGACTGCTTCAGAATATATTGTCATGCAAACAGCAATAGCTGTTAACGCGGGCAACATGTTAGTCCCTGCACTTGCTGTCATGCAAGGGGGCTTATCCTTCCAAATGGCAGTATTATCAACTGTGATTGGAGCTGTCACCGCGTTTTTCTTTGTCTCCTTGCTTGCAATACCAGGCGCTAAATACGGACTACCTGCTCAGTATTTAATGCGCTCGATTTTTGGTATTAAAGGCGCGATGTATCTTTCTTCCCCTATACGTACGTTAACCTCTCTGTATTGGTTTGCCGTGCAAACAATTGGAGGAGCTTACGTCATACGTGAACTTTTAGCTCGCTTTGGGATCGAACTACCATTGCCACTATTAACCGCGAGCTTGGGAATCGTCATGGTAACCGTTGCTTTAGTAGGCTTTCAGGCAATGAAACGATTCACTAAGTTATCTATGCCGATATTATTAATGAGTATTGCCTCCATGCTCTGGATCCTTTCTAGCCAAGAAGCAACAGGTATTTCTCATTCTTCAGAAACATCGGTTTCTGTTATGTTATTTTATGCAAGCTTAGCGTTTGTTCAATACGTATCAGGCGTAAGTTCTTCTGCAGACTTAGCGAGGTATGCTAAATCACCTAAGCATGCATTTACTGGTATTTATATCGGTAATTCACTTGGATTTTTATTAACAGCCATTCTAGGTGCGTACACGGCAACCTTAACGAACGATTGGAATCCATTCGTTCAAGTCAGCGCGCTGTCTGGAACTGCGGTTAGCATATTAATATTTACTGCGGCGGTTTGTAGTATGTTGATCATTAATGTGAATAACGCTTACACGGGAGGGTATAGCTTACTAAATAGTCTTCCGCAATTAAAACGTATCACGAGCGTACTAATTTTTGGAGGAGTTGCTGTTCTTCTAAGTAGTTTTCCTCGAATCGTCGAGCAAGCAGAAAGCTTTATTTCGTTACTTGGAGCGTTTATTATTCCATTAGCTGCTGTAGTTGTTACCGACTTTTTAGTGATAAAAAAAGGGAAGATTGAAGTGGAGCACTTAAAGGATAGTCAACGTTCAATGAACAAAATAGCTTTAATCACTGTTGTTGGCGGCTTCTTTGTGTATTTACTTTTGCCAGCCTCCATTGCGCCTGGATTTATTGTGTTTATCTTGTGTGGCATTGCTTATTATATTCTACAAACAAAACGATAGGGGATGACTAGTATGTGTATAGTAGGAGTAGCGTTAAACCATCACCCAGAATACCCATTTATCTTAGCTTCTAATCGCGACGAATTTTTACATCGCCCTACAAAAAATGCTTACTGGTGGGACGATGGGATATTAGCTGGTCAGGACCTTGATATGCTCGGCACTTGGCTTGGAATGACAAAGTCAGGCAAGCTAGCGACATTAACAAATGTAAGAAGGGAGGAGGCACAGTCCTCTTTCCCTCATTCTAGAGGAGAATTAGTAACATCGTATTTGCGAGATGAGCGGGCATTCTATGCTCGTTTAAATGAGAAGGAGCACTTCGCAGGGTTTAATCTTCTCTATGGAGATATAACTAGCTTACAGTATGTCTCTAATCATAATGAACTGGATAGCATACTAACCTCTGGTGTACACGCCATGTCAAATGGTAATCTCGATGATAAGTGGCCAAAAATGAGAGCTCTTGAATCAAAGATTACAGACAGTAAATCACTTAAAGGTGATGACCTTACAGGGTACTTGTTCCATTCATTAGCGAATGCGGAGCCATATGAAGCATCATCACTACCTAAAACTGGTGTATCAGATGAGTTAGAACGAAGCTTATCCTCCATCTATATAGATATAGAGGGGTATGGGACGAGAACGAGCACCGTAATTTTAGTAGATAGAAACAATAAGTGTACGTTTATAGAAAGGGACCATGCTGCAAAGAACTCCGTCTCACATTCGTTCACTCTTAATAGAAAGACACGTTAGCAGGCATAGTCTTAATAGAAATTTGTTTATCAGAGGGTAATAGTTCGCCGTCACCCTGCATATAAATAGGGGTATCAGTAACTATTTCTATCTTTTCTCCTTCTAACACGTGAACCTTTTTCAGGTTTACGTGTTTTTTTATGTATACAAGAGGAAATACGAGATAGATCATTGCTCGTGATAAGGAGTCTACTACTGTCACGGTCGCTTTTTGATCACATGGATCGGCAGAGGGGCAAATAGGGACACCGCCTCCATAATAAGGCGTATTACCAACTGCTAAGAGCCAGATTTTTTTAAACGAGTGCTTTTTGTCATCAATATAAAGATCGTATGATTGTGGTTTATAGGTGAATAGTATTTTCATAAATAAAAAGATGTAGATAAAACGGCCAATGTAGGCTTTGTTAAACAATGACTTTAGCCGAGATTCATTGACGGCTTTGGCAGTTAAGGCATCAGCTCCAGCGCTACACACAGAGAGTACTAGACGATCGCAAGCATAGAGGGTGTCATATTTTTTAGGTGAATTGCTCGCTATTCGTTGCAAGGCATGCTTAAGATGCTTAGGAATGCGAAGTGCTCTTGCGAAATCATTTCCAGATCCTGCCCTTATGATGCCAAAGGGAAGATTAAGGTCGTGTAAATAGGCACAAATGAGCTGCAAGGTTCCATCGCCGCCTAGGATAATAATTCCTTGTAAAACATCTAATTTAGAAAGTAGCTGTTGTTTTAAATTTGCTAAAGATGCCTCAGAAGTGTTAGCAAGAAAAAATGGAAGCGGATTCAACGAAAGTCCTGATGAAATTTGGACTATCTTTTGATATATCACTTGATTATTTGAAGAATTATTGAGTATAATGGCATGCATAGGGGTAACCTCCTTAGTAAATAATAACTATTTAAAAGTTTGCGTTTAATTCGATAGTACCATAATTGGAGATGATGGAAATGAAAAAATGGATAGCTGTAATCGTAGCAGCACTTGTTGCAATCAGTGTGTGGGTGATTACATTAACAACGATCATCACTCCTGAACCACCGACGTTAACGACGCTAGATAGCTCGAGGCAGGATCAAAGTTTGGTAGAGCCTAGTCCAGAAGAGGAAGCTATAGATGAAGAGGATCCTGAGCCTCTTGACTCAACAGAGACTTTTGAGGATGATAGAACCACTTCTCAAGAATCTGAGCCTATTACCACATCTGAGGTCATAGAAGAGACTATTCCAGAACGAGTTGAAAGAGAAGACGTCAGGAACGGAGATGCTATTGCGTACGGTGAGGGAGTCTCTATTGACACACTTTTGTTACAGATAGATGAAGATTAACTAGCAACAACCCTTTTTAATATGTTACTATAAGGTCATGAAAACTGTGAGTGCGTTTTCTTCGTTGATGTAACTGTCAATAGGTTCACAAGCTGAGCCAAGGAGGGTTAAATATGATTAGTAATATTGGTATTCCTGGATTAATTCTAATTCTTGTCATTGCACTTATTATTTTCGGACCTAAAAAGCTTCCGGAGATCGGAAAGGCGATGGGCCAGACGTTAAAAGAGTTTCGTAACTCTGCAAAAGAATTAACACAGGACGATGATTCTACTCCACAAAACAAAAAGTAGATTGATGAAGGCTTGTTCCTGTTAAAGCGGACAAGCTTTTCCTTTGTTTTTAGAGGATAATTGGATAGGTAAAAGGGGTTTTTCTATGTCGCAGGATATGGATATCGTCGATCACTTAGACGAGCTTAGAAAAAGAATTATTATAATTGCTTCGGTTTTTATCATAGCTTTTATAGCCGTATTTATTTACATTCAAGATATTTATGCGTGGATTACGAAGGATTTAGATATGCAGCTAGCGGTTTTAGGACCGCTTGATATTATTGTCATTTATTTTAGTATCGCGGCAGTGTTAGCTATTGCAGTAACCTTGCCCGTGGCAGTTCTTCAAATATGGCTATTTTCAAAGCCTGGTTTAACGAAGGCTGAAGTACGTGCAACAGCCGTTTATATTCCAGCTTCGTTCCTATTGTTTATAGGTGGACTTGCTTTTGGCTATTTTGTTGTACTCCCGATTGTGTTGAATTTCCTCCTTGCGTTAGGTGAGGGGACGTTCCAAACGATGTTCACAGCGGATCGGTATTTCCAATTCGTATTAAGAATGACAGTACCATTCAGCTTCTTGTTTGAGATGCCTTTAGTAGTCATGTTTTTAACATCCATTGGTATATTAACACCTATGGGAATGCACAAAAACAGAAAGTATGCTTATTTCGGTATCGTTGTCGTAAGTGTACTACTGTCACCACCAGATTTTCTCTCTGACGTTCTTGTAATCATACCGCTAATTTTACTCTATGAAATAAGTATTTCTTTATCTAAGATTGTTTACAAGAGAAGACTCAAAAGGCTACAGCAAGAGGAGAAAGAAATAGAATAAGAATTAATAAGAGGCTGGGACAGATTAGATATAACTGTTCCAGCCTCTTTCCGTAGATTACATAGTTATGACTAGACACGCACGGTTCAAATCTTTTTTCGCTGTAATTGATCAAACGAGGCTTGTCCATTGATCGTGGCTTCAGCAATTAATCAGTAGAATGCCATTATTGATCACACGCTCGCTGTTATTGACTATACTCTCGCAACTAATAGGCACATGCACGCAGTAACCTGTTATTTTGGTATAAAGTAACAGTCTCGAATAACCTTACCTCTTTTATAACCAGTACCATTCCTAGTCTACATCGAAAAGGTCGAGACAAATGACTCGCCTTTGTCTCGACCTTTTATTATTACGTTAGCTTCACGTAAGATTTATCTTTAGATGCTTGTAACTCCTCGAGTGCTCGCACAATCTCAGCAATAGAAGCAGGATCGTTACAATCGTAGTGATCAATGTCTAAATGCAGAACAGGACATTCTTTGAAGTCAGCAATCCACGATTTATAACGTGTATATAGATCCTGCCAATACTCAAGTGGCGTATCAATCTCCATCTGTCGACCACGCTCTTCGATGCGACTCATGATACTCTCAAGCGAACCATCTATATAAATGAGCACATCTGGCTTTGGGAAATAAGGGTTCATAACCATTGCTTCAAATAAAGAATGATATGTAGTAAAGTCTCGATCCGTCATGTTACCTTGATCATACTGAAGTCGGGCAAAGATCCCAACATCCTCATAAATACTTCTGTCTTGGACATACCCAAGTCCTTCTTCATGCATTCGTTTTTGTTGCTTGAAACGTTCTGCTAAAAAGTACATTTGTAAGTGGAAGGACCACTGCTTAAAGTCTTGATAATAGTCCTCTAAATAGGGATTCCCTTGAACGCTCTCAAACGCAGGTTTAAAACCAAGTGCATCAGATAAAGTATTCGTTAACGTCGATTTACCAACCCCTACGGTTCCAGCTAACGTAATTAATGAATTTGGTGCTAATTGATGTTCTATTTTTTCCATTTTATTTCCCTCCGTGCACTATAATAACGAGCGTTTTCTTTTTAGACCTTCATCTATTTGATCAACGATTCTGTTAAAGTCTTCTTTTTTCGAAACAAAGTCCATTTTATCCCCATCAATACGAATTACAGGAATATGAGGATACACCCGTTCGTGTTCTTTCATAAACTGGCGATAGTCATGCGATAGCTGATTCAAGTAATCAATGCTCATCGCTTGCTCCATCTCACGACCACGAAGTTTTATACGATCCATTAATGTATCTAAGCTTGCATCTAAATAAATAATGAGATTTGGTTTTGGCAAATCTCCAGTTAAAATAGAATAAATACGATCGTACTTTTGAAAGTGGCTCTCGTGAAGCGTTTGCTTTGCAAATAAGTGATTCTTAAAAATATGATAATCACTAATAACAGGTTTATCATTAGCTAAATAGTTCACATATACATCTTCTAATTGCTTAAATCTGTTACATAAAAAGAACATTTCTGTTTGGAAGCTCCACTCGTCAATGTTCTCGTAAAACTTTGATAAAAATGGGTTCTCATCCACTATTTCTTTCAATAGGTGAAACTGATAATAGTCACCAAGCATGGTGGATAGAGAGGTTTTACCAACGCCGATCGGTCCTTCAATCGCTATAAACGGCGCGTCAAATTGGTGTGTCACACGTCTTCACTCCTTTTTGTTGCTGTGAAAATGGACGTATCTTCGATTGCAGCACCGTTTATTTTATCATAAAGCACTCACCAAATGACAAATTTCTTAAGAAAATTATTCGAGATAAAGGAGAACAACTCATTTTTCATGTAAAGGAATGCTGGTGAGATTTAATGCAAGATGAACGAAAATTGTCGATTATCTAACAGAGAGCGCTTAACAAGCACCACAATATATAGTATCATCGAGAAAAAGAGATAATTTCAAAGGAGTGTTCACGTGGAAAAGACAATTAAGATCGTAACCGATTCGTCTGTTGACATCCCAAGAGAAGAGCTTGACGCATTAGGGGTAAAGGTTGTACCACTTACTGTAACGGTGGATGGGAAATCTTATCTTGATGGGGTAGATATTACTGCTAAAGAATATGTAAAGATGTTAGTAGAGTCAGAAGATGTTCCTAAAAGCTCACAGCCTTCTACAGGAGCATTTTTAGAGGTTTATGACGAGCTTGGGAAAGACGGCTCTGAGATTATTTCCATACATATGACGTCTGGGATGAGCGGAACGTATCAAAGCGCTAAAACGGCTGCTGATATGTCTGATCATAACGTGACAGTTGTCGATTCTAAATATATTTCGTTTGCTTTAAGCTTCCAAGTAAAAGAGGCTGCTAGATTAGCGGCAGAAGGCAATAGCATGGACGATATTTTAGCTCGCTTAGAAGAAGTTCGTAAAAATACGTCCCTTTATATAATGGTGGATACATTAGAGTACTTAGTGAAGGGTGGTAGAATCGGTAGAGGAAAAGCGTTAGTTGGTTCCCTCTTAAAGATAAAGCCTATAGCTTCCTTGCAGGATGGCGTTTACACACCAGTTTCTAAAGTGAGAACGCACGCGCAAATGATTAAATTTATGACGCAAAAGATTGAAGAAGAAACAAAAGGTAAAGTGATTAAAGGAATTGGAATTGCCCAGGTAGAAGCAATGGGGCTTGCAAATCAGCTTAAGGAAAAGATTAAAGAGATGGCGACTATTCCTGAGCTACAAATCATTGACACAACGCCAATTATTAGTACCCACACAGGACCGGGTGCACTTGCTTTAATGTATTACGCTGAGAAAGAGTAGACAATTACGTCGCGCATCGGAGCATGATCAACCCTGCTCGATGCGCTTTCTTGCGTTCGTAGCGTGTGATGCTAATCATGCTTCTTCTTTGAAAATATTTGAAGGATACGTAGTACTTCGTTAAAATAAAGGTAGATGATGCTAGGAGCGTGAGCAAAATGAACAACGAAACTGGACTTGTACTCGAGGGTGGAGGCATGAGAGGCGTCTTCACAAGCGGGGTACTTGAATATTTATTAGATAACGAAATCGTATTTCCGAATGTAGTAGGAGTTTCCGCAGGCGCATGTAACGCTGCATCATACATTTCGAGACAGCGAGGTCGTAATAAAGCGACAACAATTGATTATTCCGATCATCCGGAGTATATTTCATTCAAGCGACTATTTAAAGTCGGCGAGTTATTTAACATGGACTTGATCTTTGACCAAATCCCAAATGTAGAAAACCCTTTTGACTATGAAGCTTTTTTTGGATCTCCTCAAAAGCTGTATGTCGGAGTAACGGACTGCATTTCTGGCGATACGGTCTACTACGAAAAGCAACAGCTCGGACATGACTTTAACTTGTTACTTCGAGCATCTTCATCGTTACCAATGGTAGCTCCTCCAATCACTTACAAAGACCGAACCTATTTAGACGGTGGAATAAGTGACCCTATTCCGATCAACCATTCTATCGAACAAGGGAATAAAAAACATGTGGTTGTGTTGACGCAGCAAAAAGGCTATCAAAAGAAACCTGCCAAACGTGGAATGTGGTATTTCAGAAGAAAATTTCAGCAATTTCCTGGTCTTATCGATATCGTGCAAAATCGCTCCAAAATTTATAACAATACATTAGCTCACATTGAGCAATTAGAACGTGAGGGACAAGCGCTCGTCATCCGTCCTGAGTCCTTGTTCAATGTAACGAGATTAGAGCGTAAGCGCGATAGACTTGAAGCATTATATGATCACGGGTATTACCAAATGAAGCAGCACAGAGAGGAACTAGAGCGTTTTATAGAGGCTTAATGGTAGGCATGATTGCCTCCGCTCGCCGATACTATGCAAAAACATAATTTAACCGTCCTAATCTTTGCGAACTTTTTTGTAGCAGCGAGCGCCACGATGGTGCTCCCATTTTTATCGTTATACATTGAGACACTAGGTGATTTCTCCGACGCCTATGTCCAGCGATGGTCCGGCTTTATTTTTGGTATCACGTTTTTAGTCGCCTTTTTCGTTTCACCTTTGTGGGGGAGATTTGGAGACCGCTTCGGTCGTAAGAAAATTTTGCTTATTACTGGCTTTGGAGTTGCCATCTCTCTATTTCTTATGTCGTTTGTAACAAGTGTGCTTCAATTATTTTTCTTACGCATGTTTATGGGAGTTGTCACAGGCTTTATTCCAACCTCCATGGCGTTAATATCCGCACAAACAAAGAAAGAAGATGCAGGAAGAGTTCTTGGTACTCTACAAATGGGGACGTTATCTGGGGGCTTATTCGGTCCACTATTTGGAGGCTTGTTAGCTGATAGTGTGGGATTCATTTACACATTTTCGATCACAGCAGTAGGGATTTGTTTAGCGACGATACTAGTAGGCTGGGGCGTACACGAAATTCGCACGAAGAAGATGGTCCAAAAAGCTCGGAAATCGATGCGTGACGTCATCGCATTTATATGGAAAGATAAGCTACTTGTGACGATCATGCTACTATCGTTAATTGTGCAAACAGCGACCTTTAGCATTCAGCCTCAGCTGGCCTTATTTGTAGGCACACTTCTTGAAGGGGAGAATATTGCATTCCTTGCCGGTCTCGCATTTTCCATCACGGGGCTTGGCAACTTGACAGCAACGAGATATTTAGGGATTTTAGGCGACCGGCACGGCCACGAGAGAGTCCTTATAGCATGCATGATTGCTGCAGCGATTTTTTACTCACCTCAAGCATTTGTCGATTCCTATTTGCAACTAGTCATATTGCGATTTTTATTTGGAATTGCGATAGGTGGGATAATTCCATGCGTTGCCGCGTATATCCGCCTCGTTACTCCAACTGATATTCAAGGAGAGGTATTAGGCTATAACCAAAGCTTTCGCTTTTTAGGCAATGTAACCGGACCTGCCTTAGGTGGACTTATCGCAGGCTATTACGGTCTCGCTGGGGTATTTTACCTTGCAACTGCGTTGTTAGTTGTGATGGCAATTTACACGCTAATTGTCGTTATTCGTCAGTCGAAAGAAGAGAGGGATCACATATGATATTATCTGAAAAAGATAAAAAAATCATTATCAGTGCATTAAAAAAAGAAAAGCGGCGCCTTTTTACATCTCAAAGTAAAGCAAGCGATGTGCAAGAAGTCATCGATAAAATTGAACAAAGTAGACGAAATTCTAAAACCAACGAAGTGACACCATCTAAACTGTAGATGGTGCAAGGAGTGAACACCATGAAACGAATGATAGATGCTATGGTAACTCATCATGTTAGAACAGTCGTTATCATTTCTATTGTAGTAAACGTATTGATCATTGTACTATCAGGTATCCCAGGCTACGTCGGCGATCTACCGACATGGGTAACGAGATTACCGTTACTTAACGCAATTATGAACTCATTTACCTTTTTCTTCTTGTTATTTGCGCTTCTCGCAATATTAAAGCGCAATATTGTATTACACAGAAGATTTATCTTTGCCGCATTCTCCTCAACTTCTGTATTTCTAGTATCATACGTCATTTTTCATTTCATGGCAGAATCAACTAGCTACGGCGGTGGTGGCTTCAGCGCGATGTTTTACTACTTTATCTTAATCACACACATTGTGTTGGCAGCTGTCATTGTGCCACTCGCACTGATGAGCTTTTTCACAGGCTTCAAGGATCTCAGATCAAAGCATAAAAAGTGGGTCCGCTTCGCCATGCCGCTCTGGCTATATGTCAGCGCAACTGGCGTACTCGTCTACGTTATGATCTCTCCATATTATACATTTTAGAAAATATAGCGATAAGAAAGCCCTCTGCCAAAGATCAGGCAGGGGGCTTTTTCCAGAAGTAAGGGGGCAATAGGATAACCGAGAGGAATGAGCGGGTAACCACAAGCAATAGACGGATAACCAAGAGCGTGGAACGGATAACCAAAGCGAAATTCCGAAATTCCACCAATACCCCAATAAAAAAGCAGGAACCGACTCGTACCGTCGATTCCTGCTGTCCTTAAGCATAATGTACAATTCACTTTCTAGTAAATCATCTAAAAATCAATCATCCATCGTAGACAGATCGCCCGTCGGCTCGTCGAGCTCCCAAGCTTTCAGGACACGTCGCATGATTTTACCACTACGTGTTTTAGGTAGCTTCTCCTTAAACTCAATCTCTCGAGGTACAGCGTGAGCAGCTAGCTCCGTTTTAATGAACGTTTGGATTTCTTTTTTCAGTTCCTCTGAATAGTCGTAGCCATCTCGTAGTGAGATAAACGCTTTAATAATGTGACCGCGAATCTCGTCTGGCTTCCCGATTACTCCGGCTTCTGCGACAGCTGGGTGCTCAACTAACTTACTTTCGATTTCGAAAGGACCCACGCGCTCGCCAGCTGTCATGATTACATCGTCGTTTCTGCCTTGGAACCAGAAGTAGCCATCTTCATCACGATAAGCAGTATCACCAGAGATATACCAGCCTGGAATGGCAAAGTACTCCTCAAATTTCGCATCATTTTTCCAAATTTTTCTCATCTGAGAAGGCCAGCCGGTTTGAACTGCTAGATTCCCCATCTCATTTGGAGGGAGTTCGTTGCCGAAGTCGTCTATGATCGCCGCATGGACGCCTGGAAACGGCTTACCCATAGAGCCTGGTTTAACGGGCTCACTTAAATAATTACAAATGAGCATACCGCCGGTCTCCGTCATCCACCACGTGTCGTGAATTCGATGATGGAATACCTCCCAGCCCCAACGGACTACCTCAGGATTCAATGGCTCTCCAACGCTCAGTATATGTCGCAGTGAGGAGAGGTCATATTTTGATAAAATATCTTTAGGCGCGGCCATTAGCATACGAAAAG
The DNA here is from genome assembly GCF_006965545.2 of Paenalkalicoccus suaedae. Lineage (NCBI taxonomy): Bacteria > Bacillati > Bacillota > Bacilli > Caryophanales > Bacillaceae > Paenalkalicoccus > Paenalkalicoccus suaedae. Next base: position 1,726,081 of record NZ_CP041372.2, read on the forward strand.
CGGTAGGAGCGCTGTACCAGACTGTTACCTGATATTTTTCAATCGTGTGATACCAGTCATCTGGTGAGAAGCGACCGCCGCGGACAACGTTTGTTGCACCATTTAACCAAGGTCCAAAAATTCCGTACGATGTTCCGGTTACCCAGCCAGGATCGGCAGTACACCAATACACATCGTTATCCTGTAAATCAAGAACCCATTTTGCAGTTTGATAATGCTGAAGCATTGCATAGTGCACGTGGTAAACGCCTTTCGGCTTGCCGGTGGAACCAGACGTATAGTGAAGGATAAGACCATCTTCTTTATCGACCCACTCGATTGCAGTGTCATCTGATGGGTGCTTTTCTAGCTCCGTCTCATAAAACACGGTATTGATCCCACCGATTTCTTCTGAACCTCCAACTAGCATAATCGTTTTCAGGCTAGGTAGCTCCTGATGAGGAATTCGAGATGCAAGGTCTGGGGTTGTAATAATCATCGTTGCTTCACTGTCTTCAAGGCGCGCCTTCACCGCGTCCTGCATAAATGCTTCAAAGAGCGGTCCAACAACAGCTCCTACCTTAATCGCCCCGAGCAATGCTACATAGAGCTCCGGCGAACGGGGCATAAAGATGAAGACACGATCGCCTTTATCCACACCTAAATCGCGAAACATATGGCTTGCTTTATTTGTTAAATCGCAAAGCTCGCTGTATGTGTAAGTTTCATCACGAGATGCATCTGAATAATGCAAGGCGGTTTTTTGACCGCGACCTTCTTTCACATGTCTGTCAATTGCTTCATAGGCAGCGTTTACATTTCCAGTTTTGGACCAAGTAAAGACTTTTTCTACGTCCTTCCAGTCGAATGATTCGCGTGCTTTTGTATAATCCTCTAACGCATATGTACCCTTTTTCGGTTGTAACGTTTCCATGTCTAAACACCTCCAAAGAAGATAGCTTGCACTATTAATCATATACACATCATTCAGAAAATTCAATCCTTATCCATTTTTTATGAAATTTCATAAAGCAAGAAAGTGTGAGGGAGAATCTTTTATGGTAAAATGAACATCGTAAGCGCTTTAGTGATACATATGAGGAGGAATTATGCATGGAATTTCGAACAGAAAGAGACACACTAGGAGAAGTACAGGTTCCAGCCGATAAATGGTACGGAGCTCAAACACAACGAAGCCGCGAAAACTTTAAAATTGGCACAGAAGTGATGCCAAGAGAGATTACAGACGCATTTTCGATCTTAAAAGAAGCATGTGCAAGCGCCAATGCAACACTCGGTAATATGGAAAAAGAAAAGGCTGAGATGATCCAGCAAATTTGTAAGCAGGTAAGAACTGATAAAAACTACGAACACTTCCCATTAGTTGTTTGGCAAACTGGAAGTGGTACGCAGTCTAATATGAACATGAACGAAGTTGTAGCATATAAAAGCAACGAAGCGTTTGAAAAACAAGGAAGCGAGCATCGCATTCACCCGAATGATGATGTGAACAAATCGCAAAGCTCGAATGATACATTCCCAACAGCTATGCACATTGCAGCATTATTAGAAGTGAAAAACCGTCTAGTTCCTTCGCTTAAAAAGTTACACCAAACGATTGAGGAGAAGGCAGCGGCTTTTGATCATGTAATTAAAATTGGACGTACGCATCTTCAAGATGCAACGCCACTCACACTCGGCCAAGAAATGAGTGGATGGGCGCATATGCTCAAAAAATCACTTTATATGATCGAAGAGTCGTCGGAACAGCTTCGTGATCTTGCAATCGGAGGTACAGCGGTTGGTACAGGAATCAACGCTCACCCTGATTTTGGAGATATAACTGCTGAAGCAATTTCTCAAATTACAGGCGAAACATTCCGCTCTTCCGAAAACAAGTTTCATGCGCTAACAAGTCATGACGAAATTGTTTACGTGCACGGAGCATTAAAGGGATTAGCTGCTGACTTAATGAAGATTGCAAACGACGTTCGTTGGTTAGCGAGTGGTCCGCGTTCTGGTATTGGAGAGATTACGATTCCAGCAAATGAACCAGGTAGCTCGATCATGCCGGGTAAAGTAAACCCAACGCAATCAGAGGCCATTACAATGGTAGCAAGTCAAATTTTCGGTAATGATGCGACTATCGGCTTTGCAGCCAGTCAAGGTAACTTTGAGCTAAACGTGTATAAGCCAGTTATTATCTACAACTTCCTTCAGTCGGTTCGACTATTGAGTGACTCCATGATCTCCTTTAACGATAACTGTGTTGTCGGTATTGAAGTGAATGAAGAGATTATTGACAAGCACGTGAAAAATTCACTTATGCTCGTAACGGCATTAAACCCACATATCGGGTATGAAAAAGCGGCCAAGATTGCGAAAACAGCTTTTGAGAAGAATAGTACACTTAAAGAGACGGCCGTGGAGCTTGGCTATTTAACTGCGGACCAGTTTGATGAATATATTGATTTAGAAAAAATGGTTCGTCCACAAAAATAGGAGGGCACAATGAACGTTATTGATCTACACTGTGATGCACTACTTCGCTTAGATGAACTTTCTGACGCATCCTTTATAGATGATGAGCGTCTTGAGGTTAACTTAAACAGATTAAAGCAGGGAAAGGTGAAGGTTCAATTTTTTGCAATATTTATTGAGCCGGACATTCCAAGCGATCAAAAATTTTACGAAGCGTTAAAGCAGGCGGATCTTTTTCATAAGCACGTGTTGACTGCGCCAGGAATACGCTTTATAACTAGCTGGGATCAAATCAATCAGCTAAAAGAGGACGAGATTGGTGCTGTTCTTACTCTCGAGGGAGCTGACCCTATTGGTCAGGATTTAGTAAAACTTTCCACTCTTTATCATTTAGGCGTGCGCTCGTTTGGTCTAACGTGGAATCAAGCAAACCTAGTGGCTGATGGGATCGGAGAGCCGCGGGGTGGTGGCTTAACGGAATTTGGTTTTGATGTCGTGAAATTTAACAACGAGCATCGTATGTTAACTGATGTCTCTCATTTAAGTATTGCTGGATTTTATGACGTCATGAAAACAGCAGCATATCCAATTGCTACTCATTCTAATGCAACGTCTATTAATCCGCATCGTCGGAATTTAAATGATGAGCAAATTGATACCCTAATTAAAGCAAAGGGCATTATAGGGATTGTGTATAATCCACCTTTCGTTGGTAAAAGTGACGACACAGCGTCCATAGAAGAATTGATTGAGCATATCGACTATATATTAAATCGCGGCGGCGAAGACTGTATTGCTTTAGGTTCTGATTTTGATGGGATCGAAACGTATGTAGAGTCATTAGAGCATGCAGGAAAGCATCAGAATTTAATTGATGCACTTTTAAACAAATATGAGCGATCACTTGTCGAGAAAATTGCCCATAAAAATGTACGTGCTTATTTAAATCGAATCTAATTAAATGAAGCCTCTTTAGACATATGCGTTATTTTGTCTAAAGAGGCTTTTTCTCCTTTTGAACAAGCATATTTATAAACCATATAGGGGATAAATGGTATAATGAAAGACGAAATGGAGGTCGATTTTATGAAGAAAGCAACGTTTGCTGGTGGTTGCTTTTGGTGTATGGTAAAGCCATTCGACCAAGAGCCTGGAATTGAATCAGTTATTTCTGGTTACACAGGAGGACACACCGAAAATCCAACATATAAAGAAGTCTGTTCGGAAACGACTGGACATTTAGAAGCTGTACAAATTACGTATGATCCATCTATTTATTCGTACGAAAAACTACTGGAGCTATTCTGGCAACAAATTGATCCAACCGATCCGGGTGGTCAATTTCATGATAGAGGAGAATCGTATACAACAGCGATTTTTTATCATGATGATGAGCAAAAACAGCTTGCCGAGGAGTCAAAGGGTCGCTTAGAGATGAGTGGCAAATTTACCAAACCAATTGCGACAACTATCCGAGAGGCAAAGCCATTTTATGAAGCAGAAGAGTATCATCAGGATTATTACAGAAAGAATCCGCTTCATTACAATATGTATCGTAAAGGTAGTGGACGAGCTGACTTTATTAATCGAAATTGGGGGAATTAAACAATGAGTAAAGAGGATTTAAAAAATAAACTGACAGATATTCAATTTAAAGTAACGCAGCAAGACGGAACAGAGCCACCGTTTGATAACCCACTGTGGGACTTCTTTGAAGAAGGACTATATGTGGACATTGTCTCTGGAGAAGTGTTGTTTAGCTCAAAGGACAAATTCGAATCAAACTGTGGCTGGCCGAGTTTTACAAAGCCAATTAATGAGGGGTCGATTATCGAAAAAACGGACCGAAGTCACTTTATGGTTCGAACGGAGGTTAGGAGTAAAGAAGCAGACTCTCATTTAGGACATGTTTTCCCAGACGGCCCAAAGCCGACTGGATTACGATATTGTATTAATTCGGCTTCTCTTAGATTTATTCCGAAGGATCAGGTAGAAGAAGAAGGCTACGGAGATTACACGAAATATATTTAGCTATTAAAACAGGTCGAAGGACACCTTGCGAGGTGTTACCTTCGACTTTTTATATACATACATTTTTTTGAGATAATGGTTGTTGAGAGATCTTTACTGACATGTTTGCAAACAAAATCGCCATAATTGATAATCTTAAGACCGAATCGCCTATTATTCCTACATAATTTAACTTTTTCCCACACTTTTTCATTTTGTAATCTTAAATTAACACAATTTTTCAGAAAACATAGTATACTTAGTATAAGAGAGATTTTACTATTATTATTTTTGCATATAATCGACATTATCTATATAGATAATCTTTCATTCTTCTACTGGGGTGATCTACATCTATGATGAAGCGCAGAGGGTTTATAAGAAGATTTATATTCGTCACGTCGTTTTTATCTGCACTAAGCGTTGCGATTGTTTCTATGACATTATTTATTTGGCAACAAACAGATGAAGGCAGACTGCCAGCGAAGACGGCAGTAGTGCTACATGCGATTAATAATAATTTAGTGAGCTTAGATATTAATATCCGACCACCTAAAATTGTGACAGGCGAGTCGGGTAGTCCGAGTCTTCTTAGAGAAGACATTACGATTCCTGTTCAAGGCGGTTCGCAGATTCCTGCAAGAATTTACCGGCCAAGTGGTGACGGACCCCATCCAATTGTTATATACTATCATGGTGGAGCCTTCCTTGAAGGGTTTGGAGATTTAGATACACACAACAATATTATTCGATCTCTAGCATCTCGAACAAATAGTATTGTTATAGCACCAAGCTATCGTGTCGCTCCTGAATACGTTTTTCCGACTGCAACAGAAGATAGTTATTCTACTCTTCTTTGGGCGCAAGATAATGCAGCGTCTTTAAAAGGGGATCCCTCTAAAATTAGTGTTGCAGGTGATAGTGCTGGAGGGAACTTGGCGACTGTCGTGTCGATGATGTCTCGCGATCGCAATGGACCAAGTATCGCATCACAGGTGCTACTCTATCCATTAACCACATTTCAAGATATTCCATTAGCTTCTCGTGAAGCATATGATAGTGGATACTATTTATTATCAAGGTCCGTTATGTACAAAGCGCGTGATTCGTATACGCCTGATGAGTGGATGTGGAATCATTCTTATACATCTCCGTTACAAGCGGACAATTTAGAAGATTTACCTCCAGCTCTCATTGTAACAGCAGAGTTTGATCCTCTTCGTGACGAAGGGGAGCAGTATGCAACTAGGTTACATGAAGCAGGAGTGCCTGTAAAAGCTACTAGATACCGTGGAGTCATGCATGGATTTGTATCCTTTTATGAAGTGATGCAAAGTGGAAGAGATGGTCTTCAAGAGGCATCTGTATTTTTAAGACAGGTTAATAATGAAACGTTAAGAATTCGCGACGAGTATGCGTTACAAGTAAAAGAGCCACCAAAAGGCTTTGATAAAGTGCGTGACCATACGGAGGCGTTTGCGATTGCTGCCTATTTATTAGGTAAATCGGGAGCAGATTTCTTAATAGTAGAGTAAGGATGAATAGACAATGCCAACCACCTCACATCTATATTTGACCATTTATTCCTATTTTCTTAGTTTAGTAGGGGTGGGCTACGCCCTTTACTACTTTTATATTGGAGTAGTCTTTGGATTTAACGACCGGCTTTTACTTCAAATTATAACAAATGGACCAATGATGCTATTACTAGCAGTTGGTCTATTACTGCTTTTTTCCTTTCGTGTAGGCTGGTGGCTTCATATGATCGTATTTACGCAGCTACTCCTTGCAAAGGTAGTATCACTCATTGGTGAAGTTATTTTAAGCCAAACTGGCTTGTTTTATGAAGACTTAAGCGTTTCCGCCGTTTTTTTAGACATAAGTGTTGTGCTACTTTACATAGTCGCTCTTCTCGTTTTCACATCAGATTCAGTCAAGCAGCTCATACATGTAAAAACAGAAACGCTTCGCATTCATCCATATTGGATCATCATTATTTTTGCTATAATGCTTTATGCTATTGAAATAAGCCTTTCGCTATATTTAATTGCGTAAAAAATTGAAAGGATTTGACTAATGGAGCATCGAATTAACCCCGCAGCTGCTAGCTTAAAAATATCTGGAATCAGACAGTTTTTCCAACGAGTACAACAATATCCGAACGCCGTTCAGCTAACACTTGGGCAGCCAGATTTCCCAACTCCTGATCATATTAAAGACGCAGCTAAGCGTGCAATCGATCAAAACAAAACGACGTATACGCCTAATGCAGGAATAATGGAGCTTCGCGAAGCTATTTCTCACCATGCGCAGGACAAGTATAGCCTCGAGTATCGTGCAGATTCCGAAATTATCGTCACTGTAGGGGCATCTCAAGCGATAGATGTTGCGCTTAGAACAATTCTTGAGCAAGGGGATGAAGTAATTCTTCCGGGCCCTGTTTATCCTGCCTATGAGCCGATTATCAGGCTTTGTGGTGGGAAACCGGTGTATGTAGATACTACTATGACAGGGTTTAAGCTAACAGTTGAGGCAATAGAATCTACAATCACTTCTAAAACGAAGGCGGTTTTTTTACCATACCCGTCTAATCCCACGGGTGTCGTGCTGTCTGAGGAAGAGCTTACCCAGCTTGCACATTACTTGAAGCAAAAGGATCTGTTTATTCTTTCAGATGAGATTTATTCAGAACTTTGCTATACATCTAACCATAAGTCTATTGCAACATTCCCTGGTATGCGCGAAAAGACCATTGTCATTAATGGACTAAGTAAGTCTCATTCGATGACGGGTTGGAGAATAGGCTACTTAATGGCCCCAGAGGAAATTGCTAAGCACATGTTAAAAGTACATCAGTATAACGTAAGCTGTGCATCATCTATTTCTCAATATGCAGCATTAGAAGCGATCAAACACGGAGCTGAGGATCCACTAACGATGAAAAGCGAGTATAACGAAAGACGGCGTTTTGTTATGAAACGACTGCATGAGATTGGTATGTCAGTCGAAGAACCTTTCGGAGCTTTTTATGTTTTTCCTTCGATTAAAGAGTCTGAGCTATCGTCTTTTGACTTTGCAGTGAAGCTTTTAGAAGAGGAAGAACTAGCAGTTGTTCCTGGAGATGCGTTTTCACCTTTAGGCGAAGGGTTTATTCGACTTTCTTATGCATACTCTATGAGCGAGCTACATGAAGCTATGGAAAGAATGGAACGGTTTTGGAAGAGAATATTAACGAATTAGCGGAATTCCGCCCTTATGGGGTGGAATTTCTTTCAATTAGCGTAAAATCCGTCTAATCACACAAAAAAAGGTCATTTTGTGTAAACTAACCTTTGAGGAACAGCCTAGATAGTGATAAAATAACGGTGTAAACGCTTTACGTGAAGAATGTACATATTTAATTTTCATTGGAGGTTGCACACATGGGTAGTCAGTCAATTAGCATGACCGAAGGTTGGGATCAGTTTTACGGACCAAACCTAGGCTACATGCTAGAGCAATACGAGAAATATCAGCAGGATGAGCCTGTTGACGATGAAATCATTGCTTTCTTTGATATGTGGGGGGCGTACGAGGAGCAGGCAGTAAACGGTTCTCCGGCACTTCCTGTAGAGACACAGGAGTCATCTAAAGAAACGTACTATACAGCAATTAGTGCGATGAACCTTGCTGATTTTATTAGGCGTAACGGTCATATCATGTCAGATATAGTACCAGTCACAGATAAAGTCAAAGAGGATATTTTTAAATTAGAAGATTTTAATTTAACTGAGGATTCACTAAATAAGGTTCCAGCGGAGCTGTTATCTCCATACAAGTCCGTTAAGAACGGCGTTGAGGCAATTACCCATTTAAAAAATACGTATACAAAAAAGTTAGCGTTTGAATTTAAGCAAGTTCAAAACATTGACGAAAGAAACTGGCTCTTTGAGATGGTTGAATCTGGAAATTATCTTCCTGAAGTAACAGATAAAGTAAAACAAAACTTATTAACGCGCTTAAATGAAGTAGAAGGCTTCGAGCATTTTATTCATAAAACGTTTAAGGGCCAAAAGCGATTTTCGATCGAAGGGTTGGAAGCTATGGTTCCAATGCTTGATGAGGCTGTTCGCGAAGCAGCTAACGATGGTGCCGAAAACATCATGATCGGGATGGCACACCGCGGTCGTTTAAATGTATTAGCGCACGTATTAAATAAGCCATATGAAATTATCTTTTCTGAGTTCCATGATGCGCCTAATAAAGAGCTTGTGCCTTCTGAAGGATCCGTTGGGCTCAACTATGGCTGGACGGGTGATGTGAAGTACCACCTTGGTGCAGATAGAGAAATTGATGAGGTGAAAGAAGGCGTTACAGTAACGCTTGCGAACAACCCTAGTCACTTAGAGTTTGTAGATCCGGTTGTAGAAGGTCTCGCACGCGCAGCACAGGACGATCGTTCTCAAAAAGGATTCCCTTTACAAGATAAAAAGAAATCAATGCCTATTCTTATTCACGGTGATGCGGCATTCCCTGGACAAGGTATTGTGGCTGAAACGCTTAACTTGAGTCAGCTCGAGGGGTATTCGACTGGTGGAACGATTCATCTTATTGCAAATAACATGATTGGATTTACAACGGTGAGCGGAGACTCACGCTCAACGAAATATGCGAGTGACCTTGCAAAAGGCTTCGAAGTTCCTGTCATTCATGTTAATGCAGATGATCCGGAAGCGTGTCTTGCAGCAATTCACCTTGCTTATTTATACCGTCGTGAATTCCATAAAGATATCGTGATTGATTTAATTGGGTACCGTCGCTATGGGCACAACGAGATGGATGAGCCAATGACGACTCAGCCACAGCTTTATACGCTAATTAAAGATCATCCAACCGTGTTTAATTTGTATGGTCAAAAGCTCGTGAAGGACGGCGTAGTCTCAGAAGACGACTTCTCTTCTATGAGAGAGACATTCACGAAAGAACTTGAGCAATATTTCACGAACATTAAAGACAAAAAGCGTACGCATATTGATGACAAAATGCTTCCGCCTGATTATGTGGCAACAAATCTATATGGCATGGAAACTAAGATCACGGCTGAAGAATTGACGAAGTTAAATAAGGAGCTACTGGATTTCCCAGACGACTTTCATATTTTCCCGAAACTACAAAAAATCCTTGAGCGTCGCACGGACGCATTAGAGGCAGACGGAAAAGTGGACTGGGGTCATGCCGAGACATTAGCATTCGCTTCGATTCTCCAAGACGGGACGCCAATTCGACTGTCAGGGCAGGATTCTCAGCGTGGGACTTTCTCTCAAAGACACTTAATGCTTCATGACTATAAGGAAGAGGGTATGTATTCTCCCTTGCATGTTATGCCATCTGCTAAGGCATCGTTTGCAGTACATAACAGTCCTCTATCTGAGGCAGCTGTCGTTGGATTTGAGTACGGATACAACGTACATTCTCCAGAAACGTTAACGTTATGGGAAGCTCAATACGGTGATTTTTCAAACGGAGCGCAAGTACTATTTGATCAATTTATTTCAAGTGGTCGCGCGAAGTGGGGCCAAAAATCTGGTCTTGTGTTACTGCTACCACACGGATATGAAGGACAGGGTCCAGAGCACTCGAGTGCACGTTTAGAGCGATTCTTAACATTGGCAGCTGAAAATAACTGGCATGTAGCGAATTTAACAAAGGCTAGCCAGTACTTCCACTTGCTACGTAGACAGGCAAAGCTCCTTACAATGGACGAAGTACGACCATTAGTACTGATGGCTCCTAAGAGTCTATTACGTAATGAGAGAGTTGCCTCTAGTGTAGAAGAGCTATCGGAAGGTCGCTTTAATCCTATTATTGTGAACGAAACGCTTGGAAAGAAAAAGACTAGCGTAAAACGTGTTATCTTAGCAACTGGTAAAATGGCCATTGATTTGACGGAGCGAATCGAGCAAAAGCAAGAATCTGTTGATTTCCTTCAGCAAATTAATATCGAAGAACTGTATCCATTCCCTAAAGAGCAAATCGCCGAAGTATTGAAGCAGTATAAGAATCTTGAAGAAGTAATTTGGGTACAAGAAGAGCCACAAAACATGGGGGCTTGGAACTATATTGCTCCTCATTTACAAGACGTTGCTCCTGAAAAAGCACACGTAAGCTTTATCGGCAGAAAACGCCGTTCAAGTACTGCAGAAGGTGATCCAAAAGTTCATAAGATCGAACAAACTCGAATCATAGAAGAAGCAACGACTCACGATGCCGAAGGGAGCAATGAATAATGTTGGATATTAAAGTACCAGAATTAGCAGAATCAGTAACTGAGGGAACGGTGGCAGAGTGGTTGAAAAAGCCTGGCGACTTCGTAGAAAAAGGCGAAGATATCGTAGAGCTTGAAACGGATAAAGTAAACGTTGAGATTTCTGCAGATGAAGCAGGTGTCTTAAAAGAAACGAAGTTTGAAGAAGGCGACACAGTTAAAGTAGGTGACGTCATTGCAGTCATCGATACAAATGGAGAAGGCGGAGGATCTTCTGATTCAGCAGAGGCTGCTAAAGAAGAGCCGAAAGAAAAAGAGCCAAAAAAGGAAGCTCCTAAGAGCGAGCCTAAAAATGAGCCAGATACAGCGGAAGAGACTTCTAAAGATAGCAACTCTCGCGTAGTTGCATCACCTGCTGCTCGTAAATATGCTCGTGAAAAAGGAATCGACTTAAACGATATTTCTCCACGTGACCCATTAGGCCGCGTTCGTCGTGAGGATATTGATGAGCATGCTGCGAAAAAATCACAGCCAGCTCCTGCTAAACAAGAGGAGAAGCAGGATAATCCTGCAAAGCCTGTTGTTCGCGAAAAGATGTCTCGAAGAAGACAAACAATTGCGAAGCGTTTAGTTGAAGCGCAACATACAGCAGCAATGCTTACGACGTTTAACGAAGTTGACATGACGAATTTAATGGATCTGAGAAAACGCCGTAAAGACAAGTTCTTAGATGCTAATGGTGTAAAGCTAGGATTCATGTCCTTCTTTACGAAAGCCGTTATCGGTGCTCTTAAGAAATATCCATACGTAAACGCTGAAATTCAAAATGATGAAGTTGTTCTCAAGCAGTTTTATGATATCGGTGTAGCAGTATCGACTGACGACGGATTAGTAGTACCAGTCGTTCGTGATGCAGACCGATTAGACTTTGCTGGCATTGAGCGCGAGATTCGAAATCTTGGCGAAAAAGCAAAAACGAAAAAGTTAAAGTTAGATGATTTACAGGGTGGAAGCTTTACAATTACAAATGGTGGTGTATTTGGATCACTTTGGTCTACGCCGATCTTAAATACGCCTCAGGTCGGAATACTCGGCATGCATACTGTTCAAATGCGCCCGGTCGCTATTGATAATGAGAACTTTGAAAATCGTCCAATGATGTACATTGCACTTTCTTATGATCACCGTATTATTGATGGGAAAGATGCGGTTGGATTCTTAGTGAAAGTCAAAGAACTAATCGAGGATCCGGAATCCTTACTATTAGAAGGATAATTGACTAAAGCCTATGCGGATGCATAGGCTTTTTCCTTCTTTTAAACAGACTTTCTATGATAGTCTAAAGGTAGTGAATAGGAGGAGGTCGTTGCATGAAAAATATTGTCATCGTAGGATCGGGGTTCGGTGGGGTTACTGCAGGTGCCCTCCTTCAAAAAGAAGGCTATAACGTAACCTTATTAGAAGCCGCTGCAGAGTGGGGCGGGAGTGCTTCTAAATATAGAAGGAATCATTATCGATTTCCTGTTGGTGCTACACTCGGCATGGGGTTTGAGCATAATGGTATTCACGAACGTATTAATTCATTTCTAGGAATTGATGTACAAAAGCGTCTCCTCTCCTCCGTTATGCAAGTGGATGTAGGGAAACAATTCATATCTTACGAGCAAAATCGAGACCGATTTATAAAAGAGTGGGAGCGAGTAGAGCCTAACTACTCCAATCAAATACGCGCATTTTTTAAAGAGGCTTGGTCGATTGCTGCAGGATTACATGCGCATATGGCTCACTTCCCAGTGATCCCTCCGGCGACGGTTTGGGAAATAAGCGCGCTTCTAAAAGGTGTTAACCTTCGTACCTTTGGTTTACCAAGATACCTCTTTACGACCGTTGGTGATTTGGTCGAAAAGCACGACTTAAAGGAGTGTAGAAGCTTCGTTACTTTTATAGACGGAGTGTTACTTGACAGTATGCAAACATCCTACGAAAACATTCCTGCTTATATTGGTGCAACTGCCTTAGATGTATATCATCGAGGAGCCTACTATATAGACGGTGGGTTATACGAACTTATTGATGAATTGATCGAATCTATTCGTTCCAATGGGGGAGTCGTAAAAAAACCAAGGCACATTAAGCGAATCGTAAAGCATGCTAATGGTTATACCTTGTATGATCAACGTGATAGATCCTATGAGGCGGATCATGTTGTATTAAACATGCCACTTTTAAATATGAAGGATCTATTAGAACCTCATGTGTATGAAACGATGGCGCTAAAGTGGAATCGTCGGGAGCAAGTGGACCAGTGGGGGACATTTACGATGTATGTGGCCATTAAGGAAGCCGCTGTTACAGATACGACACCTCTTTTTAGTCAGTTACAGCTTGAAGATGGTCATCATTTTTTTGTTTCATTATCAAGAAAAGATGACGTAAGAAGAGCGCCAAAAGGGTTCCGCACATTTACTATTTCTACGCATATTACGTTATCTGAATGGCAAACAAAGGCTGACTACGATTATCATAAAACAAGACTCACGCGAGAAATTATAAAGAAGTTATCTCAAACAATTATGCCTAATATAGAGTCTTATATAGAATGGCAGGAATCTGGAGGACCTATTGCATGGGAGAGGTATACTAACCGCAAAGGTGGCGGCGTTGGCGGTTTTCCACAAACAAAAGAAAATGCGCTTTGGAACGCTGTGTCTCATAGGACAGGAATTCCAGGACTTTGGATTTGTGGAGATAATGTGTATCCAGGAGCAGGATCGATAGGTGCATCAAGCTCAGGTGTCCATGTTGCAAGGTCAATAAGTAAAAAAAGATTGTTATAATGTTTAGGAGGCAACTATGCAAGAGGATGACAAGTCAAGGCATCAACGTGAACAACAACACGGAGATAACGAAGAAGTTCTTGAACCATCAGAGCATAACGATGCCGAGCAGAATGGCTCCGTGGAGGATGACTCTGAATTAAATGTGGATGAACAAAAGGAAGAAGAGCTTTTCTTTGACGGGGAAAACTACTACACCAAGGAAGAGTTTTTTTCGCCAGATGAGGAAGAGGTCTCGCCAAAAAAACGCAAGCGCTCAAGGGCTTTCAAAGTAGTGGTCGCTGGAATTATAACGGTCGCACTTTTAGCGAACGTATTTGCTATTTGGCCACAGCTTTTTAATATACCTGCCTTTGAATTTTTAGCAACATCTCAAGAGCTATCTTCTAACGAAGACGTACAAACGTATAAAGAGTCCGTTGTCATTGTAAGAACGGATGATTCGAAGGGGACTGGATTTGTCATTGATGATTCGCTAATAATGACGAATGAGCATGTGATTGACCGTGCTGTCTCGCCTGTTGTCGCATTTGATAATGGCGATAGCTACGTAACGGAGCCTATTTATGTAAACGAAGAATTAGATATGGCTATACTACGAGTAGAGGATGAAAACTTTGATCATCCTTCGTTGCCTCTTACCACTGACTATGCTGAAAACGAGTTAGTGTATGTAATAGGTAATCCGCTCTTTTTTAATTTTATCCCGAATGAAGGGACGCTTTTAGCAGATATGTCGGTTTCATCTAAAGAGGTACCAGTCATGTCACTAGATGCACCCATTTATCGTGGAAGTAGCGGTAGTCCTGTGATAAATACAGATGGAGAAGTAGTTGGTCTCGTATTTGCGACCTCTTCATCGAACGGTTCAAGAGTAGGGTTAGCAATAAAAATGCAAGATATCGTCCCTTTATTAGAGGAAATAGAGCGCTAATCACTTGCTTTTAGTTTGTAAACTTGAGATAATGTCAGATGGCTTATTAACAATGAACGGAAATGAGGGTTTACTAATGAAAACATCCATTTATGGATTGACCTTCCAAGAGCTTGAGGATTGGCTAGTGGAACACGGTCAAAAGAAGTTCCGCGCGCAGCAAGTGTGGGACTGGTTATACAGAAAGCGCATCAATACATTTGACGAAATGCTAAACGTAAAGAAAGATTGTATTGAACTTTTAAACGAGGCGTTTACAATCGGAACGCTAGAAGTACATTCTAAGCAAGTTTCGAAAGACGGAACGATGAAGTTTTTATTCAGACTTACGGACGGAAATTTAATCGAGACAGTACTCATGCGATTCGACTACGGGAACTCTGTTTGTGTTACGACGCAGGTAGGATGTAATATCGGATGTAGCTTCTGTGCAAGTGGGCTATTAACGAAGGATCGCGACCTATCGAGCGGTGAGATCGTAGAACAAATTATGCATGTACAAAAAGCAATCGATGAAGAACAAAAAGAAGAGCGTGTTAGTCACATCGTTGTAATGGGTATCGGTGAACCGTTTGATAATTATAAGAACCTAATGTCATTTTTACGTATCGTCAATAATGATCGTGGACTTGCCATTGGAGCGCGTCACATCACCGTTTCAACAAGCGGAATCATTAAAAAGATTTATGAGTTTGCTGATGAAAATATTCAAGTTAACCTTGCCGTATCGTTGCATGCTCCAAACAACGAGCTACGCACAAGCATCATGAAAATTAATAAAGGCCAACCGATCGAGAAGCTCATGGAAGCTGTTGACTACTATTTAGAGAAGACTAATCGACGTATTACGTTTGAGTATATTCTTTTAGATGGTGTCAATGACAGTAAAGAGCATGCGGAAGAATTGGCAGAGCTTATTAAAGATAAGAAAAAGCTCTCCTATGTTAACTTGATTCCTTACAATCCGGTTGATGAGCACATCATGTATGAACAAAGTCGCAAGAGTAATATCTTAACGTTCTTTGAAACATTGATGCAAAAAGGTATCCAGTGCGGAGTTCGTCACGAACAAGGCTCTGACATTGATGCAGCTTGTGGTCAGTTACGCAGTAAGCAAATGAAGAAAGATCGAGAAAAAGCAAAAGCATAACGAACAGGGCTGCTCTAAGAATAATGGGGCAGCCTTTTTTAACTTTTATAGGAGGGTACATATATGAAGAAGGCACTATTATTTGATTTAGATGGAACACTCTTACCGATGGATACGCATGCATTTGTGGAGCAGTACACGAGAGAGCTAGCTCCTAAAGTCGCACATATTGTAGATCCGGAGACTTTTTTACAAGCCTTATTTGAAGCTACTGCCGTTATGATGAAAAATACAGAAGCAGAAAGAACGAATGAAGCCATTTTTACAGAAGCATTTTTAGCTAGGACTGGGTTAGAAAAAGAAGATATATGGCCAACTCTTGATATTTTTTATGAAGAAACATTTCCTCAGTTCAAGACTTTAACAGAGCCAACGTCATTAGCTGCTAAGGTTATTCAGAAAGCTTATGAAAAAGGCTATAAAATTGCCATTGCGACAAACCCAGTCTTTCCTAAAGTCGCCATTTGGCATCGATTAAAGTGGGCTGGCATAGATAAGCTGCCACTTGATCATGTGACAGTTTATGAAGAAAGCACCTTTACGAAGCCGCATTTAACCTACTATGAAATGATTGCTAAAGAACTCGACGTGGATCCCTCCCAATGTGTCATGATAGGCAATGATAAACAAGAAGATATGGTAGCGGAAAAGATAGGGATGAGAACCTTCTTAGTGCATGGTAATGTGATAGATCGAGGTACGGCGACTTACCAAATTGATGATGAGGGAACGCTTGAAGAGCTTTACGAAAAGCTGTCTACTGATTCAGGTGTGTTTGCATAATCAATTAAAGAAGAATTTTAAAGCTTTTCTGCCACTGGTAGAAAAGCTTTGTTTATTGAATGGCCATTGTGTATGATAAGGATATTATTTGTTAGGAGGGAAGACGCATGGATACAGGTACTATCGTCGTATCAAACTTAGTAAAAACATACAAGGATTCCTATAAAGCTGTAGATGGTGTTTCATTAGAAGTACAAAAGGGAGAATGCTTTGCGTTTTTAGGTCCTAACGGAGCGGGGAAATCAACAACGGTGAAGATCTTGACGACGCTCATGACACCGTCAAGCGGCGAGGTTTTTGTAAGCGGTTTTAATGCAGAGACAGAGCCTGATAAGGTGCGATTGAAAATTGGTGTTGTATTGCAAGACACAGGATTAGATCAAGATTTAAGTGGTCGAGAGCTATTAGAGCTACAGGGAAGAATATTCAACATGACAAAGAAAGAAGCAAAAACTCGTGCCACAGAATTATTAGCTAAAGTGGGACTAGAAGATGACGCAGATAAACCAAGTAAAAAATATTCTGGCGGAATGCGGCGAAGATTAGATTTAGCAATGACGCTGGTTCATAATCCCGAAATACTCTTCTTAGATGAGCCTACAACAGGACTAGATCCCTTAAATCGAAAAGCAATCTGGGAGGAAATAAGAAGACTTAATAAGGAAGAAGGTACGACAGTCTTTTTAACAACGCAGTATTTGGAGGAAGCAGA
This sequence comes from Paenalkalicoccus suaedae, assembly GCF_006965545.2. Lineage (NCBI taxonomy): Bacteria > Bacillati > Bacillota > Bacilli > Caryophanales > Bacillaceae > Paenalkalicoccus > Paenalkalicoccus suaedae. Next base: position 1,743,211 of record NZ_CP041372.2, read on the forward strand.
CGAATTAGCTGATCACATAAAAATTATAAATAAGGGCAAAATTGTCGCGGAGGGAACACCGAGTGAATTAAAAGACTCAATTGGTGCAGATGTAATTGTATTTGAGTTTGCAGAAGAGCAGGAAGTTGCACGAGCGAAGGAGCTTTTAACTGATGCAGAAGGAGTGATAACTCAGGAAAAAGAGCTACGAATTACGACAAAAGAAGCAAGTAAACGACTTAGTAGCTATTTAAAGATATTGACAGATGCGGGTATAGAGCCGGAATCGCTGTCTGTTTCACAACCAACGCTTGATGATGTGTTTATTCAAGTGACGGCGGCTAAAAGAGAGGATGACAGAGGATGAGTCCATTTTTAGCACATACGTATGTCTTAACAAAGCGAAGTGTTATTGTCTTATTACGAAATCCTTTTACAGTTATCCCTAACTTATTTATCAGCATGTTCTTTCTTTTAGTCTACTCGGGTGGTCTTAGTGGCATAGCTAGCTTACCCGCCTTCGAAGGAGCCGATTACCTGTCCTTTATCTTACCTGTGTCCATTGTTTCGGCAGCAATAGGTGGTGCTGGGGGAGCAGGCCAAAGTCTCATTCGTGACTTAGAATCCGGATATTTTGCACGGCTATTACAAACGCCTGTATCACGTCTTGCCATCGTGCTCGGTCCGATTATAGCAGGTATGCTACAGCTACTTGTGCAAACAGGTATTATTTTAGCGGTTGCTTTTCTTTTAGGTTTGAGAGTGGAGGCAGGAGTCGGTGGTGTACTTGTACTTTTACTTTTTGCGATAGGATGGGGGTTAGCCTTTGCAGGATACTCTGTTGCGATTGCATTAAAAACAAAGAACGCGCAGGCTGCTCAGGCAGGAACACTTATTTTTTTCCCATTACTATTTCTAAGCACAACATTTGTGCCACTTGAATTAATAGAAGCGACATGGCTTCGTGTGGCGGCTGTTATGAATCCTACCACTTATCTATTTGATGCTATGCGTGCAGTATTAATAGACGGCTGGGTCTGGCAACCGATACTTATCGGAGCATCCGTCATAGCGATAGCCTGTGCAATTACTATTGGATTATCTGTGAGAAGCGCAAAGACAGCATTTAGTCGAGATTAACTATTTTTTGGAGGTATACGTATGAAAAAGTTAGCTGTATTAACAAGTGGTGGAGATTCACCAGGAATGAACGCATGTATTAGGGCAGTGGTCCGCTCTTCCATCTATTACGGAATCGAAGTGATAGGGGTAAAGCGAGGCTATGAAGGCCTCATTCATAAAGATTTTGAGGTAATGGACGCATCTTCAGTAGGGGACATTGTTCATAAAGGAGGTACCATTTTAAAGACCGCTAGATCGAAAGCTTTTATGACAGAGGAAGGGCGCAATCAAGCTATTAAACACTTGAAGGAAGAAGGTATAGAAGGGTTAATTGTAATTGGAGGAGACGGATCTTTCAAAGGCGCTGCCAAGCTATCTGAAGCAGGAATCGCAACAATCGGAATTCCTGGAACGATTGATAATGACCTTGCTTACACAGATTATACGATAGGCTTTGATACAGCAGTAAATACGGTTCTTGACTCTATTTCAAAAATTCGAGATACCTCTACCTCCCACGAGAAAGCAACCATTATTGAGGTGATGGGACGTCACTGTGGAGACATCGCAATGTATGCTGGAGTGGCTGGTGGCGCAGAAGCTATCATCATTCCCGAGAAGCCATTTTCACTTCCTTCTATTATCGAAAAAATGGAGCACGGTCGCAAAAGAGGAAAGCAACATCACATTATCATTCTTGCCGAAGGATCCTCAAAGGCGGAGGACCTAAGGCAACAACTAGTTGATGCTACTGGTGAAGATGCTAGAATTTCCGTTTTAGGATTTATTCAACGTGGGGGAGACCCTAGCGCATTTGATCGAGTTTTAGCAAGTCGACTTGGCTTGAAAGCCGTTGAGTTATTGAAAGAAGGAGAGGGCAAGCTAGCATTAGGAGTGCGCCAAAACCAGCTCGTATTCGAAGATATTCATGAGGCGCTCTCGAAAGAAAAATCGTACGATCCGGAGCTTGATCGTTTAGCCGAAATTCTCTCTATTTAAGGTACAAATCTTTTTGTTGCGACAATAAGCAAAAGCGCAATTGCTGTTCCGATGAGGGCACCAGCTACTATGTCAGACGGATAATGAACGGTTAAATATAGTCTTGAGAAAGATGTTAAAATGGCTAGTGGCCAAATATAAATTCGAAGCTTAGGAAAGAAATAGTGAAGCATAACGGCTGCTGTAAACGATAGACTTGTGTGAATGGATGGGAACGAATAGGACTCTGGATTAGAAATCGGACTATTTATCCCTACAACCGATTCAGGCGGCCTGCTTCTTGCAATCATACTTTTAAGCTGATCAGATAAAAAGCCCGTTATTGCAAGGCTTGCTCCAAGCAATAGCGCTTTTTTTCTGTGTAAAAAAAATAGAAATACGCTTATGATGATCCAAATTGCTCCATATTCTCCGATAATCGTTAGAAAAATAAAAAATGCATCAAGTACGGGATTTTGAAGGTCTTGTAAGAAAAAAAGAAATTTTGCTTCCATCATTCATACACATCCTTGTTTAAAATTCTCTCATGAAGTGAATAATACCAGAGAGAGAGAAATATAGACAGTAATGTCTGGAGGATGTGATCATATGGAGAAATCATTTAAACAAACGTTATTAGATATGAAAAAAGAAACTGAGGAACGATTACAGACAGACGAGGATCATGATACTGGTGAGCTATCAAACTACGATAATCATCCAGGTGACGGTGGATCGGAGCTGTTTGAACAAACAAGAGATTTAGCTTTAGACGAACAATCTAGGGATCAGTTATACGAAATAGATCAAGCCCTTGCAGCGATAGAGGATGGCTCGTACGGTACATGTAAGGAATGTGGAAAAGACATTCCGGAAGAACGTCTTGAAATAGTACCCACTACTCTCTATTGTGTCGATCATGCGAAAGAGATGGAAGAGAGTCGCCCTGTCGAAGAGGAGGTTACTTCTCCAATTGAAGAGGAGGCAACTTCTTTAAAACAAGAAATGCGAACGGAGTCTTGGCAGGACGTGGAAGCTCACGGCACATCCGATTCGGAGCAAGAACAATTTACAAAAGAGGAAGAAGAGGAGGATTATCATGACGAAAGAAAATAAGAACGAAGGCATCGAAGAAACGAAGGAACAGGTGAACGATACGTTAACGGAAGGCACGATAGATAGAGAGAAAGAAGAGAAAGAAAAAGATAAGAAGGACAAGCAAGATGAGGAAGAGGACGGAAAATAAATAAGAAAAAGAAGCTGGCCATGAATTAAATGGGTCGGCTTCTTTTTTATACTTACTTATTTTTACATATCATGCTCATTAGTAGCAGTTGCATCTCTCAGACGTTTTCGCTTTAGTAAGATGAAGATAATCATGAAGCTAATATAAGCAAGAATTGCTAATATAATTAGGCTTGAATATTCAATAGATTGATTGTACCTTGTTACTACAATTAGCGATACTAAAAGTAAGGTGATAAGGATCGAATATTTCGGGACGGGGATATCTTTTAAGCTAGGAACCCGAATACGGCTTACCATTAACACACACAGTAACATGTAAATAGCAGAAATAACTGCTTGTGGGATAATAAAATTAAATATTGTTAGGAGTGCAATAATTCCCCCAGCTGCGGTGATAGGCACACCTGTAAAGTAATTCTTATCCCCTGTGTCGTCATCAATATTAAAACGCGCTAATCGATACGCACCAAATAAAGGAAAACATGCCGCTATTAATAGTCCATAAAATCCTATATTTAAAAATGTAGATGAATACATAAGCATCGCTGGTGCAACACCAAATGTCACGATATCGGCTAGTGAATCTAATTCTTTACCGAATGCAGATTCTACTTTTAGCTTACGTGCAGACCAGCCATCCATACTATCAAGCATCATCCCAATTAATATAAATATCGCTGCATTTTGAAGTTCTCCAGTGGCCGTTTGACCAATAGCGAGAAATCCAAAAAGAATGTTACCCATCGTTATTGTATTAGGAATATGTCGTCTGATCACAGCAACACATCATTCCTTTCTGAATATGTCGTATAGTTCAACGTTATTATGCATACATCAATTAAAGAGAATGCTACTAATAAGTGCAGGTTTAGGTATCCTTTCTATGATAGCATTTTAAGAAGTGCTTTGGCTATGGGTATTTGAGAGTCTAATTCGGAAGTTTTTATAGTGCTTAAAGAGGGAATCCTTTGAGAGCGAGACGCAAATTGTTTCAGCAAGATAAGATGATGTAAACGAAATTGTGGTACTATACATGTATAGATAATTTGCTAGGAGGAGTAACAATGACATCTGATATGAATAAAATGAAACTTTTTGCACTGAACTCAAACAAGCCTCTCGCTCAAGAGATCGCGGAGCATTTAGAAGTTCCTTTAGGGAAGAGTACCATCACTCGATTTAGTGACGGAGAAGTCCAAATGAACATTGAGGAGACAGTTAGAGGATTTGATACATATTTAGTTCAATCGACATCTGAGCCTGGAAATGAACATTTAATGGAGCTTCTAATTATGATTGATGCGTTAAAGCGTGCTTCAGCCGAATCCATTAATGTGGTTATGCCGTATTATGGATACTCGAGACAAGATCGTAAAGCGCGCTCAAGAGAGCCGATTACTGCAAAGCTTATCGCAAACCTTTTAGAAGCGGCTGGTGCTACGCGCATTCTAACCGTAGATTTACATGCTCCTCAAGTCCAAGGCTTCTTTAATATTCCTGTTGATCAACTAATCGCGAACCAGCTTTTAGCTGATCACTTTTTAAAGAAAAATCTTAGCGATATTGTTGTTGTCGCTCCAGAAAATGCAGGTACTGTACGAGCACGTAGATTAGCAAATCTGTTAGATGCACCGATTGCATTTATTGATAAGCAACGCAAGGACGATCCAGATTCTGTTCAAGGTATAAATATCATTGGAGATATCGTTGGTAAACAGGCTATTATCATTGATGACATGATCGATACAGCTAGAACGATGACGTCTGGTGCTAATGCTTTAAAACAGCTTGGAGCAACGGCTGTATACGCATGTTGTACCCACGGTGTTCTGTCTGAGCCTGCTGTATCAAGAATTCGTGAATCTGACTTAGAAGAAGTTGTCATGACAAATTCTATTTACTTACCGTCACATAAACGAGATGAGCGAATTACCGTTTTATCTATTGGACCTTTACTCGCTGAGGGTATTTCACGTGTGCACCAAAATGAATCAGTAAGCACACTTTTTGAGTAATAGTAGGAGGAGCTTATGCCAAAATCAAAGTGGTTTTTATTTTTATACAGTGTTGTATTAATTCTAGTAACGATTAATCTAGCGGTAGAAGTTCCATTTATCTTTCGTCCAATTGGAATAGCTTTAGGATCTATTGCACCAGTTATCATTTTAGGTGGTGTCCTGTATTATATTCTGAGACCACTTGTACATCTGTTAAACAAAAAACTTCCTAAAGTTGTGTCTATTCTGCTTATTTTTGCAGCGTTTGCTGGACTTCTAGCTCTTCTTATTAGAGTTGTCGGACCGATTATTGTGGAGCAAACAACGGAGCTTGTAAATAATTTTCCCTCCATCATTCGACAAGTAGAACGGTGGATCAATGAAACGTTGGCTTCTGATTGGGTTCAAGTGATTCAAAATGAACCGATATTTGAGCAATTTGATCCGTCTGTTATTACAGACAACTTATCTAATATTTTAGCGAGTGCAGGAGGTAGTATTCTCTCAGGTATTGGAATGCTATTTAGCGTCGTAACCGTGATCGTGTTAATTCCTTTTGTCCTTTTCTTCTTACTTAAGGATGGAAATAAATTCCCTGATAGCGTATTGAAAATTTTACCTAGCGACCAGCATAAAGAGGGTAGAAAAATCATGAGCGATATGGATAACACGATTAGTGCTTACATTCAAGGTCAAGCGATTGTTAGTGTGTTTGTAGGTGTGTTTGCCTATATAGCTTACTTAATTATTGGTCTTGATTATTCGCTTATCCTTGCACTTGTGGCTATGTTTACAAACTTAATCCCGTTTATTGGACCATTTATTGGGACAGCGCCTGCCGTTGTAGTCGGATTTTTTAATGATCCTCTTACAGCAGTATGGGTTATTGTTGCAATAGTAATCATTCAGCAAATAGAGAGTAACTTAATCTCACCAAACGTTATGGGACACAAGCTTCAGATGCATCCATTAACGATTATTCTTTTACTTGTAATCGCAGGTAACTTAGCTGGATTAATTGGCTTAATTTTTGCCATACCAACATATGCGATTTCAAAGGTGCTTGTGCAAAATATTTATCGTTTACTAAAGCTTAAATATCCAAACTTAAATTAAGGTAATAAAAAGGTGCATGATGGGAATCTTCATGCACCATTTTTTGTACAAAGAAAGGAGGCGTTCTCATGTTTCATACATTAAAGGTGTATGTGAAAGAAATTATGAACGAATGGGCTAATGATAACCCGCCGCTGTTAGCAGCCGCCCAAGCATATTATTATATTTTGGCAATATTACCATTGATTGTGTTGTTGCTTGCCATCTTACCCTACCTGAATTTAGATGTAGAGCAGGTGCTCTCCTTAATGGATGAACTACTACCACGAGAGGTCGTCTCTACGATAGACGAAACGATTATTGATGTCATTTCCACACCGAATGGTGGGCTCCTCACAGTCGGAATTATAGGCACGATTTGGTCAGCATCTAACGGAGTGAATGCGTTTATTATGGCAGTAAATGAAGCCTATAATTTCACAACAAAACGATCGTTTCTGGTGCATCGAGGATTATCGATCGGATTAACATTATTACTCATTTTAACGATCTTAACTACGTTACTTTTGCCAATCTTAGGAGACACGATTATTTCGATTATTGGACAGGTCATGCCTATGCCTAGTCATATTGAGCTGTTTTTACAAGTTATACGATGGTTTATTGCACTATTTGTTATGTTAGCAGTACTATCGGTGCTCTATTTTGTAGCTCCTAACGCAAAAGTACCTTTTAAACAAGTGTTACCAGGCGCTATGTTTGCGACTGCTGCATGGCTCATAATTTCATGGGGATTTGCTATGTACGTGAGTAATTTTGGGAGCTATTCTGCGACTTATGGAAGTCTCGGTGGTGTCGTTATTCTAATGCTCTGGTTTTTCCTTACCGGCGTAATATTTGTACTTGGAGCAGAGATAAACGCTATATATTATAGAAGACACGGAAGAGTACGTAAATTTCGAGACGAAAAAAGCTGAGCATACGCTCCTAATAGGAGCATGCTCAGCTTTTTATTTATACAGCCGACGTGTAAAGTGTTTGATGAAGTAAATGCTGAAGAGCTTCACGTTCTGAATCGTTTAGTGGTGTCATTGGAAGTCTCACTCCACCAACTGGTACATTCATATAATTTAAAGCCTCTTTTACTGGTGCCGGACTTGGAGCAGCAAACATCGCATCCATAATTGGTACGAGTGATTGATGGATTCTAGCGGCTGAGCCGACTTGACCTGATGTAAATGCGTGAATCATTTGCTTCATATCAGAGCCAATAATGTGAGATGCAACGGAGACAATTCCGTCCGCACCAACTGACATTGCCGGTAGAGTTAAGCTATCATCGCCACAATAGACGGTAAAGTCCTGTGGAGTATGTGACACAAGCGCCGTCATATTGTCCAAATCTCCACTAGCATCTTTGATGGAAACGATATTTGAGATCTCGCTAAGTCTCACAACAGTAGATACATCTAAATGTACTCCCGTTCGACCTGGGACATTATAAAGCATGACTGGCAGAGATGTTGCACGTGCTACTGCTTCGTAATGTAAATAAAGCCCTTCCTGACTTGGTTTATTATAGTACGGAGTAGTATGCATGATTGCATCTACCTGACACTTTTCAGCTAGCTGTGTAAGTTCAATTGCGGCTTGCGTACTATTTGATCCGCAACCTGCAATAACAGGTACGCGATTTCCAACTAGCTCAACGGTAAACGAGTATAAAGCCTCTCGTTCAGCAAGTGTAAGCGTTGGTGCTTCTCCAGTAGTTCCAGCTACGACAATCGCATCAGAACCATTTGCAATAAGATGATTAATTAACTTTCGTAACGCCGCATAATCAATATGATTGGATTCATCAAACGGAGTTACCATGGCAGTAATAACTTGACCAAAATTCATACCTGACACCTCTATTCAATAGAATTTTTCTTGAATAGAGCTAAATCAAAGCTTAGGCACAAAAAATAGCAGCGGGGCCCGCTGCAAATGTGCATTGTAGCGTGAGATAGCCCTCCATATAGCAAACATGCTATACGACAGTACTACTTTTATTAAAAGTAGCCCCAGCTAGTTGCAGTCAGAATTACAGCTAGCTTCGGCACGGCATCCTTTCCGTTAAGTTCATAGAGATTCTGATCTCTTCCTTAACATACTCTTAAGCCATGCACCTCTAAACTCACTTCAAAACGTGTTGAAGTAATGTCATTTTCGTAACCAACACTATCAGAGATAAAGCTAAAGATCAAGGGGAAATAGTTAAACCTAAAAGATTCGTGATCGAAAGGACGTTCATTTGTGAGTCAAGCTTTAATCAGGTAAAATAAAAGCATCTTACAAGTAGATTAGGTGATTTGATATGACATCGTTCAATATTATAGGTGGAGGCATACTAGGTGCTTCGACCGCTTTCCATTTAGCAAAGCTTGGACATAAAGTAACCTTAATAGATGAATGTCACGCGGGACAAGCAACAGGAGCCGGAGCAGGAATCATTGGTCCTTGGCTTTCGCAAAGACGAAATAAGGCATGGTATGCATTAGCTTCTAACGGAGCGAAATATTATGAAGAATTAATAGCAATGCTAGAAGAGTTCGGAGAAACGGACACAGGGTACAAAAAAGTTGGATCTCTGCATATTCATGATTTGGAGCACCGACTTGAAAAGAAGCATGAACTAGCTTTACAAAGACAAGAGACTGCTCCAGAGCTCGGCGAAGTTAGCTTACTTGATGAAGAAGAAACGCAAAAGCTGTTTCCTCTCATCGCAAAAGATAAAAAAGCCGTCCATATAACGGGGTCTGCGAGAGTGAATGGACGAAATTTACGAAGTGCCTTGATTCGTGCTAGTGAAAAACTAGGCGTTAAAATGGTGCATGGTGTAGCAGAATTAGCAGAAGAGAATGGTGTCGTAAACGGTGCGTACGTCGATAAAGAATTTTATGCGGCGGATAAAACGGCGGTGACAGCAGGAGCGTGGTCAAAGTTTTTACTTGAGCCACTAGGATTGCAAGGATTAGTAGAACCGCAAAAAGGACAGATATTACACTTTAGAATCAACGAAGAAAATGATCACTGGCCGGTAATAATGCCACCTTCTGAGTACTATCTACTCAACTTTGGACGCGGCCATGTCGTATTTGGTGCAACGCGCGAGGACAATAGTGGGTTTGATATTCGACCAACAGTCCAAGGTGTAAGCCAAGTGCTCCAAGCAGCATTAGAAATTGCGCCAGGACTAAAGGATGCAGAATTAATAGAGACACGAGTAGGGTTACGTCCAACAGCACCAGAATTTTTACCTGTATACGGTCGTATTCCTTACAAAGAAGGTCTATATATAGCAGATGGACTTGGCGCGTCTGGTTTAACGGCAGGTCCTTTCTTAGGGAAAGAGTTAGCGCAGGTAATGACTGAATCAGAAGGCTTATTAGATCCGATAAATTATCCAGTTGAGAGAGCCGTCAAAGAGATTACAAAAGACTCATAAAGGATATAGATAGATAAATGAGTTAAAGGAGACAGCAAGAATGAAGACGTCATTCCTAGTCAAGCTAGCAGGATTTATATTGATAATTGGATTAGTATTGTTCCTCAACGATCGCTTTTTAAATATTGAACCAGAGAGACTACAAATATTCTTACTATCCTTTGGAGTACTAGCACCATTCATCTTTATTCTCATTTACATGATTCGACCTTTCTTCTTATTTCCATCTTCTATTTTAGCGGTGGCAGGGGGATTATCATTTGGACCAATAATTGGTCCAGTCGCGACGTATATTGGCTCCCTTTCTGGCGCGATTTTATCCTTTATCGTAATCCGTAAGTTAGGCAAACGATTTATTAAAAAGAGTTTCGGAGATCGCTACGAGGTGATTCAAACTCGTATCGAAGAAAATGGATTTTCGTACATTCTAGCACTACGCATAGTGCCTGTTATTAATTTTGATCTAGTAAGCTATTTATCTGCTTTATCTAGAGTAAATATGAAAACATATATTGGAGCTACGATGATTGGGATTCTTCCAGGTACACTCGCTTTCAATCTGCTAGGCGCGTCGATTGCGGACCTTTCTTGGCAAATGATCGTACTCACGATCTCCATGTTTGTCGTTTCCTTTTTTATTCCTGTAGCGGTAAGGAAAGCGTTAAAAAATCGAAACATTGATTTACCAGATAAAGAGGCGTTGAAGTAGAGAGGGTGTGGCGATGTGGAACGTTTTGATGTAGTCGTGATCGGCGGGGGAGTCGGTGGACTCACATTAGCCTTACGATTAGCGAAGTCAGACATTAAGGTACTTGTCTTAGAGAAGGTAAAGAATCCGGGTAAAATATACAAAGGAGAGTTACTACAGCCTAAGTCTATTGAGAACTTTCATGAAATGGGAATTTCAGAGGAAGTCATGGAAAAAAGCTTAGCCTTGCCTATTATCCACACGTACGAAATGACGGAGGATAAAGATGGTCAACTATTTGAGTCCATGTATATACCGCTCAGATACGATATGCTCCCTAGTAAATTTGCTCAAGCAAGAATGATTCCGCATGAGACGCTCAAAACAATTATTCTAGAGGAAGCTAAAAAGTATGACTCCTTTCACTATTGGAATCCAGCTACCTTTCAGACGTTTACAAAAATGGACGAAAAAAAGGCCCAGTTTGATCGAGCGCTTATTAAATATGGGGATGAGGATCGTGAAATTCAAGGAACATTTTTTGTGGGTGCTGAAGGGCGATCCTCTATTGTACGAAAAGCGATGAAACAGCAGGTTGTGACGACACAGTATAATCATCATTTTTTAACTGTGACCTTCCCACGGCCGGAATCGTATACAGAAGCACGAATGTTTGCCTCACACCGTGAGTTTATTGGTCTATTTCCACTTCCAGATAACGAAATTCGTTGCGTCATGCTGATTAAACCTGGCTCATACAACAAAATGAAAAAAGAAGGCCTGCATACATTCTACGAGCCCTTCGCACGTTTTGAACCTGAGCTTGAACCTTACGTTCAACAAATAGAAAGCTGGAAAAAAATTCAGCTAATGATTCCAATCAGGCACAACATTCATACGTATGTGAAAGGGAATGCTGCTATTATTGGAGATGCTGCACATACTGTTCACCCGATGGCTGGAGAGGGAATGAACTTGGCCATTCAGGATGGGGCAATACTCGGAGATTTATTATGCTGGATGTATTCAACGGGCAATCTAGATAAAAAACATTTAAAGCAATTCGAAAAAGTGCGTAAAAAGCGCGCAGATCGTATATCTAATTTAAGTCACATGTCTGCATTAGGCTATGCGTGGCCATTTAAGTGGTACCAATGGGGGAGAAAGTTTGCGTTAAAACGTTTTGAACGTCATCCTATCCTTCACTATAAGCATATGTTAAATATTTCGGGTGTCGGCTGGTGGCCATATTCCTTATATGATGCATTTCGATTTATTGGGCCAAGCAATATGTATCGCAAAAAGCATTTTGAAACAAGAAGCAAGAAAGTAATTTTTGATGAGACAGATGACTACCCATGGCGCAATGAATAAGAACGTTCACGACTAACTATTGGTAAAGTAGTTAGTCGTGTTTTTTCGTCATACTACTTCATGCTATACTACATATATATACGAACGTACGTTACTATATCAACGAAAGGGGCTTTTTATGCATATTTACACAGGACGATCCGGTACCGGGAAGTCATATGCGCTATTACATAAAGCAGTAGAGGAAGCAAAGCAAAATCCATTCGGCAAACCTATCTATTTTTTAGTTCCTGATCAAATGACGTTCCAAGTAGAACGAAGTATTATTCGATTATTAAAGGCAACGACACGTATTCAAGTTGTCAGCTTTAAACGCTTAGGCCTTCGCGTGCTACAAGAGGTAGGAGGAGCCTCTCTCTACCAACTTTCTAAATCTGGCATCCATGCGCTGCTTCGTAAAATTGTCGAAGAGGAGAGAGAATCACTTGTCTTATATCAAAAGGCAGCCTCGCATTCTGGCTTTATCGAGCAACTCGAGACAACCTTTACGGAGTGGAATCGTTATAATGTCACAAAAGAAGCGGTTCAGGAGACACTCGATAAGCTTCAAAAGAAAGAGCGATCGAACGAAGAAGAAATTATGCTTTCAAAACTATCTGATTTAAATCGAATAAAAGGAAGACTTGATGAGGAACTCCATCTTAAGTACACAGAGTCAGAGGACCATTTGCGATTACTCTCGGAGAAGGTGCCTAATTCCTCCAAGCTTCAGTCTGCAAGCCTTTATATTGACGGCTTTCATAGCTTCACACCTATTGAGCTGCAGGTGCTACAATCGCTCATCGAGCATGTCAATCAGGTACATATCGCTCTGACGCTAGATCCAAATGACGCCTCTATTTTACACCCACTAGATTTGTTTTATGAAACAACGAAAACGTATCAGCAGGTGAAGCAATTAGCGAATGATCTTGGAAGATCAATTGATGAGACATCGTTTACAGATACACACCGATTTTCTTCAGAAGCACTGATTCACGTTGAAAAAAACAGTGATGTAAGACCAATAAATGAAAGCAATGCAACATCAGGTATTCGATTTGCGCAGGCGGTGAACGAACGTACTGAAATAGCCTATGTCGCGAGGCGAATTCAAGAACTAGTGAAGAGTGGCGACTACAGATATCGTGATATTGCGATTGTAGCAAGGAATCCGAAACAATATCAGCCGTATATTGAGACGATCTGTAATCGCGAGCAAATCCCTTACTTCATGGATGAAAAGCGTTCTGTCTTAAATCATCCATTAGCAGAGTTTATTCGTTCCATTTTAGAAGTAGTAGATCGAAACTTTCCGTATGAGGCTGTATTTAGAATGCTAAAAACAGAGCTCTTATTTAATCAGGTCGGATCGCGTGAACGAGACTATGTAGATCAGCTTGAGAACTACGTATTGGCCTATGGAATAAGAGGAAATCAATGGCGAGAAGAAAATGCTTGGACATTTAGACGAAATCGAACGCGTGCAGAAGACGAGGATCAAAACCAGTCTGAAATAGCAGTGGAACAAGCTATTAATGAATGGAGGGAAGCGCTATTACCTCCTGTAAGAGGCTTTATGGAGTCAATCAATCAGGCCAAAACTGCGAAAGAATATGTGCACGCATTATTCTCGCTACTTGAGACTATCGATGCACCCGCTAAGCTTAAGCAACTGCAAGAATACTCATTCGAACGAAATAAACTTCGAGAGTATCGCGAGCATGAGCAAATTTGGAAGGAAGTTGTCTCTCTGTTTGAGCAAATAGTGATGGTTAGTGGAGACGAAAAGCTAGAATTTCATACGTTTATACAGATGATCGAAGCAGGACTCAGCTCGATGCAGTTTACGACGATTCCTCCAGCATTTGATCAAATCGTTGTTGCAGATATGGAAAATTCACGATTGTCACAGGTTAAAGTTACCTTTCTAATAGGTATGAACGATGGGGTATTACCAAGTGTTCATCGAGATGACGGGATGTTAAGTGATACAGATAGAAAGTTCTTTCATGACACTGGGATTGAGCTTGCAGAAAGTTCCGAAGAAAAACTCATGAATGAATCGTTTTTATTTTATCGTGCTATTACACTTCCTTCTGACAAATTATTTTTAAGCTACTCTTTAGCTGATTCAGAGGGGAAAAAACGACTTCCTTCTATGTATATAAAGCCCATTCAGGACATGTTTCCACAAGTGGAGCTTGAGTCTATTTATGAGCAAGCCTCTGATAATTCACCAAATGAAGAGAGGTCATTTGTCACAACTCCTAAAGCGACGCTCACACACTTAAGCAGTGAGCTTCAGGCATTTTTAAAAGGCTATCATATACATGATTATTGGTTTGGAGCTTATAACTGGTTTATTGATCAGAAAGATGCGCCACTGCAAACCTTACAAAGTCTTTACTATTCAAATACACCAAAACAGCTTTCCGTGGCAACGGCTAAAAAGCTATATGGGGAAAAGCTGTCGACGAGTGTTTCGAGGTTAGAGCAATATAATCGTTGCCCATTCTCTCAATACGCAGGGTATGGATTACGTCTGAAGGAACGAGATACGTATAAGCTCGAAGCTCCAGATATCGGAACGCTGTTTCATGCGGCCTTAAAGGAGATGGCGGACGAGCTCCAAAAGGATCGTCGTGATTTTAGAGATTTACATGAGGCGGATGCAAAGAGAATGGCTAAAACAGTGGTAGAATCGATTGCGCCGCGCATTCAAAGAAACATCTTTGCTCATTCGAATCGTTATAAGTATATTTTTACAAAACTTCAAGAGGTCGTGGCACGCGCCTCTCAAGTATTAGGGGAGCAGGCTAGGCAAAGTGGATTCGTCCCTGCTGGATTAGAGGTAGGGTTTGGACCCAATCAACCGTTACCCCCTTTTCGTTTTAAACTCCAAGATGGTACCGAAATGGAGCTAATCGGTCGAATAGATCGGGTTGATCGTGCGGATATAAACGAATCTACCTATGTACGCGTCATTGATTACAAATCTAGTAAACGTGATATCAATTTAGACGATGTGTATTTTGGTCTCGCTTTACAGATGCTTGTGTATTTAGACGTGGTAGTGTCTATGTCATCTTCGTGGTTAAACGTTACGGCATCACCTGCAGGTGTTCTATATTTCCATGTGCATAATCCAATGTTAAAAACAACAGAGAAACTTACTCTTGAAGAGCTTGAAAAGAAACTGCTTAAAGAGTTTAAGATGAAAGGATACGTAGCTTCTGATAAAGACGTTATTCATGAAATGGACCACCAACTAGAAGGGCATTCCTCCGTTATTCCGGTCCAAATTAAAAAGGATGGTCAATTAGTAGAGTCGAGATCTAGCACGCTATCGGAGGAAGATTATTCGCTTTTACAGTCACACCTTCGTGAGCATATTACCCATATAGGGGAAGCGATTGTCGCAGGTGATATATCTCTAACGCCCTACAAAAAGCAACAGCAAATAGCATGTACGTACTGTCCGTATAAAGATGTGTGTCAATTTGATGCAACGGTGGACACATTTAAGCAGGTACCAAAAGTGGATGATAAAGAGATCTTAGCAATGTTAAAGCAAAAGGAGGGAGAGCATGACGATCACTAATATTCCTAAACCAGAAGGATCTAGATGGACGGACGATCAGTGGTTAGCAATTTCGGCTAGAGACACAAATATTTTAGTTGCAGCAGCAGCTGGATCAGGTAAAACTGCCGTGCTTGTTGAGCGAATTGTGTCGATGGTTGAGGAGCCACAAACCGTTGATATTGATGAATTACTTGTTGTTACGTTTACAAATGCAGCTGCGGCTGAAATGAAGGCAAGGATAGGTGCTGCACTTGATAAGCGCCTAGCTAATAGCCCAGGGTCCTTGCATCTACGTAGACAACTAAACCTTTTACAAAAAGCGTCTATCTCTACTCTTCACTCGTTTTGTATGGAGCTACTTCGTAAACATTACTATGAATTAAATATTGATCCAGCTTTTCGAATGCTAGATCAAACAGAGGCACAGCTCATTCAAGAAGAAGTGCTAGAAGAATTGACAGAGCATTATTATGGGACAGATGAGTCATTTTTTGCGGTTGTAGATCAGTATAGTGGGGATCGTTCGGACGATCGCATCAAATCGCTCATTAGCCGCCTTTATTCGTATTCGATGGCTAATGCTAATCCAAAAGAATGGCTACAGCAAATTGCGAAAACGTATGAGGATGTGCCGGACACTCCTGACAAAGCGGAGTGGGTTAAGATTGCTGTGACACAGGCCAAGGAAGAAATGAAAGACGCTCGAAACGTGTTACAAAAAGGGCTAGATATGATTCAGTATGACGAGGGATTCGCTAAATATCAGGATACGTTAGAGGCAGAATTCTCACAGGCGACAAGACTTCTTGAAGCGGAGTCATTTAGCCAGTTTACGGAGTATGCTCGGCAAGTTACGTTTGGGCGTATGCCGACGATTCCAAAGAAGCTAGAGGTTGATCCGGAGCTTAAGGAGAAGGTCAAACAGCTCCGCGATGCAGCCAAAAAAGCGGTTACGGATGTAACAACACCATTTCAATTAGATCCTGCTTTTGTGTTAGATGAGATGCTTGAGATGGCTCCAAGTATTCGAGTACTAATGGAGTCGGTTATCGAATTCGGACAGAGGTATGCGGAAGCAAAGCGAGAAAAGCAGGCACTAGACTTTCATGATTTAGAGCATTTTGCTCTAGATTTACTTCGTGAAAACGGGGAGCCGTCTGCAGTTGCAAAAAGCTATCAGCGGAAACTTAAAGAGATTTTAGTAGACGAGTATCAGGATACAAACCTTGTACAGGAGACGATCTTACAGCTCCTTACAAATGGATCGAATATGTTTATGGTTGGAGATGTGAAACAATCTATTTATCGATTCCGGTTGGCGGAACCAAAGCTATTTTTATCAAAATATAAACGGTTTACGTATACAGGCAGTGGCGAGGGCCTGAAAATAGATCTTTCCAAGAATTTTCGGTCAAGAAGAGAGGTTCTTGATACAACGAACTTTATTTTTGAGCAAATCATGGATGAGAAGCTTGGAGAAATGGACTATGACGACAACGCGTCGTTAAAGATTGGGAATATGAGCTACCCACCATCAGCCGATATGGCGACCGAGCTTTTATTAATCGAGAAGGATCAAGACGAGGATAGTGAGGTCGAAGATTTAGAATCGGCCGAGCTTGAGGCGCGTGCGATGGCGAAAAAAATCAACGAGCTTGTGCAATCGCGCTTTCCTATCTTTGATAAGCAAACTGGTGCGACGCGTCCCATCAAGTTTAGAGATATCGTCGTCCTCATGCGTTCGATGCCTTGGGCAGATACGATGATAGAAGAATTAAAGCAAGCGGACATTCCAGTTTATGCGGAGCTTGCAACTGGCTACTTTGATGCTATAGAAGTTCGCATTATGCTCTCGGCATTAAAGATGATTGATAACCCGTATCAGGATATCCCGGTTGCCTCCGTGT
Source organism: Paenalkalicoccus suaedae (assembly GCF_006965545.2). Classification (NCBI taxonomy): domain Bacteria; kingdom Bacillati; phylum Bacillota; class Bacilli; order Caryophanales; family Bacillaceae; genus Paenalkalicoccus; species Paenalkalicoccus suaedae. The sequence goes on from NZ_CP041372.2 coordinate 1,760,615, forward strand.
TACGTTCACCAATGTTTTCTTTCGATGAAGAAGAACTCTCCGCTATTCGATTAATGGACAAGCAACGTGCTTTTTATGAAGCGGTTCTGCTTACTTCTAAAGAAGAATCTGCGCTTGGTGATAAGGTGCAACGCTTTCTTACTCTTTTAGAAACGTGGCGAGATGAGTCGCGGAGCTTAAGTGTTGCGGAGCTTATTTGGCGAATTTATGAGGATACGTACTATATGGACTACGTAGGTGGTATGCCTGGAGGCAAGCAACGACAGGCAAATCTCCGGGCATTGTATGACCGAGCTCGAGCCTATGAGGAAACATCGTTTAGAGGTCTATTTCGATTTTTGCGGTTTATTGAACGAATGCAGGAGCGTGGGGATGATCTCGGTAAAGCAAAAGCGATCGGTGAGCAAGAAGACGTTGTGCGAATGATGACGATTCATAAAAGTAAAGGGTTAGAATTTCCGGTCGTATTTGTAGCGGGCTTAAATAAGCAGTTTAACATGATGGACCTTCGCACGGATTATCTACTCCATAAAGAAATGGGCTTTGCTACAAGACGAATTGATACGGAGCAACGAGTATCCTATCCAACGCTTTATCTAGATGTCGTCAAGGAGCTCTCAAAGCGTGAGCTCTTGGCAGAGGAGATGCGTATTTTATATGTTGCGTTAACACGAGCAGAAGAAAAGCTCATTTTACTTGCTACCGTCTCAAACAAAGAAGATATGGTAGACCAGTGGTCGCAAAATGTTTCGGAAGATTTACTTTTACCGAATATCGTTCGAAGCAAGGCGAAGGGCTTTTTAGATTGGGTAGGACCAGCACTTGTGAGACATTCAGCCATTGGTGCCAGTGAATTCCAGCTACAAATGGAAGCAAGAATTGAGCTTCAGTCGTTTAAAAGGCAAGATCTTACGTTTGAAACTCCTAAAAAAGAAGAAAAGTCTGACATGATAGAGAAAGTACAGCAGCTACAAGCATTGGCTGGTTTTAAGGATGTTAATGATGCCATTAAACAAGAGCTGGAGTGGCAGTATGCTTATCAAACAAGCACCGAACATCGTGCGAAACAATCTGTAACGGAGCTTAAAGCAGCCTTAATGGATGAATCTAGCGATGACCAATTTATTCGTGCGTTTGAACCGACATTTTATGAGCGCCCATCCTTCGAGGCTTCAACAGGCTTTTCGCAAGCAGAAAAGGGGACGATCGTGCATACAGTGATGCAACACATCTCCTTGCAGCCAGAAAAGATCGAAGATGAGATCGCAATGTTAGTAGCAAAGGAGTTACTTACGGTTGAAGAGGCAGCGACGGTTAACGTTGCCAATATTCGAGTGTTTTTAGAGAGCGATTTAGCTCAAAGAATGCGCGAGGCGGTATGGATGGAACGAGAGCTCGCCTTTACGTACGGGGTTCCTGCATCTACTATTTACTCGGACTTTTCACAGGAGACAGAGGAAGAGGTCTTTGTTCAAGGTATCGTAGACTGTGTATTTGAGGATGCGTCAGGGAAGCTTGTGTTACTTGATTATAAAACGGATCAGGTCCCAACTGACGTAGACAGTGACGTGTTTTTCTTATCGAGATATCAATTCCAATTGGATATTTATACGAAAGCGCTCGAGGAAAGCTTTGGACGTGAAATTGACGAGACGTATTTATATATGATGAACGGAAAACAATTGATTACAAAGGAGTGAGACGGTGAGGTTACTTCATACTGCTGATTGGCATATAGGGAAAACGATTGAGGGGCGCGACCGCTTAGCGGAGCATGCAGCTTTTTTTATGGAGCTCAAAGAGATTTGTAAAGACGAAAAGATTGATGCGATCCTCATGGCAGGAGACGTATTTGATACGGTTAATCCGCCTGCAAAGGGTGAGGAGCTCTTTTATGAGAGTATGGCGAGACTATCTGATAACGGTGAACTGCCGATTATTCTAATAGCTGGTAATCACGATCATCCAGAGCGTTTATCGGCGGCGAAGCAGATTATGAGTAGTCAGCACATTTATGTGCGAGGACTTCCGTCGCTTGAGCCAATATATGTACCTGTTAAGGATTCATTATTACAGGTAGCGGCACTGCCTTATCCGTCGGAGTCCCGTCTTAAAACGCATTTATCCGAGTCGATCGATGAGCTGGCTCTTAGGGATGCCTACGACGAAAAAATTGCCGATATATTCTCTCATTTGACGAAGGATTTTACCTCCAGGCATGTACAGGTGACCATGAGTCATCTGTTTGTTGCAGGGGGTGCTTCAACAGAATCAGAGCGTCCGATAGAGGTTGGAGGAGCGTATACTGTAAGGCGCTCACAGCTACCAACAAACGTTCAGTATAATGCGTTAGGTCATTTACATCGACCTCAAACCTTAAAAACAGAAGTCCCAAGTCGCTATGCAGGCTCTCCATTAGCCTTTAGCTTTCAGGAGGCAGGCTTCACCAAATCCGTCACGGTTATTGATGTTGAACCAGGACAAACGGCAACGATAAAAGAAATCCCACTATCATCAGGTCGACCCCTAGTGAAGTGGAAGCTAGATGGTATTCAAGATGTCTTCACTAAGATAGAAGCAAAAGATGACGCATCTGCATGGATTGAGCTTAGTGTTAATTTGACAGATGCAATGTCAATGGAGCAGTTACAAAAGATTCGCACGGAGTATCCTCAGATCGTCACGATTCGACCGGTTTATCAAGCGACGGAGGAAGAAGAGATACAGCGTGAAAAGCTATCGATTGATCAGCTATTCGAACAGTTCTACGCCCGGCAAACAGGTGGAGCAACGCCAGATCCTGATCTGACTCAATTATTTATGGAGATAATTGAAGAGGAGGACCATTCATGAGACCATTGACACTTACGATACGTGGATTACATAGCTTTAGAGAAGAGCAAACAGTCGATTTCGAGTACCTTTGCGAGGGGGGCGTATTTGGTATATTTGGACCGACCGGGAGTGGTAAATCGACGATCCTCGATGCTATGACATTAGCACTTTACGGGAAAGTCGAGCGAGCGCCTAGTAATACGCAGGGCATTTTACACCATGGAGAAAACCAGCTAGCTGTCTCTTTAACGTTTTCGCTCGGTTCCAATACGTATAAGGTGGAACGAACGTATAAACGCCAAAAGGAGGACCGTTTAGTTGGAGCTACAGCGCGACTTGTTCATGTCTCTGACGAAACAATTGTTCTTGCTGATAAAGCAACGGATGTAACAGCGCATGTACAAGATTTATTAGGTCTGTCAAACGATGATTTTACTCGTGCCGTTGTGTTGCCGCAGGGGAAGTTTGCTGAATTTTTATCATTAAAGGGAACAGAACGTCGTTTAATGCTTCAACGTTTGTTTCACCTAGAGAAGTACGGAGACGAGTTGAATCGTAAGCTTCGTTCTAAACTATCGCACGAAAAATCTCAGATTGAATTAATTGAGCGTGAACAACAAGGATTAGGTGAGATCTCAGAGGAGCTAATGAAGGAAAAGCAGCAGGAGCTTCATCTAGCTGTTGCTAATCGCGACAAGACGCAAGAGCAACTCGCGAAGCAAGAGGGGCAAGTTAGTAACGTTCAGAAGAAAAGAACACTGTCTGTAGAGCTTGAGAATTTACAGGAAGAGCAGAGAGTACAAATAGAAAAAGAGCAGGATATGCTTGTGCTTAAGAAGGAGTTAGACACTTCTAAAGAAGCAAATCAGTATAAGGACCTTGTTGCAGCTCTGTTGAAAGAAACGGCAGCACTGTCTGATATGGTGCAAACGGAAGCCAAGATGAAGGAAGTATCAAAGCGGCACCGTGAAGAATACAAGCAAGCTGCGGAAGCTTTTAAACGAGCAGAAATAGAAAAAGAACAAGAGGTTCCTCTAAAGGTATTACTTGCAAAGCTTGTTGAAGTCGAGCAAATAGAGAAAGAGCTCGTCGCTAAAAAACGAAAGCTAACGGATGTCGAGCAAGAAAAGAAACATAGTGAAAGCCATGCCCGTGAGCTATCAGAACAGCTGGAGAAGAAAAAGAAGGATGAAGAGAAGTACAGACAGGCGCAAAACTCCTTTAAAGAGAAAATTGCTGATTTGAGAAATGCCGTTACTAATCGTAAGGAAATTGAAGCGGCCTATGAGGCTAGCCTGCCAATCTCTATGCAGGAGAAACAGGTCAATCAGTTGCGTCGGGATATACCGACTGCTGTTACTACTACAGGTGAAAAAGTGAAGCAGGCAGAGACCGTACTAGAAGAGAAAAAGCTGGAATCGCGCAATATATCCGCTAAACTACAGTATTGGTACGATGGCGTAAAAATGATGAAGCGACAGCTAGATGACGTGATGGAAACGTACAAAGCAGAGAAAAAAGAACACGAGCTTTTGCACGCAGTGGCTCTTGTGCAATCGAACTTAGTTGAAGGAGAGGCGTGTCCTGTTTGTGGATCTCATGAGCATCATATCAGACAAGAAAAAGATCATTTTCGGTCCGATGAGCGTCTTGACCAAGACTACTCTTCTGAATTATCGCAGCTGACGGAACTTTCTTGGTCTCTCGAACAGCTATCCAATTCGCTCCCTTATCATAGCGAAGAAGCGGATTCTTACGCACATAACGAGATTCATTATGGAAGTGATACGTTTAAGGAGGATTGGGCTAGCTTTATAGCTAGTTTAGAGGCAAAGCTTACAACAGTGCGAGGTGTCTTAGAGAAAGGACAGGCTTTTGTACGCTCATACACGGAGTTTATTAATGAGCACAAGCAGCTCGAGACTGCCTATGACTATGAGCAAAAGGAACTGCTTCAAAAGAAAACAGAGGCAAAAGAGAAAGAAGTAGAGTGGGAGAAGATGCTTGCGGAATGGAAGAGCACGTATCCAGCATTTTCTGTCGAGTCGATTGGAGAGGAAAGAGATAGGCTCAGAGAGAAGCAGGAGCAGGTAGACTTTCTCCAGGCGAGGTTAGATAAAAGTCACCAAGCCATTGATGATGTCGCGAAAGAAAAAACGGCGATAACAGAGGAGCTTCAACAGGCAAATCGTCGTCAATTGGAAGCGGAGCAGGCGGTAAAAGAGCTTGATGGTGCGATTAAATCTGCTGAAGAAAACATTTATTCTGTTACGAGCGGCAAGGATCTATCGGCGTACAAGGAAGAAACACAGCAGTCTCTATCTCAATTAGAACGAGCATTTAAACAAGCTTATGAGCGATCTGAAATGGCAAAAAAGGCGCTACAGGAGACGACCAGTAAACTTGCTACCATAGACGCAAGAAGGCAGGATATCGAAGAAAGACTATCCGAGCTTAAAGAAAAATGGGAGGTAGCGGAGACGTCGCTTTCGATAGAGGATGTGCAACGGCACGCGAAGGAAGCTCAGGATATTCGCGAGCTAGAAGCAACCCTCCGAGCATTCGATGAGCAAGTGAATCAAGTAAAGGGGCGAATTCAGTCGCTACTTGATGAGCTCGAGGGTGGGCCTGTGACAGAAGAGGAATTAAAGCTAGAGGTTGAAAAGCAAAAGGATCTTCGTGATCAGGCTGGTGAAGAAAGAGAGCGAGTCGGTGCAATAACTGAGGTCATTAAGCAAATGGAAGCTCGGCTTGAACGATACCGTGAGCTCGAGGGTCAAAAGGGTACTCATGGTGAGCTTGTAGAGAAGCTATCAAAGCTTGATAAAGTCTTTAGAGGAAAAGAGTTTGTCGAGTTTATTGCAGAGGAACAGCTCCATACGATTAGCCAAATAGCGACTGATCGCTTAAAGCAGTTAACGCGCGGACGCTACGCATTAGAGGTCGATTCCTCCGGTGGATTTATCATGAGGGACGATGTGAATGGTGGTGTAAAGCGCTCTGTTACAACACTTTCTGGTGGAGAAACATTTTTAACGTCTTTAGCATTAGCACTAGCATTATCGACGTCCATCCAGCTCAACGGTCAGCATGCGTTAGAATTCTTCTTTTTAGATGAAGGGTTTGGTACACTTGATCCTGATTTATTGGAAACGGTGATTCATGCACTCGAGAAGCTGCATACGGATCGCTTAAGCGTTGGCGTTATTTCCCACGTGCCAGAGCTTAGAGAACGATTACCGAGAAAGTTAATCGTGACTCCTGGTGAGGCATCAGGAAGAGGGACGACAGTTAAGTTAGAGGAGATGTAGGGGATTTGGTTGAATGTGCGGGGAAGATGCGGAGAGTTGCGGAGAGTTGGGGGATTCCGCGCAAGTTGGAGAGCGAACTGCGCAAGTTTACCGTGCGATTGCGCGAAAAGGAGCAGGAATCGCGTGAAAATGCTAGTGAATCACACGCACTTAACGTATCTTCACATGTTACGCGACTCATCTACCTCTATAACAAAAAAGCCCCAATCACAGAGGTGATTGGGGCTTTTCTCTAACAATTACTCGTTCATCCAGTCTGGATGGTGGAAGCCTTGGAAGTCGGATTCGATTACTTCCCTAAATTCATCGGATTCTACTGCGGCAATGATGTCTTTCACGAACTGTTCGTCAGCTCGCTCTTCTGTGACTACAACTCGGTTGATGATATCAGCTGGTATCTCATCTCTAAATAGTGCTGTTGTTAGGTCGAAGCCTGCAGAGATGGCAAAGTTACCATTAACTGCTGCAAGCTCCACCGAATCTAACGTTCTTGGTAGCTGCGCGGCCTCTACAGGATGAAAATTCAGATCAAGTGGATTATCCTTTACATCATTTTCTGTCACACGAAGGGGATCGGCAGAGTCATCAATCTCAATTAATCCATTATCTCTTAAAACAGTTAAACCGCGGGCTAGATTGGTTGGATCATTAGCTAGTGCTACTGTGCTGCCGGGCTCGATGTCGTCAATGGAATCGTAGACATTGGAATAAACGCCGATCGGTGCTGTTGGAACGGTTATGACGTCGTGCAGCTCGAGACTATGTTCTTCAGCGAACGCCTCCATATACACGAGGTGCTGGAATAGGTTGGCGTCTAAGTCGCCGCGGTCAAGTGACAAGTTTGGTTGAATATAATCCGTGAATTCGGTGATGGTAACCTCGTAGCCGAGGTCCTCTAAATACGGCTTTACGCCGGCCTCTAACATATCGCTGTAAGGAATAGTCGCGCCTAGTGTTAATTCCCCGTATTCATTTGACGCCTCTGATTCGTCCGATCCACAGGCTGCTAGTAAAGAAAATGTAGCAACAGTTGGTAAAAGTAGTAGTGATTTTTTCATCCATAATCGCTCCCTTAATATTTTTTAGATATACGCTTCGCAAATCGATCTCCACCAAACTGGATAAGTTGGACAAGAAGAACGAGTAAGATAATCGTTGTGAACATGATGACATTATCATAACGGTAGTAGCCGTATCGGATCGCTAGGTCACCAACGCCACCTCCACCAATCGTGCCAGCCATCGCAGAATAACTAATTAAGCTGACAGCGGTTATCGTGAGACCAGTAATGAGAGTTGGCGTCATTTCAGGTAAAATAATGTCTCGGATGATAAGCCATGGAGAGGCGCCGGTTGCAACAGCTGCTTCAATGACGCCAGGATCAATGTCACGAGCGGCGCTCTCCACGATGCGAGCGTAAAAAGGAATCGCTGCAACGGATAGGGCGACGGATGCAGCTACTGGACCAATCGTTGTCCCTAGTAAAAAGTGCGTAAATGGGATTAAAAATACTAACAGAATGATAAAAGGAATAGACCTAATTAAGTTAACAACCACGCCAGCACCTTGGCGCACCCAAGAGTTTTCTAAGATTAGCCCTCGATCCGTCACATAAAGCAGAATCCCAAGAGGTAACCCTAAAAAGAAGGCGGCTGAGAGAGAAATACCGACCATTAATAATGTTTCAAGGAAAGCTGCGTTAAGCTCTGGCAAAAGCTGTAGAATCGAGTCCATTCGCAATCACCTCCGTTTTACTTACCTGATTTTCTAAATACGTCACAGCTCGACGAATCTCATGCGCATCACCTTGAAGCTCCATAATGAATACGCCAAGCGGCTTATCTTGGATATACTCGACCTTCCCGTGCAAAATATTCCCCTTTACTTTAAAGGTTTGAAGCATCGTCGAGACGATTGCCTCAGAGGCTAAATGGCCTCTAAAGGTTAATTTAATGACATGACCTGTTAATTCATTCACAAGCTTTTCTGGGAGAGAAAAATGTAGAACGGTATCAATGAAGGAGGCTGTTAGCTCCTCTTTAGGATTGGCAAAGACGTCGTAGGTGTTCCCAGACTCAATGATTTGCCCACGCTCCATAATCACACACGTATCACAAATCTCTTTTACTACTTCCACCTCATGCGTAATAAGGACGATCGTTAACTGGAGCTTTTGATTCAACTCTTTTAATAGAGCTAAAATAGACTGCGTCGTTTTTGGATCAAGGGCAGAGGTTGCCTCGTCGCAAAGTAAAATACTTGGATCGTTAGCAAGAGCTCTCGCAATACTCACACGCTGCTTTTGTCCACCACTTAGCTGACTGGGGTAGGCGTTCTCTTTATCTGCAAGACCAACGAGCGCAAGAAGCTCTCGAATACGCTGTTTGCGTAGCTTTTTCTCGTAGCCACTAGCTTTAAGCGCAAAATTAACGATTTGAGAAACAGATCTTGAGCTTGGTAGATTAAAATGCTGAAAAATCATGCCGATTGATTGTCGCGTTTTTCGAAGCTCGCTTTTGGATAACGTATGTAGCTCTACGCCATCTATAGATACTTCGCCGCTTGATGGTACTTCTAAATAATTTAAGCAACGTAGTAACGTACTTTTACCTGCACCGCTGTAGCCGACGATCCCACAGATGGAGCCCTTCTCAATGCGGAGGCTCACGTCATCGACTGCTACGATATCATTCTTATCCCCGTACTTTTTAGTCACGTGATCTAGCTGTATCATATCGCTCCTCCTTAGCTTAATGCCTGTTCGTGTTTAAATGATTTTGCGCGGTGAGTATCAGGAAGCTTGTTTCCTAGGTGAGGAAATAGCTTTTTTCTAAACGTGCCCTCCGCGTAATCCTGTTTGTAAATTCCTGAAGCCTGCAGTTTTGGCACGACTAATGAGACAAAATCCTCGAGGTCACTTGGAGTAACAAAGTGATTTAAATTAAATCCGTCGACATCGGACTCAGTAAAGAGCGTCTGTATTTCGGCTGCAACATGATCAGGGTCCCCTACGATAACTTGATTAGTAATACCATCGAAGCGTTTTAATGCTTCGCCAACTGTCAGAGCCTTTGCGTTATCCTTCGTTAAGGTGGCAGCTTTATAGTGACCACCCTCAGTTGGTTTATCATAGCTAAAAATATCATCGGGATCTTTGTCTTCGAATTCTGCGATGTCATAGCCACTAGCGCCAAACTGCGCTTTAGCGGCTAGCGAACTCCAGTGCTGATTATATTCCTCTAGCTTTTGCTCGGCATCCACTTTGGATTCTGCAACAATGACAGACAAGAACGAGAAGATAAGTACGTCCTCGCGCTTTCGTCCATGAGCTTCGACGCGCGTTTTTAAATCTGCTACGAGCTCTTTAACTTTAGCCGGAGTCGGCCCACCGACAAAAATACATTCTGCGTGCTTCGCGGCAAAGTCTCGACCACGGGCAGAAGTGCCAGCCTGGAATAAGACAGGTGTTCGTTGCAGAGATGGCTCTGACAAGTGAGGACCCTCAACCTTAAAGTAAGGACCTTCATGATTAATTTCGTGCACCTTATCAGGATCAATGTACACATCGGCTTGACGATCGTTCACAATCGCATCATCCTCCCAGCTCGTTTCCCAAAGCTTATAGGAGGTGTCTAAATAATCGTCCGCAATATCGTAGCGCTCATCGTGCTTGATCAGACCCTCAAGTCCGAAGTTTCTTGCTGCATTGGGCAAGTAGGAGGTGACGATATTCCATGCAACGCGACCATTTGTTAAATGATCGAGCGTAGAGAATCGTCTTGCGTTTGAAAATGGGTGCTCGTAGGTAGTGCTAACGGTGACGGCAAAGGAAAGGTGTTTCGTGACCGATGCCATTGCTGAAACTAGGAGGGCAGGGTCATTTATAGGTACTTGCATCGCTTGTTTGATGGATGGTGCTTTACTTTGTTGGTACACATCATAAACGCCAACGACGTCTGCAAAAAAGATAGCGTCAAACTTTCCTTTTTCGAGTAGTTTAGCAAGATCTGTCCAATAGGAAATATCTTTATAGCTATCTTGACGTTTGTTCTCAGGGTGCTTCCATAACCCGTGAGAATTATGCATCGCACTATTCATGTCAAACGCGTTTAGTCGTAATTGTTTTGTCATTGTGTGTTGGCCTCCTAAAATAAAATAAAAATGCGCCTGCCTTTTTCATCATGAAAAAAGCAGGCGCATTTACGCAGATCCGCTTTTCTCATCTTCCAGGCAATACGCCTGCTGGAATTGGCACGCCGCAAAGTTGCACGCTGCCGAGGTATCAAAGGGCCAGTCCCTCCACCTCTCTGGATAAGAAAAAATTGGGTTTTTTATGAAGTTGATGGTGTTCACTTTACTCTCACATCTCCGATCTGTCAACAGGGTTTTTCAAAATAGTTTGTCATTGACAGAATTTTCTTCGTCACGTACTATTAGTCTCATTCAACTCGAATAGGGGGCATAATCATGTCGATCAAAACGACTCAACTTATAGAAGAGGCACACATATTAAAAGAAAAATTTGCAGATCGAGCAGCATTTTACGATGAATCTGCGATGCTACCTGAAGAAAATATACGTGATTTAAAGAATGCATTCTTTTTGTCCATGACAGTGTCAGAGAGGGTAGGTGGCCATGGGTTAACGTTAGTACCAATGCTTGAAATTTTGACGACGCTAGCTGAAGGGGACGCGCCAACAGCTCTCTCCTTCGGATGGCATGCTGGCTACTGTTTAGAATTATCGGAGGATAGTATTTCTCCTAAGACAGAGAAGTTACTTACGACGATCGCCAAAGAGCAGGTGCTACTTAATCTCGCCCAAACGGAGAAGGCAACTGGGAGCCCAGCAAGAGGAGGTGCGCCTACTGTTAGTGCTGCGAGGCGTGACTCAGGGTGGGTCATTAATGGAACCAAAACGTTTACCTCATTCGCCAAAGCATTAGACTACGCGGTGATTTCTGCAACCGTTAAGGAGACAGGAGAGAAGGGCTTTTTTGTCATCGATATGACAAAACCTGGCGTAACGATTGAGGAGACGTGGGATAGTGTTAGTATGCGCGCGACGAGAAGCGACGATTTGGTGTTGACGGACGTTTTCGTAGAGGAAGATGCGTTACTTAAAACGGAGGCTTTAACGAGTCCTAAACCGCGCGGATGGTACCTACTCGTTCCGGCTGTATATTTAGGAGTCGCTAAGGCTGCGCGAGCGTATGCGAAAGAGTTTGCTAATTCTTATCAGCCTTCAACGTTGCCACATCCTATCGCAGAAGTTCCAGAAGTCCAGCGTAAGTTCGGAGAGATCGAGCTTGCTTTGTTTGAGGCAGAGACCTTACTTCATGCTACTGCGAGAAAATGGGAGGAGACAGATCTTCAATCTAGAGATGATCTTCGCGGCGACTTAGGAGCTACTAAAAAAATTGTTACGGAGAAAGCGAATATCATCGTGGATTTGGCTATGAAGGTCGTAGGTGCAAAAAGCTTATCTCAAAGCTGTCCTTTACAACGACATTTTAGAGATGTCCGAGCAGGTCTTCACAATCCGCCAGCAGAAGATTTAGTGATCAGTCAATTAGGTAAAAATATATTAAAATAGTTTTAAAGAGGGTAGAAGCTAGTTTGATGGCTTCTATCTTTTTTTGTGAAGGTAAAAGAATTTGGTCATTAGATGTTAGGTGTTTTAGCGTGAGGAAGGAAGATATTCGCGCGGGTGTAGATGAGAGTCACTTGCAGTTGAGATAACATGCCGCTCGATTCGGTTGTCTGGTTACCGAATCGCATTTTCGGATAACCAAAGGGGGAAAGCGGATAATCGAAAGGTAAAAGCGGATAATCAAAGCAATTCACCAATTAATCGCTCCTCGTTTCGAATTAACCACTTGATATTCATCACAAAGTTTGGACAAAATAATCTTTCTGTCCACATACAAAAACCCGTCTCCAATTAGGAGACGGGCCAAATGGTAACTTACTTCGTCGTTTGTAGCTTTGAAGCAACGTACTCATCATACGTCATTTCTTTATCGATAACACCTTCATCTTGAATATCGATGATGCGATTTGCAATCGACTGGTTGAACTGGTGGTCATGAGAAGCAAACATTAACACACCTTTAAACTGGATAAGTCCATTGTTAAGTGCTGTAATGGACTCTAAGTCTAAGTGGTTTGTTGGCTCGTCTAGTAGAAGTACGTTAGATCCGCTTAGCATCATCTTAGAGAGCATGCAACGTACTTTTTCTCCCCCAGATAAAACGCTTGGGCTCTTTTTCGCTTCTTCACCAGAGAAGAGCATACGTCCTAAGAAGCCACGAATGAAGCTTTCAGACTGATCTTCTGGTGAATAAGGGCGTAGCCAATCAATAAGAGAAGGATCATTCGAATTCTCGAAGAACTCACTGTTATCCTTCGGGAAGTAAGATTGAGTCGTTGTTAGACCCCACTTAAAGCTTCCGCTATCTGGCTCTACTTCACCCATTAAAATTTGCATGAGTAGCGTTTTCGCTTGTTCGTTAGAACCAACTAAAGCGACTTTGTCTTCGCGGTTTAAACTAAAGCTCACATTATTTAAAAGCTGCTTTCCGTCAACCGTTTTAGAAATGTTCTCAACAACTAATACGTCATTCCCAATTTCGCGTTCTGGTTTAAACGCAATATATGGGTATTTACGAGATGAAGGACGAATGTCTTCAAGCTCAATTTTATCAAGGAGCTTTTTACGAGAAGTCGCCTGTTTCGATTTCGAAGCGTTTGCCGAGAATCGTGCAACAAAGGACTTAAGCTCATCAATTTTTTCTTCCTTCTTTTTATTACGCTCCTGAGCCATCTTTTGAGCAAGTTGACTAGACTCGTACCAGAAGTCATAGTTACCAACGTAAATCTGGATTTTACTAAAGTCTAAATCGGCAATGTGCGTACATACGTTATTTAAAAAGTGTCTATCGTGAGAAACTACAATAACAGTATTTTCGAAAGAAGCAAGGAAATCCTCGAGCCACGTGATGGCTTCGATATCAAGTCCGTTTGTAGGCTCATCGAGTAAAAGAACGTCAGGACTACCGAATAGCGCTTGAGCTAAAAGGACTTTTACCTTTTGCCCCTCTGTAAGCTCAGACATTTTTGCTTGGTGAAGCTCATCCGCAATGCCAAGTCCTTGGAGAAGAACCGCAGCGTCAGATTCTGCTTCGTACCCGTTCATTTCAGCAAATTCACCTTCAAGCTCAGCGGCACGCATACCGTCTTCATCTGAGAAATCTGGCTTCATGTAAATGGCATCTTTTTCCTTCATCACTTCATACAGTCGCTCGTGACCGATCATGACCGTATCTAGAACAACTTCATCCTCATAGGCAAAGTGATCCTGCTTTAAAACAGCTAATCGTTCGTTTTTACCTAAAGAAACATTTCCTGTTTGTGGCTCTAACTCACCAGAAAGAATTTTTAGAAACGTGGATTTCCCCGCGCCGTTTGCACCAATCAATCCGTAACAGTTACCTGGATTAAATTTAATATTTACCTCTTCAAAAAGCTTTTTATCGCCAAAGCGAAGGCTTACATCAGTTGCTTGTAACATAATTTATTCAACCTCTTCCTATAGACATACTGCATGGATTATACCATTACTAACGCCAAAATCATATAGCAAATAAAATTTGCATGATTGTAGGTTCTATCTTTTAAATAGCATACATATACATATCGGTAGTGGGAAAGGGGAGGTCAGTCATGCAATCAGATAGCTTGTTTCATAGCGTTACTACTCTATTAAAGGATTTATACAATGATGAGGAAAGATGCTACTACCATACAAATGATAACTCACATAAGGAGTGTTCTCATGAATTAAGACAGATGATTTTGTTTTTAACCTCTATAGAACCAGAGCGTTCTTTTCATGTTACTAAACCGATGAGTGAAAAAGAGCAGCGACTTATGCTGTATGATTACGAGCGAGTATGTGAGCTTATGTTTCATCCAGAGCTTAAAGATAGGCTTTTTACAATGGTTGAAAAGAAAAAATTTCAGTCAAATAGTGCCCAGATTTTTCATTTTGCACTAAGTATGGTACAATAGAATTTGTGTCATGCTAATTAAGTGTTTAACGCATCATGCGTGCAGGGAGACTTATTTAGACACGAGTAATTTTTAAGATTAGGTAAAACAGATCCGTATAGGACGATCATTATATATATTAGTTTGATTTAGGTCCCACATGCGCTTCCTCTCACGGAAGTGACCCACAAACATTCGTGTTATCCGAAAATCCACCTTTTAAGTCACCCATGCGAAACCTCTATTATCTATTAACCCAACCGTTTGATTTTTTCGCCCACGCTTTTTAAGGTTGCGCAAAAATCACGTATGTAGAAAGTTGCCGTTTTCCCTGTATTTATTAGAATTAGTGGGAGTCATTCTTTTAGTTAATTACTATATAATGATTACACCCATTTGTTAGGAAAGAAAAAAAGTTTATCCGCATACGTTTCGTTTGGCGAAATAGAGGAAATAGTATGGTGGAGAGACTAGTTGCGACATCATTCGCAGAAAAAGAAAAGAGTGATGCAGAATGTATAGTAAATTATATGAAAATAGTGAGGCGACTATCATGAATCCTGAATTGAAGGAAACAATGGTCCGCTTTATCGAATCCGTGTCGAGAGAAGATTTAAACAGTTCTTGGCACCATTTCGCCCTATTAGTAGAAGATAAATCATCCGTGATTGATGAAGATAATATGATTATAAAAACGCGTGGCTTCCAGCTTTATTATAAAGATAAGCTTTCTTATGAAGGTGTCATCTGCTGGAGCTACCCAGAAGAAACAGAAAGTCATAAAATCGAAGCTACCTTGTCGGTTCGTTTGGATAAAGTACAAACGTCGACTGGTTTAGCAGAAACTACTAAGTTTCAATATGATGTTAATTTAGTTCCGACAATTCGGAACAACGATGAGGTAGTACGACTTGAAGAATTACCTCTACCAAACTATTTAACTGCTTATGATCAGCAACGAATCCAACTACTTCTTTCAAAATGGGGACTTGATACGCCAATCTCCCTATCCATGGAATACTATGAGCAAGAGGATATTGATTTCCTCGCGCAAAAGTTAGTTAGCATGACAATCTTATTACAGGCAGCTTCTAAAAAGTATCATGAAGTAAAGATGTAATAAATGAAAAGACCGAGACAAAGCGATTATGCTGTCTCGGTCTTTTTTGTGTGGGGAGGTGGTGAGAATAATGGCTCGCGATTATCCGAAGACGAGGTAACATTATCCGCATTTCTTGTTCGATTATCCGAAAACGAGGTACCATTATCCACTTTTCGTGTTCGATTATCCGGAAGTGAGGTAACATTATCCGCTTTTCGTGTTTGATTATCCGGAAATGAGGTAACATTATCCACTTTTCGTGTTCGATTATCCGGAAGCGAGGTAACATTATCCACTTTTCGTGTTCGATTATCCGGAAATGAGGTAACATTATCCACTTTTCGTGTTCGATTATCCGAAAACGAGGTATCATTATCCGCTTTTCGTGTTTGATTATCCGAAAACGAGGTAACGTTATCCGGTTTTCGTGTTCGATTATCCAAAAACGAGGTAACGTTATCCGGTTTTCGTGTTCGATTATCCGAAAACGAGGTACCATTATCCGGTTTTACGCATTCATTATCCGAAAGCTCCTAACTTATAACCTTGACACTTTACGTGTTCACGTTTCTTCATTATGAACATGGATACACGTCAACGCTTATAATAGATCGTTCCTCAATGGGAGCGAACATCGCTACCTTTTCTCATAGATAAGAGAAGCTCCCTACTACTGTAGTCAAGAAGGTTAAAATTTGGTACGATTTCAAAAGAGTTACTTACATAATAGGTAGAAACATTTGAGCGTTTTTACACGTATATTAGAGTAGGAATATTAAAGGGGGACGTACCGACGTGAAGAGCTTAAACGAAGAACTATTTGAAGTGAAGGAAAAACAGCGCTTAAAGACGAAGTGGCAGGATCACTCGGATCGACTGCTTGAAAGTATGCAAAAAAAGAAAGCAATTGCTCGCGAGCTTAAACTTGAGCTGTATGAAAAAGAAGAAGACGTAGAAAATTTACGCACGTTTACGGTAGGAGCTGTGATGGCTACGATTCTTGGCAACAAACAAGAAAAAATGACCGAACGTGAAGAAGTGTTGGCAAAAAGTAAGCTTCGGTATCAAGATGCTTTGCAAGCAGTAGAGGAGTTAGAAAAAGAAAAGCAAATGTATGATGAGCATTTAGAGACAGTTCGTTACGCAGATGCAGAGTATCGCGATATTTTAAAGCGTAAAGAAGAGTTAATTCTTAACACAGACTCTGTATGGAGCGAACAATTATTTCGTGCGACCGAAAAAGAAGTAGAGCTTCACGGTGCCATGCAAGAAGTGAATGAAGCAATTGAGGCCGGTGAAGATGCCTATTACTCTTTAAGAGATGCATCCGCATCGCTTGAAAAAGCATCCAATTGGTCGAAGGTAGATATGTTTGGCGGTGGCATGGTGACAACGTATATCAAGCATAGTCATATTGATGACTCAAAAAATGCAACTCACCGAGCAGAGCGCAGACTGCGTCAATTTAATGAAGAATTGCAGGATGTAAAAAACCACTTCAACATTCACGTGACTATTGGAGAAGGCCTAACCTTTGCAGACTATTTCTTCGATAACATTTTTGTCGATTTCGCTGTGCATCAAAAAATATCTTCCTCATCGGAGTCGATCTCAAGCACAATGAGCGATGTATCACGTATCGTCAACGAACTTAAAAGCACTCGTCAATCCTTGCAGCGCGAGCTAGACGAGATTTCTAAAGAGCGCATTCAGATTTTAGAAAATTCGTAAGGGACCGACCATTATTAGATTCAGCATGATATATGTAGATGAACAGAGCCTAAACACAGGGCTCTGTTTTTTTTAACTTTATATTCATAAAATTAGTCTTAAAGCTGGCTGGCAGCTCGGAGAGCTAAAAACGCTTTCCCCATATTTTCTTGACAGAAAAGGAAAGCTCTATTAGTATCTAAATAGTAATTATTACGATTTGAACAATAGAGGGAGTGGCACGTGTGATTCCAGTAACGGTACTTAGTGGATTTTTAGGATCTGGTAAAACAACATTGCTACAGCATATTTTAACCGAGACGCATGGTAAAAAAATTGCTGTTATTGTTAATGATATGAGTGAAATTAATGTAGATGGAGATATTTTAAAAAAGCACGGTATTTCACGAACAGATGAGAAGCTTGTAGAAATGTCGAATGGGTGCATTTGCTGTACGCTTCGAGAAGATCTTTTATTAGAAGTAGAAAAACTTGCGGCGGATAAAGAGTTAGACGCTATTGTCATTGAATCATCAGGCATCTCAGAGCCGGTACCAGTGGCCCAAACCTTTAGCTATATTGATGAGGAAACGGGTGTAGATTTAACAAAGACGTGTCGATTAGATACGATGGTAACGGTAGTTGATGCGAATCGCTTTTGGAAGGATTTTAAATCAGGTGAAAGCTTGATGGATCGCAAGCAAGAGGCGAATGAAGACGATGATCGCGATATTGCTGATCTATTAATTGATCAGATTGAATTTTGTGACGTTCTAATAGTGAACAAGCAATCGATGCTTGAGCAACAAGAGTTAGATAAGTTAACGGATTTACTTCGTAAGCTTCAGCCAGACGCGGAGCTCTATATGACAGATTATTCTAAAGTAGAAGTAGAGCGATTAATTGATACAAAAAAATTCAATTTTGATAAAGCAAGTATGTCAGCTGGATGGTTGAAGGAGTTAGAGCTTGAAGATCATACTCCTGAGACAGAGGAATATGGAATTTCCTCTTTTGTCTACAGACGTGAGCGACCATTTCACTCTGAGCGCTTTTTTGAGTGGGGCAATCAGTTCCCAGAGGAGGTACTTCGTGCGAAAGGAATCGTTTGGTGTGCGACGAGAAACGACTTAGCCCTGTTACTTTCTCAGGCGGGAAGTAGTGTCGCACTTGATCCCGTATCTTTTTGGGTAGCTTCATTATCTAAAGAGACGCAAGAAGCGTATTTAACAGAAGATCCAGATCTAAAAAAAGAATGGCGAGAGGATATTGGTGACCGTAAAACAGAGCTTGTATTCATAGGAGCAGCCATGGACCGAGAGACAATTGTCAAAGAGTTAGATGAATGTTTATTAACAGATGAGGAGTTTGAGGCTGATTGGAAGAAGCTTCACGACCCGTTCCCATGGGAAGAGCAAGCACCACCAAAATAGAAAGAACAGTAAAAAGGATAGAAGAACGAGGGAGCACATCCCCTTCGTTCTTCTATCCATTTTAATTAGCAGCCCACTTTAAATGGCCTTCTTTATTTCGATAGTCGACGTGTACATCAAACTCGTGCTTTTCGTAAAAATGAATGAGCCGGTCCACGTGATCCCAGTCTCTCTCAGCAAGCTTGCCTTCAATTTTGGGGACATTTTGATCGATGGCATATTGCTTTAAAAAGCTCACTAAAACAGAGCCCATGCCCGCATTCGGCTCACCGCGAATATCATCTATATGAATACTTTCTGATTTGTAAGTTGCGTGAATAGATGCATCCCAACTTCCTCGGAATGCTTTTTGACAGCTCGCAGCCATCAATCTACACACTTCTCCGTCATCCTGAGAGTAAATAATGAACCACTCATCGTGCTTAGACGTATCAATGCCTATAATATCTCCATGTTTTGCAACTTCCATCATGTTTTGTTGCATACGTAAAAGCTGGAATTCCTGATCTTCTAATTCTTCGATTCGCTCTTCTGTCGTCTTTTCCGGCGCGCTAAACGCCGAGAGGGCAGATGTCACGTGTAAAACTCCCTTCTTATTTATACTCACAAGTTCATTATTTTAAAGGAAACATTGGAGAATTTCAACCGAGACAGTTTAGTTTCATCTCCCTCTTTTCTTCCGTATACTTAGGGGCAGGAGTGATGCAGGTGAACATGCAAATAGAAGTAATCGAAGCAAAGGGAGATGCGTATTCGTTTGGTTTACTACAAGCGCAAAAGTTAAAAGAAACTCCCTTATTTATGAAGCATACAAATAGAAGAAAAAAATCAATACGTAAATATGATACTGATCTAGCAGAATCTAAAGCCTGGATGAAAGAACTTAGTCCAGTACTATGGGAAGAGCTTGAAGGACTAGCAGATGGCTTAGAATGGAGAATCCAAGACGTTATTCACGAGTATGGTGGCTACCAGCAAAACTGGGTCAAATCCGGATGTAGCGCTATTATGAATAATGGTGCTTACGGGCGTAACTATGATTATCATCCCAAAACGTATGATGGGCGATTTGTTTTATGGCAACCATCAAAAGGATTTGCACACGTTGGCTTCGCGCAACGAATTATAGGTCGGATGGATGGAATGAATGAGCATGGACTTGCGATTGGTTACCACTTCGTTAATCGACTCAAGCCTCAGGATGGCTTCATTTGTTGTTCGATTGCGCGCTTTATTTTAGATTCCTGTAAAAACGTGAAAGAAGCAGTAGATGTGTTAACGTCATTACCGCATCGACACGCCTTTAACTATTCGTTAACCGATAAATCGGGTAGGCATGCAGTGGTAGAGGGATCAGGTCAAGGTGCCATCGAGCTTAAACAGCATGACGATGTATGCTCTAATCATTTTCGCCTCGAAAAAAAGCAGGGAGAAAATCGACGCATCTTAGATGAATCAAAAAATCGCCTCGAACGATTAAAGCAGCTTAGGGCTACTAATCCTGAGCCTTTACAGCTGTTAGACTACTTAAACAATACGGAATATGGAATTGGTAAAACAGAGTATAAAAACTGGTCAGGCACAATTCATTCAGCTGTATATGACACGAAGAATTTAACCGTTTATGCCGGCGTTGGGGTCAATGGAAAGGCAATTAAGGTACCGTTTGGGGACTGGTTAAAGGGAGAGCGCTATGGCGTTCGCAAATTTAGAGGGAAATTAGGCGAGATACTAGGAGCCGATCACTTAGAAGAACGTTTAGGATAATCGAATGGAGGTCTTTGATGACACAGCTAAAAACGTCTTATCAGCATGGCAATGTAACGAGTAAAAACCGCTTTTTCAAATCAGCAATGAGCGAAGGGCTCGGCACGAAGGACGGTTTACCCGATAAACGACTTGAGACACTTTATCGCACGTGGGCAAATGGTGGAGCAGGGATCTTGGTCACGGGAAATGTGATGATTGATAAACGATATTTAGGCGAGCCTCGCAACGTCATATTAGAGGATGATAGACATTTGCATGCCTTTAAGCGCTGGGCTCAGGCTGGGACCGAGAACAATACAGAGCTATGGATGCAGGTGAACCATCCTGGTAAACAGGTGTTTAAAGGAGTAGCTGATGAGGCACTTGCTCCTTCTGCGATATTATTAGATTCCCCGATCGAAGCATTTTTGGCACGTCCAAGGGAAATGTCCGAAGCGGAGATCGAAGACGTAATTGCACGATTTGCCGAAACGAGCTTTCTTGCTAAACAAGCAGGCTTCACTGGCGTTCAAATTCACGGCGCTCACGGCTATTTAATTAGTCAATTTTTATCTGCGCGACATAATAAACGAGAGGACCAGTGGGGAGGACCAATTGAGAATCGCATGCGTTTGTTAATTCGCGTGTACGAGGCAATTCGAGAAAAGGTCGGAGCTGATTTCCCGATTGGTGTGAAAATAAATAGCGCAGACTTTCAACGCGATTCTTTCTCGGAGGAAGAGAGTCTGCAAGTGATTCGCAAGCTTGATGAGATAGGTATTGATCACGTGGAGATTTCTGGTGGGACGTATGAACGACCAGCGATGACAGGCATGAAGCAGTCAACGAAAGAGCGCGAGGCTTACTTTTTACAGTTCGCTTCTTTGATTCGAGAGACAATGCAAGTGCCCCTTGCTGTCACGGGCGGATTTCGCTCTCTAAGCGGCATGAATCAAGCGCTAGGTGACGGAGTGACCGATTTTATCGGCATAGCGCGACCACTCGTCGTTTATCCAAACCTTCCTCACGATCTTATGTATGGAGGAAAAGAGTCGATTGAGCTAACTCGCAAAAAGACAGGCATCCCATTCGTAGATGATAAAGCCATGTTAGAGCTTACGTGGTATAGTCAGCAATTAGGTTATTTAGCAAAGGGTAAGCAGACAAAGCCCGACCAATCCGCGTACGCGTCTTTAGTGAAGACTATTGTCAAAAACGGAACGGAAGTGTTTCAAAAACGAAGAGGATAAGGATAAATGTGGCAGGGGCTTCGGGCTCCTGTTTTTTTATGTTACGATAGAATCTCAATAGAAGGGAGATGTTTACTTTTATGGGAGAACTAAATAAACAAGTTATAGTAATGGAGCATCGTGAAGAGTGGCAGCGTGATTTTGAGAATGCGAAGGAACAGATTAGTAAAGCAACTGGCATCCATGCAATTGAGCATATAGGGAGCACAGCCTTACAGGATATTGTTGCAAAGCCTATCATCGACATACTAGTAGGGATAGAAAATATAGAAGAAGTGGACGAGAAGTTATTTAAACAGTTCAAAGAAGTGGGCTTCTATCGATTAAGAGTGAAGCGTCCTAATGAGATCGTCCTTGCAGCTTTTGAAGACGAGACGTTGCAAGTTAAAACCCACTTTGTACATCTAGTTACCTATGAAGGCGAGCTCTGGAAGGATCTTCTCTTCTTTAGAGATACGCTACGTAATAATCGTGACCTACGTTTAACGTACGAAACGATCAAGAAGGATAGCATGGCTATTGAAGGGATGGAGATAGGAGAGTATACAAATCGAAAAGAGGCTTTTGTGAAAGGTATTTATGCGATGCGGCGTGAAGGTAATAAGTAGAAGGGTGCGGTCATTAGTGGCTTACTTGCGGTCAATAACGGCAAGTTGGCGATCAATAGTAGACATCGTCCGGTCAATAGTAGAAGGTGCGGTCAATAGTGAAGCTCGATCGGTCAATAGCAAAAGGTGCGATCAATAACGACAGGTTGGCGTTCAATAGCAGCCCTCTCACGGTCAATAGTGACACGCTCCCAATCAACAGCCGAACCAACAAATATTTATCAGCGCAACTGGCGCAGCACCATTATCATTAACACTCTATTACTACATACTCAACGTCAAAATTACTTGAGACTTCGCTTTCTATCTAAATATAAAAGGCTGGACTCCGGAATCACTTCCGGCCAGCCTCTCTATTCAAAACTTTACACATTACCCCGCATACTTTTTCACCGTTTCCAAAAGCTCCTTGCTACTTAAAATGCTATTATGATCCGCACCTTCAGCAATTGTCACGTCTCTTCCGACAGAGCTAGTCCAATACGTCGTTAGGAGCTCGGGATGAACAATTTGATCAAATCTGCCAACTAATACGGTGGAATGATCTAATGGAACAGAAGGTATTTTAGCCGGATTCTCGATAAAGCGAGAGATCATGAGTCTAAAGCTCAGTTTTTTAACCGAGGTTTTTGAATTTACATCATAAGGCACCTTGCGATGAGGGATTTCAACAACTGTTGTTGTGTGGAACAATGGTAGCTTTAGTCGATCTAAAATGCCTATTGCCATGACCTTATTATAATATACCGTGTACGTCATGTCTTCTGGTCGATCCTGCTCTTCCTCTTTATAAAACGTATTTAAAGCTGGATGGAAGAATGGGGCGGTGAAGATGGTGTGCTTTAATCGCGTGTCATTATACGTAGACAAATATCTTAATAAGTTACCAGAGCCCATTGAGTGACCGATTGCGATGACATTCGTGTAGCGGTTATATAAATACGTTAATAGGTCGTGAATATCGGAGTCAAATTGACCTTTCTTTTTTAAATCTCCAACTGGAGCATCATCATAACCTCTTAAAATAGGCATATAACAGTCTACGTTCGCTTTTTCAGAAATAATGGTAGAGGCCGTATCCCATGCATCCATCTCACTCGTAACGCCATGAATACATAGCACGGCGGTGTTAGTAAATTCTTTCGCCTGTTTATAGTAAAGGGGTAGGCTCTTTTTATCTGAGTATTTAAAGGTAATATCTCTCATATGTGACCTCCATCTCTGAGTTATATTGAGTATAACGTGCGTCATCTAAAATACAAAATGGTTTAACTTATCAAAAAAACGTGAATAGGAGATAATGTACTAACAATTAGAGGAGTGAATAATTCATGGCAGACGTAGTATTTTCAACAAAAGCAACAGCAAATGGTGGCCGCGAAGGTCACGTAAAATCAGATAATGGTGTAATTGATGTAAAGCTTCAAATGCCAAAGGGAAATGATATTCCTCAAGATGCATCAAACCCAGAGCAACTATTCGCAGCAGGGTATTCTTCTTGCTACGATGGCGCATTAAACCTAATGGCATCAAAAAGCAAAAAGGATATTAGCTCAACAACTACTGCAGAAGTAAGCCTCATTAAAGATGAATCCGATGGTGGATTTAAAATTGGTGTCGTGCTTCACGTAGACGTTAAAGGAGTTTCACAAGAGGAAGCAGAAGAGTTAGCGCACAAAGCGCACGAATTCTGCCCGTACTCAAAAGCAACACGAGGCAATATCGACTTAGAGTTAAAAGTAACTGGTGAATAATAGATAGTTTAAAGCTGGTACAGATCATACAATGGTCTGTGCCAGCTTTTTTAAGTGTACGTTTTTATAATGCGAGATTATCATAGTACTAATAGATCAATATTTTGAATAATGAATGGATAGATAGCTTCAATTAATGAATAAAAAATAGGAGCGGATCTTAAATAATAATATTATATGAAGGGAGATGTTTAATAGATGACTAAGATTGATTTAACTATTTACACCTCAAAACAATTTAATTCTCAAGACATAGCAGAAAAATTCGTAGAACTATTAGAGAAATATAACTTGGTTCCTGAAAAATTGGGTACCTTTGAACCATTAAAAGTAGCTTACTCCCCAGATACATTTATACAACTATGGACAGATGAATCGGACGGTTGCTATGAGGAAGGAGTAGGGATGGTTGGTAAAGCTGGCATATTACTCGCTAAATCGAAAAATCCACCTTATCACTTTGGTATGACTTGGTGGAATTGTCCCAATATGCCCAAGATTAATCATATTGGGTTCATATTCGCAATTAAAACATTTAGAAGTTTCGAGAAGCAAATAGTGAATTTATTTAAAGAATTAATTGTTTATTTGATGCTTTATATGCGTACATCACTCACTTGACCCCATTAGACCGTCAGCATGTAACAGGTACACTAATGACGAGGCTACCAGGAGTGTTTTGGTGCAATTACTTCGGTAAAAAATATGTTGATTTCTTTCAGGAAAATACAATTAAATCTTTTCCATGGTTTCAACTAGAAAACCTTTCAGATGGAATATTAACATTTTTATCGGAAAGTCCATTAGATAAAATAGTAAAAGATGATAATCTTGAAATACAGGCGAAAAAACACTTAGGGAAAGACTCATTTGGGGATTCAGAGGAATATAAAAAGGACCCTATGGGACTACAAATTAAAAGAACGCCTTTTCGTATTTAATCGTGTAAGGCTCCTGTTCGGTTCATTTAAAAAGTAAATAATACTGATAAATACCAGCTTTTGAATCAACAAATATATTTAATTGAATTGACTTAGAGTAATAAATATTATGAAATAGACATTTTATTTTCAGACAGTGTGAAGAAGGGTATTTTTCCAATTCTCTTAGGAAGTGGATTCAGATAAAATATATTACTTAAATTTACAAAGCAATTAAACGTAAAACTCACATTGAATTGTTAAAGTATTTATTAAAGCATAAGTACTTAAGTTATTAAACCGTCGTATAAGATGGTTTGATTAGAAACTAAGTAATTATTAATTAGTCTCCTTCTCAATTAAAGAAAAAATCAGTTTAGCTATGAGTCTAGTTCTTCAAATATATATTAATTTTCAGGGCAATAAGAAAGAGGTTTATCTAACATGAATAGGCAAACATTTATTACATACTTTTTAACTCGTTTTCCAGAGTATAAAGGTGCTTATAAGCAACACTTAGAAGATTATGATGACTTGCTACTTCATGTATTTTTAGGGGATACAATAAATGAGAGGTTGCAGGAACTATTCGATGCAGATAAGGATGAGATGGGCGAATTACAACAGATCTTTACTTTGTTAGAGAAGATGTCGGTTGAGGGAGATTTAGATATTCAAGAGGTTTTATCGGTAACAATTCTAGCAAGACTTGGTGATGATAAAGATCATTTAAAAAAGTCATACAGGCTAATGGGGGATAATACTAAAATAGCTTCTGATGAAATTGAGAGATACTGGGGTAGAATCAAATAAGAGAACTTAACCTTGAGGGTATATTAAACGAACAATTTATTCTTAACCATATGTAAAATTCTCAAATCCGAGCACCTTTTAAGTGTTTTACTCGTTAGCTTATTATAATGAGAGTATAAATCCGCGGAGGTGTTAACGTGAAAAAATTTACGATTATTACGACGTTAATCGTTTTTTCCGTGTTAGGCGTTATCTTTATTCCGATCGTCTATGATTACTTTACTGCAAGATCCTATGGCAGTGAGCCATTAGAACTCGCTGAGAATGATTATAGAGAAGTAGCAACATTTGCCGGAGGGTGCTTCTGGTGTATGGAGCCTCCTTTCGAAAAGCTCGAGGGAGTAGATGATGCTGTATCCGGATATATTGGCGGTGAAGAAGAGAATCCAGCCTATGATGACGTAGCTTCAGGTAATACAGGACATGTAGAAGCTGTTCAGGTGATTTACGATCCATCGATCGTATCCTATGAAGATCTTGTACAGATCTTTTGGAGACAGATTAACCCAATGGATGATGAGGGGCAATTTGTAGATAGAGGCTTCCAATATACAACTGGTATTTTTTATCACAGTGATGAGCAGCGAGAGATTGCCGAGGCTTCATTAGAAGAATTAGATGCTTCCGGTAGATTCCCTGAACCAATCGTGACGCCAATTAATGAAGCGACAACGTTCTATCAGGCAGAGGACTATCATCAAAACTTTTATCTCGAAAACTCTGTACGTTATGACTTTTACCGAGCTAACTCAGGCCGAGATGATTTCTTAGATGAGTACTGGGGCGAGGATCGCGAGTACGAAGTAGCAGCACCAGATAGCGGAGAAATTGCCTCTTGGAGACAGTATGAGAAAGAGTCAGAGGAAGAGCTTCGCGAGAGACTGACAGATATTCAGTTTGATGTGACTCAAAATGATGCGACTGAACCTGCGTTTCAAAATGAATATTGGAGAAACTATGAAGACGGTATCTATGTCGATATCGTCTCAGGGGAGCCACTATTTTCTTCCACACACATGTATGACTCAGAGACTGGCTGGCCAAGCTTTACACAGCCAATTATGGAAGAAACGATCGTAGAAACAACGGATTGGAAGCTTTTTTACCCTAGAACGGAAATAAGAAGTAAGTACGCTGATTCCCACGTCGGGCACGTGTTTAATGATGGTCCGGAGCCGACAGGACTTCGCTATTGTATGAACTCGGCGGCGATGCAGTTTATTCCGCTCGAAGAGATGGAAGACAGCGGCTACGGCGAATTTCTCTATTTATTTGACGAAACAAACAACTAGCACGTATTATTTACTGTATTACTGAATTAAAGGATGACGCATATGACAACTCAACTCGCAACATTCGCAGGTGGCTGCTTTTGGTGTATGGTAAAGCCGTTTGACGAGCAACCAGGCATCATTTCTGTTCGCTCGGGCTATACTGGTGGATCTGTCAAAGATCCTACGTATCAACAGGTCAAATCTGGTGAATCCGGACATTACGAAGCAGTACAAATTACGTTCGATCCCGAGCTTTTTCCTTACGAAAAATTAGTAACGCTCTATTGGCAACAAATCGATCCAACGGACGATGGCGGACAATTTATTGACCGAGGTAGCCAGTACCGTACCGCTATTTTTTATCACAATGAGGAGCAAAAGCAAGTGGCAGAAGTTTCTAAGGTTAAAATGGAGCAAGAAGGTCCGTTTAAGGATCCGATCGTCACACAAGTGCTTGAAGCTTCTACATTTTATGAAGCAGAAGAAGAGCACCAAAAGTTTTATAAGAAAAATCCTGAAAAGTACAAGCAGGAACAAGAAGAATCGGGACGAAAAGATTTTATTACCTCCCATTGGGAATAATAGAGACGTGCTAAGGGTATTTACCTTTAGCACGTTTTTTTAGAAAGGATGAGACTCATGGAAAAATTAACGAAAGAGCTCGAGGCGCATAACATCGAAACATTTACCATTGTACATAAAAATGAACGCGTTTTTACTTTTGGAGAGGGCAAGCTAGACGAGCTTCATCAAGTGAACTCCATATCTAAATCTATTTTAGGAATTCTCATTTACCTTGCGCGCGAGGAAGGACATATCGATTCGCTTAACGATCCTGTTCACACCTATGTAAAAGAGGCTGTTGGCACGCCTGTAGAAAAAGTGACGATCAATGATCTTCTAACGATGACTGCGGGGTACACGGAAGCTCAGTGGAGGGAGACACTTCAATCAGCGGAATACCTTCAGCATATTTTAACGCTTGATCGCGATGAGTCCGCTACGTTTGCGTACAATAACGTCTGCTCCTACTTGCTTGCAGTGGTTTTAGACCGCGCAACTGGCGATGCTGCGGAGTTCTTTACAAGCACACTTAAAGATCCACTCGATCTTCATGCCACTTGGGAAAAGACAGACGAAGGTGTGCTCCTTGGTGGCTATGGACTTCGCATCTCGGCGAATTCTTTGACGAAGCTAGTAAAAGAACTTAAGAGCTACACGTTTTTTGATGAGTTAATGAAGCCACGAGTCGATTCTGGTATACGAAATCAGCAATACGCGCATCACTGGTGGGTAAGTAAGGGAACGTCACGTCAGCCAATTATTTATTATGCGGCAGGGCGGAAGGGGAAGTTTATCTTTCTAATACCTGAGCGGGAGATCGAGGTTATTTGCACAGTGACGATGGAAAATGATCTGGTACCTTTCCAATGGTTACTTAAATATTTGCTTCCAAATAAAATGTTTGCAAAAACTGAATAAAGGATATATACTTATTAAAAGTAAGTAACTATGGAGGTGTTAGTGTGAAAGCTCTTAAGGGAATTCACCACGTGTCAGCGTTAACAGCAAAAGCAAAAGAAAATGTGCACTTTTATACAGAAGTATTAGGAATGAGATTAGTAAAGAAAACAGTCAATCAGGATGATACAAGTATGTACCATCTTTTCTATGCCGATGAAAAAGGAAATCCAGGAACGGACTTAACCTTCTTTGAAATTCCGCAAGCAGGCAGAACGTATCCAGGAACAGGCAGCATTAGCCAAACCTCACTACGAGTAAAAGACGACGCGACTCTCGACTATTGGGTGAAGCGTTTTGACGAGAATGACATCAAGCATTCTGGCATCATCGACAAATTCGGTAGAAAGACAATCGAATTTACGGACTTTGAAGAACAGCGTTTAGCGCTTGTTTCTGACGAGACGAATGAAGGTGTCGCTGCTGGAACTCCGTGGGAGCACAGCCCAGTCGATCGTGAGAAAGGAATTATGGGCCTCGGTCCAGTTCGATTAACTGTCGCCAAGCCGGAGAAAACGCATAACGTGCTAACAGAAGTGCTAGGTTTTGAAAATATCGGCACCTATGAGCATGATGGGAAGACAGTCACCGTATTTAGCGTTGGAGAAGGTGGCACAGGTGCAGAAGTTCACGTCGAAGCATCCGAAGAAACACGTGAGCGCCCTGGTCGAGGTAGCGTCCATCACGTCGCATTCCGAGTGGAAGATGAAGAAGAACTCCGCAAATGGGTCTCCTTTATCACGGAAAAAGGGTACGCAAACTCCGGCTTTGTGGAGCGCTACTACTTTAAATCCCTCTATTTCCGCGAGCCAAATGGCATTTTATACGAGCTCGCTACAGATGGACCAGGCTTTGAGAGCGACGAGCCATTTGATACATTAGGCGAAAAATTAGCGTTACCACCATACTTCGAATCTCAACGAGAAGAAATCGAAGCAAAACTAAAGCCGATTAAATAGGATACGTTGGAAGCAGAGCCGCATGCGGCTCTGTTTTTTTGAGAGGGTATAACGGTTAACCAACACAGCCATTCGGTTAATCGAAGGCGAAAAGCGGTTAATGAACATGACAATCCGGCTAATCAAAGACAATAAGCGATTAATGAACACGCCAATTCGGTTAATCAATGATCATAAACAATTATCCTACCCGACTAATCGAAAATTCCAAGAACGAACTCAGATAATTAACGAATTAACTCAACCCGAGAATGCTAAAATCGAATTTGCCAACCAACTCATTTTCCTAACCACCCCACGCACACAAAACCCCTACGTTCAATACTATACAAGAGATGTAAATATAGGGTAAACTAAGTAAGAACAGGCGCACTGGAGGATGTTATGACTTTCGAATTTGAAATTGTATCCATACTGTTAATCATTCTATTTTTAATCAACATACTATTTGCAGGTATTATCATTTTTATTGAACGAAAGGACGCGTCTGCTACGTGGGCATGGGTCCTTATTTTATTTTTTATCCCGTTTCTTGGCTTCTTAGTGTACATTTTCCTCGGCCAAAATTTAACGAGACGACGCCTGTTTGATTGGGAAGGGATAAAAAAGATTGGGATCATGGACATTATCGCGAAGCAGATTCAGCAGGTACAAAACCCATCATTTTCTTACCATGACGAAAATATTGACCCGTATCGAGACCTAATATTTATGCATCTCATCAACAACGATGCCATCTTAACAAAGGATAATCATGTCGAAGTATTTGCGGATGGACATGATAAATTCAGACAGCTTCTTCAAGATCTCGAGGATGCTAAAGATCATATTCATATGCAATATTACATTTTTAGAAACGACGATTTAGGTCAGCAAATTATTCAAAAGCTCACACAAAAAGCGCAGGAGGGTGTGCAGGTTCGCATTTTGTATGACGAGCTAGGCTCAAGGCAACTGCGAAGAAAACACTTTAAAGAGCTCACGGCTGCTGGTGGAGAAGTTGGCGTATTCTTCCCATCTAAACTTGCACCACTTAACTTCCGACTCAACTATCGTAATCACCGCAAGCTAACGGTTATTGATGGACAGCACGGCTATGTTGGAGGATTTAATGTCGGGGATGAATATTTAGGCAAAAGCAAAAAGTTCGGCTATTGGCGTGACACGCATCTACGTGTATCCGGCAATGCTGTCGATCCGATGCAAACACGCTTTATTCTCGATTGGAATCAAGCGTCGAAAGACCACCCAATCCAGTACGAAGCACGCTATTTCCCAATGAAAAATCCATCTAACGGTACGGCAACGATGCAAATTGTCTCAAGCGGCCCTGACTCCGAATGGGAGCAAATTAAGAATGGCTACATGAAAATGATCATGATCGCAAAAGAGTCGATTTACATCCAAACACCATATTTCATCCCAGACCAAAGTCTCCTGGATTCGCTACGTGTAGCGGCGCTCACAGGCAAAGACGTTCGCATCATGATCCCAAGTATGCCAGATCATCCATTCGTCTATTGGGCAACTCTATCGCACATCGGACAGCTTTTAAAATCTGGTGTCAAAGTCTACATTTATCAAAAAGGCTTTATTCATGCCAAGTCTATTATCATTGACAGAAAAATGAGTTCTGTAGGTACCGCAAACATTGATATGCGAAGCTTTAAATTAAACTTTGAGGTTAATGCATTTATTTACGATCAAGAGATATCAGAGAGACTGTCAAAGGACTTTGAAAATGACATGATGATCTCCGATCGATTAACAATTGAAAAATATAACACACGACCAAAAATGATTCGATTCAAAGAGTCCATTTCTCGTTTGCTGTCACCAATATTATAAGTAAAATAAGCCTCCCGAAATTAGGGAGGCTTTTATGTAATCAATGCAATAATTTCTTAGAATCTACCTATCAAATAACTACTATTCCAACCAATTGTTCTTAATCTATAGTAGTGAAAAAAATGATTCGATTATATCGCGACGATGAAGATGCGCTTACGTTAATATTTAATAAGAATGGTTCTATTGAATTAGAGAAATTATTTACCCAAGCATTTCAAGAAGGAGAGGCAACATATTCCCTAATTATTGAGAGCTTTTTTGATAAAAAACTCATTATAGATTCCCTTACAATAAGTGATCAAGGCTTTCCAGCAGAATTAGGTTATAATCATAAACATTTAGAAATGCGGTTAGACAGAGAAATAATTGATTTTTGTATAATGAGATTTCAACAAAGCAAAACAGGTAATGAGTTTTTCCCTGCCGAGATTGCGGATTTCGATTACAATGGACACGAAATAACGCTATATGCCATATTCGAGGAAAATGATTAAGAGTAATTAGAAGTAGTACTTACTCGTTTAGAGGGAAGGATCCGTTTAATGGAAGTAAATCTTAATGTTAAAAATAGATATGAGAGTGAAAATGTAAAGTTTATAGCCTCAGCTACAAGTAACTACACGTCAATTTTCAAAGTGATGTTAATACCGAATTCGAGAGCCATTGAGCTGAACCCAGCCACTCTATGCTTAATAATCTTTCAAGGTCAGAATATTATATTTACTCACTAATCTGTTCTTCTAACATTGCTTCACCAATATCTCCTTCTTTTGCATCATCTGAAATCACATCATCCAGCTCAAAGAATCCTTCGTCAAATGGCTCTAATTCTTCAAAGTTAAGTATAGTTGTAATTGTATCAGGGTTTGATCCATTAGTTTTTAAGAGCATTGAGGTTTCTGTACTAATCCAATAAGCAGTTTCTCCTGAAGAAATTTTATGTGCCATAACTCCATTGATTTCTTCTTCTCCTTCGTGAGTAAGTGAAGACTCCTCATCGGCAATAAGTGATTCTAATCCATCTCTTGTAGCTAACAAGTCGGCAGGAGTATCATCTACTTGTTGAGTCACTTCGTTGTAATTATAAAGGTTATAATGATCGTTATAGTTGAGAAGGGTTTCCCCGCTTACAGCTTGGTACAGCGTTCCAGAACCAGATCCATCTGTTTCACTTCTCCATAAAACTTCATCAGCTGATAGATCCGCGTATTCAACGACGTGTATTTTTTCTTCACCATTTATTTCAAATTCGTATCGGTATTCTTCAATATCATCTACATAACGGATAAACTGCGTCGCGATTTCTTCCGCATCATTTAGATTGTCGTTATTAGTTTCTTCGCTTTCAGATTCGCCACACGCGGTTATGATGATGATTACTGTCAAACTAATGCTTACTTGATATATATTGTTCAAAATAGCTCTCCTTAAAATTACACTATATTCCACATGTTAGCTATTTCCCTCGATCATAATGATTAAAACTTTACTACTATTACATAAAATTATTACCGTTAATCTAATATGCAGAATAGTAGTAGATCGTATTTGGAAATATCATTCCCAAATACATAGTTATTCTCTATTCAAAAACTATGTATATATAAGTTTAAAAAAGTCATGTGACGATTACTTTTGCACTAATCGCTAATTTGTAGGGATCATTCAATCCCAATAGTTAAAGAGTATTTCGCCAATCTTTTAGGCTGCCAATACGATATTCTTTCTATTTCAGATTTAATAAGCAAAGATTAATTAAGTAGTATACTATCAACTTTGTTAATATACTATATGCGAAGCGTCATGAACTGTAAAAGCAACTTATACTATATTTAGTAATTAATAGAATAGATTTTTACAATGATAAATTTAATAGTTAACCGAATTAAGGAGATTTAATAATCTCGTGAATATATGGTTTCCTATTATCATAGAGGATAATGACTTTATAAACATGCCCATCACTGGAAGTAAACTCTATAGAATTTGTAAATTGGACTGTCCCTTGATTTACAAGCTCCTCTCTTGCTTCTTCCAATAAATTAATGTCTACATCTTCTCCAATATCAACATATTCAACTCCTGAAAACAAATCTAACATAAGATCAAGGTTTGTCCTTGTTCTGCTATATTCATAACTTAAAAGTATTCCTAGAATAGCCACGGTTATAAAAAGTATTATAAGTGCTAGATTTTTCCTATTCACAAAATCCCCCCCCTTTATAAGACACTTAAAGAGTAACACATTGAGCTGAGCTTTAATTGCAAAAGACCATACAATAATTGAATATTAAATAGAATTAGAGCAATATAAAGAGACTGATTTTACTGCAATACCCTCCAATTAAATGCGTTAAAAAAGAATACGTCAAAAATTCATTTTATTAAAAAATTTAATAGAGGTGTTACTTATGGATAGGAAAACCATGCTTATCAGCATCTTATTGGATAGCGACATTAGCGACGCAGAAAGAGATGATGCAGCTATAGACTTAGGGTTTATATCAAATGATGACCAAGTGGAAAAGGCATTATTACAAGTAGCCAATGATAATCATACTGATGACATGATTAAGGCTAGCTGTGGGGAGTCTTTAGCGCAAATTTGGTTGAACGAGAAAATAGTTGACGGGGAGAAAATATATTTACTTAAAGGCATAGCATTTGAAGAAGCGTTTGCCTTAATGAGAAAAGAAAAAGAGAATGATTCGGCATTATAAAGTCAGATTAGTCAGATATTAAATCGGGTGATTATTCATAAATGAGTACTCATTTACAGAGGCTAGGCGGTATTAACCAGTGATCATTTAATCCCAATAATTAAAGATTATTTCACCAACCGTTTTGGGCTGCCAATATGTTATTTGCTCCATCTCAGCTTTATTAAGTTTGGAATCACTGAGTAATTTTTTATTAACTGGACGATTAAGTTCAGAAGTAGGAAGCACATGATAATAAGCACAGAAAAATTCATACATAGCCGTGTGATTTACGAAGTGAATATGTTCAACGTCTACTCTAGACGCAAAAGCAAGGTATGGATGATGCATATTAAGAAGTATATATATCGGAACTCCTTCATGCTCTAAATGAGCTAAATAGAAATTGGTTAAACCAGCATCTACGTTACTATCAATAACTCTCGCTTTGTTTTGATTAGTAAATGTATAACTATAACAAAGCTGTTTAAATTGATTATAATTAACTTGCGGAGGCTCGTATAAAGTATAATCATAAAATCCTGTAACTCCGTTTAATAGTTTCATATAGTTTAGCACCATCCAGTTCGTATTCTTTGGTAGTTAAAGTAACCCAAACAACTTCCAGTATTGGATAGAAAATCATTTAATAGCTCTTTAATTTTAGACGATTTTTATGCAAATTGAAACTGCGGATCGATTTAGTATTTTTAAGGATTAGGTTGTACAGACACTCGGTATTTTCCTCACTCCTCAAAGTTGTGAACTTATTATTGCTCATAACGAAGAGAAAGCAATTGATGATTTTTCAAACGAGTAATAATCGGGAACATCTAATAAAATGGGCAAATCAATATGTATGGGGTGAGAAAAGTGTCACATCATGATCGAATTAAAACAGTATGTAACAGATTTATTGATGGGGAGTTTGATTTAGTAGAGTTGCAGAGTCGATTAGAGACAGCGATTTTTCCTGAAGAATTAAAAGACAATGAGTTAGAAATTTTAAATGATCTAGAGATAATTAGATTCACGCAATCAGAAGAAAATCATCACCAATTAGCCCTAGTTGTGGTAAATAGATTGTTACGAATGCTGGAGGATTATTAATGAGGTCTTAGTTAATTAATAATTTGATTAAGTCTCTTCTATATCGTTCCTTTTAGATGATCTAAATTAAGTAAAGGCGGTCAATTATGAATCTTGAAGAGCAGTTAAAGCTGGAATTACAGCGAAATAATAGTGAGCGCGCTATACTAATAGTAGAGGAACTAGGGGAGTCAAAATAAAAGAGCGTTGTCCCATACCTTTGTGAACTATTAGAGAGTACGGAAAGTCATATATTTAGAAATGCACTTGCTCTCACGTTAGCTGATATTGGTGATAAACGTGCATTAAAATCTCTCATTAATATGCTTAAAGATCCAAAGACACTAGGATACAGAGGAAACTTGTTAGCAGCTCTTGAACCATTTGACTATTCAGCGCATATGGATTTGCTAATTGACTATGTTATTAACGGAAACTATGAAGTGAGTAGAAAATCATATTTTTTGATTGAATCACGGCTAGACGCTGTGTCTAAGAAAAAAAGAAAACGATATAAGAAGAAATTAAAAGAAGCAAGAGAACATTTAGAGGGTCATGTTAAATTATTATCAAAGACAATAAAAATGTTATAAATACTATTATAAATGACGAAATGGATGAAGAAACGCATTATGTTAAAGGTAGAAGGGTGAATGTAATAATGAGATTAGACATTTTTTTAAAAAAGCTAACAAAGAGGTTATAGAAGTGAGGGAAGTGTGAGCAGTGAGGGAAGCGAGTCCTTCTTTACACGATGCACTTTTAGGAGAACAATAATAGGTAGTTACATACCTCTTTAAGATAAAATTGATTTATAATAAAAAATATCATGCTAGTAAACGTAAGAATTTACCGATTCAACATTTGGTAAACAATAAAGCTTACTATTAGAAACAAAAATAGAACGAATCCAAAACCTTTGATCTCCATTCAAAGGTTTTTTGCTGTTTTTACATATAACAACCTTGATCAGACTTTAATAATATATTAATAACTAGTTAACATAATAAATATATAACCAACTAAAGCAACTTACATAAAAGATAAACACTACCCAAACCTAATTTTCATACAAAAATATTTATAAATATTATGTATAAGGGTTGAATAAATATTACTTATTAAGTATAATCATTAAATAATTCAACAGTTCGTAGGAAGGCGTGATAGGCGTGTTAAAAGTCGCAATAGTAGGCGGAACAGGATACGGAGCTTTAGAGTTAATAAGATTAATGCAGCATCACGAGCAAATCACGATTCACTCGATTGTATCAACTTCGGAAGAGGGAGAGCTCGTCTCAACTAGATACCCGCATCTAAAAGGGGTCGTAACAAATACATTCGATGCACTAGACATTAATAAAATTGCAAAAGAAGTAGACACCATCTTTTATGCAACACCAGCGGGAGTTGCGAAATCACAAATCGAAGCGTGCACAGAAGATGTACAGCATATTGATTTATCCGGTGACTTCAGATTATCTAAAGAAGATTATGAAGCATGGTACGGGTTATCAGCACCTGATAAAGATGCGTTAAGTCAAGCAGTATACGGACTTAGCGAAGTGAATAAAGATGCAGTGGCGAAGGCAAAGATTCTCTCCAATCCAGGATGTTTCCCTACAGCAACGCTGTTAGCACTTTTACCAGGTATTAAAGAATCATTAATTGATACTCAGGATTTAGTGATAGATGGTAAGACAGGTGTTTCGGGAGCAGGACGAAAGCAATCCTTACTGACGCATTATTCAGAAACGAATGAAAATGTCACGGCCTATAAATTAGGAAAGCACCAGCACATTCCTGAAATTGAACGGTATCTATCGGAGCAAGCAGGAGAAGACGTAGCCATTACGTTCACCACACATCTGATTCCGATGACGCGTGGGATCATGATGACGTGCTACGGAAAGCTCAAGGATGGTGTGACAGAAGAGGGCTTCATCCAAGCTTATAAAGAGTTTTACAAAGAAGAAAAGTTCGTCAGGGTTAGAGAAACTGGTGTTCCATCTACTTCAGAGGTTTACGGTAGTAACTACTGTGATATTGGCTTCCATATTCATGAGCGGACACGGCGAGTCATTATTGTATCGGTCATTGATAATTTAGTGAAGGGTGCGTCAGGACAGGCGCTTCAGAATTTTAATATTATGAACGGGCTTGATGAGCAGATGGGGCTCACGGTATCGCCTGTTTATCCATAGGAGGAATAAAAACATGGTCATGACAGATTTTGCTCAACTACAAATAATTAAAAACGGTCACGTGACAAGTCCAAAGGGATTTAAAGCTGGTGGCACGCACTGTGGCTTACGTCGTAAAAAAGTTGACTTTGGATGGCTTTACTCAGAGGTTCCAGCGACGGTTGCTGGTGTATATACACAAAATGCTTTCCAAGCAGCGCCATTGCACGTAACAAAAGAGTCTATCGCAGTAGAGGATAAGCTACAAATGGTCGTCGTCAACTCTGCTAATGCCAATGCATGCACCGGTGAGATCGGTATGGCCAATGCATATGAGACTCGTAAGCTAGTTGCCGAGCGCATCGGCGTGAGCGAGCATTTAGTTGCCGTTGCTTCGACAGGTGTGATCGGCGTTCAGCTACCTATGGAAAAACTGACAAAAGGTATTGAGCAAATTGATCTTGATCAATCTGTAACAGCGGATTTTGAGCAAGCCATTCTTACGACGGATACGGTTACTAAGTACGTGGCTGTTGAAGTAGAAATCGAGGGCAAGGTCATTACACTTGGTGGCGCGTGCAAAGGCTCTGGAATGATCCATCCGAATATGGCAACGATGCTTGCTTATATTACAACAGATGCAAACGTGGAAGCGGAATCTCTACAAACAGCGCTTAAAACAGCTACAAACGAAACGTTTAATATGATCACAGTCGATGGTGACTGTAGCACAAACGATACCGTACTTGCTTTCGCAAACGGTATGAATATGCAAACGGAATTAACGACCGATCATCCTGAATGGCACAAATTCCAGGATGCTTTCACACTCATCAGCCAACTTCTTGCAAAGAAGATTGCGAAGGACGGCGAGGGAGCGACAAAGCTTGTAGAAGTAAACGTGAAGCAAGCCGAATCTACGGACTCTGCCCGTAAAATCGCCAAGGCGATTATTGGCTCTAACTTAGTAAAAACTGCGATTTACGGAGCTGATCCAAACTGGGGACGCGTTATTTGTGCAGTTGGCTACAGCAATCAGCCGATTGACCCAAGTAAAGTCACTGTCTACCTTGGAGACATTAAGGTAGTCGAAAACGGATTACCAGCTGACTTTAGTGAAGAAGAAGGCAAGGAGTACTTAATGAGTGAAAACGTCTCTGTTACGGTTGAGCTAAAAATGGGTGACGGCGAGGCGACAGCCTGGGGATGTGACTTAACCTACGATTATGTCAAAATAAACGCGTCTTATCGCACGTAAGGAGGGAACCTAAGTGGAAACACTCGTATTAAAAATTGGTGGAAGTACATTAGAAAGTTTGCCACAAGCCTTTTACAAACATGTACATGAGCTTACGAGGACAAATAACGTGATTATCGTGCACGGTGGCGGACCAGCAATTAACGATGCATTAGAAAAGAACGCGATTGAAGCAACGTTTCATCAAGGGTTGCGAGTTACCACGCCTGAGGTGCTCCAAACGTGTGAGATGGTCCTAAGTGGACAGACAAACAAATATCTTGTTACGAAGCTACAAGAGCAGCACGTAGCAGCTTTTGGGCTAAGTGGAATTGATGGAGAGCTATTACAAGCAAAGCTTGCAGATCAAACAGGGGCACTTGGGTTAGTAGGAGACATCGCTCATGTAAATAAGCAGATGATTACGATGCTACTAGCGAACAACTATGTGCCTGTTATCTCCCCGATTTCGATGACAAAAGAGAAGCAAAAGCTTAACGTGAATGCCGACAGTGCTGCAGCCGCAATTGCGAAAGCGATGCAAGCGAAGCTCGTTTTTGTCACTAATATCAAAGGTGTCATGAGTAAACAAAAGGAAATCATCCCTTTTCTATCAAAAAAGGCTATTGAAGTGGCGATAACGGATGGCACGATCTCTGGTGGTATGATCCCAAAGGTCAAGGCCGCGCTATCCTGCATTGAATCAGGCGTTCAAGAAAGTATTATCTTAGACAGTGAGTCACTTATTGGACTTGCGACTCACACGGCCTGTGGGACATCGATTCGTTTGGAGGAAGCATCTTATGTCTAACTCATCATCCGTTATGAATACGTACGCAAGATTTGATATCACACTAGAACGCGGACACGGGAGCTATGTCTATGATACGGCTGGAACAAAATATCTAGACTTTACATCTGGAATTGCGACGTGCAACCTCGGCCACACGCCAACAATCGTCGTCGATGCTATCACCACTCAGGCTCACACGCTGATGCACGTCTCAAACCTCTATCATATTCCATTACAAGAAAAACTGGCGAAACTGCTAACAAATGGACGCCATCTTGAAAAAGTGTTCTTTTGTAATAGTGGGGCTGAAGCGAATGAAGCAGCTATCAAGCTTGCTAAAAAATATGCCAATGATCATGGACACACGGAAAAAAACGGTATTGTCAGCTTAAAGCAGTCGTTCCATGGTCGAACAGGTTCA
Organism: Paenalkalicoccus suaedae; assembly: GCF_006965545.2. Taxonomy (NCBI): domain Bacteria; kingdom Bacillati; phylum Bacillota; class Bacilli; order Caryophanales; family Bacillaceae; genus Paenalkalicoccus; species Paenalkalicoccus suaedae. The sequence goes on from NZ_CP041372.2 coordinate 1,800,179, forward strand.
ACGATGGCCGCTACAGGACAGGATAAAATCCATCAAGGCTTTACACCACTCACGCCCGGATTTTCATACATGGAGATGTATGGCGATCTAAAGGAACACATTGACCCTGCGTCAACATGCGCGATTATGATAGAGCTTATTCAAGGAGAAGGTGGCGTGCGTCCAGTTAGTCAAGCGTGGGTGCAAGAGGTTGCGACTTATTGTGAGCAGTACGATATTCTCCTTATTGTCGATGAGATCCAAACAGGAGCAGGAAGAACGGGAACATTTTATGCCTATGAGCAATACGGAATCTCACCTGATATCGTGACCACAGCCAAAGGAATAGGCTCTGGTTTTCCGGTAGGAGCGATGATGGCAACAGCAACGGTTGCTGAATCGATGGGGCCTGGCACACACGGGAGTACGTTTGGTGGTAATCCACTAGCAATGGCTGCTGGAGTAGCTACTGTCGAAGCGATACAAGCATCAGGCTTCTTAGAAGAAGTAAAAGTAAAAGCAACGTATTTTATAGAATCGCTTAAAAAGCTTGTGCCAAACGTACGAGGCGAAGGATTTTTAATCGGCATCGAATTTGATCAACCGGTTATGCCACTAATTAAAGAACTACAACAAAACGGCATTTTAACATTGCCTGCAGGGCCAAACGTATTGAGAGTATTACCACCACTTACGGTGACGATAGAGGAATTAGATCATTTTACAGAGCAGCTAGCGGCTGTTTTATCAAAGGAGGACGTACTCGTATGACAGGATATTTGATGCTTGAGACAGGTGACGTATTTAAAGGCGATTGGATCGGGGCGGACCTTCAGGCTTATGGCGAGCTCGTATTTAATACAGGGATGACAGGTTATCAGGAAATGATGACGGACCCTTCGTATAAAGGGCAAATCCTCACATTTTCATACCCGTTAATAGGGAACTACGGATTAAATCAAGTGGACGCAGAGAGTAAAAAAGTGGCGGTATCGGCAGTTCTTTTAAATGATGTATGTGATAATCCCAGCCATTATCTCTCTAACTGGACGTTTGATGATTACTTAAAAGAGCAAGGAATTCCAGGACTTAAAAACATGGATACGCGTAAATTGGTCTCCATTATTCGTAAGCAGCACACCGTTAAAGCGGTTATCTCAAAGGAGCTACTTTCCACATTCCCATCATTCGAATCTGGCGAGCTAGTAAAGGAAGTATCGGTTGGTAAAACAGAAGTACACGGAGAAGGCGAGAAGCACGTTGCGCTTTATGATTTCGGCTATAAAAAATCGATCCTAGATGCGTTAGTTGCGGAAGGATGTAAAGTGACGATTGTACCTTACAACTATTCGTTCGAAAAGCTTGTAGCATTAAAGCCAGACGGGGTGTTATTTAGTAACGGACCTGGAGACCCTATGACACTAGCTCCGTACTTTGAGCTTTATAAAAAAATTACAGCAAGCTACCCAACGCTCGGTATTTGCTTAGGGCACCAGCTAGTGGCGTTATCTTACGGTGCTAAAACAGAAAAGATGTTATTCGGACATCGCGGTGGCAACCACCCCGTGAAGCATCTACCGACAGGGAAAGTAAGTATCACGTCGCAAAATCACGGCTATGTCGTCACGGATAGCACGATCGATACAGCTGTTTTTGATATTACCTTTAAAAACGTAAATGACGGAAGCTTAGAAGGAATTAAGCATAAAGAGCTACCGGTTCAATCCGTGCAGTTCCATCCAGAGGCTCATCCAGGACCAAGTGATACAGCGTTTATCTTCGAAGAATTTTTACAGCAGGTGCAGGCAGGAGGCAAAAAGGCATGTTTGATCACACAATAAAAAAAGTACTCGTAATAGGATCTGGTCCAATTGTTATTGGGCAAGCAGCAGAATTTGACTATGCAGGCACACAAGCTTGTTTAGCGCTTAAAGAAGAGGGAATCGAAGTCGTTCTCGTTAACAATAACCCAGCGACCATTATGACAGACGATTCGATCGCCGATCATGTTTATATGGAGCCATTAACCGTTGATTCGGTCGAAAATATTATAAAAGTCGAGCAACCAGATGGTCTCATTGGTACATTAGGCGGTCAAACAGGTCTTAACTTAACGGTGCAACTGTTTGAGCAAGGGATTTTAGAGAAGCACAACGTGCGACTGCTCGGCACATCCGTTCCTTCGATTCAACAAGGGGAAGATCGTGAAAAATTCCGCTCGCTCATGCATGACATTAAGGAGCCAGTCCCGGCTTCAGAGATCGTCGAGTCTCTTGAGGAGGGACTTTCCTTCGTTCATGAAGCTGGATTCCCTGTTATTTTACGTCCGGCTTATACGCTAGGTGGCGGTGGAGGTGGCTTTGCTTACTCAAAAGAGGAGCTAAAGGATAAGCTTCAAACAGCACTTGAAGCAAGCCCGATTCACCAAGTATTAGTCGAGCAAAGTATCAAAGGCTGGAAGGAAGTCGAATACGAGGTCATGCGTGATGCAAATGACACGTGCATCATCGTGTGTAACATGGAAAACTTAGATCCAGTAGGTGTCCACACGGGAGATTCAATCGTGGTTGCTCCGTCACAAACGCTCACTGATACGCAGTATCAAATGCTACGAAATGCTTCACTTAAAGTGATTCGTGCCCTTGAAATTGTTGGAGGCTGTAATATTCAATTCGCACTTCACCCAGAATCCGAAGAGTACGCAATTATTGAGGTTAACCCGCGTGTGAGTCGCTCCTCTGCACTTGCTTCAAAGGCGACAGGCTACCCAATTGCGCGTATTGCAGCGAAGTGCGCGATTGGCTATCAACTTGACGAGATTTTAAATCCGATCACGGGTAATACGTACGCATCGTTTGAGCCAGCTTTAGACTACTGCGTCGTAAAGCTACCGCGCTTTCCGTTTGATAAATTCTCAGAAGCAGATCGCACGCTCGGGACGCAGATGAAGGCGACGGGTGAGGTCATGGCATTGGAGCGTACGTTTGAAGCGGCGATGAATAAAGCGATCCGCTCGCTTGAGATGAACCGCTACAGCCTCATGGATACAGGCTTTGAGCAAGCATCGGAGCAAGATCTCTTTGACCTGTTAGAAAATCCGAATGACCGCAGACTTTTTGCGATTGGAGAGCTTCTAGCTCGCGAAACTCCTTTAGAGACGATTCATGAGTTAACGGGCATTGATTATTGGTTCATCTATAAGCTACAGCGAATAGTTGCTGCAGAGCTTGCCATTAAAGGACAAAAGTTAGAATCGTTAACGAAAGAAGAGCTCCTAAAGCTAAAACGTTTAAATGTGAGTAATAAGCAAATTGCTACCTTAACAGGGACTACAGAGCTGAACGTTTATCAAGCATTACAGACATTTGACCTTACGCCGTCTTATAAGCTTGTTGATACATGCGCAGGTGAATTTGATGCGTTAACACCATACTACTATTCTACGTGGCAAGGCTTTGATGAGGTAGAAGTAACTCATGACAAGCAAAAGCTACTCGTATTAGGATCAGGGCCAATCCGTATTGGGCAAGGAGTCGAGTTTGATTATTGCTCCGTCCATGCAGCACTAGCAGCAAAAGCAAGCGGCTACGAAACGATTGTGATGAATAATAATCCAGAGACAGTAAGTACTGATTATACAATTGGTGATCGCCTTTACTTCGAACCTTTAACGGTAGAGGACGTTTTAGCAGTCGCTACGAAGGAACAGGTTGATGGCGTTATTGTCCAGTTCGGTGGTCAAACGGCGATTAACCTAGCAAATGAGCTAAAGCAGGCAGGTCTTCCTATTATCGGCACGAGTGCTGATTCCATCACTAAGCTTGAAGATCGCGAAGCCTTTTATCAGCTATTAGACGCGCACGCGATTCCACATATTGAGGGAACGATTTGTCACCAAAAGTCCGAGCTTAAACAGGCGGTTAATGAGCTTTCTTATCCTGTCCTCATTCGTCCATCCTTTGTTATCGGCGGGCAGTCTATGTATATTTGTCACTCGGACGCAGAGCTTGATCGCTACCTTTCTAGACTAGAGGATGCAACGACTAAAACGAGTTGGCCCCTGCTAGTCGATCGATTTATCCCAGGTAAAGAAGTGGAGATTGACGTGATCTCAGATGGGAAGACCGTCGTCGTTCCAGGCATTTTTGAGCATGTGGAAAAAGCGGGTGTACACTCGGGTGATAGTGTCACGATTCTTCCATCTCAGACACTTACACAAGCAGAAAAAGATCGTTTAGTAGAAATCGCCACCATTATCGCTAAAGAAGCACAGGTTATCGGCATGATGAATATTCAATTTGTGCTTCACGATTCAACTGTCTACGTATTAGAAGTCAATCCTCGTTCTTCACGAACGGTTCCGATCATGAGCAAGGTAACGGGTGTTCCTATGGTGGAGTGGGCTGTGCGTGCTCAAATTGGCGAAGTACTAGCGGACATCGCACCACAGGGATTAATGAAGGAGCCAGACTTTGTGACAGTGAAAGCTCCTGTATTTTCTGCAACAAAGCTAAAAGGGGTTGATCATGCGGTGAGCCCTGAGATGAAATCAACTGGTGAAATGATCGGGTTTGGAGAGACAGTCGCGGAGGCAAAAGCGAAGGTACTACCGATGCTTACGAACCCAACTATCATTGTTTCGGCTGCGGATGCATCGAAGCAAGCGATTAAGGACGTTCTCTCTTGCATAAAGGCGAGTATTTATGCAACGCCATCCACGCATCAGTATTTAACGGATCATGGCGTTCAAGCGGAAAAGGTAGATTATGCGGATATTGAAGCCTTGATGAAGCAGGTGGATATCGATGCAGTGCTTAGCATTGCAACTGCAGGTAGACACCACGAGAGTAATGGTTTTAAGCTACGTGAGCTTGCGATTAAGAACCAAGTACCGCTATTTACGCATGAAGATACGTTTACATTCATCACGACAGATAACGAAGCAACGATCACACCTAAATCGATCCAATCATACAGAAAAGCGCTGGAGGTTTAATCATGAGACATTTTTTAACGATCAATGATTTGTCGAAAGAAGAATTGCACGAGCTACTTGAAGATGCCATCACGATGAAGCAGGAAGTGAAGGATGGGATTCCCCATCCTCACTTAGCTGGTCAGACGCTCGGAATGATTTTTGAAAAATCATCGACTAGAACGCGTGTATCGTTTGAGGTAGGCATGTATCAGTTAGGAGGCCACGCGCTATTTTTGAGCGCGAATGATATTCAGCTTGGTCGCGGTGAAACCGTAGCCGATACGGCGAAGGTGATGTCTCGCTATGTAGATGGGATGATGATTCGAACGTTTGGTCACGCCAAGATCGAGGAGTTTGCGGCGAATGCGACAGTGCCGATCATCAATGGGTTAACGAATGAGCATCACCCAACGCAAGTGTTAGCGGACTTAATGACAATTAAAGAGCATAAAGGAGAGCTTAAGGGGCTGAAGGTTGCGTTTATTGGGGACGGCAATAACAATATGACGCACTCCTTGATTCAAGGCGCGGTGAACGCAGACATGAGCATCATCGTAGCATCTCCAAAGGGCTATGAGCCAGATCAAGACATTGTAGACGAAGCTGCAACTGAAGGAAGCGTTTCCTTTACGTACGATCCGAAAGAAGCGGTGAAAGACGCAGATATTATCATCACAGACGTATGGGCTAGCATGGGTGATGAGGCAGAGATCGAAACGAGACTACAAACATTTAAGGATTATCAAGTAAATAGTGATTTGGTTGATTATGCACAGAGGGATTATTTATTCCTTCATTGTTTACCGGCGCATCGTGGGGAAGAAGTAACAGCCGATATTATCGACGGTCCACATTCCGTCGTATTTGATGAAGCAGAGAACCGATTACACGCTCAGAAAGCTCTCCTAAAAAAATTATTAAAAAAATAGTGTTTTTTTGTAGCTTTTTGCATAAAGATACGTTATGATATATAAAAATACCGATTAGGGAGATGTTATTCATGAGTAAAGGTAAAGTTGTTCTAGCATATTCTGGCGGACTTGATACGTCCGTATCAATTAAATGGTTACAAGAGCAGTATGGATATGAAGTTATTGCACTAGGTCTTGAAATTGGCGAAGGAAAGGATCTAGAGGCACTTAAAAATAAAGCACTCGAGGTTGGAGCGGAGAAAGCCGTTATTATCGACGCGAAGGAGCTATTAGCAGAAGAGTATCTGTTACCAGCTCTGCAGGCTAACTGCTTATATGAAGGGAAGTATCCACTATCATCTGCACTATCACGCCCACTTATTTCTAAACTATTAGTGGAAGTAGCAGAGCAAGAAGGAGCAGTTGCAGTCGCACACGGTTGTACGGGTAAAGGAAATGACCAAGTGCGTTTCGAGGTTTCTATCCAGGCGTTAAATCCGGATCTTGAGGTTATTGCTCCAGTAAGAGAGTGGGGCATGAACCGTGAGCAGGAGATTGAATATGCAAAAGAGAAGAATATTCCGATCCCCGTTAATCTAGAGAAGCCTTATTCGATTGATGCAAATATTTGGGGTAGAGCGTGTGAAGCTGGTGTCTTAGAGGACACGTGGGCGGAAGCGCCAGAGGAAGCATTTGAGTGGACTGCGAATATCGCGCATACGCCAGATGAGCCAGAATACGTAGAGATTTCGTTTGAAAATGGAAAGCCAACAGCGTTAAACGGAGAAGCGATGTCGTTTGTCGAGATCATTAAATCTCTTAATAAGACAGCTGGAAAGCACGGTGTTGGACGAATTGACCACATTGAGAACAGACTTGTAGGAATCAAAGCGCGTGAAGTGTATGAAAATCCGGGAGCGCTCGTATTAATTAACGCGCACAAAGAGCTGGAATTCTTAACATTAACAAAGGAAGTAACGCAATTCAAAACGCAGGTGGAGCAGCAAATGACGCAGCTTATCTATGATGGACTTTGGTACTCTCCACTTAAATCTTCTTTAGAAGCATTCGTTAGTGACACGCAAAAGCAAGTTAATGGTAAGATTAAAGTGAAGCTTTGGAAGGGTACGCAAATGGTTGTTGCGAGACACTCGGACAATAGCCTGTACAACGAAGAGCTTGCAACGTATTCAAAACATGATGCATTTGATCATAATGCAGCAGTTGGATTTATTAAGCTATGGGGCTTAACAACAAAAACGTATGCGCAGGTAAATAACAAGAAGTCTGTTACGGTTACGAAATAAGCAAATCGTTTACAGCAAACGATGTATGGAGTGCCCCTAGCTTATTTAGGGGCACTTGTTTTATTATTAATGGAATGTATGGAGGGTGTTGTCATGGCTAAGCTATGGGGTGGAAGATTTACGAAAGCGACGAATCAATTAGTAGAGGAAGAAACAGCATCGATTGGCTTTGACCAAAAGCTAATGGAGCAAGACATTAAAGGAAGCATTGCGCATGCAACGATGCTTAGTAAGCAAGAGATCATTAGCGAAGAGGATGCGGAGCAGATTATTAATGGACTGCATGCAGTAAAAGCGAAGATTTCGTCCGGAGATTATGCGTACAATGTACAAAACGAAGATATTCATATGAATATCGAAGCCTTTTTAATCGAGGAAATTGGTCCAGTTGGTGGCAAGCTACATACAGGGCGTAGTCGAAATGACCAAGTTGCAACTGATATGCATTTATATTTAGTCGAGCATACACACGCGATTATTGAGCTCGTTGAAGCAACGCAAACAGCGATTCTTAACCAGGCAGATAAGCATATCGATACGCTCATTCCAGGCTATACGCACCTGCAGCGCGCTCAACCTGTTTCTTTTGCGCATCATTTACTTGCGTACTTTTGGATGCTTGAGCGTGATAAAGGTCGACTCCAGGATAGCGTAAAGCGCGCGAATCTATCCCCGCTTGGAGCTGGTGCGCTTGCTGGCACGACTTTCCCGATCGATCGTCATTTTGTAGCTTCTGAGCTTGGCTTTGATGGTGTGTACGAAAATAGTATGGACGCTGTAAGTGACCGAGATTTTATCGTGGAGTTTATGGCAGCCTCTTCTTTGATGCTGACACACATATCAAGACTCTCTGAGGAGCTCATTATTTGGAGTAGCCAAGAGTTCCAATTTATCGAGCTTGATGATTCCTTCTGTACGGGATCTAGCATCATGCCTCAGAAGAAGAATCCGGATGTTCCAGAATTGCTGCGAGCGAAGACGGGTCGCGTATTAGGCAACTTAGTCGGACTTTTAACCGTATTGAAAGGGCTACCACTCGCATACAACAAAGATATGCAAGAGGATAAAGAAGGCATGTTTGATACGGTGGAAACAGTAGAAGCATCACTCCTAATGCTTGCGCCAATGATTGATACCATGCAGGTGAAAACAGACAACATGAAGCAGGCAGTAAACGAAGACTTTTCAAACGCAACGGATATTGCGGACTATTTAGTTACAAAAGGACTTCCATTTAGAGAGGCTCATGAAGTCATCGGAAAAATCGTCCTTTATGCCATTAACCATAAGAAATTTTTACTTGATCTGACGATGGAAGAGTACAAAGAGCATCATACCCTGTTTGAAGACGATATTTTTGACGTGTTAAAGCCTGAGCAAGTCGTTGCAAACCGAACGAGCTACGGTGGAACGGGCCAAGAACAGGTGAAAAAACAGCTTCAAATTGCAAAATCTCATTTATCATGAATTTTCTAAATCATTTATACAATTGCGATTCGAATCGTGATACAATATAGAACATTCAAACAGTAGGCGAAAAGGTGCATGTCACCTCGTAGGCGAGAGGAGATTTTTTATGGAAGCAACATTGGCAATTACAGAAGCGGTGACGAAAAAACCGAAGCCGGATCCGAATTCCCTTCAATTCGGCAAAACATTTACAGATCATATGTTTACAATGGAGTACAAAGCAGACGAAGGGTGGACAAATCCACAAATCAAACCTTATGCTCCTATTGAGATTGATCCTGCAGCTATGGTTTTTCACTATAGCCAAACGGTATTTGAAGGATTAAAAGCCTATCGAACGAAGGATGGCGTTGTCCGACTTTTCCGTCCTGAAGAAAACTTTAAGCGATTGAACCGCTCCAATAAACGATTGAGCATTCCGCCAATCGATGAAAAAAGCGCGATTGAGCACTTAAAGCAATTAGTAGCTTTGGAGAAAGACTGGATCCCTACAGAAGAAGGTACGTCCTTATATATTCGTCCTTTCGTAATCGCAACAGAGCCTAGCTTGCAGGTTGCACCTGCTAAAAGCTATCAGCTATTCATCATCCTATCTCCAGTAGGGTCTTATTATCCTACTGGCATTCAGCCAGTAAGCATTATGGTCGAGGAGGATACAACTCGGGCAGTTCGTGGCGGTACTGGAAGTGCCAAAACGGGAGGCAACTACTCAGCGGGGTACAATGCACAGGCAAAAGCTACTGCAAACGGCCACGCACAAGTACTTTGGCTTGATGGGATGGAAAAGAAGTATATCGAAGAAGTCGGTAGTATGAACGTCTTCTTTAAAATAAACGGCGAGATCGTTACACCAGAGTTAAGCGATAGTATCCTTGAGGGTATCACTCGTAAATCTGTTATTGAGCTACTAAAGAGCTGGAAGGTGCCAGTATCAGAACGCCGTGTCACGATGCAGGAAGTAAAAGATGCATATGACAACGGAACGCTTGAAGAAGCGTTTGGTTCAGGAACAGCCGCAGTAATCTCTCCAATTGGAGAACTAACATGGCGCGATACGACGATGACAATCAATGGTGGGGAAACAGGTGATGTGACAACATCTCTGTATAAAACAATCACAAACATTCAAACAGGCAAAGAGCGCGATCCATTTGGATGGACGCTTAAGCTGTAGTTGTTGAAGGGGAAGCCGTGGGCTTCCCTTTTTGTGTGGGAGGAGTGCTGATTTGCTAAAGAGCTCTTTTTTAGTGCAGCTCTTCGAGCTTGGTTGATAAAGATCTAACTAGTTTCGTTCAGTTTTATTTGCTTTATAGTAGGAGGAGTCAGCTCTACGAACGCCTTACGACATTAGTAGGGTCTGAATCTAAGCCTACTCGTCGGCAGGAGTCGACGATCGTCTCCTCCTAAACGCCTTCTGCGTGGTCTTATATCCAGCCTTATCCTACTAATTGTCTTCAGGCATTCTCCGAGTCTGCCTCCTCTTATTTTTGATAAGGCAAGTAACAAGCTTAGGTAATAGGTAGAGCAGGCTTTAAAACAATCTCTTAAAATTAAGATTGAGTGCTAAATGATGCTGGTATAGAACCAAAGGGAGCTTCCTTTATCTCTGCCCCACTTGAGCCAATTCGTGCAGGAAAAACATACACAGCAAGTAGTGTTGTCAGTGGAAAAGAGTTAGGGGACGCAACGGCATTTATTGCGATTGAGTTATATTCCTCTACAGGAGCCAAATTAGGTCGGGAGGAAATACAGCGACCCATTAATAAATTAGATTATTGGACACCGCTTTATGTGCAGATGAGCGAGCAACGTGCGAAGCAAATTCACGCGTCTGCGACACATATGCGCGTTGTTGTAGGGTCAAAGGGTCGATTTACGGGTACCATGCTCGTCGATAACGTGCGGTTAGATGATCAGATTAGCCGAGACAGCTATGCGTATGATGCAAAAGGCAATTATCTCATCGAAGAAACCGACGGGTTAGGCAGAAAAGTCACCTATACGAATGATGCGCGAGGAAATATCACGCGTATTAATTTCTCTAAGAGTGGCGTTTTCACGAATTACGTCTATGATGAACTAGACCGTGTCACGTCTGTATCGGATCATCGCTTACGATTTGATCTTTCTCATGATGCGAATGGAAACATTTCGCAGATTCAGTACCGACCATCCGCATCCTCTAGTGTGTTTAGTTCCGTTTCTCAACACCATGATGAACTAGACCGCCTGACGAGAACGGTCGATCAACTAGGCGCAGAGACACGATTTGCCTACGAGCCAAATGGTACGTTGAAGCAGGTCACGTATCCAACTGGCGGACAGATTCACTATGCGTATAATGCGTTTGACGAACTAACGCGCGTCAGCTATGGGGGAACGGACACGCTTACGTGGGACTATGAGTATGATAAGAGTGGAAATCAAACGAAAGCGACGCAAAATGGATCGCTTGTGACAACCTATACCTATGATTCTTTAGACCGAGTCACAAAAGAAGAGTATCCCGCTGTCAATGGCACACGAAATACGTTAACCTATACGTATAACGAAGATGGCGATGTGGAGACGTATACGCACTCGAGAGTGGGACAAGTCCGCTTCGCTCACGATGCTTCTGGGAAATCGAACAGTGCCGAGGGTCCACAAGGACAACGCATGGACTACATGTACGATGAGTCTGGCGGCATCAAAAAAGCATTTTTAAAACTAAACGCAGAGTCGTTTAGTACGTACTATGACTATAACCCGGTTGGCCAGCCGTCTCGGATTCGTCAAGAAAATAAGCATGGCGACCTCGTGTCGGATGAGCAGCTCACGTTCGATGAGAATGGGCATATTACCGAGGTACGCTCGTTATCAGGAGCACGCGTCACGTACGAATACGATAACGACTATCAGCTTCGTAAAGAGACGCATCGCAACGCCGCTGGCGCCATCACGCTCGACCAGTCCTATGAGTACGATTTCTTAGGCAACCGTCTATCGAAGACCGTTGGCGCAGCTCGCACAACGTACACGTACGACAAAGCGAATCACCTGCATCATCAAGGATCCCTCACGTACACGCACGATCACGTTGGAAACACGACGTCACGTGGGGATACGAACTTTGTCTATAACACGGACCGAGAGCTGACGGAAGTGAAGCGCGCAGGTGCAACCATTGCCACGTATGACTATAACCATCACGGCATGCGCACGAAGAAAGTAGCCGGTTCTCGCACCGAGCACTATTACTACACAGGAAAAGATCTAGCCTACATCACGGATGCCCAAAACCGCATCCGCTCAAGCTTTGTCCGAGATGCTCTTGGTCAATTGATGACGTACACGGATCATACCGGAGCTTCGCCAAAAACATATCTGTATGTACTGAACCATCGTGGCGATGTGCTTGGTCTTCGTGACGAGGATGGAATCATGGTTGTCACGTATACGTACGATGCGTACGGAAACATTATCAGTCAATCCGGAACCGGCCTAACTGGTGATGGGCGTCTCTTACGAGAAGCAAATCCATTCCGTTATGCAAGCTACGTGTATGATGAAGAAACAAGTTTGTACTACGTGCAGACTCGTTACTACGATGCGGATACCGGACGATTCTTAACGCGCGATATTGTGGCAGATACAAACCTGTACATTTATGCGGACAACAATCCGGTTAACTTTGTGGATCCAGATGGTCGCGTGCCGATTCCGTTGATTATCTTCTTAGCAAAAGCAGGATTTAAAGCTTATACGGCTTACTCTACCTATAAGGCGATTAAGAATGATCCGAGTATGAAGAATATCCTCTTAAGCCTCATGCCTGGTGGGAAGATCACTCGAATGGGTGGGAAGAAGATACTGGCCTTTGCAAAGGGTACAAAGAGTGTAGGTATTATAGGAAAGTCTTATGGGAAAAACGGAAGATTTGGAACTGTTGTCAAGAATCCTAAAATAAAAATTTCTAGTTTTTCTGGACATGCAGTTAATCAAGCTATCACTAGAGGAGTTAAAACTAAAGAAATTCAAAGCACTGTTAATAAGCCAATTGCTGTATTATCTCAATGGGGCGGAAAGAAGTTTGCATATGTTTCTAAAAAGGCAGTTGTTGTAATGGACAATAAAGGAAGAATCATAACTATTTGGGGAAAGAAACAATTTGACGACGTTGTGAAGCAAGTTATAAAAGACTCTAGGAGGTGATGGTAATACATTATTTTTGCCCACTTTATAATAGAGAAATTGATGAAGGAAAGTGTTTAGATATTAACTATGAATTAATACGAGCAAAAAAAAAGGAAGAACTTAAAATGCTTCAAAAATTTTTAAAAAAAGATGTGAAAGAAATAGAAAAAACATGTATTTCATGCGAAAATTATCCATTTGATAAGTAATGTAATATTAGTACAAAAACCTTGAGGGTCCGATTCCTTAAGGTTTTTGTACTAAAATAAAAGATAATTGAATTGCTCGCGCCTGTCATTTATCGAATTCTGTTGAATAAATTTGTGTATAGCTCTTTAAAGTTCATTTGATAAGACTAACAATAAAGAAGGCTATTCGTCTATTAATGGCACACGAAATACGTTAACCTATACGTATAACGAGGATGGCGACGTGGAAACGTTTACGCACTCGAGAGTGGGACAAGTACGCTTCGCTCACGATGCTTCTGGGAAATCGAACAGTGCCGAGGGTCCACAAGGACAACGCATGGACTACATGTACGATGAGTCTGGCGGCATCAAAAAAGTATTTTAAAAACTAAACGCAGAGTCGTATAGCACCTACAAGTCGATCAAGAATGATCCGAGTATGAAGAATATTCTCTTAAGCCTCATGCCTGGTGGAAAGATCACGCGTATGGGTGGGAAGAAGATACTGGCTTTTGCGAAGGGTAATAAGGGTGGGGTAAAGGTTCAATTTTTGGTAAGTGGGTTAATGTATCCAAAAATAAGAATTGGACACGTCATTTTGGTAGTATGAATGATTTCTTAAAGAAAAATGGCTATACAGTTAGACCTGCCAGAAACACATTTGATATGCAAGAAAGATTGTTTATTAAAATGGTAAGCCTGTTGGTGAAATCCATTTAGGGCAACCGCAATATATTGGAAACAACACAAAAAATAGTATGTCAGGAGGTTTTTACCCTTCACACTACCAGCGGTATAAATCAGGTACAACGAAATTATCAAATAATCATATATATTTTAAACCTTAAAAAAGGAGGGGTATCTTTGAATAGTTTTCATTATATTAACAAGTTTTATCAAGTTGATTTAGAGGATGTAATTTCAATAGTACTTTCGTTTTGTACTGAGAATGATACTATTCTATTCAGTACTATCGAAGATAATTTAAAATATGAGAGCGTTGAAGATAAAGACTTTATTAATATAAATAAGTTGTTTAAAAATAATAAGTGGATTTTTCCTGAAGAAATGCCAATAAATGTTCCGAATATTATTTGGTATAAAACAAACGGTAGAGAGGATATTAAAAAAGCGATTACAATTGAAAGTTTGTTTAGATGTGTCATATTGCCAAAGGGATTAGACATCGAACATTTTAATTATTTAATCTATATAATTGAAAATAACGAAGGACCGGTTTTATGTGTATACGATAAAATTAACGACTTTAATGACAGGGTGCTGCCGAAAATACAACCTTATTTGGGAGATTGTAAAATAAGTAAAAGTATTTAAAGTCAAATTTAAGCCTTAAGAGAATATATCTCTAAAGGCTTTTTATATAGGGTGGAGTGCCGAATGAGAACGCTGTCCGACGATAAATTACATAACAATTCTCTATGTGTATAGAGCATTACTAAAGTATCCTGACGCACTAAACTTTGAAAAGTATGCCTAAATTAATAAACATCAACTCCAATAATAACTTCGATCTCATAAGCTACATCCATACTTAGAGTGAAATACCTAGCCTTCGCTTTCTCCCTGTCTAATAAATTATTTTGAATTTTAATCGCAACTTTCCCCCTCATAAAACGTTTACTACTATGAAGACACTTTTTCCCTCGTTGCTGCTCGATAATTTGCTCGTGCCTGTCACTTGTCTATTAATATAAATTACAGGAGGGTTTACTTGCACCATTAATTCTTGAAGGTTGACTTTCGGAACTAGGCACTTTGAGTTCCATAAACATAACGCTTACAAGTACTAATCTTACATAAGCTACTAGAAGTTTATTTGGTTGTTAATAATAGGGGTGGAACATACACGTGTATGAATAACGAGTTTACGATTTGAAAGGTAAGTTGATCTCTGGATGTGAACAATAAAAGAATGTTTTATGATAAAGAGGCATGATGAAATTGATATATTTGTCGAATTACTAAATAGGAGGGATTAACTTGGCAGTGACATTTTATCTAGCTAACTCGATTTCTGAAGCATTAACATCAGATAGCTATTTAGACTTAGAAGATAATGTCCACCTTTATTTGTACAATAATCGAGGATTCGTTACATCGCGTGCAGAGCTGTTAATAGGGTTAGATCCATATGGCTATAAAATATTTTCATCAGATGAGATAAGTGACCTGATCTTACTATGCAAGTTATGTCGCAATCAGTTAGAAAATAAGGAGGTCTACCTATTTTTAGAAGACCTAATTGGATTTTCTAAAAAGGCAGTAGACGAAAATAAACTCCTTGTTGCAATTGGTGATTAGATTAAGTAGCTTGTGAGATACAAGTTTTTTAGCACGAGAAGGGAGGTTGGCATGCTAGAACTTTCTTTAGTAGGAAAACCTCAAGAGGAGATAATTACGTTTAATCAGTACATTCCACGCTCATTCTATAGCACTCACATTATGTCATCAGATTAAAAGCATTGATGATACATCATTTAAGCAGCTTACTAATGAAAAAGGCATGCCAATCAACATGGGATGAGAGTAATGTTAGAGATGAGATAAGCACGTATTCAATCACTAACTAATTTAAAATACGGTATGAATAGGGGCTTTGACTATGAAAATCAGGCACAGAATTGTATATGACAAGACAGATATAAACCCAGCGTTTATTCGTTTTTTAAAAGATCATAACGCAAACATTCAAGAGGATGAAACAGATCTGGTAGTTGCCTATATAGTCGAAAAGGAAGAAGAAGAGTGGACAAAAGAATTTAACAGATTATTAGACAAAGAAGATCTCTCATCTATAGCAGAAAGCATCTATTCGAAGAGCGAGATGAAAAAAGCCGCTTGGTATACAATTAGACCTACATACAGATGGGAATATCCCCAACCAGAGGATGAGTATGTCGAGACTATCTATGACACTACTCATTATTGCGAAGAATGTGGCTGTGGGCTTCGGCAAAAACAAGAATTTAAGGTGAAAAAGAACCCAAAATGAAGGAATTCATTATCACATAGAACCAGCGAGCAAAGAGATAGTGGTGCAAACATTAGGGTTTTTTCTGACACCGGAAAGTTGCGAATTAATTGTCGGCTGTAGTGATGAAAAAGTTATTGATGATTATTTTAAAAAGTGAAATTGATATAAATTAATAGACCTTGAGCGGCATCATACCTTTCAAGGTTTTTTTATGGAGCTATCAGATTATTCTTAACTTAGTCGGTATGATTATTTTAATCAGCATACTAAGACAGGTAGAACTAGATAGTTTAATACTTAATGTACATAATGACAAACCTGTTTTCGCTATATAACACTAATTGAATCGTTAATGTACTCGAAAAATAAAGTTGTCTTAAGTGTACTTGGATGTAAATAGAAACTTTTGTAGAGTGCAAAAGTTGATTTGTAAATTGCTCGTACGCTGTCACTTGTTAAATTTAACTGAACGATAAATGGATAGCACTTTAGAAATTGTTTGTAATGACTATATTTAAAGAAGAATTTCCTGCTGAGACCGTCTTACGAAATACGTTAAACTATACGCATAACGAGTATGGCGGCGTATAAACGTTTACGTACTCAAGAGTGGGACAAGCACGCTTCACCCAATATGCTTTTGGAAAATCGAATAATGCTATGGGTCCACAAGGACAACGCATGGTTTAAATGTACATTGAGTCCGGTGGAATCGAAAAAGCGTTTCTAAAATATAAATAAGAGTCGTTTAGTAATTACTATGAGTAAACTCGGTAATCTTTACGGGTATAGACCGTCGAGAAATTTAATTAATTACTTTCTAAGCAAATGAGGAGGAGTTTATTATTTTAAAAATAGATCAATTTAAAAATATAGTAGAACAATGGAGAGTAGAGAAACAAACTAGAGACCATTTTTTGATTAGCTTCAATAATTATAGAGTAGAACAAGAAGAGGAGTTTCATTCTTATTTTGGAGAATTTGTGGAAACGGATTTAGAGTGTTATATAAAAAAAGTATCAATAGAATTAAGAAACTTTCCAGAATTTGATTATATTCATTTAGTCTCATACCTAAGTATTGAGTATAAAGAGCGTGTATTAGGAGAGTATAGATTATATTTTACATTAGAAGGAGATGTGGATGATTCTGATTTTATTATGTATTAATTTTATAGGAAGTGAATTATCCATATTTTAAAATTAATTTAATTATTTAGTGATACGTGTGAGCACATCATAATTGAAGCAACCGGATTAAACTCTAATAGTATTTAAAAACTTTAAAGGAATTTTTCTCTTAAGGGTTTTTCTTTAAAGTGAATTTCATTATTTAAGATCAATCAGAACAGTTTACTGCATATTTATTTTCTTTATTTATTGCTCGTTCTCTGTGTCACTTGTCGAATATTAAAGTATATGTATGCGGGGAAATCTATAAAAATCATATGTCAAGACTAACGATAAAGAAGATTATTCTTTTACTAATGAACCAAGATATAGGATAACCTATAGTATTACGAGAGGATCTTTAAGCTTCACTTAAGATCCTTCTGGGAAATTGAAAAGTGCCGAGTTTCTTACAAGGGTATCGCATGGACTATATAAACGATGACTCCGGAAAAATAAAATAGTGTTTTCAAATATAATACAAACTCTTATAGTACATATTAGGGCAAGAACTAAGTTGGCTAGCCGTCACGTAATTTTCAAGAATATAAGGATAGAGACGTAGTATTAGATGAGCAACTCACGTTCTTTTAAATTGGCCAGATTACCGATGGGTAAAACATCATTCTCTTTGGTTTGTTCTAAGTGCCTTCGATTAACTGATGATATACACGGATCCATACCCATTCAACTCTCAAAACGTATTTCTACTTGCTGAAACATCCTGGCTAATTGGAGAATGAACGGGTGGCCGAGCTAATGTAGTGTACGTAAGGCATATCTAAATTATAGCGAAGCTTATTGGATAATTTAAGAAGATAAAATCTAATGTTTAAATTGTTAATATAATAGCCCCTCATTGTTAAAGTTCAAGAGCTTTATTATTTATAGTGCAGTGCGGACTGACAATCAGTACTTTAAGATTAGCTCAACTGAGTAAAGAGGCTTCGCATTAAAAAGTCTAATTGGATGATAAAATTACTCATAGATAGGGTGATTTGAAATGTTTGTACGATTATTTGTAAATTCAAAAAATGATTCCCAAACTCGATCAATTTTGAGGAGTTTTATAAAAAAGTTTCATCCAATTCTAAAGAGTCAAGAGATACAAAAGATTGAGGCTTACTGGAAGATAGAAAATGCTTATGTAGTGGAAATAGACCTATCGCTTCTAGATGGGACAAGCGAGGTCGAACTAAATAAGGTTTTAATGAGTATTTCGGATAGGTGGTTAAAATTTGGGAGTCCGACAAATGAATTTCTAGCGTCTGAAACAACTGAGGGATGTAAGTATATTTTAAATGGTCTTATAATGGTAAACATTCATTTGGAATAATGAAAAAGCCTTGAGAGAAAGATAGTATTCTCTTAAGGTTTTTACAAAGGGTGGCGTGTCGAATGAAAGTTACTTACCAATGATTATTTACTGGTGTCTGGTCACTTTTCGAATTTTGTCGAATTAATGTGTTTATAGCTTTTTAAAGTTTATTTGATAAGACTTACAAATAAAGAAGAGTATCTCGCTGTTAATGGCACACGAAATACGTTAACCTATACGTATTTCAGTTGGACTTATCCGCTTTACCCACAATGCTTCTGGGAAATCGAACAGTGCCGAGGGTCCACAAGGACAACGTATGGACTACATGTACGATGAGTCTGGCGGCATCAAAAAAGCATTTTTAAAACTAAACGCAGAGTCGTTTAGTACGTATTATGACTATAACCCGGTTGGTCAGCCGTCGCGCATTCGTCAAGAAAATAAGCATGGCGACGTCGTGTCGGATGAGCAGCTAACGTTCGATGAGAATGGGCATATCACCGAGGTGCGGTCGTTATCAGGAGCACGCGTCACGTACGAATACGATAACGACTACCAGCTTCGTAAAGAGACGCATCGCAACGCCGCTGGGGCGATCACGCTCGACCAGTCCTATGAGTACGATTTCTTAGGCAACCGTCTATCGAAGACAGTTGGCGCAGCACGTACAACGTACACGTACGACAAAGCGAATCAACTGCTGCAACAAGGATCTCTCACGTACACGCACGATCACGTTGGAAACACGACGTCACGTGGGGATACGAACTTTGTCTGTAACACGGACCGAGAGCTAACGGAAGTGAAACGTGCAGGTGCAACGATTGCCACGTATGACTATAACCATCACGGCATGCGCACGAAGAAAGTAGCCGGTTCTCGCACCGAGCACTATTACTACACAGGGAAAGATTTGGCGTACATCACGGATGCCCAAAACCGTATCCGCTCGAGCTTTGTCCGAGATGCCCTCGGGCAACTGATGACGTACACGGATCATACTGGAGCTTCGCCAAAAACATATCTGTATGTGCTGAACCATCGTGGCGATGTGCTGGGACTTCGTGACGAGGGTGGGGTCATGGTTGTCTCGTATACGTACGATGCATACGGGAATATCATCGGTCAAACTGGAAACGGCCTAACTGGTGATGGGCGTCTTTTACAAGAAGCGAACCCATTCCGTTATGCAAGCTACGTGTATGATGAAGAAACAAGCTTATACTACGTGCAGATTCGTTACTACGATGCCGATACCGGACGATTCTTAACGCGCGATATTGTAGCAGATACAAACCTGTATATTTACGCCGATAACAATCCAGTCAACTTTGTGGATCCGGACGGACGCGTGCCGATTCCGTTGATTATCTTCTTAGCAAAAGCAGGATTTAAAGCTTATACGGCGTATAGCACCTATAAGGCGATTAAGAATGATCCGAGTATGAAGAATATTCTCTTAAGCATGATGCCTGGTGGAAAGATCACGCGAATGGGTGGGAAGAAGATACTGGCCTTTGCGAAAGGGGCTAAAGATGTTAAAAAGGTCACAAAAAATATATTTGGAATAGATGCCTCAAAAACAATTAAAGCTTCAGATTTAAGAAAATATGCAGAGTCGCGAGGTTCGAAAAAAACTCAAACATCTAATGGACCAGAAAAATGGGTGGATAAAAATGGTACGGCAAGAATTACTAAAAAGAGTGGCAGTAACAGGGCCCCGGGTAGTTCAGGAGCTCATGTAGAAATAAAAGATTCTAGTGGACAAAGAATTAACCCGTTAGGTAATCCGGTAACTCGGAAAAGTGCAGGTAACCATACTCCAATAAGCCTTAAATAGGGGGGACAGTATGAACTTAAAATGGTATTTATTTGAACATAGTTATTTGACAGGAATTAATGTTGATCCAATTAATTGTACTTTAACGCTTCACATTGATGCTAAAATAACATATGAACATCCTAACGCAAATAGGATCAGAGACGAAGAAAGTTTCGAAAATATTACAATGGTTTTTAAAAATATGCAATACCTCAGAATGATTAACAGTCTCAATCTTCTCACCAATCCTAATGAGGATCTTGGTAATATTGAGCAACTTCATTTAGTGAAGACAGACTTAACTAAAAATGGTTTATCAGTTTTTGAGAGTAATAACGAAAGAATACTCTCTTTTAACCTGTCAGAAAGTGATCCAATTACCATGATTTCAACTTCCTCAAGCCTATCTTTTCTAAATTTTGTCTCTGAGTTGATAACCTTTGAAATTGGTTATGAGGAATACTATCTCTCTTTAGCTGAACGGAGAGATTAAAAAGTGTTATATGAAAACCTTGAGGATTATTAAATTTTCAAGGTTTTTATAAGTCGAAAAAACATCAAATTAAACTTTCAACTATTTTATTACATTCATCTTTAGTTGATTTTTAGGTAATTGTGCTATTTTTTTAAAAAATATTTATTAATGGGCTAATCAAATGGCGACGTCGTGTCGGATGAGCAACTCACATTTGATGAGAATGGGCATATTACCGAGGTGCGCTCGTTATCAGGAGCACGCGTCACGTACGAATACGATAACGACTACCAGCTTCGTAAAGAGACGCAGCGCAACGCCGCTGGCGCCATCACGCTCGACCAATCCTATGAGTACGATTTCTTAGGCAACCGTCTTGCGAAGACCGTTGGCGCAGCTCGCACAACGTACACGTACGACAAAGCGAATCACCTGCTTCAACAAGGATCTCTCACGTACACGCACGATCACGTTGGAAACACGACGTCACGTGGGGACACGAACTTTGTCTATAACACGGACCGAGAGTTAACAGAAGTGAAGCGCGCAGGCGCAACGATTGCGACATATGACTATAACCATCATGGCATGCGCACGAAGAAAGTAGCCGGCTCTCGCACCGAGCACTATTACTACACAGGGAAAGATTTGGCGTACATCACGGATGGACAAAACCGCATCCGCTCAAGCTTTGTCCGAGATGCTCTTGGTCAATTGATGACGTATACGGATCATACTGGAGCTTCGCCAAAAACATATCTGTATGTGCTGAATCATCGTGGCGATGTGCTTGGTCTTCGTGACGAGGATGGAATCATGGTTGTCACGTATACGTATGATGCGTACGGGAATATCATCGGTCAAATTGGAAACGACCTAACTGGTGATGGGCGTCTTTTACGAGAAGCGAACCCATTCCGTTATGCGAGCTACGTGTATGATGAAGAGACAAGCTTGTACTACGTGCAGACTCGTTACTACGATGCCGATATCGGACGATTCTTAACGCGCGATATCGTCGCAGATACAAACCTGTATATTTACGCCGATAACAATCCGGTTAACTTTGTGGATCCAGATGGTCGCGTGCCGATTCCGTTGATTATCTTCTTAGCAAAAGCAGGATTTAAAGCTTATACCGCGTATAGCACCCATAAGGCGATTAAGAATGATCCTAGTATGAAGAATATTCTTTTAAGCCTCATGCCAGGTGGAAAGATCACGCACATGGGTGGGAATAAGATACTAGGGTTTGCTAAAGGATTGAAAAATAGCAGTGTTATTATTTCTAAATCAAAATCTAAGCATATTCTAAACAGACATAGTTTCGATAATGTAAAAACTCAAATTTCTAGGGAAATAGCAAATTCGTCTAGAAAAGTAGTAGATAGCTAAATTTCGGAATGAAGCTTTTTTAATAAAAAGTGGTTTAATTATTATATAGTTAAAGGTACAAATATAGCCTATAATAAAGCTCTAGATAAAGGAGTTAATCATGTAGATTATGTTCATACTGTTTTCGGAGAAAAGATTATAGTTCCTATTTGAAATGGAAAGATTCAAACAGCGTATGGTAACTGCAAATATAAGTTATCAAATTTCGGTTTCTAGGGGGATTGAAATGTTTAAGATTAATTATCGTATCGTCCTAGAAGAAAACGAAGATATATCAACTATGGATATAAAATCGTTTAATGAACAAGTTTACGATATTTATGGTCAATTTGAGATAGTTATTAATGAGTTACACGAAGGATACGTAGATGATTGTTTACCATTTGGAATCGAAATTATAACATTTTGGTTACGCCTTTTAAACCAGGCAGCCATAGCTCTTCAAAAAAAGTCATATGTTGCTTTTTGGATACCCGAAACAGATTCTTTTTGGATAGAGATGACTTGTAAAGAAAATACGGTGTTAGTTCGAATAGTGGAGTTGATAAAATATTCCGATGTATTAAAGTGCCATATAATTTCGGAACATCATGAAGTATTTAAAAACAAAACCGAATTTACTTCAGTAAGTAAAGAAGAAGTTATAAATGAAATTAAACGTGTAACCCAAACATTTATTAAAGATATTGAAATGATCAATGATAATCTCCTGTCTTCAGAAGTAATCAATGAGATTATCGAACTAAATAAACAAATGTAGTTATTAAAGGCAATGTAAATGGTTGTAGCTATTGAATCATTTTAGCAAATGAATTGCATAAAAGTTAATGTTTAAAAACTATTACATTGACATCATTAAGATGCATGAACTACTTTACTGATATTAAAAAGTAGTTTTTTTAAGTTTATCTATGCTCATGTCTGTTACTTGTCGAATTTTACCTGAAAGAACTAATCAGCTCTGGGAAAAAATGCTACATTTTTACATCACGTTGAAGTAGTAAATAATATAGGCCTTTATACAGAGAGAAGGAGCTTTTGTTAAAGAAGAGAAGTGATTTTGTACAACTTTAAGCAATCAAAAATGTACATGACTAATTTGACATTTACAAGCTCATTCACAAGATCTTTTAAATTAAACGCAGAGCTGGCAGACCCGAAGAACATTCGGAGACACTCCATAGGGAAAAGAGGTTTTTGAGATCCCACAGGAGGCGTTTAGGGTAATGCGATAGACGCAACCTGCCGACGAGGAAGCTCAAAGACCGGCCCTATGCCGAGAGTGTTCGTAGGGCTGACAGCTCGGAGAGCTGCACTAACTAGATAGCATTTCATTAAACATATTTATTAACTATAACTATATTATGTAAACTAAACTATTCTACAAAAGGAGGTTTCCAACATGGAACAATTCCACAAACGCTTTGCATCTTGGATTTTATTTGCAATCGCTCTTATCATCTTTGCCTCATTTATTGCTTTCGTTCTACCTAACGAAGCGATGGAATCAAGTGCCGTCACTGGCTCAGACCGATCGCCAGATGGCTCTTATCTGTATTCAAGCCAAGATCTCTATGAGATGGCAGCCAAATATGGAGAGGAAGGACGTGCTTACTATATTCGTGCTAGATTCACTTTTGACCTAGTCTGGCCAGTTGCTTATTGGTTTTTCTTGACGACAGCGCTCGCGCTTTCCTTCAAGCGAGTTGCTATGCCAAGTAGACTTGTTCTTTTGCCGACATTCGCAGCTCTTTTTGATCTTGCCGAAAATATGGCAGCATCACTCGTCATGTATCGATATCCTGCTACGACGCCATTCATTGATTCACTGGCACCTCTGTTTACATTTCTTAAATGGAACGCGATTTATGCAAGCTTTGCGCTTATTCCAGTCGGTATTATCTGGACGGTTGTCTCGAGAAGAAAAAAAGCGTAGCATAATAGAGAGGAAATGGAGGTATCATCATGGACTTAGCGATCCTACCATGTGGGAAGAAAAAAATCTGGGATGTTTCTGATGTTGGTCCTACACGAGCGGACGAAGCATATATTGGGACTCTTCACAAATTGACAAAAGAGTACGCTAGCATGTTTTGTAATGGCTACGTTATTCTGTCGGCGAAGCACGGATTTTTAGCACCGAAGGACATAGTACCAGCAAACTACGACCTCACTTTCCCTACTAATCAAGGAATCTCGCAGAAGGAGCTCGCGGCTCAGCTAAGTACCTACACGTATGATCGGATTGTTTTGTTAACAGGTAAAAAATATATCTCAGTGGTGAAGCCTATTGTGCGTCACAAGACGGATATCGTTCGCCCGCTTGCTCCCTATAAAGGCATTGGCTATATGTTGCAAGCATTGCAACATGCGATCGCTACAAATGAACCGCTTCATGTGAGGAGGAATCACTAATGGACGTTGTCTCCATGGATCCGGTCGTCGGATCAAACCCTACCATTCTTATTTTAGGATCGATGCCAGGTGTAAAATCGATAGAAACTCAGCAATATTACGCACATCCAAGAAATCACTTTTGGCCGATTATAAGTAGGCTTATAAAAAATCCTTCTTTACCTGATTTTTCGTATGAAAAGCGGGTGGAAGTGATTAAAAATCACGGTATTGCGATTTGGGATGTGATAGAGTCGTGTTATAGAGAGGGGAGCTTAGACTCGAATATTAAGGATGCGAAGCCAAATGATTTGAAAAGGTTTTTGCATGAACATGCGACTATTCAGGTCGTCGCTTGTAATGGATCAAAGGCACATACGTTATTTGAGCGCTATAAAAAGGAGCATAACCTAGATATTCAGGCGATTAAACTGCCCTCGACTAGTCCAGTACCTGGTAGATACATAAAAACATTTGAACAAAAATTAGATGCATGGCAAGCGCTATGCCCACACATCGGAGGATACTATGACACAAAAACTACTGTTGATTGATGGATTTAACTTACTGAGCAGAGGATATTTTGCTACGTCCTACGGAAAGGAGCCGGAGCAACTGACGCGTAATGAGCAAGGGCGTTATACCGGTGCACTGCGCGTGTTTTTTAGTAAGCTATTTCAGCTGCGCGAAAGTCTTGGCATCACACACATCATCGTAGCTTGGGACGGGAAGCGCGAGGATAACTTTCGTAATGACTTGACGGATACGTACAAGGCACAGCGAACAGATTTACCAGAGCCACTTATTGACCAGTACTTACTTGCGCTCGATCTATTAGAAAAAATGGACGTTCACCAGCTTCACGTACCACGCTTTGAGGCGGATGATATTATTGGCGCACTTACAACAAAGTGGTCCAATGAGGAGATAGGTAGTTCGTATATTTACAGTAACGATCGTGATTTATTGCAACTTTTAAATGAGTCGACGACTCAAATTTTCGTTAAAAAGAAGGAAGAGATTCATTACTCGTATATGCATTTTAAAGAAGAGTATGGGATTGAGCCGAGCCAGTGGGTAGATGTGAAGGCATTATTGGGTGATCCGAGTGATAATATTCCTGGGTGCCCTGGAGTTGGCGAGAAGTCTGCGCTCCCGCTTATTCAAGAGTACGGCACGATCGAAGAGTTGTATGAAAATATTGATGAGCTGGATCCAGCCTTTAAGCGTAATCACAAAAAGCTGATAGCAGGGGAAGCATCGACTAGGCTCAGTAAACAATTAGCTAAAATTGTGACAGAAATTCCGAATGTCTATGACGTGAGTATGGAAGAATTAGCGTTTACGATAGCAGGCCGTGAAGAAGAGCTTGCTAAACTACTTGCGGAGAATGGACTTCGTATTAACGTTCGCTAAGGAAGGGGAATGTAGCTGTGCGTATTATCTCACTTTGCCCAAGTAATACGGAGATCCTCCACGCAATTGGAGTTGATCCTATTGCCGTCGACGACTACTCCGACTATCCACCAGATTTAGACGTGCCTAAGCTTGGACCCGACTTGTCGATTGATCTAGATAAGGTCGAAGCATTAGAGCCTGATCTCGTTTTAGCATCCTTATCTGTCCCTGGGATGGAAAAGAATGTGGAAGGGTTAGAGGAGAGAGGAATTCCTTATACGATTGTGAAAAATCCCGAGCAACTGGGTGAAATACCTTCTATTGTTCGGGAAGTTGGAGAAATGATTGGGAATGTTGAAGAGGCGGATGCTGCGGCAAAGGAGATGGAGCGGGTCTTGCAGCTCTATAGAGAAATGGGCTCGGAGATTACGCCAATAGATGTGTACTTTGAGTGGTGGCCGAAACCGATTTTTACTCCTGGGAAAACGAACTGGCTCACAGAAATGGCGGAGCTTGCTGGGGCACGGAATGTATTTGCAGATGTGGAGGAAGCGAGTGTTCAAACAACCTGGGAAGAAGTACTTGCTCGTAACCCGCAAAAGATAATCGCAATTTGGGTTGGCACAAAACCTGCTCCTTTATCTGTGTTAGAAAAACGCGAGGAGATAGACGGACGTGACATCCTCATTTTAGAGGAGGCATTATTTTGCCGACCATCCCCGCGACTTTTTGTTGGACTAAAAAAGCTTGCTTATTTACTGCATCCTAAGACGTTCCCATCACCCGTCTAAAAATTTGGCACGCTCTTCTGGTGTAGGTAGGCGACACGTGTCGCGTTTGCCAAAGAATCGATAGCGATTTTTTGCAATGAGCTCATAAACGGCGTCTCGTAGAAAGCGAGGCAGAAGCAGACCGATCTGCAGGATTTTTGGAAAGCCAGATAATTGTTTACAAATTCTAAGCGCCGCATCCGATTTTGTATATACTCGACCTGATGGTTCGATCAAGACTACGCTGTCCACTTGGATATCGTAGTCTTTTTTTAGTTGCGCGCCTTTTTCTCCTTGAAGAGAGGCAAAGGTAAACGTATCTTTTTTATCGTGCTTCATTATAAATTGAATGCTTGCATCACAAACGTGGCAATACCCGTCAAATAGAATAATAGATGTAGGCATAAAAATTCCTCCTTTAAAGGATCTATAGATGGTTATTATCTGAAAAGCTTGTACCAGTATAACGTTGCCTCGATCGCGACATTATTCGAATGCTTTAATGTATCAACGCCACCTAATATGAAGCCGTGTTTTGCATAAAAACGACATGCAGCAAGATTATCGTCTTGCGCCTCTAATGACATGCCGATTAGCTGATGCTCTTTCGCCCATTCCTCTGCGCGTGTTAAAAGATGAAGACCAACGCCTAACTTTCTAAAATCCTTTCTTACGGCAATGTTTTCGATATAACAAAACCTGTTCCAATCTCGAATGATGCGAATTTGACCAATACATGTGTCGTCTAAATACGCTAAAAAGAGCGCTTTGTCGTCTTTGTCTATGTACAAATCCCAATCAAGCTTGTCGTCTGGAAACCAAATTTCTTTTCTGTTCTCGAATAAAGATTCTTTGTAAGACCACCTTCCTGATTGAAGACTTGGAATAACTTTACCAAAGATAGAAAACGGCTCATTAGTAGCGGGAATATCCTCTATTTGATTATGTTGTAGGGAAGTAATAGTCATTTTATTATGGTTGTTTAACATACGAGGTACCTTCCGATCTGTTCCTGACTTTTGTTATGTAGTTAAATCATAACAGATGAAGTTGTTATAGTGTTAATTTGTTCCACCTAGTAGAAAGACACATGAAAAAAAGAAGAGCTCATGATGAACCCTTCTTTTTACATCCTATTGAGCTTTTTCTACGTAATAAGTATAGCAACCAAGAATGTCACGTGCGTCATCATATGAGCAACCATGGCGGACTCCAACCCTTTTTTCCAAAAAAGAAAGCCGTAGATCATGCCTCCAAGGCCGTTAAGTAAAATCATGCGGATGAAAATGAGAGGTGTAACGTCTGTCACAAGAGCAGTTGCGCTGTAATGCCCAAGACCGAATAATAAAGCGGCTAAAGTAATAGACACCCACATGATGATCGCGGTTGGACGTGTTTGTTTACGAGCGAAGAGCTTCCATAGAAGAAAGACAAGTAACGTCATTAAACCGAATCGAAGCAATAGCTCCTCAACAATGCCGCCATACAGAAGCCTTTGACTGACGTCAGCGAATGAAAATGTTGCGTTATTTGTTAGATGTAAGACGTCCGGAAGGAATGGTTGAAACGCATAGTCTAATATGAGAATGAGTATTCCAACAAGAATCCCTAAAGGAATAGAGAATGTTAATGTTGAAATAAAGCGCGATAAAAAGGGCTTTCCGTAACGGTCCTTGTCATAGACAAATGAGTGAAGTCCAACTCGATGGGAAAGAAAGTGACCAACTATCAGTGCAACGATAAGTAATAATAGGGGGTTAACTAATGACGCTAGTGCGAGTGCTTCGATAGGAAGCGGTGACTCTACTCCAAGTGTGTCAAGCTGGTCAGGTAAAACGTCTATAAGCATTGGGTACAAGGTTAAGATGCCTAATAACCCTACTAGTAGATAAAATAGAAAGGCGCGCCACGGTTTTCTGATGTGCTGATGCATGGTACCAGCTCCTTTTCATAAAAGTGCTTCTTAAACTCATTGCGATCGCTCACATTAACAAAAGTGGTAGAGAAATTGCTGTAGCAATAATTCCAATCAGGATCATCCACGCTAAGGGACGAGCAAAATTAATGGTCCATCCTACACCAAATCTTTTTTCCAAAAATAAAGATGGGTCATGTTTATTCACGTAGAATTGTCCGAGCTTCCAATACGTATCGTCATCGCGATCAATGCGAGTTGGCTCCTGGCCGGATGAATACGTGATGCGACTTCCGCCTTGACCAGTGGAGAAAGAAAGTATCATTGCTGCAACGACGATCATTCCTGTTATAGCTAAACTTATATAGGTGATCACAGCGGGATCTGGCTGGTAAAAGTATGTCCATTGAATAAATGAGAAGAGAGCAGTAAGTAAAATAGATGTAAGTAATAAAAAGAGGGACCATCGTCTTCGGAATACTTTTAGTTGCTGATAGGATCTTTCTGGGTCTTCTGCATTTAATTGTTGCTTCGATCGCGCAATGACCGTGTTAAGCAGGACAAACACGAGTAAAAGATAAAGTTGCATGATTGGTAAAAAGAAGGCGGATCTTATCGTTGTTTCTACAGATGACAGGGAGCCAGAGAACGTATTTATGCGGACTGGCAATGTATCAGGTAGCGATGAATAAAATACATACGTTAATACAGCTGTCAAAAGTGTGATGCCGAATGGAATGGCATAGAAAAGATTCGAATAATGCAGTTTTTGTGTACGGAAGTCGGTGCGAATCGCAATTGTTTGTTGCTTATGCGCTGTCCAATTGGAGTCTTTTTTTAGTTGCTTCATTTTTTTATGGAAAGAGAGGTAAATAAGAAATGCTACCGCTAAATAGACAAGGATGCTACATGCGAAAAAGATCGATATATTTTGTTCGTTATTTGATAAAGGTGCACCTATAGAGAAAAAGGCAATAATTAAAATAAGTGAAGTAATAAGCATGATTACGACATAGCGCTTTCTCCACGATTTTAATATAGGAGAGTCATATTCCTTCTCAGGAATGGAGACGCCAAAGCTCTCTGTTTTACGAGTCAAAAAGGGAATACTCGTTAAAATAATAGCAATCGGAATAAATAGGCTTAGTAGCAGTAGGATTGATACATATCCCATCACGATTCATCCTCCTTTGGTGAAAATTCATCAAGCGTCTCTTTAAATATAGCTAATATAGATTCGTCTGAAAGTTGTTTACATAGTCCTTCTGCAATAATCGGACGCAATGTATCTTTCACCGATTCCACATACTTCTCCGTGGCTTTACCTACGCCTTCAGGATGTACAACGACTCCCTTTTGCCGGTGAATAAGGATATAGCCTTCCTGTTTTAACTGCTGATAAGCTTTATTCACTGTGTGTAAGTTGATTCCGATATCTGCTGCTAAAGAGCGGACGGACGGAAGAGGATCATTTGGTTGTAATTGCTTTTTAGCAATTCCGATAATGACTTGTTTCACTATTTGCGAATAAATCGCTTCGTCGGATTCAAAATTGAGCGTAATAAGCATGAAGGCACCTCCTCGTTAGTTGGTTTGTTATAACTGTTATACTTATAATATAACAGTTATATTTAATATGCAATAAGTTATTACTTCTTGCTGGAAAAATCCTTCTGTTAATCGTTGGAAGGAATTTTTAAATAAGTGCATTTAAAATGGCTTCTGAGAATTCGTTTTAAGGGTCTTTTAAACGAAAAGGAATAATAGAGTTCTCGAGGTTTTAATTAATTGATTTGGGGCAATCTGAGACGATTTTCTTTAACGGGTGTTAGGTGATAGGAGAGAATACAAAATACTCATTTTGTATTCTCTCCTTAAGTTTGCTAATATATAAATGGTCATAAAACGTTGATATAAAAGGATTATTGTCGAAATACTAGTGTCGAAACTACTCGTTAAGAAGTTTCTAATAAGAATACTAAATGAGTCTATTAGTATGTTAAACTAAGAGAGGGAATGGAGGGTGTCATGGTAGAAAAAATACGTTACGCAGATTATATTTATCTAACGAAAGAGCAACATACTAAATTAGTAGCGAAATTAGGATCACAGCAATTAAAGCAGCGAATGAAGCGATTAATGCAACTCAAGATGCAGGGAAAGCGCCCTCTTAAAATGAGTTCGGACTTTCAAGCATTACTCGCTATGACTCCAAGAACAGTGGAGCCAATTCGAAAGCTTGCGACTATTGAGAAAATGAAGCAGTTATTAAAGGAGCAGTCGTACCGAGACTACTTTTTATTTTTACTAGGTTTAAATACGGGTCTTCGAATAGGAGATTTATTGCCGTTGAAGGTGCATCACGTGAGAAGTAAAAAATATATTATTTTAGTAGAAGAAAAAACGGGGAAAGCGAAGCGATTTCCGTTAAATAGAGAAATTAGAGAGCACATCGCGACATATACGATAGGAATGACGGATGATGATTATTTGTTCCCATCATCTATGACAGGGGAGCCGATCCAGAGGGATCGCGCGTATAAACTATTAAAAAAGGCAGCCAATGAAGCGGGCGCTGAGTTTGTAGGAACTCACACACTTCGCAAAACATTTGGCTACCATTTTTATAAAAAATATAAGGATGCGTCGATGCTTCAAAAGATTTTTAATCATTCCTCGCAAAGTGTCACGCTTCGCTACATCGGTATTTCACAAGAAGAGATTGATGATGCTATTGATGACTTTAGCTTGTAAGGGAAGTGAAGTACCAGCTTAAAAACGACGGCACAAAGGTAATGATGATGATAATCCTCATTAGCTGTAGGGAAGAGACAATTGCTGGATCCGCGCCGACTATAGAAGCCGTTAATACCATTTCGATAAGACCTCCTGGTGCTGCGGCCAGCATAGCTGTTTGCACATTCATGGTTGTTAGTGTAGATAAGAGAAGGCCAAGTAAAAAAGATACGGAGATGGTTCCGATAGCAACTGCAGCGTAAATCGGACCATATTTACCGGCCTCTTTAATATCTCCGAATGAAATAGAGCGACCGAGTGACACGCCTACGCAGAGCTGAGCTCCGAAAAATAAGACATCTGGTACGGAGGCTACAGGAATAGGACTGATGTGAAGGAGAGCAGTAATGATCATAGGAAGGATCATAATGCCTGCTGGGATCACATGTTGAAACCTTAACCCGATAAGTGCTGGAAGAATAAATAGTAAGGTGAAAACAGATAGAAAGGCAGCATCTCCGCTAGGTGCTGTGACGATCGGTGCATCTCCTTGTACCGTTCCAAATAAAAAGATAATCGCGTATGGTACGGTGAACAGAACGAGAAGAAGTCGAATTGTTTGAAAGATCATAACTTGTGCCGGCTTTGCATCAAGTTTTTCGCTCGCAATCACCATCTCCGTAAGCCCGCCTGGAATCGACCCGAATACACTCGTGATCTTATCGACTTTAATAAACCTAGTTACGGCAATTGCCATGATAATAGTCGCAACAATGAGTAGCGCTGTGATAAATGAATAGGGAAGAAAATAAGGCAGTATAAGCTGAATCGTATTCATGGTGAAATAGAGGCCGAAGGATATTCCTAACACGATAAGCCCAAGTTCCTTAAGCCTTGGATTCCATGGTGTATCGCGCTTTGTGATATTTTTGTAGAGCATAACAGCGGTAAGCGGTCCGAGCATCCACGATAGTGGGAGGGAGAGGTAGGTAAAAATAATACCTCCTATTAATGCGATTACTAACGTTTCGAAGGTTTGAAAGAATTTCATCTAGGTAACACGTCCTTTATACGAGGGAAAGTTAAACAGTTTCTTATTAGTAAGTATATCATTTATTTCGATACTCGACAGAAATACGCATATAAAAAACGAGCAGAGAGGCTAACTCTCTGCTCGTTTTACTAGTTAATAGTGGCTATTACTCGTCGTCTTCCACGATTTCATACGCGCCTTCTTCGTTGTGCGTTTCTTTCCCTGTAATAGGTGGGTTAAATACACAAACCATACGCATATCTGTGTTCGCACGAAGTAAATGCTCATCGTTTTTATCTAATGCATAAATTTCATTCGCTTTAATTGGCCACACTTTGCCGTCAGCGATTGTCTCGACTTCGCCGTCACCTTCGATACAATACACGGCTTCTAGGTGATTTTGATACCAAATGTGCGTTTCTGTTCCAGCTTTAATAACTGTATCGTGAACGGAGTAGCCCATACCGTCTTTTTTCAAAAGTAGGCGACGGCTCGTCCAGTTTTCACCTTTTACTTCTTGTTCAGATCCGATAATATCTTCTAATTTAACTACCTTCATGCTGTAACGCCTCCTGATTTATTGTTTAGCTGTCTCTTTATCTAGATTCATTGATTCCATTGCGTCTTTAATACTCTCTTCAAGTACTGCTAGTCCTGACTGAAGGCCATCCTCATCAATGTTGATAGGAGGGAATAGCTTAAATACTTCGTCGTGTCCACCGGCAGTTTCCATAATTAATTGACGCTTGAATGCGTGCTCAGCAACTTTTTCACTGAAGCCTTCTACATCAGAATGGATGCCTTGCATAAGACCACGGCCTTTACGACGACCTTCCATCGCAGGGTACTTTTCGATCATATCATCTAAAAATGCTGTTACGGTATCAGCCTTATCCTGAATGCTTTTTTCGAAAGTAGGATCTTCCCAATACGTTAGCGCCTCCGTAGCAGTTACAAACGCCATGTTATTACCACGGAAAGTACCGTTGTGCTCACCAGGCTTCCACTGATCAAGCTCTGGTTTAATAAGTGTTAGTGCTAACGGTAGTCCATAGCCACCGATCGATTTTGATAAACAAACGATATCTGGTTTAATACCTGCTGGCTCGAATGAGAAGAAGGTACCTGTGCGTCCAACACCTGCTTGAACATCGTCAATGATCACTAAGATGCCCCACTCACGACAGATTTTTTCGACGCGCTGTAACCATTCCATGCGAGCAGCATTAATTCCACCCTCACCTTGAACGGTTTCTAAGATGACAGCTGCAGGAATTGCTACGCCACTTCCGTTATCTTCTAAGAAGCGTTCGAAGTAGTCGAGTGTATCCATGCTTTCGTCATTAACGAAGTTATCGTAAGGCATCGTCACTGTGTTATTTAAAGGAATTCCAGCACCGCGGCGCTTCATGGAATTACCTGTGACGGAAAGTGAGCCGATTGTCATCCCGTGGAAACCGTTAGTAAAGCTCACGATATCTGTTCTGCCAGTTACTTTGCGGGCAATCTTAAGGGCACTTTCGACTGTGTTTGTTCCAGTTGGACCTGGGAACATCACTTTGTATTCCATATTACGAGGCTTTAAGATAACGTCGTTAAATTTATTTAAGAAATCGATCTTTGCTGTAGATGCCATATCTAGTGAATGAGTAATGCCATCGTCTAAGATGTACTCTACTAATTTCTTTTTCATGCTTGGTTCATTATGACCGTAATTCAGCGCACCTGCACCAGAGAAAAAATCAAGGTATTCCTTTCCAGCTTCATCCCACATCTTATATCCTTGTGCTTTAGTGAAAACTGTAGGGAAGCTTCTTACATAGCTTCTTACGCTTGATTCCAACTCATTGATAATGTCTAAATTATTAGTAGTCATTAAATTAAACCCCTCCGAATTGTTTTTTGTTCTCGTTTTATTTTGAAAATGGACCGATACGATACGTATACTCAGCGTCGTGTTCATCGCCTGGGAAAACTTCTTCAGGAAATGTCTCTGTTACACGATAGGTCGTATTCATTTGTTTGGCGAGCTTTTTAAACAATGCTTGAGAAGCGGTATTGTCTTTCGTAATGGTTGCTTCTAGGAAGTTGACTTCTTTACATGCTTCTCTACTAATTAGCTCTTTGAGCATCTTGTAGGCAACGCCTTTACCGCGTTGCGACGAGTCGACTCCGACCTGCCAAACGAAAATCACATCTGGGTGTTCGGGTTGAATAAAGCCAGTAATAAAACCAACAACTTCATCCTTTTCCTTTGCTACAACACAAGTCTCAGAGAAGTATTCTGCCATCATGATGTACTTGTAGACGGAGTTAAGATCGAGCGAGGTCTTCTTGGCTAACGCCCACATCCCTTGACCATCCTCTTTCGTAGGCTGGCTAAGTGTGAAAGTGTCTAAAACAGCCGTTGACTCTTTGGACATGATAGAATTACCACCTTTACTATTTAGTTGTTGAAGAAAACGTCTTCGACATTTTTATTACCCCGTTTGCAACACTTCTAATCATAGGAATTATGAACTGATATGGCAAACGTGTTTAAACACGAAGAACTAGGAATTATATGGATCCTTATAGATAAGAGGGGATAAGGTACCGATTAGTATGAATAACTCTCTAATAGTGACGTATAGTCTCTAATGCTCCGATCAGACAAAAGTCGCAGGGAATGTTAAAGCGAGTGTATCCGTTGGGAGCGTGGGTGTTTGAGAGATTATTTGCCGCAACTTATTCATTGTGAAAAAAAGTGAAATTCTTTTTAGTGGATGAGGATGAGGTAAGTGGGTCTCAAATAGATGAAGTGGTGCGAATCACCGGCGATATGAAGAGAAAGCACGAGGTTGTGCAGAGAAAGTTGCCAGAAGTGAGAAGCAAGTGGAAAGAAGTGACGAGAAAGAGAAAATGGACGTGCAATCCGAAAGAAAGGTAGCAAATTTTAAACACAAAAAAAGCCGAGACGAACATCGTGTTCTCGTCTCGGCTTGTACACTTATAAATTAGTTTTTAGCAGAAAGCTTTCTGCGCTTTTCTTCACGCTCACGCATTGCCTTGTCTAACACTTTCTTACGAAGGCGGATGGACTGAGGTGTTACTTCGCAGTACTCATCTTCGTTACAAAATTCAAGCGCTTCTTCTAAAGTTAGAAGACGTGGACGCTTCATTGTAACAGTTGCTTCCTTCGTTGCTGAACGGATGTTTGTTTGTGCCTTCATCTTCGTGATGTTAACTGTTAGGTCGTTATCACGCGTGTTTTCTCCAACGATCATGCCTTCATAAATATCTGTACCAGGCTCTACGAATAGAGTACCACGGTCTTCAATTTGAAGCATGCCGTAACCAGTAGCTTTTCCTGTCTCCATAGAAACAAGTACGCCTTGACGACGTCCGCCAACATAGCCTTGAGCAAGTGGACGATAGCTATCGTAGCTATGGTTTAGAATTCCGTAACCCTTTGTTTGGGACATGAATTCCGTTGTGTATCCAATAAGACCACGTGATGGGACTAAGAACTCTAAGCGAACTTGGCCGTCACCTTTGTTGATCATATTTTGCATTTCACCTTTACGCTCACCTAATGATTCCATAACAGATCCAGTGTACTCTTCAGGAACGTCTACTTGTACGTTCTCGTAAGGCTCACATGCTGCGCCATCGACGTTACGGATGATTACTTCTGGTTTTGAAACCTGAAGCTCATAGCCTTCACGACGTAGGTTTTCGATAAGAATAGATAAGTGAAGCTCTCCACGTCCAGATACTGTCCATGCATCAGGGGAAGAAGTTGGCTCAACGCGTAAGCTTACATCTGTTTCAACTTGCGTTAACAGACGTGCTTCAATTTTACGGCTCGTTACGTGATCGCCTTCGCGTCCAGCAAACGGGCTGTTGTTAACTAAGAATGTCATTTGAAGCGTAGGCTCATCAATACGAACTGCATCAAGTGCTTCAATATGAGATGGAGGGCAAATGGTGTCACCAACCATGATATCTTCTACACCTGACATAGCGATTAAATCACCAGCTCGTGCTACTTCGATTTCTTCACGCTTAAGACCTAAGAATCCGAACATTTTTGTGATACGGAAGTTCTTAACTGTTCCATCAGGCTGTACTAAAGAAGCTTGGTCACCGCGCTTTAACGTTCCGCGGAAAACACGACCGATACCGATACGACCTAGGTAGTCGTTATAATCAAGCATCGTAACCTGGAATTGGAATGGCTCGTCGCCATTGTCAACAGGTGCTGGAACAGATTCAACAATCGTCTCAAATAGAGCCTTCATGTTTTCGTCCTGCTCTTCAGGATTTAAACTTGCTGTACCGTTAATTGCGGAAGCATATACAATTGGGAACTCAAGCTGATTATCGTCTGCGCCAAGCTCAATAAAGAGGTCTAATACTTCATCGACAACCTCATCAGGGCGTGCCGCTGGACGGTCAATTTTATTTACAACGACTACTGGAGTCAGCTTTTGCTCAAGCGCTTTTTTTAGTACGAAGCGCGTTTGTGGCATACAGCCTTCAAAAGCATCGACAACGAGTAATACGCCATCAACCATCTTTAAAATACGTTCTACCTCTCCACCAAAGTCGGCGTGACCAGGTGTGTCTAAAATATTGATCAGCTTGTCCTCAAAACGAACGGCAGTGTTCTTCGCTAAGATCGTAATACCGCGTTCCTTCTCTAGATCGTTGTTATCCATTGCGCGTTCTTGAACCTGCTCATTGTCGCGGAAAGTACCGGACTGCTGTAACAGCTGGTCAACTAACGTCGTTTTACCATGGTCAACGTGGGCAATAATCGCGATATTGCGTAAGTCATTACGTACATTCATTGTTTAAAAAACTCCTGTCCTCGCTAATTTCTACATCTGATCAAATATATCATACTAATTCAAAAATAGCACGTTTCATTTTAATGAAGAAGGGTATTTAAGATTGGTTGCGCTTTCGTTTGCCCATTTCCTTTAATTCGGTATTTTGTCGATGTTAAAGCAGGGAGACCCATTGGTCCACGTACGTGCAACTTTTGTGTGCTTATACCAACTTCTGCCCCAAATCCGAACTCAATTCCATCGGTAAAGCGAGTAGAGGCATTATGATACACGCAAGCTGCATCAATGGCATTCATAAAGTAGACAACGCTATTTTCGTCTTCTGACAAAATAGCCTCCGAATGCTTCGTGCCATAGGTGTCGATATGATCCACGGCCTCTTCAACAGAATCAACAACTTTAATTGGTAACGTAAGTGATAAAAACTCTGTGTCAAAATCATCCTCTAAGAGCGGTACTATCCTCTCATCAATCGCCCTTGCCCGCTCATCTCCGCGGACTGTCACCTTATTTAATAATAAATCATCCATCAAACACGATAAGTGCTTAGACGCCCAATCCTTATGCACGAGAAGCGTTTCAAGCGCATTACAAACGGAAGGTCGCTGCGCTTTTGCATCTACAATCACAGAGCGTGAAAGGGTCACATCTGCCGATTCGTCTACATACATATGACAGTTGCCAGCCCCGGTTTCGATCACAGGCACGGACGACTCTCGAACAACCAGATCAATCAGCTTTTTACCCCCTCGTGGAATAATCACGTCTACAAATTCCTTTGCATGAAACAAATATTTCGTTGCTTCGCGATCAGGTGATTCAATTAACGAGATTGTATCCTCCGGTAATTCCGTATCAGCTAAAGCCTGTTTCATAATCGCGACGAGCTTTTTATTCGAGTGAATCGTAGAAGTGCTACCTCGAAGAATGACGCTATTTCCTGTTTTAATACTAAGCACCGCGATATCGACCGTGACATTCGGTCTCGCTTCGTAAATGGTTGCGATACACCCAAGAGGGACACGAACTTCTTCAATTACAAGTCCATTAGGTCTGGCATTTGTGGATACCGTTTCTTGGAGTGGGGAGGAGAGACCGATAACGTCGTAGATCGACTGAACAATCCCAGCTAAGCGCTCCTCCGTAAGTGTTAAACGATCAATCAGCGCTTCTTGAAGCTGATTCTTTTTGGCCTCTGCAATGTCTTGATGATTCGCCGAAAGGATATCCGTTACGTTTGCTTGAATTGCTTCAGCTATTCGTTCAAGTGCAAAATCTCGTGCATCATTTGATACTAAGGCAACCTTTTTTGACGCAACTTTACTTCGTTTCGCTTTTTCCTGGACCTCTGTCATGATAAAGCCTCCTTTTTACGAATACGTGATCCATTGATCCCGATGAATAATGACTTGATTTTCTTTGGAAGAAAGAGCAGTTAAATCTTCGGAGCTGACTTGCGTTTTACCTTTACCTAAAAGTTCGCCGTCTAGACTGTACACTGTGACGACATCATCTCGTGAGAAGGTGCCTTTTATATGATCGATCCCAACAGCAAGCAAGCTTTTTTTACGTTCGATCATCGCTTCCTTTGCGCCATTATCAATAAAGAGTTCGCCTGCGTGCTTGGAATGAACGGCAATCCACTGCTTCGATGTCTTCATCACACCAGTAGTTGGACTAGGTAGGTAAGTGCCCTTACCATCTCCTTTTATGATCGATAAAAGCGACGTCTCTGCTTTTAATGTGCTGATATAGGCAGTGACACCAAATTGGTGAGCCAGTGTCGCAGCAGAGAGTTTCGCGCGCATTCCGCCTGTCCCAACCTTCGTCGTCGTTTCTTCCGCTTGAGCAAACAGGTCGTCCGTAATCTCTGTAATGGTGTCATACTTTTTAGCATCCGGATTCGTTTGCGGGTTGGCGCTATACACACCGTCTGTATCTGTGAAGAGGATGACGTGAGTAGCATGAACCATGCCGCCTACAAGTGCCGCTAGTCGGTCATTGTCGCCAAACGTTAATTCTTCGATAGCAGTAGAATCATTTTCGTTTATAATAGGAATAACGTGACGCTTGATTAATTCTGTGATGGTTGCATAGACGTTCTTATACTGCTCTTCGCGATACAAATCACTGCGAGAAACTAAGAGTTGGGCTGCAGTCATATCGTACGCTTTAAAATGCGTGTGATATCGCTCCATTAAAAGTGTTTGTCCAACTGCAGCGGCAGCTTGCTTTCCATGAACGGTGACGGGTCTTGTTTGATAGCCGACTTGCTTAAAGCCTGCTGCAACGGCACCTGACGTAACAAGTATAATATCAGCATGA
The DNA here is from genome assembly GCF_006965545.2 of Paenalkalicoccus suaedae. NCBI lineage: Bacteria > Bacillati > Bacillota > Bacilli > Caryophanales > Bacillaceae > Paenalkalicoccus > Paenalkalicoccus suaedae. The sequence continues at coordinate 1,839,774 of NZ_CP041372.2, forward strand.
TCGCGCGCTTTTGCAATAAACGTGACAACCTCTTGTAATTTTTGATCGTCAAGCTCTCCATTAGGTGTCGTTAATGAACTACTACCAATTTTTAATACGATTCGTTCCACGAATCATCCCTCCTAAAAATAAAAAAACCTCGCCCTTATAAAAAAGGACGAAGAGATCTCCGCGGTACCACCTTTGTTGGTTTAAAACCCAGCTTAAAGGACAATTAACGCTTGCCGCACGATTATGATAAACTAGAGCAGGTTCGGTATGTGAGGCCTTATAGATCCTTGCAGCCTGTTGGGATCTACTCTCTTAAAGACAGTCATACCTACTATTCTCTACATAATAATATTACCTTATTATTTATACTTTTAGAGGTAATGTCAAGGAATAATTGCACAATTCTAAAAACAATTTAAAGAGGGGATTATGGATGCAAACGACTGTAAAAAAGCGTGATACACTTCTTCGAATGTTATTTATTTGTTTTGGAGCGCTCGTCTTATTTGGCCCATCGTTCCTGCTATTACTCACGCAGTGGATATGGTTTAGTCATGATTCTATTTGGTTTGTTGGCGCGCATTCCTCTTCATATATTTTACTTACAGCAGGATTTTTGTTCTTGCCAATTGGACTTTTAGCTTATTTTTATTTTAGAACGAAGGTAACGATACACATGCTAAGAGGGTACACCGTTTATTTAGTAGTGAGCTTGATTGGATTTATTTGCTTAAGCGCGGTCGCGCTTAATTCCTATTACTACATTACGGATCGTGGCATCACCTTTTCATCCATAAGCATGGTTGGAGAAAGGGAGATTCCTTGGAGTTCGATTGACACGCTTGAGGTGTGGATGACGGAAGAGACAGATGCGCAAGCAAATCACTACGTGTTAATGAGAGGGGAAGAGCAGGTATATCGATTTGAGGCGACGTCCTATACGAATCGCCATCGCGATCGAATGTTTAGAATGGTTACACTTACGCGCGGAGAAGTGAAATTTGTATACGAAGAAGAGGGAGAATAGCGCTCCCTCTTCTGTTTAGTTAATTAATGATTGAAGTGGTGCAGGGATTCGGCCACCGCGATTAATAAAGCGATCAGATCCGAATGGATTCATCGCAATAATCGGAGCACGACCTAGTAATCCGCCGAACTCGACCATGTCACCTTCTTGTTTACCTGGCACAGGAATAACGCGCACGGCCGTCGTCTTTTTATTGATCATTCCAATAGCCATTTCGTCCGCAATCATTCCAGAAATAGAAGCGGCAGAGGCGTCACCTGTGATCGCGATCATATCAAGACCAACAGAGCATACACACGTCATCGCTTCTAGTTTAGAAAGGGTAAGTGCGCCATCTTCGATTCCTTTAATCATACCGTTGTCTTCACTAACCGGAATAAATGCTCCGCTTAAGCCACCAACGTAAGAGCTCGCCATGGCGCCACCCTTTTTGACAGCATCATTCATTAAAGCAAGTGCTGCGATCGTACCGTGCGTACCGACACGCTCGAGTCCGATCTCCTCAAGAATTTCCGCCACGCTATCGTTCATCGCATTTGTCGGTGCTAATGAGAGATCCATGATACCAAATGGCACCTCTAAGCGTTCTGCTACCACTCGTCCGATTTGCTCTCCTGCGCGAGTGATTTTAAATGCTGTCTTTTTGATTACTTCTGAAACTTCGCCTAAGTCTGCATCAGGATAACGACGAAGCGCATGCAAGACAACGCCAGGACCAGAGACACCTACGTTTAACACAACTTCTCCTTCACCAGCACCGTGGAAGGCACCAGCCATAAAGGGATTATCTTCAACAGGGTTACAGAATACAACAAGCTTTGCATTCGCGATTCCGTTTTGATCTTTTGTCAGCTCCGCACCTTCTTTAATGATTTCCCCTAAACGTTTGACGCCGTTCATGTTGATTCCGGAACGAGTTGTCGCTACAGAGACAGATCCGCACACGCGGTTCGTATCACTTAGGGCTTCTGCTAATGCATCTAGTAAGACAGTGTCTCCTTTAGTTTCGCCTTTATGAATAAGCGCACTGAATCCACCGATAAAGTCTACTCCTAGCTCACTTGCAGCCTTATCTAGCGTTTTAGCAAGTAAAATAGCATCCTCTCTCGTAGCACTACCTAGTAGTTCAGCAGCTGGCGTGATGGAGATACGCTTGTTGACGATCGGAATACCATATTCGTCTGCGACTTGCTCCGCCGTTTTTGTAAGGTCTTTTGCATAGGACGTTATCTTTTTATACACAGCATCTCTCATATGCTCTTGATCATGTGAGATACAGTCTCGTAGGCTGATACCCATTGTTACCGTGCGAATATCCAGCTTCTCCATTTGAATCATGCGTATGGTTTCTTGAATTTCTTGAAATGCTAAGCTCATAGTATCCTCCTATTAAATGCGGTGCATAGAGCCGAATAGCTCTTCTCGTTGCATGTCAATTTTAAGCTTCATCTCTTCACTAATTGTATCTAGATTATCGTGGAGGCGGTGGAAATCCTCTACGTCCGAAATGTCGATAAGCATCATCATCGTAAAGAAGTCTTGTAAGATCGTTTGAGAGATATCAAGCACGTTTACATCATTCTCTGCAAGCATCGTTGTTACTTTCGCTATAATACCAACCTGGTCTTTCCCTACTACTGAAATTACTGCACGTTTTTGTTCCATTTTGCTGTCACTACCTTCTCGTTTTAATATGAAGTCTTCTTGATGCACAAAAAAAGAGACAAGGGTTGTCCCTAATCTCAACAGAAAAAAACCGGCTCCATGCCGATCGTTTCTGTCCTTGTGCCTGAGATTATGAACCCTTCGGCGTCGCTTAGATGCGAACTCTCCAGAATTTGCTCCCGCAGTAGTGACCCACTGCGCTCATCGCTCGTATTAATTTAACTAAACGTATCAGTTTTCTAAATGCTAGTCAAGGGAATGAGAAATTAATATCACTGTAATAGCAACCATTATAAGACCGTGATATGATCAAGTTATTGTAACTGACAGAGGATGATCAAGGTGTATACAAAAATCATAAAGGTATTGATTGTAACAATACTTGTATTGGTGGGATTATTTATGTACGTCTATCTTTCCATGGATTCGTCTTCTGAAACGACGTGGGAAACGCATGAATCACTAGAGTCCGCTGGATTTAATCCGGCAGCATTAGAGCAGGCTCGTAACTACTATGAATCATTAAATTCGACGGCTGCTATGGTTATTTATGAAGGCAAAGTGTTGTTCTCATGGGGAGACGTCACGAAGAATACAAATGCCCATTCCGTTCGCAAAAGCTTTATTAGCGCCTTGATCGGCAACGAAATAGAGAGAGGGACGTTAAGTTTGGAGCAAACGCTCGAGGATCTTTCCGTCGAGGACGATACACCCCTTACTTCTTTAGAAAAGCGGGCTAATTTGAGCCACCTGATGACCTCAAGCTCTGGCGTGTACTTGCCAGCAGGAGAAGAGTCGTTTGGTATGAGACTCTCGAGACCTGCACGAGGAAGTAATTTCCCAGGACAGCACTACTATTATAATAATTGGGATTTTAATGTATTAGGCACGATTTATAATCAGCAAACCGAGAGAGATGTGTTTGAGGATTTTTACGAAAACATAGCCGTTCCTTTAGGAATGGAGGATTTTAGTTTATCCAATACGTATTATAAACATGAGGACCGTCGCTCTAGGCACCCTTCTTACTTATTCCGTATGTCGGCGAGGGATATGGCACGCTTCGGACAATTGTACCTTCAAGAAGGGGAGTGGGAAGGAGAACAGCTTGTTTCGAAAGAATGGATCAAAGAGAGCACCTCGGCTCAAAAAACCGTCCCCTCTAATTCCGTGTTTGACTACGGGTATTTATGGTGGGTCTCGACAACACCACCATATAGTGATTTAGGCTTATACTCGGCAGTAGGCAGGTATGGACAATCAATCGACATTGTTCCAGAGCTTGATTTAGTGTTTGTACACCGAGTTGACTCCACTACTTTGACACATCAATTCACGCGCTCCAGCGTAAACGAACTGCAGCGACTACAGCTGTTGCAGTTAATATTAGATGCCAGAAGATCCTAATAACAGGCAGGAACTGACCAGGAGAGAGGTTGGTTCCTGTTTTTTTGGTTGGGGAAGGGGCTTCGATGTTTTTTTGTCGGATACGCGATTAAGGTGGAAATTCACGCAATTCAGGAGGGTATTCGCGCAATCAGCACCGAAATATGCGCAGACAGAGACGAAATTCGCGCAATCAACAAAGTTTCACTATTAATACCAGTCAATACCCTCTATAAACCCCACAACAAAGCCCCCCGCACCAAGCGAGGGGCTCACATTTACCTTTTTACAACTATCAAACCGAACTCGCCGGAGGTTTATACGGCGCTCCTATCTTACCGATTACAATATGACCATAAGGGATTTTATTTAATACATAGACAGTTCCGATTGATAACAGTGTACTAAACACAAAAAGAATCATAATATAAGCTACACCTAACGGGATCGGGTACAAACTATAGATGAAGTCGATTGCGAATATATAGAAGTAATGTAATAAATAAATGCCGAATGAGTACCTGCTAATAAATGCAAAAAAGGTAGGTAGTCCCTTCATTTGAGAGGTCAAATAAAAGAGAAAGAAGCTACATGCAATGGTGTGAATCAAAATATCAATGCGTTTTGAGCTATGAATCGAGAGAATGCCAGAGTGATAAACAAATAGTAAAATAAAGCTCGTTACAAGCGGTCCTACAATAATCCAGTACCGATATTTAAGTAAAAACGTCATAAATGATTCATAGTAAAGACCGGCGTAATATCCTACTGCAAAATAGAAAACCCAACCAAACATGGGGACCCAATAAAATCGTTCCCATAAAAACATCGTCGCTGAATTTTCGATAGGAGGAGTAGTGAAGTTAAAAATAAATAAATAGATCGCGTTAATAATAAAGGCGATTGTAATAACTGGGAATGGACGCCATTTTTTTAAATATGAGTGGAAGTAATAGTGAAACAGATAAAACTGAAAGATAATGAGAATAAAATAGCCGTGATAGTCGCCTAATAGAAGGTTCATAGCAACAGTCTCCGCCCAGACGGAAGCGCCTGATAATAGAAATGGGAGCGAATAAAACACGCCCATGACGAAAAACGGGATCAGGATAAATTTTGTCCGCTTACTCAAAAAATAGGTTGGAAGCGGTTTGTTCCGATAGGAATAGGAGATTAAAAACTCCGAAATGAAGATAAACATCGGTGTCCCGTAATAGAGAAGCATTTGTAGCGAATCAAAAAAGATCGCAAACACTTCGCCCATAGCAATAATGGGAATCGTTTGTAGCGCTATATGAATACTGTGCAAAAAGACGATGCTCAAGCACCCAATACTTCGTAGCACAAAAATTTCTTTAATCATATAATCCTCCTTGCTCTCTTAACACTATTCATTAGACTACCATAATTTTACGATCGTGACGATATCCTTTAGTACGCTAAACCTGTTATTTTTGATCGGATGTGGTAGGATATACGTTGCTTTGATATTTTTAGAGAGAAGGGTTTTTGTGAACAAATCAGTTACGTATATAATCTTACTAGGAGTCATGGTCATTTGGGGCTTAAACGTCGTCGCAGTAAAATACTTAGTGGAGGCCTTCCCACCAGTAATGATGCAAGGTCTTCGCATCGGACTCGCAGGCGTCGTGACCATTACACTCCTTTTCTTCTTAAAAGATTTACGAGCGATGACAAAGCGAGAATGGGGCTACACGCTACTCGCTGCCATGCTCGGACAGGTCGCGCATCACTCCTTACTTGCGATCGGACTTGTCAACACAACCGCAGGCAATGCCTCGCTCATACTCGGACTCATACCTCTTACAACAGCTATATTAACCATGATCTTTCTTGGTGAAATTGTGACGAGACTGCGTTTTTTAGGAATCGCTTTAGGATTTATAGGTGTTTTATTTATCGTACTTAGTCCGGAAGAAGGGACAGCTAGTGTATCATCAGGTGACTTGCTCGTTCTCTTATCGATGATCGCCCAAGCATTCTCTTTTATCGTCATACGCAAAATTACCGTGACATTATCATCTAGGCAGATGACGGCAGTTATGCTGTTAGTTGGTTCGGTAAGTCTTATTTTGATTAGTTTAGTTTTAGAGCCTGCAAGCGCCTCTGCAATGACTAGCCCTAGCATAACGGTTTGGATTGTTTTTCTAACGTCTGCTATTTTTGCAACGGGACTTGGACATCTCGTCTATAATGGAGCGATCCAAAAAATTGGCGCGGGTCAAACAGCTGTATTTAATAATTTCGTGCCCTTTTTCGCGCTAATTGGCTCTTATTATTTTCTCGGCGAGCAGATTTTTGTGTCTCAGCTAATTGGATTTGTCTTTATCGTATTGGGGGTTCTGCTTGGAACGGGTTATATAGAAGCAAGATTTTTGGCGAGAAGACAAAAAAGACAGGTATAGATATAGAAGAAGAGGCTAGGGCACATGTAGATCATGGGTCCTAGCTTTTTTATGTTGGGTGAACGTATTTTGAATGAACGAACTTTATTAGAGCTTCGATTAATCGGAATAGGGTTGAAATAAACCGGAACAGAGCTTCGATTAACCGAATTGGTGCTGTAATAAACTGGAACAGAGCTCCGATTAACCGAATTGGTGCTGTAATAAACTGGAACAGAGCTCCGATTAACCGGATTAAGGCTCCAATAAACCGGAATCGACCTTCAATTAACCATTTGCGCTCTCATTAACCAACCCTTATCTACACGTTTCCGCTGCGATTCATCAATGTCCTTCTGTAAAAGATAATCATCCACTCAATAAAGACAAATCATATAAAAAATATTCTGTTAATTTTAGCTCCTTCAAGTAAACGCTTCCACTCAACTGCCACAATAATTACAGGATTTCACACAGTTTGGGACCTTTTGAATAGTCTGTTAAATTATCTGACAAATCGATTGTGTCAGAATTTTCAGCATGTATACTTGGGTTCATAGCTGATTGGCACATTTGCTAACAGAAAAAAATTCAAGAGGAGTGACGTAGGAATGGAAGCAATCGCATTAATGGATAATTTATGGGTTATCATCGCATTTGCTCTAGTATTGCTGATGCAAGGAGGATTCATTCTTCTTGAAGCAGGATCTACACGAATGAAGAATGCCGGGCATATCGCCGGTAAAACGATTTTCACGGTGGCTATTGCCTCATTAGTATTCTGGGCAGTAGGGTATGGGTTTATTTATGGGGAAGGCAACGCATTTATTGGTTTATCTAATTTCTTCTATGGTGACTTTTCTTTTGAAGGAGAAGGCTTGGCAGGTTCGGTAGACTTCATTTTCCAACTTGCATTTGCTGCAATTGCATTAACAATTGCCTTCGGTGGTTTTGCAGAACGAGCTAAGCTATCCGCTTATGTTATCTTCGCTGTACTATTTTCAGCACTTATTTATCCGGTAGTAGCACATTGGGTATGGGGAGGCGGCTGGTTAGCAGGCTTAGGAAAGCAAGACTTCGCAGGTTCTACAGTAGTTCACTTAACAGGTGCAATGGCTGCATTAGCTGCAACAATTGTATTAAAGCCTCGTATTGGTAAATTTAATGCAGATGGAACGTCAAACGACTTAGCTGGACATAACCAAGTATACACGGCTTTAGGTGTTCTAGTTCTTTGGGTAGGTTGGTTTGGATTCAACGGTGGTTCTACATTTGGAGTAGACGGAGCATTCTTCGGCTACGTAGCACTTACTACTCAGTTAGCAGCAGCAGCGGGTGCGATTGCAGCCATGCTTATCGTATCAGCAATGACGGGACGTAACGATATTCCAACGATGTTAAACGGTGCGTTAGCGGGTCTTGTAGCTATCACTGCATCTACAGCATTTGTAGCGCCATGGGCGGCTGTTATCATCGGTCTAATCGGTGGACTTATCGTACACTTTGCAATGGTTATGTTTGACAAAGCAAAAATTGATGATCCAATTTTCGCTTTATCTGTTCACGGTGTAGCAGGCGTTTGGGGTACACTTTCAACAGGATTCTTTGCTACACCAGCACTTGCTGAAATGAACGGTGGTCAGGCTGGATTATTCTACGGTGGTGGTCTATCACAGCTAGGAGTTCAATTAACTGGGGTTACCGTATCTGGACTTTACGCATTTGCAGTAGCATTCATTATCTTAAAAGTAATGGACAAAGTAATGTCAGGTGGTATCCGAGTATCTGAAGAAGAAGAGCTATTAGGTCTTGATATGAGTGAGCACGGAAGCTATGGCTACCCAGAAAACATGGCACAGCCAGAGCCAGCTAAAACAGAAAAGCCGAGTGCCTAACAATGTCTACTTTACAGGATCCGACGCATATTCCAACATACGATGAAATACGTGACGAGCTTGTAAATGAACGACAGACGATCAAGTCGCCGCAGGAGTTAAACGAGTTACACGACGACGTGATGAAAAAGATTGTACGCACGGCACAATATCGAACGGAGAGCGAGCATGGTCCAGCACCTGCTCGCTTTACGTTCCTTTTGCTAGGTAGTGCCGGTCGTCACGAGCAATCTTACTTTAGTGATCAGGACCACGCACTTGTTCACTATGGATCGGATAAAGAGACATCGTTTTTTTTACAGTTGGGGGAAGAAATTGTAGAAGGTATGGAGTACTGCGGGTACGAGAGGTGTGACGGCAAAGTAATGGCCAGTGAGGCGAGATGGTGTAAAAGTGAGGCTGCATGGCGTAAACAAATAGAAGACTATGCAAACGATGCAAGCTTTGATTCCATACGTTACTTACTCATACTAGCGGATTCTAGAGACTTACACGGGGATCCTTGTCCATTAAAAGAGCACCTCTTATCCATTGCTCGCTTTAGGAAAGAAATTAGAAGGCGTTTTGTCTCCAATATACAATTTAAACGACGGATGACGACGCTTTTTGGACAGCTTTTAACGGATCAGCACGGATACATTAACGTAAAAGAGGAGCTACTCTTTCCATATGTAAATGCAATACGAGTCGCTTCGATCATCGAAGGGATTAAAGAGGCAAGTACATTGGAACGGATGCAAAAGCTGCGAGAAAAAGTACCGAAGCTAGCAGGCTTTGAAGGAGCCTTTAAAGAAGCACTTCAGTTTAGACATGATCATACGTCTCACGTGCAAAGCTATGAGGATGTGCATCATATTAGGCGAAATGACCTATCTCGAGATGAGCAAAAAAAGCTGAAGCATCTCATGCTAGAAGGACGCAGTTGTGTCAAGGCTACTACAAGCTATTATCAGGAGGGTAAAAAGGAATGAATGCGATGGATCGCTTTATGAGACAGCTTACGGGATTTGTACAACCAAATAGCTATAAATCTAAAGAGCGGGATCCAGCTAAAATTGCTTACGCCAGGAGACTTCAAAAAGCCTCTCGTAAGCAAGCGCATTTGGAGATGCCCTTCGATCAGCTCCCTACCGTTATTTTTGATTTAGAAACAACGGGGTTTCATCCTACAAAGGGTGATACGATTTTGTCTATAGGAGCAAAAAAGCTAGTTGGACAGGAAGAAGTGGGAGAGTTTTATTCCCTTGTTTATCATGAAGAGGACCCGCCGGCTCACATACAAGAGCTGACGGGTCTTACCCTTACAGATTTAAAAGAAGCTCCAACGATGGATGAAGTGCTTCCTCAGTTTTTCGAGTTTATTCACGAACATACGCTAGTTGCTCACCATGCGATGCATGAGAAAAAGTTTATGGAGCATGTCACGTGGAATTTATACAAGTCCTCGTTTGACTATCGCTTACTTGATACAAGCTTTTTAACAAAGCTTATCCCTGAGATGAAGTCTCTGCACTCATTGGAAGAATGCTGCTCCTATTTTGACATTGACTTTAACGAACGTCACCATGCTCTAGCAGATGCTACCGTTACAGCTGAGCTGTGGAATCAGAGCATAGAAAAAGTGAAATCTCTTGGCTATCACACACTTCGTGATGTATATACGTACATTGCACGTACAAGATAAAAACTTACAGGGCCTCTTTTTTACGAAGTTTGTGATAGATGTCCTCAAAAGACGATACTTCTGTAAAAGGTACGCCTTTCTCAGAGAGGATTGGTACTAACTTATCACGAGCAAACGCATCGGTCACAATTTCTGACGGGTGTGAGTCTGGCTCACTGTCACCAAAATAATACGTTCTGCTATAGTTGGATTGAATGTCTTTTACTACTTTTTTCTTATCGATCCCGTAGCGATCGGAAAAGTAAGGTCCTTGCTCATCAATCTGAAACGTTAACGTGTCGTTAATGACAGCGGAGTCATTCGCGTAAAGCTTTGTGTATGGAATATCGTGATAGGTGAGGAAGTGCTTAATATAAAAATCCGCTCCCGCACTAACCACATAGAGGTCCACATTTGCGTTCGCTAATTTGTTAGCGAACGTTTTAAATGTCTGATCAAAAGGGATTGTCTCCGCGTAGTCACGTAGCTTTGACTCAGACATGGGAGCTTGGTTAAAAACATGCTGTAAAAAATCGCGATCTTTGTATTTACCTGCTTGCCAAGCCTCGTATTCTTCTTTCCCATTCGCATAAAAATCATCAATCATCATCCAATAAAAATCCTTTGATGAGATTGTTCCGTCAAAATCGGTTATAAACGCCCAATCTGCCATTCTATCCTCTCCTTTGCGCTCTCATTATACATATTATTCGGAATAGTTGCACGAGCTATCTATTATCTATATGGTGGAAGAAAGGAGTGATTAGCATGCAAAAAATCGTTGTCATTACAGGAGCACGTGGAATAGCGGCTGACGTTATTGAGAGAATGATTAAAAAAGAGTACAAAGTAATTGCCATCACAAAAACAGATGCAGCATCAATCCCTAGCAGTTGCAGTAGATATGTGGCTGATATTACGGATGAAGCAAAAGTAAAAGAGGTTCTCCATCAGATTGACCAAGAATTCGGAAGAATTGATGCGCTCATTAACAACGCTGGTGTCGGGCATTGGAAAACGGTTGAAGATATGACGAGCGAAGAATTTGATGATCAGATGCAGACAAATGTGAAGGGCGTCTTTTTAATGAGTAAATACGCCATTCCATTATTACGTAAGTCGAGTCAAGGACATATCATTCATGTTGCTTCAGATCTATCCTATACGTCACGACCTAAGGCAAGTGCTTATTGTGCGAGCAAATGGGCGCTACTAGGTTTTGCAGGGTCATTAAAACTAGAGCTCGCTGAAGATGGTATTGCCGTATCGACAGTTGCTCCAGGACTCGTGCAAACAGACTTTGGTGGGGTACCTAAAGAGAAAAAGGAGCATGGTCTATTACCAGAAGAGGTTGGTGCTTATATTGACCTATTAGTGGAAGCGAATGGAACATCCCAAGAGATAATTATCCGTCCTAAACCGCTTACATAATAAAAAGCGTCTAGTTTCTGTTCCGAAAGCCATAAGGATGTGTTAAGATAAGTTTTAATATTTTGAATATAAAGGAGCATGATTATGGCGAAGACGAAAGTAGAAACGGTGCAGGTTAAGGACATCTTACTCGCTCATCAAGCTCTAAAAGAAGTGATCGTGAAAACACCTTTACAATTGGACCCTATCCTTTCAGACAAATACGAGGCAAACGTATATTTAAAGAGGGAGGACCTTCAAGTTGTTCGTTCGTTTAAGCTACGTGGTGCGTACAACCTTATGCAGGGTCTATCGGAAGCGGACTTGCAGCGTGGCGTCGTATGTGCAAGTGCAGGGAACCACGCGCAAGGCGTCGCATACTCCTGTAAAGCGCTCGGTGTAAGAGGCAAAATCTTTATGCCAAGCACGACTCCAAGGCAAAAGGTATCACGCGTCGAATTTTTTGGAGAGCCGTTTGTCGAAGTAATTTTAACTGGCGACACGTTTGATGATGCATTTAAAGAAGCGAAAGAGGCGTGCGATGAGGAAGGCATGACCTTTATTCATCCATTTGATGACATGAGAACAATGACTGGGCAAGGGACCGTTGGTTTAGAAATTTTAGAAGATATCGAGGTACCTGTCTCACATATCTTTATGAGCATCGGCGGAGGTGGCTTGATAGCTGGGGTTGGATCGTACTTTAAACAAATTAGTCCTTCAACAAAAGTAATCGGTGCTGAGCCGCTTGGAGCACCTGGAATGAAGCGTTCGCTTGAATCAGGTGAAGTCGTGACGTTACCGAAGATTGATAAATTTGTAGATGGCGCAGCGGTAAAACGAGTTGGCGATACATCGTTTGAGGTAGCAAGGCAAGTAACGGATGATATTGTTGTGATACCAGAAGGAGAGGTGTGTACGACGATGCTCTCTCTTTATAACGAGAATGCAATCGTTGCAGAGCCTGCTGGGGCGCTTTCCATCTCAGCTTTAGACCACTATAAGGATGAAATTAAAGGAAAAAATATCGTTTGTGTGGTTAGTGGTGGGAACAACGACATTGATCGCATGCAGGAAATTAAAGAGCGCTCGTTAATTTATCAAGGTTTAAAGCATTATTTTATCGTCAATTTCCCTCAGCGAGCAGGGGCACTACGTGAATTTTTGATTGACGTATTAGGACCGACGGACGACATTACACGATTTGAGTATACGAAAAAGAACAATCGTGACCAAGGACCTGTGCTTGTTGGCATCGAATTGAAGCATCGCGCTGACTACGATAGTTTGATTGGTCGTATGGACAAAAAGGGCTTTGGCTATATTGAAATTAATAAAGATGAAGATCTATTTAACTTACTCATTTAATTTAATTTTATCTTTAAACGAATAATACACCTTGATATTTGGCATTATTTAAGCTAAGTTAAGGAAAAGACCTTGTCCGTGTAACAATGAAATGGACAAGGTTTTTCTTATGAGGAGTTGGTATGAATGAGTGATAATTTAATTGGACAAGTAGTAACAGCAGAAGTTTTAAGTAAGACGGCGAACGGTTTTTTACTGAACTATCAAAACACCCGCATTTTCCTCCCAAAGGAAAGCGTAAAGGGTCCTATAGGTGATGAGGTAGACGTCTTTTTATATAATGATAATAATGGACAAATCATTGCATCCCTTCAAATCCCGACGATTTTATCCGGCACCTACGATTGGGTAACTGTGGTGAAGGTTGTCGCGAAGCTAGGGGTATTTGTTGATATTGGTATGCAAAAGGATATTTTAGTATCGATGGATGATTTGCCACTATTTGAACGCGCATGGCCAAACGAAGGAGATCGACTCTTTGTGACACTTTCTAATGATCGACGCGGTCGTTTAATTGCGCTACCGGTTAAAGAAGAGATGATTGAAGAGGAAAGAGATCGCGCATCGCTCGCGCTTAAAGGCAGTGAGATTGAGGGGCACATTTATCGTGTAAGTAAAGTTGGCTCATTTATGATTACGGAGCAAGGCTATCGTGGATTCATTCATGAGTATGAGAGAAAACGTGAGCCGAGACTTGGCGAATTTGTTAAAGGAAGAGTGATTGACGTCAAAGAGGACGGTTCGTTAAACGTGACGCTGCGATCGAAGGCTCAGGAGAGTCAGTCTCAAGACGCAGATGAGATTCTAGCATATTTAGAACGCTCTGGTGGTCTGATGCCATATACGGATAAATCTGATCCAGATGAGATTCGTGAGCAGTTTAAGATTAGTAAAGCGTCGTTTAAACGCGCTTTAGGGAAGCTTATGAAGGACGGAAAAATTAAACAAGAAGATGGACAAACAACGCTAGTAGAATAGTTGCGTTTTAGACGTGCGTACCGTATGATAAAAAACATACGTTCGCACGTTTTTTATTTTGGAGAGGGGATATGCCTAGATGATTCATTCCACTGTAGTAAAGGCAGCACGATCATTAATTACGTGCCAGGAGGGGATGGAATGGTAAAAGTAATACTATCCGAAAAGCCTTCTGTAGCAAAAAACATCGCGGATGCTCTTAAAATAAAGACGAAACAGGATGGCTATTTCGAAGGAAATGGCTATATCGTGACGTGGGCATTCGGACATTTACTCCAATTATTTGACGCACTTGATTATGATGCGAAACTAAAGCGGTGGCACATGGATAACTTTCCATTTATTCCGAATGACTTTCGTTATAAAGTGAAGCGTGATTTTAAACAGAAGCAAAAAGAGGATTTCCGCGCTAAAAAGCAGTTAAAAACGATTCATCAGCTAATCAATCGCTCTGATGTCGATGGAGTCATTCAAGCGTGCGATTATGATCGCGAGGGTCAAATCATTGGAGATACGATCATTTATCAACTTAAAACGAAAAAGCAGACGTATCGACTCCTATTAAACGAATGGACAGCTGACGAAGTAAATAGAGGACTCGAGCGTTTGAAGCCAAATACAGAGATGCGACCGCTTCTAGATGCAGGTATTAGTAGGCAGTGGGCAGACTGGGTGATTGGTATTAATTTGACCTCTGTTGCGACATTGAAATATCAAAAGGGTGGTGGAAAGGCGCTGAATATTGGTCGCGTCTTACTACCTACATTAAAAATTATTTATGATCGTGATAAAGAAATAAACGAATTTGTCCCGAAAGACTATGCGAAGCTAGCTGCTACGTTTCAGACACCTAAAAAAGAAACATATGAGGGCACGTACACATTAGATAAACAGGATAAATTTGAAAAGAAGGAAGAGCTTGAAGCCATTCAAAAGCTGATAGATGGGAAGCAAGGTACCGTGATCAAGAAAACGGTAGAAAAGAAAAAGGAGTTTCCCCCTTATCTGTTTAATCTCTCGAATCTACAGGGTTATATTACGAGTAAGTATAAGGGTTTCACCTCCGATAAAGTATTGAAGGTAGCCCAATCTCTATACGAGAAGAAATACATTACGTATCCGAGGACAGCGAGTGTCGTGCTAGATGAAACATTAACAGGCAAAGCAAAGCAAGTGTTAGATAAAGTGAAGACTGGACTGCCTTATGAAGACGAGATCCAATTCGCTAAAAAGAAACGGGTGTTTGATTCATCTAAAGTGGACAGTCATAGCGCTATTATGCCAACCTACGTATTACCGAAATCGCTTAATCGCGATGAGGAGCTCGTTTATACTGCTATTAAAAATCGATTTATTATGCAGTTTATGCCGATTGCGGAGTATGAAGAAACAAAACTGACGACTCAAATAGAGAAAGAAGCTGTAAATGGTGTGTTCCTGACGAGTGGAAGAGTTCAGCTCGTGGAAGGCTTTAAAAAGGTGGAAAAAATCGAATCAAAGGATCAGCTTCTACCCTTTGTCAACGAAGGAGAAGCGGTTGATGTTATGAGTCACAAGGTGTCGATGCATACAACAAAACCACCAAAGCCTCATACCGAGAAAACGTTACTTCGTGTTATGGAAACGTGCGGGAAAAAGCAAAAGGAAGCGGCTGAGGATAATCCCGAAGAAATGATGCAGGCTATTTTAAGTGGATATAGCATCGGTACGCCGGCAACACGTGCGGAGACGATTAAAAAATTGAAGGACGTTGGCTATATTACAGCAAATCAAAAAAATCTCGTCTGTACAGAGCTTGGTGTTCGATTAGTAGAGACGTTCCCTGTGAAGGAGCTATTTGATTTAGAATTTACAGGGCGTCTTGAAAAAACGCTGTCGGATATAGAAAAGCAAAAACAAACGCGGGAGAGCTTTTTACAGTTTATTTATTCGTTTACACGAGAGTCCGTCGATAAAATTAAGCAGGATCAAGACGTGACACTTCACGTGGTAGAACGCGCGAGAAGAAGTAATGAAACGTTAGGAAAATGCCCATTATGCCAGTCTAAAGTGGTTGAAGGGCAAAAGGGATTTGGATGTAGCAACTGGAAGAGTGGATGCAAATTTGTTATTTGGAAGAACGATAAATATTTAGCCTCTATGAAGAAAAAGCCAACAAAAACGATGGTGAAAAGCTTATTAAAAGATGGCGTTGCAGTGGTGTCGGGGTTAAAAAGTAAAAAGGGATCCACCTTTGAAGCGAAGCTACGCTACGAAAAAAATTCGGATAACGACTACTTCAGTTGGAAAATGGAGTTTGATAATAACAAACAAGCAAAATAAGCAAACAAAAAAGCTGCCGAGGCAGCTTTTTTTACGTTTCATCTGAAAAGGTGACATCAATACATACAATCTCAGACCGAGTGCCAATTCTAATTGGCGGTCCCCAAAATCCGAAGCCACTGGAGACAAAAGCGTGCAGTTGCTTATGCTTTTTGTATCCGTAATCTAAGAAAAACATTCGCTCTGTAATGAGGTGAAATGGCCAAATCTGACCTCTGTGCGTATGCCCACTGACACTAATATGTGCACCAGCATCTGCGATCTTTTCAAGCTCTGTCGGCTGATGATCCATGACTAAAACGGGTAAATGCTCGTCACCAATCATGTCATCTACAGATTGACGATTTCGGTCTGTTTGATCTAAACGACCGATCACTCGCAGGCTGTCTGCTACAACGAATGATGCATCCTCCAGTAACTGGATGTTAATCGTTGATAAAATGTCACGTAGTTTAGGAATCTCCTTGCCGTAATATTCGTGATTACCGAGCACCGCTAGTTTACCGAATGGCGCTTGGAGCTTCGCCATCGTCTCATCCATATGCTTATTATGGAAATGTGCTGGATCATCATCGACAATATCCCCAGCTAAAAGAATGGAGTCTGGTTTTAGTGCGTTTACGTGTTTAACTAGTCTTTTTACATGGGTATGTCCAGAAAGTCCACCAAAGTGCATGTCAGATGCAAGTACAAGCCGAAGCTTATCTTGTGTTGCTTGTCGTTTAGGTACGGTGATCGAGTAAGCGATCGTTTTTGTGCTATATGCGCCAAATAAGCCAGCAATCATATAAAGAATAAACGTTGTTGCAAATACAATCTGTAAAAGCGCAAATGGTGCCACATAATAAAGCAAATGTAAGATTGGTAGTACCATAAGCATATACGTCAAAATAGCAAACCAGATAGAACCTATAAGCTTGGCTAGTAATAGTTTGTTAGCAAGTAAATAGCTAAGGCCGAGTAGTGAGAATAGAATGGCTAAAAGGGTAAATGAAACTGGTATGAATAATGCTGTTACAAAGGCTAAATACACGTGCAGAGCAATGTACATAAGGATAAAAATGCCTGCACCAATAACGACAGTTCGGTTCATGGGTTGATTCCTCTCTCATGTTCATTCTGTTTTATCTGTTGTATAATAGTATATACTAGCCTTAAATCGGCATCTTGTACAAAGAATCGCACTTATGGAGGGTACTCATGAAACCAATCGTTGTTGATCAAGGGAAACTGTTTACAGAAGTAAAGCTGAAAGTAAATGGAGAATCTGTTTTATTATCGCGTGTTGTCATAGACACTGCAGCGCCTATTACTACGTTCAATAAAGCAAAAATTACGCAAGCTAAAGTGGACGCGATTAGCGTAGGACCACTAAAAATGATTGATTTTGAAGGGACTCTAGAGGACTCTGAATTTGATGGCGTACTCGGACTTGATTTCCTCAAAAAGACGGGTGCAAAGATAAATTTAGATTCTATGACGATCTCTAGTTCGCGCACATAAGGGAAACGATTTGACCAACACATTCAAATTTTGTATGATCATAGTCTAAACAGTTTAAGCGAGAGGGGATTTAATCATGGCAGAAGAACAAGAACAGCCGCTAATTGCGTCCGGTGATCCGGTTATCGTATTAGAGGGTGAATATAAAGGTAAGACAGCAACTGTTATCGCTCCCTATACAAACTCCATTTCGATTGAACTTGATGATCGCGATGAAGACGGTACGAAGCCACGTACTGTATTAAGACATTCGGAATACGAGCTACTTGAAAAAAGTGAATAAGAAAAAAAGGCTGAGACAATGAGGTTAGAAGTTGTCTCAGCCTTTTTATTTTTTAAGTGAAGATATAGGAAATGGGTCAATTGGCGTTGGATGAGTTGTTGTAGGAATTAAAGAGAAGGTTTGCGTGGTTTACGTGGAAACGTGAGTAGTTACTTTGATGATGCGCGATTATTTTTGAGTTACGCAATCGGAGGCGATTTTCACGCGATTGAGTAAGAATTTCGCGCAATTCCACTGTGAACTTGCGCAATTAGCTACTCAATTTACGCGATCACCAATAGGGCGTCCCGAAATAGATATGAGTCTCCAAGCTTTAAACATCTCTATAAAACAGCCGCAAAGCTTCTAATCAAACGTCAATTAAATAAGGCCCAAACGCTCTAGCGCATATAAGATTCCAGCAAAACAGATAAAGCATGTAGCAATAAAGAGCGCATTTTGTTTAGAGAGTTGTAATGCTGGTGTTTTTATGAGACGAGCACTCATTAACATTTGACCAGAGAAAGGCGATACTTGAGTTGCTAATGTCCATGATAATAAGAGGAGCATAGCAACAAACACTGGCGTCACGCCAAAGGTATCTGGATGCAGGGAGCTTGAGAGTCCAATAATGACGATGATTGGATGAACGCCTATCATAGAAAGTGCAACCGTGACTATCATGACACTAACAATGACGATAAATATGGACCCATTCGCGACATTCACTAACATAGTCGATAAATAATCTCCAACGGAAGTTAACGCGAGGGCCGTACCGAAAAATCCGGCTGCAATAAAGATACCTAGCTCGTTTTTGAGTCGGGTAAATGCTCCGCTCATTTGCGTAATGGCATCTGCCGTGTATATTTTCGTGTCACGTCTAAAAATGGAATAAACGATAGGCATGAAAATAGCGAGTAGGGATACAACGGCGAGCATTGTAGCATCCAGTGCGTAATACATCGTAAACGAAAGAAGAACAAATATAAGCGAAAATTGCACCAATGGTCGAATGGATGAAGCTTTGCTAATACTTGGAGCAGCAAGCTTTTCTATCACTGGATCATCTTTGAATGCAACCAGAGGTAAAAACAACGCTGATAAACAGGCATAAACAAAGGCAAAGCCAAGTCCGTATACAGCTATGTCAAACCAAGAGACATAAAATAATGTCAATACGAGACCGACGTTAACGAAATACGGAGACCATAGCATACAGAAGGCAAAGCCTCGCATAATATGTAACGTCAATTTCTTCTCTCGATAGCCTCGAAAGCTTTCGTCTGCAATTTGCTTTACAATAGCGATCGTACCGAAGTTTAAGATGAATGCGATCGACATCATCAGACCGTAGCTCATTTTATACGGCTTATTACCGTGTTTCGCCTCATAGGCAACGACATTTTCTTTAAGTGCATGTAAAAAGCCAGTGGAAGACATATAGGTACCGACGAGTGGAATGAGTAGAAATAAAGAGAGAATGGTTGCATTCGTTCCGAAGGCGAGTAAAATAGTGGAGATACTCGCTCTCTCGATCATGAATACATAAAAGCCGATCGCAAGGAGCACTGTCACGATCATCTTTGTACCCCATTTGACGGTAAATAAGGTTGCTAATACAAGAATTGCAGAAAGGGTAGCGGATAAAAATGCTGCAGGAATCGAGACGAAAAACGCATCTATTAAATAAAAGATAGAAGATAGGTATGCTAAAATACTCAAGAGAGTGAGCAAACGATTCATAGTAGCTCAACTCCTTTCAATAAATGTGGAGGAATCATGATGCAAAAAGTAATCGTTGTTACTGGGTGTAATAGTGGGTTTGGCGAAGTTCTGACATCTTCGCTACATGACTATACACTCGTTGGTACTGTTAGAAAGTTGCCGGCGAATCCTAGTAAACACGTAGACTATCAGCTACTCGAATTAACGAATCAGCAAGATATAGATAGGCTATATACATATATCGAAAAAACGTATGGTCGTATCGATGTTCTCATTAACAATGCAGGCTATTCGCAAGGTGGCGTGATAGAAGCATTAACCATAGACGACATGCGGCAACAGTTTGAAACGAATGTATTTGGACAGCTTGCCCTAACTAAATCGCTTTTACCTCTATTAAAAAAGTCTACTACTAGTAAGATCATTATGCTATCGAGTATTAGTGGACAAATCGGCTTCCCGGCACTAGGAGCCTATGCGGCTTCTAAATTTGCGCTAACAGGCTTTAGTCAATCGCTTCGCTCGGAGCTTTTACCTTTAGGCATAACAACGAGTATCATCGAAGCTGGCGCATTTAAAACGAACATTTGGAAAAAAGCACGGAACTCAGCAAAGCTTTCGGAGGAAGCTACTTATAAGGAGCTACAAGACTATATGATGACATATGTACAGCAAGTGGAGACAGCAGGAGCAGACCCGATTAAACTGGTTAAAACGGTTACACGCATTATACAAGCAAAAAAGCCGGCCTTTCGTTACACCATAGGCGTAAGGACAAAGCTTGCGATTACGATGACTAGGCTATTTCCTGCCACTGTTGAAAAGCTAGTATTACGGCGCATGAGGCACATGCGATGAGACAGTATTATTATCTTCTTTATCTGCTTGTAGTAGTTTCATATCTATTCGCCTATTTTACAGGCGCAACACTACTAAATTATGTAGCGAGCGCGGTCATGATGGTTGCCCTCTTATTATCCTTTATCTATGCGACAAATCTATTTAAGGTACTTGGTCTCTTATTCCTATCAGTAGGTGTTTACCTTGTTTTTACTTATGATATCCAAGGATTTTGGCTATTTTTTAATAGTAACACAGGGCTAGTTGCCTTGCTTTTAATGTTACCTTGGATGAATAATGCTGTTCGAGCTGGAGGGTTCGACCGAAAGCTTCAGCAATTACTTAAATCAAATGTAAGCCACGCGGGATCCCTTTATGTGCGAGCAAAAGCTACATCGTATATACTCGTCACCTTCATTAACCTATCCGCTCTATATGTTGCGCAAAACCTTTTAAAGGAGCAGCTAAAGGGGTGGAAAGAGAAGAACACCTTTATTAGTCAAACGACGCTACGCGCATTTGCCTTAGCGCTCGCCTGGAGTCCCATGGAGGTACTCGTTGCTATTAGTGTTGATGCTACGGGAGTTAGCTACTTAACGCTTTTCCCATGGCTTCTAGCAATATCCCTTATCACCTTCTCGATCGATTCCTTCTTTGGGAAAAGGCGCTATCAACATGTACCGATCGACAAGCAAGAGGCGCGTCCTGTGCCTATCATGTCTATTCTGCACTTATTCCTAGTGTTAAGCCTATTTTTAGTGGCGATTGTGTCTATTAGCTCCTTCTTTAATCTGAGCTTTATTTTAACCGTTACCCTGGTTATTTTACCTTTTGCGATGCTTTGGTCGCTATGTATGGGACGAATTCGCCGCTTCTTAAAAATTGGAGTTGTCAATTGGAAAGAACGCGCAAATGGGATGCAAAACTTCGTTGTGTTATTTGGAAGTCTTGCATTCTTTTCTGACGCATTAAACGCTTCGCCAGTACTTGGAGCATTTCAAACGCCATTTTTAGCACTCGGTGAGCAACCGTTACTCCTTTTCTTATTAATTCAGTTTACGTATTTATCAATGAGCATGGTAGGTATTCATCCAATTGCAACTGTTTCTATTTTGATTGAAGCAGTAGGTCCTCTAATGGGTGTCATCAATCCATTAAGCTTTGGGATTATTCTTGTTACTGGGGCGCTTGCCACAGCTACTGTTGGAACATTTGGCGTAACAGTCACGATGACGTCGATGAATACCGCACAAAACCCTTACAGAATTACCAAAACAAATATGCCATTCGCGTTACTGTATGGCTCGATCGGGACAATCGTCGCGTACTTACTAACGCTATAGGGAGGATGTTTACGTATGAAAATGCCGAAAGCCGTTATATTTGATCTAGATGGAGTAATTGCAAATACTGTGCCGCTTCATTACGTTGCAACAAAGCAAGTCGCGGATGAAGTCGGTGTCCCTTTTACTTATAAAATGAATGAAGCTTTCCAAGGTAGAAATCGTATGGAGATGATTCGAGAGCTTTGCGAAGGATTAGATAAGTCAGAAGAGGAGCTCATTCGATTAGGAGAAAAGAAAAACGAGTATTACAAGGAGCTTATCGCAACGATATCTGAAAAAGATGCTCTGCCAGGGATGATTATGTTAATGAAAGAATTAAAAGAAGCGGGCGTCTTACTCGCTATTGCTTCATCAAGCTCCAATGCCGAGTCAGTGGTTAATCAATTAGGCGTATCCATGTACGTCGATTATCTTGTCCCTCATCATAAGGTCACGCATATGAAGCCTGCGCCAGATATCTTTTTAGAAGCGGCTCGTTTTTTAAAGGTTAACCCTAAAGAGTGTGTGGCCTTAGAAGACAGTCAAGCAGGGCTCGAAGCAATACGAGCTGCGCGGATGTGTGCCATTGCTGTTGGGGAGGCGGTTAAAGAAGAGGGTGCAGACCTGCATATAACTTCTACTAAATCACTGAATGTGTCCAGCATTCTCCAAATTTACACAAAATTTATCGCAAAAGATGGTGAAATAAGGAAGTGACTCTAGTATGATGGTCTTTGGTAAGTAATTTTTAGCAAAGGGGTAGGGACAGAGATGAAATTACGTCAACTTGCACAGAAGCTTGTGTTAGTCGGAGTAGCATGTAGCCTAGTGCTACCCGCTAATGCACACGCTTCGACAGCTGTACAAGCACCAGTGTCCGTCATTTTAAATGGAGAACCATTAGTAACAGATGTACAAGCACGGGTCGAGAATGGAACAACTCTCGTACCGATGCGTTCTATCTTTCAAGCATTAGACGCGAATGTTATATGGAATCAGCAGGACCGCACCATACGAGCAACAAGAGGAGAATCGGTTATCAACTTAACGATTGATAATCAAACGGCGCTTGTAAATAGTCAGCCAACTCAGCTTCGCGTTGCTCCTAAAGTTATATCAGGAACGACACTAGTACCACTTCGTTTTATTACAGAATCATTAGGTGATTTAGTGACGTGGGATCAAGCTACACGAACTGCATCTATTGCAAGACGAGTAACGGAGCCATCGCCACCTTTACCACCAGCTGATTCTACGCGAGTCATTACAGATGCGATTGTGGAACTCGATAGCTTCCAGCTTTTAGACGTAGATACAGTCTATGTTCGCAACGGACGTAGCTTCGTACCAATTGTCTCTGTCTTTCAAAGCTTAGAAACAACACTTCCTGAGATTATTGATAATACGGTGATCTTAAATGAGGTCCCGGTTACAGTAGAAGAATACGAAGGCATAAAGCTCATTGCTGCGACAGACCTTGCTCGCGCATTTGATATTCGTTTGCAGTGGAATAGCGTGGCCAAAAGACTTTCCTTCTTCACCGATAACCTAGTCTTCCGCACGACACCTATTCGAAGTGAGGAGATCGCTGTTCCTGTACCTACTCGTTTAGAAAACGTGCAATTAATAGGTAATCGTAAACTATTCGTAAGTAATAGCCCAGAATCTATTTACGATCGAACACTTCCAACTCCAAGTGCTACGCTATGGGATGAGACGCACACCAATAAGCGTGCAAAAGAACAGCACCGTGTTTATGCGCATCACCATAACCGTATAGAGGACCAAGACGCTGTTTTCGCTGTCACGGTCGAAAATACGTCAGAAGGTCCTATTTATATTAGTAACGTAAAAGGATTACACCGCACGAGCACAAGAGGCTGGCCAGCTTTTGATATTGGTATTCATCTAGCAGGGCGTACGCTTAATAATACGTTAGTGAATCAACAGGCACGCATGATCCAGCCAGGTGAGACAGCTGTTATTGGTCGCCATCCTGTATCAGCAAGCACGATGGTCGGATACATGTATGACTTTGATGTTGAGCCAGGAGGTCAATTTATACCTGCCTCTTATACGATCCGATCTGTCGTAACAACGGAGGCGGGAATGGATGTTCGTAGCATTAAAACGCCAGCAATAGCAAAGGATACGGTTAACGTTCACTCTAGAGGTAGCTGGGATCACTCTGCTATCCGTGGAACGCTTCCTACTTATACAGTTGGTAATGAAGGTGTCTCCTATTCTATCTCAAATGGGGTAACAGATAACTTCTTTACGGCAGAGTCTAGCACAAAGCCAAATGAGAGCTCAGCTAATAGAGGACACTATGGCATTAACTACGAGGTGGTTATTCCTGTTATGAATGAGTCATCTGAGCCGAAGCAAATTGAGTTACGTTTATCAGGTAGGGGTGGGACATACTCTAGTGCCTACAGATTAAACGGCACCGTCTTTATTACACCACAAATGCGACCAGGTATTGAATCTGCACGCATGGCTACTGTTACGATTGAACCAGGTCAAACAGAATTAAAGCTTGAGCTTATGCATTCAGGTGGATCGTCGTTACCTGCAGCCATTACAGTTCAAACATTAAATGAATAACATGTGAGAAGGGCTACGTGTAGCTCTTCTTTTTTTTGATGATAGACGTATAGTTCCATTTATTCGATAAATTCGGTATAGTTTGAATAGATAGAAGGAGGTTGCCATGAGTACGAAGACGTTTACGTTAACAGCAGAGGAACAAAACAGACTACGAAAGTTAACACGAAAAAAAGAGATAACGGAATTTGAGATAGCATTTTGCGGACATTTTTCCGCTGGAAAATCCACCATTTTAAACGCATTTTTAGGAGCGGAAGTATTACCTACTAGTCCTCTACCAACGAGTGCTAATATTATCAGAATGAAAAATGGACCTGTGAAGCTTGAGCTAACTGGTGAGAATGGACAGGAGCTTCAATCCTTTACTGGTACCATTCCATGGGATCAAGTAAAAGACTGGGGACGTGATGGGGCCACGATTGACTCCATCACTATAGATATTCCTCTCCCGTTTTTAGGAGAACATGGAGTCATTGTCGATACGCCTGGAGTTGATTCAACAGATAAGAACCACGCGAAAATGACCACGGAGCAACTTTTTACAACAGATGCTATCGTATATGTAATGGATTATAATCACGTACAATCTGAGACGAATCTTCACTTTCTTCGAGAATTAAGTAAAGCATCGAAGCCAATCTTTATTGTAATTAATCAAATTGATAAGCATGATGATGCGGAGCTTTCGATCGAAGAATTCCAAGCACAAGTGGAAGCAACGCTTGAAGCATGGCGCATTCACTATGTAGAGCTATTTATGACGTCTATGCGAGAGGCCCATCACCCGTTAAACCAGTATGATGCCTTTTCATCAAGACTAAAAGGGATTCTTGCTAACAGTGAGGCTTTCTTAGACGGATCATACAAGCGATTACAAAAAGGATTTTACGAGACGCTACGAGATCGCATTAGTAAGGACGCGGAAAATGCTAGAGAGGATATTCGTGAGAAAGCCGAGGAGCGCGGATTTGATCGAGAGAGCTTAGAGGAGCTTCAAACACTGTACGAAAAGGAAGAAAAGACAAGGAACTATGTGGAAGTATTAGAAGAAGAGTATGAGGATGCTACGGAGCGACTATATAAAAACGTACACGTATTTCCTTATCAAACGACAGAGCTTGTTAAACAGTATATGGAATCGACGGCTTCTTCGTTTAAAGTGGGCATGTTATTTTCTAAGAAAAAAACGCTAGAAGAGAGAGAAAAGCGCCGCGAGCTTCTTAAAATTGATGTGCAGGATAATATAAAGTCACAGCTCCTTTATCATTTAGAGGCATTCTTTCGTACGTGGCCAAGACACTCGTTAACTAACGAAGCGCGTTTTGATGAGGCACTGCAAGAGTTAAATATGACGCTTGAGGATGACTTTTTAGATAAACATGTAAAGTCTGGTCAAAAAAATAACGACTATATTTATTTGCTAACAAAGCAAGTAAACGATGCGATCATTCGAGAGATGAAGCGTTTGGCAAGCCGAGTAGTGGATATCTACATTGCAGGAGTGAAAGAGCCTAAGCAGGCTGAATTAGAGCGAATTAATGCGCAACTTGCCAATTTAGCTGAACTTAAAGAATTAAGGCAGGCCATGGATGACATAGCTACCTACGAACAGCAGCAGCTAGAGGAAGTGAAAGAATTTAATCCAAAAGGGACATTTGATGAATTGAGAGAGATGTGGCGTAAAGGGTACACCTATGACGACGTGTCGGATGCGACCATTTTTGACTCACTAACTGTATCGCAGGCGCCTGAAGAGGTAAAAGAAGAAAAGGTTCGTCGGGCAGAGAAAACATTTGATGAAGCGGAAGCGGCAGAGTGGGTGGAGCAGATTCACGCGCTTATACCCGACATCCAGGCTAAGGCTATTTTAGAGCGAGAAGCAGATTTAATCACGAAGGCTGTTGATCGTTTTGAGTCACGCTCATTTACGATTTCTTTATTTGGTGCCTTCTCAGCAGGGAAATCGAGCTTTGCTAATGCGTTATTAGGAGATAATATGATGCCAGTATCTCCTCACCCTACAACGGCTACAGTAACCATTGTGCAAGCTCCTACGGACGAATACGCGCACGGAACAGCTGTCGTACGTTTTAAGTCACGTACAGCGTTATCGGAGGAAATTACGTCTGTAGCAAATTCGATTCGGACGTCGCTTACGATTGATTCCATTCCGAAGTGGAATGCGAATGAAGCGGGTAACTCCATTCGTCAAAAGGCGACGATTGATTATCTACGTGTTATTCAAACGAGTCTGCGTGAACGAGAAGAGCTTATTGATGCGACGAAATTAACAACGATTGATTCCTTGTCTGACTATGTAGCAAATGAATACGTAGCATGCTTCATTGAAGATGTGACGATTTATTATGACGCGCCATTGACAAGAAAAGGGATCATCTTGATTGATACACCAGGGGTAAACTCTATTCACGGTCGTCACACTAATCTTGCTTTTAAGCAAATGGCACAGTCTGACGCTATCTTTTACTTAACGTACTACAATCACTCGTTCTCTAAATCGGATCAGTACTTCTTACAGCAGGTTAATCAGGTTAATGAGGAATTCTCGACGGACAAGCTATTCTTTGTCGTGAATGCTTCTGACCTTGCTGCCTCCAAGCATGAACTTACGAGTGTCATGGACCATGTACAGGATCAGCTTAAGCAAAATGGCTTTAAAAAGCCGCGCGTTCATCAGGTTTCGTCAAAAGAAGGACTTAAAAAGAAGCAAGGTCTAGAGTCAGAGGATGTAAGCTTTGAGCGGTTTGAAGAGACGTTTTATGAGGAAACATACGAAGAGCTAAACCTACTTGGTATATCCGTCATTAAAGAACGAGTCGAGCAAACGCTTCGCACTGTCTCTTCTTACATCGATGCGCAGCACGTGTCAGTTGAGGAAAAGGCAGCGTTTAAAAATAAGCAGACGATAGCTAGTAACAAGCTTGTAGAAGTGGAGGAGATTTCTCTACGTCACGTAGCACGGGACGCAAAACGCGAGTTAGAACAACTGTCGCTTTATTTACGTAAACGAATGAGTGTTGTTTTATATGATTATTATGCGGATGCGATCAATGTTTCTGTCCTGTCAGATAATGATCGCAAGGGCTTGCAAATGCAGTTAACAAAGGCGATAGAGGACTGGTCTGCATTAGGGGAGCAATTTTTAAAGCAGGAGCTAGCGGCGATGTCTGTTAGACTCGACTATGCGGTGCAACGTATATTTAGAGAATGGGCAGAGAGTTATGAGGAGTCGCTAAAAGAGATTCTCCCGTCTCTTTTATTTGAACATCCATCTTACCAGCTACAGGCAAATATTGAGGCTGACATTCCTCCATTTATAGAGGATGCTACAGCGTATAAGTCCTATATCAAATCAAAGCGAGCTTTCTTCGAAGAGGATGAATCATCAAAGCTTAAGGACCAGCTCGTTTCGGATGCGTTAGAAAAAGCAGTCAGTGTTGTAGCCGAAGCGGAACGCGAATTATCAAAACACGTAGATGCAAGGCTTAAAGAAATGGATCAACACGTTCGTCATGCATTTAAAGACGCACTGACCTATGAACAGCATCGATATGAAACATTAACAGATGGATCTGACGCCGATTTATTGGCGCTTTATGGTAAGCTTAAAGAGGCGATTAAGGAGACAAAGTAAACGCGTAGCATAAGGATGGTGAAGAGCTTGAGTATGACAACTATTATGATAATCGCAGCAGCAATTATTTGTATCATTGGATTAATTGGAACGATCAAAGTCGGGATTAATCCTCAGGACAAGGACTATGATAAAAAAGCAAAAAAGCACTTTACGAACCTGTCGCTTCTATATGTCGTGGCATTTGTACCGGCAATTATTTTAACGATCGTCTATTTTGTTTTTTGGCGATAATTTGCAAAAGGAGTTTTTAGCATGACAAACGTAAAATTATTAGCACTTGATATGGACGGAACAACGTTAACAACAAGTCATCTTGTAGATGAAGAGACAAAACAAGCAATTAAACAAGCAAAAGATGCAGGCATAGAAATTGTGATTAGCACGGGTAGATCCTTTCAAAACGTCAAAAAGTATGCGGAAGAGTTAGAGCTTACAAATTTCTTAATAGCAAGTAATGGAGGAGAGATTTGGCAACTTGATGGAACATTAGTTGAGCGTACAATTTTGCCAACGGAGCATGTAGAAACGTTTTTAGCTCTTGCGTCTAAACACAACGTACGTTTTTGGGCCGCAGCTGTCGATAAGGTCTGGCGGCACGAAGCTCCAGAAGATATTTATCAATCAGAATGGCTTAAATTTGGTTACGATTTAGATACGGTGGATGAAAGAAAGCTACTTTTAAAAGAACTGGAATCAGTGGAAGGTTTAGAACTCACTAATTCTTCCCTCGTGAATATTGAAATTAATGCTGCTGGCGTCCATAAAGCTGCTGCCTTAAAGACTATTTGTGAGAAGCTATCGATCTCTATGGAAAATGTGTTAGCTATTGGAGATAGTTTAAATGATGTTGCGATGATCAAAGAGGCAGGCATAGGCATAGCTATGGGGAATGCGCAGGATTCAGTGAAAGAGATTGCTGACGATGTCACAACTTCTAATGATGAACAAGGCGTAGCGAATGCCATTAAAAAATATGTACTTTAAGCAAAAAACAGGCATAGAGCCTGTTTTTTGTGTATAATACCAAGTAAACAGATTTGATATTATGTAATAGGGGTGGATCCTTTTGATTCCAAAGCATCTAGTTTCTTTTAATCAAGTGTTGCTAATTAGTACAATTGGACTTGGATTACTCATTCATCCTGTATTATTAGTGATTCCTTTCCTTGTGTGCTTGTTCTCAGTTATTTTTGGTTTTAATCTTTTTATACGAATAGGATCATTTATGCTACGGTCTAAGACAAGTGAACAGATGGAGGATAAAGATCAGCTTCGCTTTAATCAATCAATAGCTACTATTTGTTTAGGGTTGTCTTTATTATTCTTTAGCACTGGATTACCTTCTTTAGGTGTGATTTTTGCTAGCATGGTGATTCTTGCTTCATCGCTTGCTTTAGCAGGCTTTTGTGTTGGTTGTGTTATTCGTTATCGATATATGATGTGGAAATATAAACGTACGGCTAATTAAGGTGACTCACTCGAGTCATCTTTTTGTTTACAAAATTGTCACATAGAGTTCGTTTAAAGAGTACTCAGAAGGGTATACAAACTATATACAAATGTTAGACAATAATTATATGAGGTGAAAGCCATGTATTTAATCCCAGAACCTCTCCATCCAGCAGTTGTACATTTACCAATTGCACTATGGTTAGTAGGCTCACTGTTTATCGTACTTTCCTTATGGAAGCCTTACTTCTTTGATCGAGCTGCAATGTGGATGCTAGTAATTGGAACGATCGGTGGCGTTATCTCCTATCAGTCAGGACCTAACGCAGTTGGGGTAGCCTTTCAATTATATGGAGATTCCGTAGGTGAGTTTTTAGGTCTTCACCAACAGTTTGCCTTTTATTCTCTAATAACTTACATTTTTACAGTGATCCTTTTAGCTGTAAATATCGTATTAGATAATAAATACCTTAGATGGTTGCTCATTCTTTTAGCCATTGCTGGAGCTGTATTCGTATTCTTAACCGGTCACTACGCAGGACGGATGATGTATGACGGAGTGTAAACGAAAGAGGAGGAGAAAATGATGCCTAGAAAGTATTTTACCGTAGAACAGGCGAATAGATTGATCCCGATAGTAGAGACAGAGATCGCTGAGCTTAAAAAGATTCAAAATGAGTTTGATGAGAAGTGGTCTGCTTACCATCAAGTGAAAGAAAATCATCAACAGCATGTGCAAACAGAGACGGAAAGTATGTTTAAATTGGAGTGTCAGTTGGAATTTATTGAGCTTCAAGCACAGCTTCATGTTAAAAATATTCAAGATACAGGTGCACAGCTTAAAGGTATTGAGCCAGGCTTAGTAGATTTTCCAAGCTTTAAAGAAAAAGAAGAGATCTTGCTTTGCTGGAGAGAGGGAGAAAAAGAGATTACGTTTTATCACAATAAGAAGGATGGTTTTGCAGGTAGAAAACCACTGTTCTAGAAGGAAAAGGCATTGCCTCAGCTGGCAATGCCTTTTATTATGCATATACATTGATTCTCATAAAAGATGCAGATACAATGCTTGAAGAAGAGTAAGCTAGTCAAGGAGGACATATGAGAAAAGTATTGTTAGCAGCACCGCATTTTGACGAGCAAAGAGGCAACAAAATTACAGTGGAGCGAATTCAGGAATGTTTAGTAGAAAAAGGGTATGACATAACTATATTATCGTCAACTAGCACGAATGTTGATTCGTATCCTAAAGATGTAGATATTATTCACGGCTTTCATGCTACGAAGTTTCGTGCTTTCTTAAAGCGTCATAAAAATAGCGAATTAACGCCCTTTATATTGTCTATGACAGGTACAGACATTAACCAGGATTTTTATGATGACGTGTTGAAGGTCGAAATGCTAAATTTATGTGAAAAGGCTTTAGCTATTCATGTGTTTGAATCTGCAGCAAAAGAGAAATTAGTACAGGAGCGACCGCATCTTGATAAAAAAATATTTGTGATCCCCCAGAGTATTCGCCCTTTTAAGTCTGTTAAGAGCCCCTTTTCTAAGCCTTCGAATAAACTTATTGTGTTACCAGCTGGTATAAGACCAGTAAAGAATGTTTTACAAGCTGTCAACGCGCTTAAATTAGTCGCTAAGGAACAAAACGTGTGTTTGTGGCTAGTTGGTCCTATTCTCGATCAATCGGAAGGAGAGCGCGTTTTAGAGGCCATTAAGGACGAACCTTGGGTACATTATAAAGGATCTGTCAGCTATCATGAGATGGGAGCCATATTAAAAGATGCCGATCTTGTTTTAAATACATCACTTCATGAGGGGCAGTCATCAGCTGTATTAGAAGCAATGATGAGCAGAACGCCCGTTATCGTTTCCGCAAATGATGGTAATAAGAGTATTGTAAAAGACAAAGAGACAGGACTCATTTATCAATCAGAACAAGATTTGAGAGAGTCTGTTGTGCAGTTATTAAACGATACGAAAACATATGAACTATTAGCGGAGAACGCGTTAAAGTATGTGAAAAACGTCCACGATCCAGATCAAGAATGTAAGATGCTATCAGACATGTATGCTTTTGCTCGAAATTCTTAACTAGCTACGTTACAATGGAAGCATCAACCAAATATCGTACACAGGAGTGAATACAATGGATGAAGCAAAAGTAAGCACATTTAAAGATATTATGGGTAACTATCCTACTGGTGTTACCGTTTGTACGACAATGGCTAAGGATGGCACACCGATTGGTTTAACAGTCAATTCATTTGCGTCCGTGTCCTTGGATCCTATGCTGATTTTATGGTCTATTGATAAAAATGTTTCGTCACATGACGAATTTGTAGAATCAGGGAAATTCGCTGTACACGTCCTCGCTGAAAATCAAGGTGACGTGTGTATGCTGTTCGCAACTAAAGGCACAGATCGCTTCAGTAACGTAGATTGGTCTGAGTCTGAAGCCGGATTACCTGTATTAAAAGAAGCAGCAGGAATTATGCAATGCAACACGTTTAAAACGGTCGATGCAGGTGATCATACGATTTTAATCGGTGAGGTAACGGAGCTAACGAATGACGCAAAAGAGCCACTGCTTTATCATAAGCGTGCATTTGGTAAAATCCCTTCAAGTTTCTACGAAAAATAAGTAAAAAGCCAGGTAGCTGTTAGTAGCTATCTGGCTTTTTTGGTGTTAATGGGAACATTTTAATGTATTAATCGTAACTATACAGAGGGCTATTTTAGCCAATTTTGAAGGAGGATGATCATGCAACTAAGAACAGTACTTGTAGCAGGAACAATCCTACTTGTTGGGTGTGGAGAAAATGACCCGGATGAAGTGAACGCACCAGCAAATGAATCTGAAGGCAACGCGACGGAAACGACAAGTGCGTCAGCAGAAATAACCGCAATAGCTGAGGAGCAAGTAGGAATCTCTCCTTATATCCCAGAGCATGAGGAATATTCGATACACTATGCTTCTGTTGGATCGAATCGTGAAGTTGATGGGAATGAAGTTGACTACGCAGATGAACGCACAGATATTGATGTATTTTATGGTAGTGGTGATCCAGAAGCTGTAGATCAAGAGTTAACGGATACTTGGGAAGAACGTAATGGTCGTGAAATCGTTTATGGAGACTTAACAGAAGATGATCAACCGATTTCGATTATGATTACAGCTGGCGGTGCCGTAGAAAGCTCAGATGCTGAACTAGTTGAAATTAGTGGAGCTGAAGTCAACCAACTAGTAATTCCTAGTGGAGAAAATGAAATTGTTACGATGAGCTATGATGCTGGTGATTATGGATACTTTGTTCATCATATAGTAGACGATGAGAATTCGATTGAAGACGCTGAAGCGTTCATGAGTGATATTATCGACAATCAATAACCAGCAACGTTAAATAGTAGTAGAGAAGAGTAGGTGGCTTTAAGATGCTACTTACTCTTTTTTTATATTTCTTTCTAGTTAACATAATATATATTATCGGAACTTAAATAATTTATTTTAAAGGCGTCTCATATTATAAGATTACTCTAAGAAGTGAGACGGAATTGAAATATTGCCTTATGAGCCTAAAAGCTTCAACAAACTTATTTTATCAATACCTAGTATCATTGCAGCTTGATCATATGATTTTTCTTGATTTACTAAGTACGCTGCATAGCTTCGTCTTATTTCGTTAGTTGTAATGCGGCCAAGATTATATTTTTTAGCGACTTTTTTTAAGTTTAGTCCAATCGTCATTCGCTCAACAGCTTTTATCGTTCCATCCTGACCAGTTGATTCAAGGATAAAATCAGTTGGAAATTTCCCTTTTACATAGTTTCGTAAAAACGTTCCAGATAGATCGTCTAATGCTATTACTCGTTCGTGTCCTGGATGCGTGATTTCTAATGAGCGATCACGTAAATTCGCTACTTTTACCTTAAATTCTTCCGGCCTTAGTCCATGTAAAGCCAAACAATAGATTGCTATGCGTTTATCTGGTTCATTCGATCGGATTAAGTCATAGAGAACATCTCTTAATAACTCATACTGTGTATCCTCGTGTTCAACGACATGTTCTTCTACTAACTCTATTTTTACGGCTGGATCGATGGATATTTTACTTGTTTTCCAAGAGAAATGAAAAAAACGCTTTAGAATAGATAATATTTTCTTTCGTGAAGACAGCTTTAGTTCTTGAACCTTTTTTTCCTCTAAATAATCCTTTATATCCGAAGGGTTTATTTCATAAAGCTCCTTTTGGCTTTTGTAGCGCCTATCTAAATACGTAAAAAAATATGTGACCTGACGTACGTGTTCATCTATCGTAGTCTCTCTTAATCCCTCACTTCGAAGAAATTCTCCGTATCCAAATGGCATACTGTCTCCCCCTTTATTGCTGCTTTTATGTAAGTGTATGTGTAAGCATCTTTGAAAGTCAAGACTAGTAATAGAAGCATTTGTTCGCTATGCTTTAAGAGTTGCATTTGAAATTAGATAAAAATAATTACAGTGTTATATTACTGTAAACTATATAAACATACATAAAACTAGACGCTAACAATTTGTTAAGGCCTAGTTCTTCTTCCTTATCTTCGATTCAGCGCTTCTACTACACTAATTTTAGTCGCTGCAACAGCCGGTCGATAACCCGATAATATTGCGACAATTAAGCTTATTGCTCCTGCTATGACTAATAGTTCTACTGGTATTCGTGAGAATGTGATATCAATTGCCTCTGACTCCGTTGTATATGCTAGAATTCTAGGAATAACGGCGTTTGCAAACATACTAACCCAATAGGCGACAATAATTCCTATGACTACCCCTATCCCCCCTATAAAACTACTTTCCATTAAAAACAATGATTTAATTTGCTTTGGCTCTGCTCCGAGCGCTTTATACACTCCTATTTCATGCGTTCTTTCAGTCACAGCCATGGTCATCGTATTGTAGATCCCAATAGATGCAATAATAACCGCCACTGTTCCTACTGCAATTAACCCTGCTTGCAGAGCTTGGAATAGTGCTGCCATAGATGAGATCTCTTCTGTTACTGAATATACAAAGTAAGATTGCCCTTTTATTTCTTCTGTTATTGCCCCTACGTGACGTACATCATCTGTGTGTACAGTTACAAACGGTTGATCAATCATGACATTTTCCATCAATATAGCGGCTGAACCATGATAGTATACACCTAAGTCTTCAATCCAATCCTTTGTTGGTGTCTCTTTAATTCCAACGATAGTAGATGTGATCGTCGCTAATTCGTCCATTGATCCATAGTCTGAATACGAGACGCTGATCGAATCCCCAATTTCATAGCCTTGCTCATGTAAATCCATACCAATAATAACTTCTGAGTCATTTGAAGCCATTCGTCCTTCTGCAATTCCAAATGCCGTGTCGCTATCTCCTGAGAACGCAATTATGCTGCCATTTACAAACAATTCATCCACTTCTGCCTGAGCAGAAATCATAGAAGTTTGTACCACGGTGGTGACGTTCTCAATCTCAGAAAATAACGATAAATCCTGCTCTGTTAATTCCTCTCCGTCTTCCCTGCCATAAACTTCAATTTCCGTTACAGCTTGATTAGCACTCACTTCATCAATCATCGACTGTTGTAGACCAAATCCAAATGATGCTAAGACAATTAAAAATGAGCAACCTATTGATGTTGCTAAAATAGTCATAAATAAACGACCTTTGTTACGTAGCATACTTGTTTTGACTGTACCCATGCGATCACGTAGCTTCATAGTGAGACCTCCTTTCTTGCGTTAAAACACCATCATTCATTCGTACAATTCGATCGCAGGCTGATGCAACACGGTCGCTGTGCGTAATCATAACAAGGGCCATGTTTTTTGCGTGCCTTAACTCTTTTAATAAAGCAAGAATTTGTTGTTCTGTCTCACTATCGAGAGATCCGGTCGGCTCGTCAGCAAAAAGAATGTCTGGCTCATGAATAATGGCACGAGCAATGCTGACTCGCTGCTTTTGACCTCCTGACATTTCGGTAGGCTTATGCGTTTGAATATGTGCAATATCTAGCTCGTTTAATAAACGCTCAACTTTTTCATGTCGTTCTTTTCGGTCCATGCCTCTAATTTTTAGGGGAAGCTCAATATTCTCGTACGCTGTTAAGCTTGAGATAAGCTCGTAATGTTGGAAGATAAAGCCAGCATTCTCCTGCCTAAAGGCTGTCCACTGTTTTTCTTTCTTAAGCTCATTACCTAAAAAATGCACAGATCCTTTACACGGCTCTATAAAGCCTGCCATGACATTTAATAGCGTTGACTTACCTGAACCACTTCTACCTACTACTGCCACACTATCGCCTTGTCCGATATGTAAATGGACGTTCTTTAATACGACTTCTTCCTGTTTGCCTAATGTAAAAGCGACATAAACTTTTGATATATCTATCATGATCATCCTCCGTCCTGTGTGTATTATATTAACTAGTACACTACATATACTAATACTTGGAAGTTGAGATGTCAATATATTTTTAAAAGCTGCAAATTAGTAGCTCACCATGCTTAAAATAAAAAAAGATAAGAGGAATATCCTCTTATCTCGTATTACTCGGTATCCTGTTGTTTCCACGCATCTACAATATCACCGTGTTTACTCGTATCGACTTTAAGGGATCCATTCGTGTATCGATCCACCATTCTAAGCTCAGACATCATGATATCCTTGGTAAAGCCTGAGTTAGATTTTAGTGTAACGTGATCCTGAATGGCTACGCTAATTGCTCGCACTACTTCATGAGGTTGCTTCTTTAAATCCTTTAAAATTCTAACGCCTCGCTTCGCCCGACCAACACCTTCAAAGCCATCCACCTGCATACGCTTCACAGAGCCGCGTTGTGTGGCAATAAAGACAGCGTTTTTATCGCCTTTTAGGATAGCAAGGCCTGCCACATGATCATCTTCCTTGAGGTTTATTGCTTTTACTCCAGCTGTTCGCTGACCAGTGACGCTAACTTCCTCTTCACTATACATTAATCCAAACCCTTGCTTTGTTGCTAAGAAAAGCTTGTTATTACCGTCTGTTTGATACACATCTATCACTTCATCGCCGTCTTTAACTTTGACTGCCATCAATGCTTTTGTATAACGCTGTGCCTTATAATCTGTTAGTAGCGACTTCTTTATCATGCCATTCTTCGTTGCAAAAAGGAGGTAGTCCGACTCTGTAAAGTCTCGAATCGGTATGATCTCAACAATTTGATCTGTTCCATCCATTTGCACGATGTTTGCTACGTGCTGACCACTATCCTTCCACTTCATTTCAGGAAGTACGTGCACGGGCAGGTGAAGATAGTAGCCTTTTTTCGTAAAGACGAGTAGCGTATCCGTCGTCAGCATCTCCTGACTAAAGAGCATGCGGTCTTCGTCCTTCATCACCGGCAGCTCACCGTTTGACGCTGTAAAGCTACGTATACTTGACCGTTTTATGTAGCCTTCCTTCGTCACTGAAACTCGGACGTCTTCTGTTGGGATGACCACTTCTAAGCTTATTTTAAGGTCCTCGACCTCCGCCTCGACAAGCGTTCGACGCGAATCATTGTAGGTCTTTTTGATGTACATAAGCTCTTTTTTCATTTCTTGGATGAGTGCTTTATCAGAAGCTAATATTTTTTCTAAACGAGCGATCGTTTTACGAAGCTCTTCTGCTTCTTTCTGGAGCGTGGTGATATCTGTATTCGTTAATCGATAAAGCTGTAAGGTGACAATTGCTTCAGCCTGAGGCTCTGTAAAGCCAAAAGCGTCCATGATTTGACTCTTTGCATCTGCTTTATCAGACGCTTGGCGAATGGTCTTAATCACATCATCTAAGATAGAAATAGCTTTAATTAAGCCTTCTACGATGTGAGAACGATCCTGTGCCTTTTTTAAATCATAGTTTGTTCGTCTCGTAACAACGGTACGCTGATGCTCAATATAAGCCGTTAATAGCGCTTTAACGCCCATAAGCTTAGGTGTCTTATTTGCAATTGCGACCATATTAAAGTTATACGAGATCTGCAAATCCGTATTTTTGTATAAAAAGTGCAAAATGGACTTTGCATCTGCCTCTTTTTTAAGCTCAATCACAATGCGTAGACCAGTTCGATCTGTATCGTCTCTGACCTCAGCAATGCCATCTACCTTTTTATCTAAACGTAGCTCATCCATTTTTTTAACGAGATTTGCTTTGTTTACTTCGTATGGAATTTCCGTAATGATAATTTGCTCTTTGCCTCCACGTACAGCTTCAATGTCAGCTTTACCGCGAAGGACAATTTTACCCTTACCAGTTTCATATGCTTTTTGTAGACCTTCCACACCTTGAATGATTCCTCCGGTAGGGAAATCAGGTCCTTGCATATAGTTCATAATTTCAGGAACCGTACAATCCGGATTTTCCATCGCAAAGATTGTTGCATCAATGACCTCTCCGAGCTGGTGTGGGGGAATGTCTGTCGCGTAACCACTAGAAATACCGGTAGAACCGTTCACTAATAAATTCGGGAAAGAGGCAGGTAAAACGACTGGCTCGTTCTCTGAATCATCAAAGTTTGGCATGAAATCGACTGTATTCTTCTCAATATCGCGAAGCATCTCCTGTGCAATTTTAGCAAGACGAGCTTCTGTATAACGCATCGCTGCCGGAGGATCTCCGTCAATCGAGCCATTATTTCCGTGCATATCAACAAGTGGGTTACGCATTTTCCAATCTTGAGATTGACGGATCATCGCATCATACACGGAGGAATCTCCGTGTGGATGATAGTTACCGATTACGTTACCAACTGTTTTCGCCGATTTACGAAAAGGCTTATCGGCGGTGTTACGATCAACGTGCATCGCATAAAGAATTCGGCGTTGCACAGGCTTTAGTCCATCGCGAGCGTCTGGTAATGCTCGATCCTGGATAATGTATTTACTATAGCGTCCAAATCGATCTCCTAATACTTCTTCAAGCGGTAAATCGAGGTATCGTTCTTTTTCTGCCACGTTACGATTCCTCCTCTGTTATAAGTAAGCTGTCGTTATCTAGTATATTCGTTTCTTCATCTAGCCCGAACGCGACGTGGCTTTCAATCCACTTACGTCTCGGCTCTACTTTATCTCCCATTAAGGTAGACACATGTCGTTCTACTCGCGCTACATCTTCTATCGTCACACGTACAAGTGTTCTTGTCTCAGGATTCATTGTTGTTTCCCAAAGCTGAGTGGCATCCATCTCTCCAAGACCCTTATAGCGCTGAATCGTGTAACCCTTGCCGACCGTCTTCATCGCTTGCTTCATTCCGGCTTCATCCCACGCGTATTCTACCTTTTCCTTTTTACCAGAGCCTTTGCTCACTTTGTATAAAGGAGGAAGTGCGATATAGATCTTGCCGGCTTCTATTAACGGCTTCATATAGCGATAAAAGAAGGTAAGAAGTAGGACTTGAATGTGTGCACCATCTGTATCGGCGTCCGTCATGATGACGATTTTATCGTAGTTGATCGTGCTAATATCAAAATCAGCACCAACGTCTCCACCGATCGCGTAAATGATTGTGCGGATTTCTTCGTTTTTCATAATATCAGCAAGCTTTGCCTTCTCCGTGTTAATAACCTTCCCTCGGAGTGGTAGGACAGCTTGGAACTTTCGGTCACGTCCTTGCTTAGCCGAACCACCTGCAGAGTCACCCTCTACTAAGTAAAGTTCGTTACGGTCCGCATTTTTAGACTGAGCAGGCGTTAGCTTACCGGATAACATTGCGTCCTTGCGCTTGTTTTTCTTTCCGTTACGAGCATCCTCACGCGCTTTACGAGCCGCTTCCCGAGCCTGCGATGCTTTAATCGCCTTTTTAATGATTGTGTTCGAAAACTGTGGGTTTTCCTCTAGGTAAAAATTAAGTTGTTGCGCAATCACTTGATCCGCTGCGGCACGAGCAATTGGTGTACCTAGCTTACTCTTTGTTTGTCCTTCAAACTGTAAAATCTCTTCAGGCACACGGACAGACAACACGGCAGTAAAGCCTTCTCGAATATCGTTACCGTCTAAGTTTTTATCTTTTTCTTTTAATAGCATGAGTTTACGAGCATGTTCATTAATCGCACGAGTAATAGCTGTTTTAGCACCTAGCTCATGCGTACCGCCATCCTTCGTTCGAACGTTGTTGACAAACGATAGCATGTTTTCGGTATAGCCATCGTTGTATTGAAAAGCAAAATCAACTTCAATGCCTTCTTGTTCGCCACTGAAGGACACAACCTGATGAAATGTTTCTTTCTCTTCGTTTAAATAGTCTACAAAGGCTTCAAGCCCTGTATCAAAATGAAACGTATCGGTTTGGTCATGACGCTCGTCTTTTAAAACAATCGTCATTCCTTTTAGTAAAAATGCCGCTTCACGAAGACGCTCTGCAATTGTTTCGTAATGAAAGGTCGTTGTTTGAAAGATCGTAGGATCAGGCTTAAAGTGAACCGTCGTTCCTGTCTTAGACGTCTTCCCTTTTTTTTCAAGCGTGGTAGCGGGCTTACCGCCATCTTCAAAACGCTGTTTATAAATAAATCCATTCCGATGAATAGTGACTTCGAGCCACTCGGAAAGGGCATTTACTACGGATGCTCCTACTCCATGAAGCCCACCGCTCGTTTTATACCCACCTTGACCGAATTTACCCCCGGCGTGTAAGACCGTTAAAATGACTTCAGGTGTTGGCTTACCAGTCGTGTGCATCCCAGTTGGATAGCCGCGTCCCTCATCTGCAACGCTGACACTTTTATCTTTATGAAGAGTAACAGAGATTTTATCTCCGAACCCTGCTAATATCTCATCTACTGAGTTATCGACGATCTCATAAATAAGGTGATGGAGGCCACGGTGGTCTGTGCTCCCGATATACATACCTGGTCGCTTTCTAACCGCTTCTAATCCTTCTAACACCTGTATGGCATCATCGTTATAATCAAATGCTTGTTCCTTAGCCAATGCGTGTTACCCCTTTCTCACTTGCTTTTTTGCGCTATGTACTAACATACCATAATTCCCCTCTTAATTCATCAGTGGGAAAATATGTTCGTCTCTCTATTATGTAGGCAACAGGGCGCCCTCTGTCAATAGAAAAAGACGAGCACGTGTAAGGAATTACACGCAGTCGCCCTTCTAATTCGTACTATTTGCCAATAAGAATGGCATGCTCTACTTTGATGCATCGATCCATAATAACGGTTTTATCGGCTTTTGTAAGCGTGTCATATGCACCTTCGTGCGACACGCCAAGCTGTGCCCAAAAGACAGGAACGTTTGTTTCGACAGCCGCTTTTGCGAGATCAGGTAAGTACTCGGATCGTCTAAATACGTTAATGATATCGACGTTGTCAGGTAGCTCTGAAATCGCATCTAGCGCTTTAATCCCAAACACCTCTTCAATCTCTGGGTTTACAGGTATGACATCATAACCAGAATCGAGTAATGCTTCAGCAATCTGGTAAGACGTTCGGTGAGGCTTATCAGAGAGACCAACGATTGCAATCACCTTGGCTTTTTCTAGCACATCTTTAATTACTTTACGAGACGGATTTTCCATCGTTTGTCACCCTTTCTTCCCTATTTTACTAATAAAACCGGACAGTTGGCACGTTTTGCTACTTTATGACTAACGCTTCCTAGCACCATTTGTTGGAACTGATTTAAGCCTCTACTACCAATGACGACTACATCATACTTATCAACATTTGCGTGTCTTACAATGGTAGGGCCAGGGTCACCAAACACATGCTTAGTTTGGAACGTTATCTCATGTTTTGCCATGTATGCCTCGAGTGGTGCAATTCGCTTTTTGCGATGATCTGGAATGTCTCTTGAGCGCATGGCTTCATCGATTACATCCGCTTGATTTGGTAAATCATCAACGACATGCAAAAGCGTAATAGAGGATTCATCGGAATGCTTTGCTAAGAAAACAGCTTTTTCGCAGGCGCGAAGAGAATGAGTAGATCCGTCTCCTGCGAGTAAGATAGAGTGGAACATATGCGTATCCCCCTTTTGACCTGTCTTCTTTCTTTATTCGCCAACGTTCTCTAATAATCCTTGCGATTCTAAATAATTTCTTGCTACAGTAGCAGCATCTTCGTCTTCTTCATCAACTAGGTAGTTCATATCAATCATTTCATCCTCGGTGATCCGACCACCTAATTGATTTAATATGTCTTCTATTTCGGGATATTCCACAAGTACATCTTCTCTAAACAAAGGCGCTCCATTAAACGGTGGGAATACGCTCTCGTCATCCTCCATGGCAACTAGTCCATAGCGACGCATATACGAATCTGTTGAATACGCATCAATGACTTCTACATCTCCTGAAACTAGTGCATTTGCTCGAAGACCCGCATCCATCGTTTGAACGTTAGATAGTTCTAATCCGTATACCTCTTGGATAGCAGGATAGCCATCATTACGATCCGCAAACTCAAACGTAAACGCAGCTGATAATTGATCCTGATAGGCAACTAAACCTCCTATTGTCGATACGCCTAGTTCATCAGCAAGCTCTTCTGTTAATGCAATTGCATACGTATTTTGATAGTCCATTGGTTCTAAAAACACAAGGTTATATTCCTCATAAACACCATCTCTTGCTTGAATATATGCATCCTCTTCTTCATTACTGGTTGGCGTGACACCTAATAGCTCAGATATCGCGGTACCTGTAAATTCAAAGTACCCGTCTATATCCTCATTCATTAACGCTTGAAAGACGATATCTGTTGACCCGAGTCCTGGCTCTAATACAACCTCATAGTCGGTGTTTTCTTCAATCAATAGTTTATACATATTAATAATAATCTCTGGCTCTGCACCTAGTTTACCTGCAATGACGATTTGTTGGCGCCCACCGTTATCAAATACATCTAAAGCACGCAAGGTAGCTGGAGTTGCAACAATTAATATAGCCGCTATTACGACAACGAAGATTGGCATAATGGTTGAGCCACTCGACTTTTTTTCTGTAATGCGTAATATACCGTCAAAGAATAAAGCTAAAAGTGCTGCTGGAATCGCACCTAATAATATATAGTAGTTATTACTTCTTTGAAGACCTGTCATAATTAAATCACCAAGACCACCGGCTCCTACTAACGCAGCAAGTGTTGCCGTACCTACAACGAGCACCATGCCCGTGCGTATACCTGCCATAATAGTAGGCATAGCAAGTGGAAGCTCTATTTTTAATAAACGTTGCGTCGCATTCATTCCCATCCCGCGAGCCGCTTCTAGCAAGGCTCGGTCAATACCATTTATGCCTGTGTATGTATTGCGTAAGATTGGCATAAGCGCATAGGCAGACAGGGCAACAATAGCAGGTGTTGTCCCTATACCTACAAATGGGATTAAAAATCCGAGTAATGCGAGGCTAGGGATTGTTTGTAACACAGCTGTCGTTCCAATGACTGGTTCGGCACCTTTTTTATAATGACTTAAAATAATTCCGAGTGGTACCGCAATAAATACAGCTATGAGTAAAGAGATTAAAGACATCTCCACGTGTTCCCAAAGTGCGTTGAGTAATAGGTCACTTCTTGTTGTTGCTAAATCAAAAAACGTATTAATGGACTCCATGTGAATTGCCCCCTTCTTTTTCGATGAATTGAGCAATATCTTTGTATGTGATTACTCCAACGCCGTCTGGTAACGCGACCGTTACACTACTAGCCTGTAATTGATTAAGCTCATATAGCGCATCACGCACGGTTGCTGATGCTTCAAGCTTTGGAACTTCTCCTGCTAAGGAATTAGTAGGTTTAACTACCTCTTTAAGCTCTACCATCCAGGGATCCTTTCGATTTCCTAAGAAGCTTTGCACAAATTCATTTGCTGGATGCTTCATCAGATTTTGTGGAGAATCAATCTGTACGATATTACCGTCCTTCATAACAGCAATACGATCACCAAGCTGAAGGGCTTCATCCATATCATGTGTGACAAAAACGATCGTCTTTTTAATATTTTTTTGCAAATCTGCAATATCCTTTTGAAGTTGTTCGCGGCTTAATGGATCTAGTGCACTGAAAGGTTCATCCATTAAAATAATATCTGGATCTCCTGCTAATGCGCGAATAACACCTATGCGTTGCTGTTGTCCTCCTGAGAGCTCATCTGGCTTTCGATCACGAAATGTCTCTGGCTCTAGTCCGACCATCGCTAGTAGTTCATCTACACGCTTCTCAATATCCGACTTGGACCATTTTTTAAGCTCTGGTACGATTGCAATATTCTCTTTTATTGTCATGTGGGGGAAAAGAGCGATTTGTTGGAGTACATAACCAATATTCCAACGTAGTTTATTCAAGTCTGTAGACTTCGTATCTTTCTCATCGATGTGAATCGTTCCTTCTGTGGGATCAATAAGACGATTAATCATCTTCATCGTCGTCGTCTTTCCACATCCACTTGGCCCGATTAGAACAAAAAACTCCCCTTTTTCTACAGTAAAGTTAATGTCATTAACGGCTTTAGTACCATCTTCGAATTCTTTTGATACATGTTTAAATTCGATCATTCTTATTTCCTCCGTGTTCAGACAGAAGAAGGGAGCTTTTGCCTCTCGACATAAAGCTCCCTTAACGTCTATATTTTTACAACGCGTAAATTCCTTGGTATTTTTCTGATAAATACGTTATTAAGTGTTTCGCATTCACGCCTTCTCCAGTCGTGTCCTTTAGTAGCTCAACCGGTGA
This sequence comes from Paenalkalicoccus suaedae, assembly GCF_006965545.2. NCBI lineage: Bacteria > Bacillati > Bacillota > Bacilli > Caryophanales > Bacillaceae > Paenalkalicoccus > Paenalkalicoccus suaedae. The sequence continues at coordinate 1,883,989 of NZ_CP041372.2, forward strand.
TTTCTTTTTACCATACTGATGGATATGTTTTGTCATCCATTCTTTGATTGGGGCAAGGTTGCCGTCTCTAAGTAAATCATCAAAGTTTGGAAGATCCTTAAGCATTGCTTGTTTAAGCTGAGCCGCATAAACAAGGCCTAACGCATAGGATGGGAAGTAGCCAAAGGCACCGAAGGACCAGTGAACATCCTGCAATACTCCTTCTCCGTCATGAGATGGGCGGATGCCTAAAAGATCCTCGTACTTCTTATTCCATGCCTCCGGTAGATCAGCAACTTCAATCTCTCCGTTTATAAGTGCCTTCTCAAGCTCATAGCGAATAATAATATGTAGCGAGTATGTGAGTTCGTCCGCTTCAATACGGATGAGGGAAGGACCTGCTACGTTAATTGCTTCATAAAAATCCTCTAAAGAAACGTCATCAAACTGTCCATCTGCATATTCTTTTAATGTCTCGTAGTGACGCTCCCAAAATGCAAAGTTACGACCGACAAAATTCTCATAAAATAAAGACTGTGATTCGTGAATCCCCATGGAAGTACCCGAGCAAAGGTTTGTTCCGATTAAGCTTTTATCAATATTTTGCTCGTATAGGGCATGTCCACCTTCGTGGATCGTGCCAAACACAGCCGTACGGAAATCACTTTCATCATATTTTGTTGTCACACGCACATCGCCTGGGTTAAGTCCCGTTGCAAATGGATGTACCGTTGTATCTAAGCGACCTGCTTCAAAGTCATACTGCATGCTTGTTAAGATTGCTTTACTAAATGCTTCCTGCTTCTCTTTAGGGAAATGAGTAAAGAGGAAGTCTGTTTTTGGTTGCTCGCTCTCTGTAATTTGCTTGACTAATGGCACAAGCGCCTCTTTTAATTCGCCAAACACTCGGTCGATCGTGTCGACAGTAAGTCCTGGCTCGTAATCGTCTAATAGAGCATTATATTTGTGTCCTTCATATCCAACCCAATCCACATACTTGCGGTTGAAGTCCACGATTTTTTCAAGGTACGGAGAAAACGAGTCGAAGTCAGCGTTTGCTTTCGCAGTTTCCCACGCAGATTCCGCTTGCGAAGTCAAAATAACGTAGTTTTTATATTCCTCTGGAGGAATATTTTCAAACTTCTTTAGACTTTTTTCGCTATGTTCCACGCTTTTTTGCGTTACTTCGTCGAGCGTACCCCACGTTGTATCCTCTCGTAGTTCTTGTAAGAGGTCTTTAAACTCTTGTGACGTAGACAGATTAAAGCTCTCTGATTGAAGTGTTCCAAGAACTTCTCCACGCTGAGCAACACCTTTTTTTGGTGCACCAGTTCGAAGATCCCATCCGATTAAACCAACCGCTTCTTGGAAGTGGCTTAGCTTCTTTACGTAATCTAAATACTTCTGTTCTGTTGTTTGCATAAATCAAACTCCCTTTTTAATAAAATATGTACAAATTGACGCAACGCTTGCCTATAAGTATACTTACTTTTGCAAGTAATTTCATCAAAAAGTATTTCGATTATAGAATTAATTCATAGTTGTTTGACTTTTTAGGAGGCGTTTATATGGAACTAACTTTACACATATCAGAAAAAGCTCATGCTTTTTATAGAGAAGAGATGGGGTTAACCAAAGGCGAGGAGCTGACGTTTTTTGTTCGAGTCGGGGGCGTAGGTTCTGGCGGATTTTCCGTAGGATTAACTCGTGGCAAACCAGTAAAAGCCTCTACTGCAATAGAAGTAGAAGGCGTGTCGTACTATGTGATGGAAGATGACTATTGGTATTTACACGGTATGACGATCGATTATGATGAGGATCGAAGCGAAGTAACCTTTACCCACGAATCCTTCTCCGACACGTTTAACCCGAATGAAGAGCGTTAATGTTTATTTGTCAGTGACCATTTAAGACCCGCTTGCATCATTTCTTTTACATGTGCGAATTCTTGATAAAGTTTATCAGACTTTTCTTGTTTTCCCTCATGAGAGAGTCTTTCTGCAGCAGCCTTTAATTTTTCAGCTGCCTTCATTACTTGGCGTACTTGATCCATTTCTGTCATCATACAAAAACACCCCTTTTGTCTATGTTTTAGCATATGCAAAAGGGGTGTTTATTATACTAGTTTCTTGGAAGTCGCTTACCGAAATACTGATAGTAATGCGTTTTAATGTTACCATTGTAAAGTTTGCGGTTCTTCGTTGCTTTTCTACCGAATAAATTCTCGAAGGTTGGATGGCTAGTGATCAAGTAGATGCTCCAATGATCAAGGGACTTAAGGGCTTTCCCTAATTCTTTATACAACACTTCTACCGTATCTCTTTCTTCTAAACGCTCCCCGTATGGTGGGTTTGATACAATGACACCCTGCCATTTTGTCGTTCTAAAATCCTGCGCTTTCAGTTGCGTGAAGGAAATTTGATCTGGGAAGCCAGCTTCCATCGCATTTTTTTGCGCTAATGAAATCATCGTACGATCATTATCTGATCCGTGTATATCCAATGGCTGGTCATACTTTGCAAGATCTTCTGCTTCTTCTAATACCGATGCATGCAAGGCACGATCAAACCAATGCCATTTTTCAAAATCAAACGAACGATTTGATCCAGGAGCAATATTTTGACCGATCATAGCCGCTTCAATTGGAATAGTACCTGATCCACAGAACAGGTCATAAAACGGCATATCAGGCTTCCAATTTGTTAATTGGATCATTGCTGCTGCCATCGTTTCTTTTAGTGGCGCTTTGTTATGAAGCTCGCGGTAGCCACGTTTATGCAACGCATCGCCGCTCGTATCGATCGTGATTGTTGCAACATCTTTAAGTAAGGCAACTTCAATCGTTGTTTTTGCACCAGTCTCTTGGAACCAGCTAATGTTGTAAGTCTGCTTTAAGCTCTCTACAATTGCCTTTTTCACGATCGCCTGACAGTCAGAGATACTAAATAACGTTGATTTTACCGATCTTCCTAATACGGGGAATTCCGCGTCCTCAGAAATAAACTCTGACCATGGAAGAGCCTTCGTTTGCTCAAATAAATCTTCGAATGTTGTAGCGCGGAATTGACCGACAATAAGCTTGACGCGATCTGCTGTGCGTAACCACATATTTGCTTTGGCGATTCCTCTCATATCAGAATCAAATAATACGCGGCCGTTTTCTACTCGTACGTTTTCAAAGCCAAGGTCCTTAACCTCTTTCCCGACAATTGCTTCGAGGCCCATTGTCGCAGTGGCCATTAATGTATACGTAGTCATCGTCTTCACCTCTTTTTAATTATCTAATGAAAAAACTCCACGATGACGGGCATCGTGGAGTTACAGTCACAAAGGACGCCATTTGTGTTCCGTAAGCCATGTTCTGTTACTCCGTACTTCAAACGGTTGTCAACCTCGTACGAAAGCGGCAATCATCTGTCTATAGGTCGAACCTATCCCTTACTCCGTTCAGTTCCTTCGTAAGGATGCCCCTACCAAATTTTGGGTTTCTCACTCGTGGGGTTTACCTCGTTCCACTCTGATCATTTCTAATCAGACTTCGTCACTGTGGCACTTTCAAGGTCGTCTTACCATATTACAAACGTAACGTAGGTAAGTTCCCTGCCGTTAGCAATTACTTGCTACCCTGACTTATGACTTCGTCAGGCACGAACACTACCGACATCGCAGACGGTGTGAGCATGGACTTTCCTCTACATCTCAAAGAGATGCAGCGATTACCCGAACACAAATGGTTGTCATAAAAACAACATCACTTATCATACCACCAGAGTAAGCGAAATGCAATCGGTAGTTTAAGCCAATGACTGCCTGATCGCTTTCTTTGCTAAATGATCCGCTTCTCCGTTACTTTTAGTCGGGATCCATTTTATAAAAGCATAGTCAAAATCATGCTCCATCATCGAGATAATCTCTTGTAGCATCGGCTTATACAGCTCTTTTTTGACGTATTGCTTCTCCACAGCATCAACGACAATTTTTGAATCTGACCGTATAGAAATAATACGAAATCCTTCTTCTTTACAGCGTTTGACCGCTTTAAGACAAGCGTAAAATTCCGCTTCATGATTCGACATAGGCGGGAGTGGAATAGATTCTTTTATATGTCCAGACGGTGCTTTAATAAAAATACCAGCGCCGCTTGCTCCAGGGTTCCCTGCGCTTGCGCCATCAATATACACTTCAATCATCAGTCGTACAGTTTGCTCCCAAACACGTGCTTCTCAAGGTTTGATAATCGACGTAAAATATCATAGTTTGTGTTACCAGGAGCTGGCTGTGGCTTTGCCTGTGTTCTCGGTTCTGCTGGCGCCGGCTGCTTTTTAAGCTTTTCTACTTCCTCTTCAAGTTGCTGAATGTATGTTTCAAATGCTTCATAATCCTTGATAATTTCATCTAAGAATTGATCAACCTCATCTTGATTATACCCACGCATACTTGATTTAAAGTCTTTTTCGTATATCTCATTCTTCGTTAATTTTGCAGTTAATTTACGTTCCATCAACGTCACCTCATTGGTCTATTCTATTTGCTTATTTTTTCAAAGTAGCTCTCTCTTGTCAATTCCAGTCTTGCTCTGCTCTTATCATATCCTCTATATCGTCCGGTGTCACATAAAAAATGGGATAATCCGTCGATTCTTGCTTTTTCTTAGCAGCTTCTAAATAAAACTTAGGTGTTCCCTCAGTCGATTCATCATACAAGAGCATCATTGCCTGTGTCTTATTTACGATAAATTCATTTTTAAGTTTCAGCTGAGCTGGACTATCGTAAGGTCTTTTAGTGATGTAGTCTTGAAAATCACTCTCTAGCCATACCTTTTCGTATAGCTCTTTCACTTTTTCAGGGAACTTCTCTTCTTGTTCCATAAATGGAGCGAGCACGGCAAGCTTAATGTCTACGCCCTCTTCTTGTAACAATAAACATGCTTCAGCTGCCCATAATTCAACGCCAGCTTGTCCACTTATTGTAATCCATTCTACGCCAAATTCGCTAATGAGATCCGATAACTTACGTTTAATTGCTTTTTTTAGAAAGGGGAGCTGTTCGTGCTTTTCGTTAAAAACCCCAATTTCATGAGGTTTATAGCCTGATACGGCAAGTACGTGGTACATAGATGCCCTCCTTCGATTTTCTTTCCTTATTTTAACGTATTGGCGCTATTCTTGCATCCTCCAAACGATAGAGAGGCTCTTAGATAACATTATTGCGGGAAATAGCGCAGTTACTATCCTAGCTACAGAGGGCAAATTTTGTACATAACCGTGAGACTCTGCCATGGGGAGCTTTGGCGCCGACTTTAGTTTGCGCGAAATATAAGAGTCATTACGTTAAGATGACTGTCGAGTGACTTGCTGGGATTTTGATTTACATCATACAAAAAACACCACGACATATGTCGTGGCGTTAAGCTATTAATATCCGCAAGGTGGTCTATTTTGTTGAATACCTTGCACGAGTGGTCCACCTGGACCGCCGTTAAAGCCTTGATTTTGACCTTGAACCTGACCAGGACCAGGGCCCTGAACAAAATTCTGATTAAAAACTCTGTTTACCGTAGACTCAGTGTGCGGGTAGCTATGATAGAAATTATAGCGATGGTTAACAACGTTCGTTGTATGACTTGGATGGATAACAGGAACGTTGTAATCACAGTTAATTTCGTTCACCCCTTGAACCGTTGGGCAAATTTGTGCTGGTAAAGTCTTTCCTTTGTTGCAGTTGCAGCCTCTCATACGTGTCTTCCTCCTTTGTTTGGATTCTCTACATCGTATGCGAGGTACTTTCGAGTGACTAGTTGCTTGACCTAATTACGTTAAAAAGAATACAGTGCCACCGATTACAGCAAAAAACATCGCAACCACTAGTTTAACCATTTCTGCCTCTCCCCTGTCTAATACAATATCCATTCGTAAATATATACAATAATTAGACAAATGGCAACAGCTTTTGCAACGATTTTTACTATATTGTAGAATTTTGCGCTTGCCCGGGAAATATTACGCGTTTGAATCGTTTATTTCCTCGAGCGTGTTTATTTCCCTAATGACTAACTCATCGATTAATTTAGTAAACATGTCCGCCGTCATGAGAGCGTCGTTTAGTGCGTGATGCCTCTCTAGTTGGTTAATGTCAAACCTCTCGAGAAGTTCATCCAAGCTATTTTTACTATCTGGAAATAAATCATTGGCAACTAGATAAGAATCAATGTACGTAAACGGAGGTACAGGCAATCCCCATTTTTTGCACATTTCTTTTAAAAACACGACATCAAAGCTTGCTGGGTGAGCAACTAATACCGTATTATCCGCAAACTCTAAAAAGCTCTGTAACACTTCAGGGAACTTTTTGGCATAACGACAATCGTCATTTGTTAATTCCGTAAGCTTCTGTACGGCCTTTGGTATCGGTTTATTCACATGCACCAGTTCATAATATTGCTCGGGAAATGATATGTGATTGACATTCATTTTTAGTGCCCCTATCGAAAGAATCTCATCTCCTACATTCGGATAAAAGCCCGTTGTTTCTAAATCAAAGACAGTATAGGTAATGTCTTTTAAGTGAGCATCCCGTTTTTTAAATGATTGAAACAACTCAAGTTGCTTGAGGCAAGCTGCATAAGCATCCACATGCTTCTTTTTATAGCGCGAAAACGCGAGGTGAAACCGCCACTTATCTAGCAATATATGCCGTAGAAATTGAGTGATTGAGAGCTCCATCGTTAAATGCCTCGATTCTTTTGGAAGCTGAGCTCACTCATCTGTTGGAGGCGCTTTGCAATGATAAGAGCATCCTTTAATTGTCTTCGATCATCTTTATCTAGATTCTGTGGAGATAATTCGTTCGATAGTGGTTCATCGTGTCTTAACTGACGAATATTTTCTCGAATTCGAAAGTCTAGCAAAACATCCATCGCAAGCTTTGCATTTTTGACGTCTCTTGGGTGAAAGATCTCCATCTCTTGAAGCTTCTTTAATCTCGCTACGGTACTGACTTCTTGGATCCCATAGCGAATAGCAAATATCCGCACACCGTTCACAATTTGCATTAGCGCCGACTTCTTCAAATCAATGGTTTTACTTTTCCCCTTCACAGAAATTCGTCCGAGCGGGTTAATCGGAATTCGAAAGCGAATCGTATCCTTCATGAGCATCGCGTGCAAAAGCTTTCCCTTTGATATTTTTTCTGTAATCGCATCGCGCAATGATTCTGCTAAAGTAAAATCACCGTACACTGGTCTGTAATCAATAAAGATCGTAAAGTCGCGAATTTCCTGGCTGTCGCTTTCTCGCACCCAGCGAATAACTTCTTCTTCCCATTCCGCTATTTCTCGACACCATCTGCGCTCTCTCGCCATAATACCCCCTTTACACTCAGGGAATCCAGCCTCCATGAGCCCGTCATTCACCTTCGCTGCAAAACGGTGGAAATATTCCTCTATGTCCCGCTTGTTTGCTAAGTGCTGATAGTTTGCAAGAATTAGCCCATTGTCTTGGTCTGTACTAAACGCTTGCTCTTTGCGTCCTTGTGATCCCATGACGACAAAGCAAAAGCCGATTGGTGGCTTGCCAAAGCCCTCTCGCTCCATATCTTTTAACGCAAAGGTGATGATTTTACGATGTAGCTGATCATTGTAGCTAGAGATGAATTCGCACACTTCTGTTGGGTGCGTGCGCTCGTTTAGGAGGGCCTCCGTAAACGTATGAAAATCTGCACTATACGAAGGTGCAAGCTTCTTAAGCTCTCTTACGTGCTTTGCGTGCTGCATGCGATACGATAAATTCAAATACTTCGAATCTTGGAGCTGTAAAAATGACTCTGCCATTAAAATACCGACTACCTGCTCCCCTTTCATAACCGGGACAAGGTCAATATAGTCATCTTTAAAAAACGTTAGTACCTCATAGCTAAACGCATTTTCTTGAATGGTGTGCGGACTATGCTCCATCCAATCTTTCACAGGATCGTTCGCGCTTCCTTGCATAAAGCCTCGAATCACCTGCTGCTGCGTAATAACTCCTGCAAGCATACCTGAGTCATGTACGACCACAATTCCTGCCGTATTCCACTCGGTTATTAGCTTTGCAGCATCCTGAATCGTCTTTGTTGGACTAATTTTACGAACAGGCTCCATGATCGTATGCACGCGCGTGCGGAAGAGTCCAATATTCTCTTTGTCTGTCACGTTGCGCTCTTTTTTAATCTCATCGTACAGCGATTTCATGCGCTCTCCGATACCTGTCAATATAACATCACTAAACGCATCATTTTCTGTCATGATTTTTAAAAATTCGCTTTTGCGGAACCTAACTGTCTCACAGTCTTCAAGCGCCTGGACAGAAAAATTCATTTGACCGCTCGCAAGTAGGATCATGAGACCAATTAAGTCTCCAGGGTAGTAAAAGCGTACAGAGAACTGTTGCCCATCCTCTCTGTGCAGCACATTTTTTGCTAATCCCTTTAGTAAAAAATATACTTCTACTTCTTCATCTTCTTCATGAAAGACGTATTCGTTCTCCTTAAACGACGCACGCTCCGAGCGTTTGATCAATCTCGCAAACTGATTATCATCTAATAAATCAAACGGAAAGGCATGGCGAATTAAATCTTCATACGTATTCGTGCTAGTCATTTTTTACCTTCTCTCTTTCGTTGTAATCGGTTAAGTCTCGTCGCAACGCTTGCCTCCTGCTTTTTTAACACAGATTTACTAGCAAGCTTTGTTAACTTATATGCCATATCCACGTCTTTCTCTTGATGTTCATATAGTTTTGCTAGCTCTAAAAGCGCGTCGGTATGGGGCAGCGCTGTAGCAATCGCTTGATGTAGCTCGTGTTTGGCCTCTTGATAACGCTTTTGTTTTTTATATAGTTTCCCGAGTCGAAAATGTGCTTCACGAGACGGAGTTACCGCTCGAGTAATCGCTTCTTTGTAGTGATATTCCGCTTTCTCCTCAAGCTTTAATGTTTCGTACCATTTCGCAATTTTCTCATGCTCATGAATCTCTGTATGAGAGTAGCCTAATACTTTTTCAGCTAAAAGAACGTAAAGCGTCACGAGGCTTCGTACGTCTTGATCATTATGCTCGATTATACCAGCTAGAATCGCTGGATCACGTTCACGCACAAAGTCCATATATAAAAGTGGGGCAAGGCTACCTGGCGTATCCCCTACACGAGGCTTTTTTAGCTTATGCTCTTCTACAATAGCAAGACGGCACGATGGTAGCTCATCCTTCCAAAGCCTACGTGCTGCATGCAAAAGGTCGATATGACCGGTCTCCGGTAGCTTCGGCAAAAACTTTCTTAAAAAGGCGTGACGAGATTTGACGTGGGGCCAATCAAACGACTTTCCATTGTACGAAACAATGCGATCATCCTCTAAAAAGTCGTCTAAAAAGCCACTCATAAACGCAGCCTCCTCAGTTGGCTGTGGGAGCAGGTGTTGTGTGACTTCAAGCCCTGTATCATGCGCTCTTACGTAGCCTAATAAAAAGATCATGTTTCCCGCTCCAGAGGACAGTCCCGTTGTTTCCGTATCAAAAAATAAAAGCTTGGAAGGGTGCTCTGTGAACGCGAGTGGATGCTGTTCGATCCCTATAAAGTTTAGCGCGTGGAGCCTGTCATACAGCCCTTCTTCGTAGTCATACATGACACGCTTTCTATAAGACACTTGATTATCAAAATAAAAGGGTTCAAATCCAAGCTCTCGAAAGGCATCCTCTTCGTTTTTAGTGGCCACCTCCTGTTTAGGAGGCGTTATTTCTTTTGGTTCTTCCGTTTGTAAATGGGTTTTCATTCGTAGCAGTTTCTTTTTTAGACTCATTATAATCACCTAACCTGTATCTTATCACGAAAAAGAGGCGTGCCCAAGCTAACGTAGGCACGCTCCTGTCTTTATGTTGTTCTCTCTATAGACGTTCTCTCTGTACTATCACGAAGGAGGATTCGAACCCACTTCTTCACTTCAAGTTCAGAGTCAGATAAAGCCATTCCAACACAGGATGGGCATCCAGATTCGCACGGACACATTAATACGTACTCACATGCTTTTAAAATCACTTCCTCCGCTTGCCTGTAAACCCGCTCCGCTAGACCAATTCCTCCTGGATAGCGGTCGTATAAATAAACGGACGGCTTTTCGGTGTAAACGGCTTTCACTTCTGGGACTGCGTGCAAATCATTTTTATCGCACATGACGTGAACCGATGCAACGTGCTGCATAACGTGAGCGAGACCAATCAGTACTTGCTCGATATGATCCTCGCGAAGTTCAGCAAACGTCTCCTTCTCAAACTGAAGCACAAACCCATTAGTATGAAGCTCTTGCTCTGGCAGGTGAATCGGACCAGATCCAATATTCTCAAAGGAATCAAGCTTGATTTTTTTAAAGATCGTCGCCATCGCGGTTACCATGACGTCTCCGTATTGAATCGAATGATTGCCGATCTGTTTTTCTTCGTCAATTTCTAATACAGAAAGCTTTACCGCAAGGTTTGCATCTGTAAAGTAGTCAACGTCGACCTCTCTGACAAATGCCTTTTTCTCGTCCCAGTCTAAATACTCTACTTGGTGCTGGACACCTTCATGTAAATAGATTGCCTCATCGTGTAGGAGTGTCATCGCAGAGAACGTATCCATTTCACCAATAACTCGGTGATTAGCAACGTCTGACTGATCAATGATCACAACATTTTCTTGAGCAGCTGAGCGAAGGCTGATGTTGTGGGCTGGAAACGCATCGTTCATCCAAAACCATTTATCTTGCGCATGATGGATGACGCGTTCTTCCGTTAAGTATTCTAAAACCTCTTCTACATCGAGTCCATCAAATCTGTCTCCTTGTTTAAACGGAAGCTCGTAGGCTGCGCACTTTACATGGTCAACTAAAATAATCAGATTATCCTTATTAATTCGGGCTGTTTCTGGAGAGCCTTCAAAGAAGAATTCAGGATGCTGAAATATATATTGATCAAGTGGTGTAGAGTTTGCCACCATAATAACGAGCGACTCATCCTTTCGTCTCCCGGCACGCCCCGCCTGTTGCCAGCTTGACGCAACGGAACCAGGATAGCCGCTCATAATACACACCTGGAGTTGACCGATATCAACACCAAGCTCTAACGCATTCGTACTAACGACCCCAATCGTATCCCCGTTACGAAGACTTCGCTCAATTTCTCGGCGTTGGTTAGGTAAGTAGCCACCGCGATAGCCTCGGATAGAGCGTGTATTAATTTCTTTTTTTGTGAGCTCCTGGAGGTGACTTAAAATAACCTCGACCCTTACACGACTCCTTGCGAAAACAATCGTTTGTATTTTTTGCTTTAAAAACTGGCTAGCGAGCTCGTTCACTACTCTAGTGGCGCTTTTTCGTATATTTAACTGCTTATGGACAACGGGTGGATTATATAAAACAACGTGCTTTTTCCCCCGCGGCGCTCCGTTATTGTCGATTAACACGACGTCTTCACCTATTAGCTCCTGACAAAGTTCAGACGGGTTTGCAATCGTTGCAGATGTGCAAATAAACGTCGGTTTACTTCCGTAGTACTCGCAAATTCGCTTTAACCGTCGAATCACATTCGCAACGTGGGATCCGAATACACCTCGATATGTGTGAAGCTCATCAATGACGATTGTCTCCAGATTTTCGAATAGCGAGATCCATTTTGTATGATGTGGGAGGATCGCCGCATGTAGCATATCTGGGTTTGTAATAACAATATGTCCTGCTTTGCGGACGACTTGGCGGATATTCGCTGGTGTATCGCCATCGTACGTATAGCTCTTTAAGTCAATCTCCATTTCATCCACAAGCTCATTAAGCTCTGACTTTTGATCTTGAGCAAGTGCTTTTGTCGGAAATAAATAAAGCGCGCGACTACTATTATTTTGCATATATTTGGATAGCACCGGTAAGTTATAGCACAGTGTTTTACCGGATGCTGTTGGGGTTACAGTCACGACATTATCTTGCTTCATCACGGCATCATAGGCACTGCGTTGATGCGTATAAAGGGATGTAACGCCTCGGTTTTGAAGCGCTTGTTTAATTGTTGGATCCAACGAATCAGGAAAGTCGGCGTAGCGGGCCTCTTGCTCCTTCATGACATGCCAATGCGATACGTTCTCATCCTGCTTTAATTCGTCTAAAAGCATCGAGAGTGATTTTTTACCTAACATGCTGTCCCTCCATTCTTACATAGAAGTGTATCGAATATACGTTCGTCAATCAAGTTAATTGTGCAAGGACTGCCTCGTAGCTTGAAGTTGGAAGTTTACAAGAGCCGTGCTCACAAAGTAAATAGGTTGGTTTTTCTGTCACAGCTGTTTGGTACGCAAGAGGTAGCTCAGACGCCTCATCCACGCGTCGCATTTGAACAAATGGGTAAAAGCCACGCTTGACCGACTGGTATAGTGGATCAGATTCATCTGCAACGATGTAAAGCTGTTGTGATCTCTCCATATGCATCGCCGCAACAAGTAAGTGAGGCGCAGCGTGTGGGACCCGGTCTGCCACTTTGGCAAATCGCTTAAGGGAAGCATCGATCTCCTGCTCAAAGGCTTGGTCCTCGCTCCACGTGCTATGTCTTGCAAGCTCTCTTATTATCATGCTATTAGCAGATGGCGTCGCGCCGTCAAAGTCGTCTTTAGTGCGCATAAAGAGTGGTGGTTGATCGGACCCATAGTAATAAAATCCGCCCTCTTCATCATAAAATAATTCCACTGCCTGCGTTGCATAGTACCTTGCTCTTTCCTTATAAAATGTGTCTCCTGTCGTCTCAAAGAGCTCATTCGCCGCCCATAACATTGACGCATAATCCTCTAATATGCCATGACCAGATGCTTTTCCATCTGTATAAACAGATCTTACTCTTCCATCTGTCACCAGCGTGTTTTCGATAAAATGAAACTGGTCTATTGCGTGGTTGATGGCATCGTCCTCAATCACACGTGCATACAGCGCAATAGCCGCTACCATTTGCGCATTCCAAGCCGTCTTAATCTTCGTATCCATGTGTGGTCGGATTCGCTTCTCTCTTACTTCGAATAAACGCTTCTTCGCCTGTTTTAGTCTCGTTAAGCATTCTTGCTTTGTTATAGAAAATTGCTCTCCTAAATCATCGATATCTGTCTCAAGGAAGGCAAGAACGTTTTTGTGATCTAATACGCCCTCTTCTGTCACGTGGTAGGCTTCACAAAAAAGCGCGCTGTCTTCACGCAATAGCTCCTCTATTTCTCGTTTATCCCAGACATAAAACGCTCCTTCTACCCCTTCGCTATCCGCATCTTCTGCACTATAAAAGCCGCCTTTCGCTTCTAACGTGTTTGTCACGTACGTGTAGGTATCTGTAGCAATTTGTTTGTACGACTCCCGACCGCTTTTACTAAATGCCTCTACATAAGCGATGATGAGAAGGGCTTGATCATTTAACATTTTTTCGAAATGGGGGACGTGCCAGCGCTGATCGACGGAATAGCGAGAAAAACCACCGCCAAGGTGATCATAAATTCCTCCGTTTGCCATAGCATCAAGCGTTTTATATACAGGCTCTTCATTACCTAAGCGTAATAGAAAACTAATATTTTGTGTCATCGGAAACTTTGGTGCGTCCGAAAATCCACCGTAAACTTGATCCATTTCTTCTAGTAGCCTCGTATTTGCTTGGTTATAGTGCTTAGACGATACGGAGGCCTTTGTAGAATGATCAATTGTCTCTTTAAGCCTTGCTGTTAAGTTCGATGCTGTTTGAATAACGTTTACGCGTTGCTCGTTGTAAACGTGACTTAATTGCGACACAACATCTATAAATCCTGGGACGCCTCGCTTTGCGTAGGGAGGATAATAGAGTCCAGCATAAAACGGTCGTTCATCTGGTAGCAAAAATAAGCTCATTGGCCAACCGCCTTGTCCTGTCATCACCTGGCATGCCTGCATGTAGAGCTGATCAATATCTGGGCGTTCTTCTCTGTCCACCTTTATAGCAACCATTGTTTCGTTTAATTGCTTGGCAACTTCTTCGTTTAAAAACGTCTCCTTTTGCATCACATGGCACCAGTGGCAGGTCGAGTAACCAATAGAGAGGAAAATGGGTTTATCTTCGTCGCGAGCTTTTTGTAAGGCCTCTTCTCCCCATGGGTACCAGTCAATTGGATCCTGAGCATGCTGCTTTAAGTAAGGGGATGTCTCATTCTTTAAATGATTATACGCGGTCATTGTATGAACTCCTTTTTTAGATGATGGATGCAAAAGGTCGAACCGTCCATAAAGGATAGTTCGACCTATTCGTGTAGTAGCCATTTTTTGATCGCTGTTTTCGTCGATCGATCAAATTCTACTTGTAGTTCCTTTATATGCGATTGCAACTTGCGAGCGTGCTGTGGATGTAATCCTAAAATGATTACTTCAATGCCCATTTGTTGGAGGGTTAACACCATCTCTTTTAATGCTTGAACGCCTTCATTTGCAATTCGTCCCACACTAGTAAAATCAATCAGCATGCGATCCGGTTGATCAGCGTACGCTTTCGTTAAGAGGTTGTAGCGAATAGCTTCGACTTTTGCTTCTGAAACATCACCAAAGATAGGAACAAGTGCTACTCGATCAGAGAGCTCAATATAGGGACCGGACAGCTCATTTGCTCGTCCCATGAGGTCTGAGAGCTCCTCCTTTTTTTCGAAGAGCTCAAAGTTTGTTTCGTGAAGTCGTTGTTGTAAGGCAACTAATTGCGACTCAACACGCTCATATCCTTTTGATTGTGGTACGAATAAGCAGTAACAAGAGCTGTCCACCCATTTTGTAAAGACGGTGAACAGCTCTAAAGGCTTTTTTTTCGTCGTCACGTTAATCTCAAACTGCGACTCTTTGTTAGTTGCGCTCATCTCAAGGATAAACTTCTCCCTGCTTTCTCGATCCACAAGTCTTTCAAGTGTTTCCACGTGTGGAAATAAGCGGACAGCTTCATCTGACCTCTCCATAATAACGAGCTCCGTATTTACTTTAAATAATGGAAGTGGTCCCTGATTTTCCATCTGCTACATCCCGTCCAGTCTGTTTATAAGTCTTAAACCATGTCATTAATTCATCTAAATCCTTTACAAAATAGGTGTTCAAGGAACCTACCGAGGAAAAATCATATCTAGAGATTAGTCTTCCTCCAACTAGGACATCCATCTCGACATCGCTCTCTGCAAAGGCCTTTAAATATTTAGTTAACTCATCCACTCGGTATGCAAGGGAAAAAGAAACGCCAATGACGCTTGGACGCCACTTCTCTACTTCCTTCATCAAGTCCTCTAGTGGTACATTTGCCTGCATAAACCGAACGTTCCACTGCCTTTCCCTAAAGAGGATAGACACCATCTTCATCCCTAAAAAGTGTGCTTCATTTTCGACCGTGAAAAATAAGGCCTTGGGTGTTGCATCTATGGAAGCGGAATGCTTTACAAGCTCATACTCTGTTTGCGTTAGCACAAAATCACATACGCCAGTTGCTAAGTGCTCCTCTGCTACACTGATCTCATTGCGCTGCCAGCGGCGCCCTACTTCATACATCGCCGGTGTAAAAAGATCGCGATATACGTGAAATCTCGAAGCGGATTCTCTCCACTTTTGAACGATGGCGAGTGACCGACCGTGATCGCCTTCTAGTAAGGCGTTTGTAAATGCTTGAACAGAAATGTCCATCGCACATGTCACCCTCAATCTGTATTAAATTGGCTCTTCATAGAAGCAACCTTTTTCCTATTTTAACATAGTAGAATCTGTATAGGCTAGATGAGTTAAAAATAGTTTATTTTACAGATTGGCGCAGAAACTGCGAGATTCTTTCCATAATGATTTCTCGATAGAGACCACGTTCATTCAATAGCTGATGGCGTCCTTCCGGTAACAGCATCACCTGGATATTTTTACATTTTTTGCGAAAAAAACGAATATTCACTGGCCATTCTACTGTTGTGTCTTTCGTCCCTTGGATTAAATAGACGGGATTTTTGTACACGAGACAATTTTCAATGGAAGACTGCCATGCTTCCATTGCTAATAACCAGTCTGCATGCAACCATTTTGACTGGAGCGGATCTTTTTTTATAAAACTATGATACGTTCGATCCGCAGAATTCCGTTTGAATCGTCTTCTGCTTCTCGGACGCACTTTTCCTGCTGCTTTAATAATGCCTTTTACAAGCGTCCACCTAAACGGCATAAATAATGGTGCAACAAAAATAAGTCGATCAAATTTTATTTTGTTTTGACAAGCTGTATGGAATAGCATAGCAGCCCCCGTACTATGCCCCATTCCGATAATAGTTGTTTGCTTCACGTAGTATGTCGACGTTTCACATACATCAATGATTGCCTGCACGTACTCATCGAACGTTCGAATGGAGCCGTTCCCACCCTCTGTCATTCCGTGCCCAGGCAAATCTAAGGTTAATACATCATAACCATCCTCAAGTAGATGGTTGACGGTTTTGCTAAGTCCTCCTGCATGATCTAAATAACCATGAACGAGCACGACTAGTCCCTTTGCTTTTTTTCGCGAAAATAGTTGAGTAAAGATGCGGAAATGAGCCGACGGGACAAAGCCACATCGATAGGTATGTACCCTGTCCATATGAAAGGAATAAAAGGACAAATAGGCTAGGAGGTCTTCGTTATGTAAATGTGGGTTGCTCTCATCAAGTGATAGAGTATGCTTTTGAATATGCTCAATCCATTTTTCCATGCCTATGCTTCCTCCCTGTCACAATACATAATAAGGGAAAGGAGTTGCCCTATAGTAGGCATCCCCTTTCCACGTTTCCTTACTTTTCAATTGCTGCAACTAACGCTCGACCATATGCAGGTAGATCTGGCGGGCGTCTGCTTGAAACAATATGTCCATCCGTTACGACTTCCTCGTTTAGCCACGTAGCTCCAGCATTCGTCATATCATCTTTAATTCCTGGTGTACTTGTGACTGTTACGCCCTCTAAAATATTCGCGGAGATGAGCACCCAACCAGCATGACAAATTTGCCCTATGACTCTTTTTTGCTCGTGCATGTACGTGACCATATCAAGTACTTCTTGATAGCGTCGTAGCTTGTCTGGAGCCCAACCACCTGGCACTAAAAGAGCATCATATTCTGTAATGTCAATTTGATCAAAAGATAAATCAGATGTTACTGGCACCCCATTTTTCCCTACATATACTTTCTCTTTTTCGAGCCCTGCAATGTGAGCAATTGCCCCCTCTTCTTGCATTCTGTAGTGCGGATAAATAAGCTCGGAGTCTTCAAAATCGTCCTCAATTACGGTTAATACTTTTTTTCCTTCTAGTCTCATATGTATTCATCCTTTCCTGTTAGAGTTTAAAAGCTTCTTTTACTAGTTTCCCCTATTCCATTCTTTGTTAAACTGCTCTAAAAAGTCTAGCATAAACTGATGTCTTTTCTCCGCTTCTTGTTTGCCCGCTTTTGTTTGCATGAGGTCTTTTAGTTTTAACAGTTTCTCATGCATATGCTGGGTAGCAGTAGATGTCCCATCTCTATATTCTTCGGCAGTCATAGCGTCTCTTATCTGCTGCTTATCCTCATGCATCTTACTCCCCGTTGCTCCTGCATACATAAATGTGCGTGCAATTCCAATCGCGCCAATAGCATCGAGACGATCCGCGTCTTGAACAATTTTAGCAAGCAGTGTCTTCGGTGACTCATTTGTCCCGCCTTTAAACCCCACGGTTCGTATTGCTGTCTCGATTCTATCTTTTTGTTCTGGTAGTAGCGTTGTTTGGTCAAGCCATTGTCTAAGCGCAGCTCCCCCATCTTCTTTGGTTGCATAAAACTTCTCATCACCATAATCGTGGAGGATAGCGGTTAACTCAACTTCCGCTTTATCAGCATGTTCTATGTCTGCCAGACGTAGCGCCATGCTTCTCACTCGCTCTATGTGGGCGAAGTCATGCCCTGTCGAGTCTGATTCAAAAAATACACGTACATCATGGGTTGCTTGCTCAATCCATTTTTGCATCTGTACCACCTCCTATTAACGTAGTAAGTATACGTTAATAGGTGAGATTTCGGCAAATGTCCTTTTGCTCATAACAAAATCCCGTAGGAAATCCCACGGGATTGTAACAGATTTAGTTTGGTTTTGCCCAAATACCTTCTGTTTGACACGAATCACATTCTTGCACATATGATTCGTGCATTTCATCTAAATGTGATCCACATTTTGTACACTGCTTTGGCGGTAGGTTACGGAAAAATTCACTACTTGTCATCAACACGATAAATCGCCTCCAAATAAATTGTTTTGTTCTTAATTGTTTTCATTGTATTATAACAGTATGCAGATTACAACCTTTTGTTATAAAACAATTGTGTATTTGTGTGAATTTTTTGTTAATAGAGTTTATACAAAAAAAAGCCTGCTGCTAATGAATAGCAACAGGCTTTTTTTATGCAGTTACACATGTAGTAGTCGATCTAGGTGGTTTACGAGCATATTTACTTCTGGCTTGCTGATTTGTGCATCTGCTCCCACTGTTTCTCCTTTATGAAACAAATCTCCTGAGATCAACGAAGAGAAGATGATTACAGGTAACGATTGGAGCTCGGCATCTTCTTTAATCTTTTTAGTGAAATGATGACCGTCCATCGTTGGCATTTCGATATCAGTAATAATTCCGTCATACGCTGTAGCATTAGCTGATAATTCTTCCCACGCAAGCTTCCCATCCTCTTTAAAAACAAGATCAGAATATCCAGCTTTAGAAAGTGTGTCATGTAACAGCTGTCTTAAGATTGGGGAATCTTCCGCAATTAAGAGCTTCTTATACTGTCGATTTTCGTTTTTCGTTGTAACAGTCGCACCAGCAAGACCCGCTTCAGGCATAATATCGTAAACAACTTTTTCATAGTCTAATAATAGCACCATATTGTCTTCCATCTTGATAACGCCGATTGTTAAGTCTTGAAGACCCTGACCAAGTTGATTTGGCTTTTCAATTTGCTCCCACGAAATGCGATGAATGCGTGAGACAGAGTGAACGTGAAAGGCTACCTTCATTTGATTGAGCTCTGCTACAATCAGCTTATCAGAGCGTGGTGTATCTGATGGTGGATAGCCTATTGCTTTTGCTAAATCAATAACCGGAATGATTTCTTCACGCAGGCGAATAATACCCTCAACGTGCGGATGCGCGTGCGGCATCAGGGTAACATCCATTGGTTGAATAATTTCTCGGACCTTCATTACGTTTATACCAAATGTACCAATACCAACTTCAAAAACGATTACCTCGAGTTCATTTGTACCGCTTTCGAGTAAGATTTCTGTTTGCAACGGTCATTCTCCTTCCGCATCTATGTACTTGTACTCATATACTACCATGTCTTGCTAGTAAAATCCAGATTTTCTGCATATATTATAGTAATACAAAAGAACTATAAGTGTTCATGGATTGTTCTTGAAAGGTTATTGCAATGCCTTCTTCATTCGTTTTATAATAGAGAGGATATGGAAGTAGAATTGGAGGTCACAAAATGATGAAACGTTTTTTACCCGTTAGTGTTTTAGTCGCTATTCTTATGCTTCTTCCTACGGTTGCATTCGCAGCTGGCGGTGGTAGCGGAGATAGTAGTGGAGAATTAACTGGATTTACATTGGTAGCGTTCTCCGTACTATCTTTTGGTGTTTTAGGAATTATGGCATTTTATACGCTACGTGATCACGGTAAATAAAAATCTGTCCTCGCACTTAGTTTAGTGCGGGGCTTTTTTATTTGGTATCGAATTTAAGGAAATTCTAATGATTTAAATCGTTTATTAGCCTCATCCTCTATGACTTATCATCATCCGAGCCACTTAACTCGTGATCTTATACAATTAATTGCAACCGGTTGCATTTTTGTCTTGTCAGATGTTATCTTCCCGTATACACTTATTAAAGCAAACGTTTTCAATGATAAATAAAGGATGATGATAATGAAGCGATTATGGTATTATCCATTGCTAGCAAGCCTACTTATTGCCTGCACGGACAATGCGGCTACTAGCTCGGATGAGAATGGCGATAACACGGAACCGATTGCAATAGACGATTCCTCTAGTAACGGAGATTCAACGGACACGAGTGATACTTCTTCGACTAGTGAAAATCAGATAAACGAGCTACCTAGTATTACTCATCGCACAGTCACAGAGATGGACACACCTCTTTTAAACAGCTATCCTGAGACCGTCTATTACGAGGTATTTGTGCGTGCCTTTGCCGACAGTAACGGCGATGGGATTGGCGACCTTAAAGGATTAACAGAAAACCTAGACTATATTAAGGAGCTAGGTGCGGAAGGGATTTGGCTTATGCCAATCAATCCTTCTCCCTCCTATCATGGCTACGATGTGACAGACTACTACGGTATTAACGAAGAATACGGTACGCTCGATGATTTCAAGGAGCTCTTACGGACCGCAGAGGAAATGGACCTTAAAATTATCATGGATTACGTCGTGAATCATTCAAGCTATGATCATCCTTGGTTTATGGATGCTATTTCGAATGAAGATAGTGACTACCGTGACTGGTACATATGGGCGGACGAAGAGACGAATCTATCAGAACGCGGAGAATGGGGACAGTCTTACTGGCATGGAACAGCTCCCAATCAATACATGAGCGTATTTTGGGATCGTATGCCAGATTTAAACCTAGACAATGAAGAAGTTCGACAGGAACTCATTGATATTGGTGACTACTGGCTAAGTATGGGTGTGGATGGCTTTAGATTAGATGCCGCAAAACATATTTTCCCATCAGAAAACGAAAAAAGTGTAGCTTGGTGGCAAGAATTCCGCGCTGAAATGGAACAACGCCATGAGGATGTTTTTCTTCTAGGAGAGGTATGGGATGTGCCAGCAGTAGTCGGACCATACTTAGATGACGCGCTTCATGCTACATTTAACTTTAATTTGGCGGAAGAACTCTTGTCTGCGGCTCGAAGTGAGCGCGGATCACGCCTTGTCTCGTCACATTTAGCTGTATTAGAAAGATACGAAGAGTACTCGGACACGTATATAGACGCGACGTTTTTAACCAATCATGATATCGATCGTGTGATGAGTCAGCTTCAAGGGAACGAAGATCGTGCTAAAATGGCGGCTTCTCTCCTCTTAACTTTACCAGGCGCTCCCTTCGTTTATTATGGGGAAGAGCTCGGAATGGAAGGGCGTAAGCCGGATGAGCATATTAGAGAACCATTCATATGGGGAGAGGGAGAGAAGGAAACGGATTGGATCGCTGCTCGTCACCCATTAGAGGAAGATAAATCAGTAGCTAGTCAAATGGAAGAGGAAGGCTCTATGTGGCGTCACTATCAGACATGGATGCATCTTCGTAGACAACAAGAAGCACTTTTGACTGGAGACTTAGAGGAAGCTCCGACTGAAAATGAGAATGTCATTAGCTTTAAACGCGAGTCCGAAGATCAGTCTCTTTACGTGTATCATAATATGAGCAGTGAAGAGGTGGAAGTAGCAGATGTGAGTGGCACTCACTTTTTGTTTGCAGATAGTGATGAAGCGAGAATGGATGCGAACACTTTAATCCTCCCTCCATATTCATCCGCCATTATAGAGGAATAGTAAAAGCGGCTAAGATAAATGTGAATGACATTTGTCTTGGTCTCTTTTTTATGTGGGTGTGATTGAGTGGTTAGTCGGCTTGGTTGTTTTTGGGGAGATCGGGTTTTGGATGATACGCAGTCAGACGTGGTTTTCGCGCAGTTGTGCTTGAGATTCGCGCAGTTGTACCTCTAACTCGCGTGATCCCCCTTCAAACTTGCGCGATTATTTTCACGATACGCAGTCAGACGTGGTTTTCGCGCGGTTGTGCTTGAGATTCGCGCAGTTGTACCTCTAACTCGCGCGATCCCCCTTCAAACTTGCGCGATTATTTTCACGATACGCAGTCAGACGTGTTTTTCGCGCGGTTGTGCTTGAGATTCGCGCAGTTGCCACTCCAACTCGCGCGATCCCCCCTCAAACCTGCGCGATTACACCAACCCTCCCAAAAACCACAAAAAAAGAGGAGCCAACATAACCCATGCTGGCTCCTCCATATAACGTTACTCTACTACTTCAATTGTCTCAATAATCACTTCTTCTTCAGGGAGGTCTGCGGCCCCTGTTTCAACGGCTGCAATGTCATCAACAACATCCATACCTTCTATCACATGACCGAATACCGTGTGACCAAAGTCAAGGTGAGGTGTGCCTCCCTGTTCTAAGTAAATATCTACTGTTGACTGAGGGAATCCACTGCCTTCAAACATTTCTGCAGATACTGCGTCAGGACCTGCTTGAACGATAAAGAACTGACTACCATTCGTATTTGGTCCACTGTTTGCCATCGATAGTGCACCTTTAAAATGAGCTAATGATGGATCAAACTCATCCTCAAACGATTCACCAAAGACACTTTCTCCGCCCATGCCACTACCAGTTGGATCTCCACCTTGAATCATAAAGTTCTCGATAACTCGGTGAAAAATCAATCCGTCATAATAGCCTTCCTCTGCGTGCGTTAAAAAGTTCTCTACTGCAAGTGGCGCTACGTCAGGGAATAATTTGATTCTAATTTCCCCATAATTAGTAGTAATAATGGCCTCTTCTTCATTCTCAGCTACAGTATCCTCAAGCTGAGGATACGTTAAATTCTCTAAATCGATTTCTTCCTCCATTGCATCATCAGTAGGCTCATTGTTTCCTTCTTCTGAGGCATTGTTTGACGAATTTGTCGCTTCATTTGTCTCTTCTGTTGCGTTTGTATTGTTCGTGTTGTCCATCTCAATCGTACCTTCATTTGCCGCGTCATTACCACAAGCAGCTAATACGAAAAGTGTGCTTAATGCTATTGCTGTTTTTTTCATTTGTCCCAATCCTTTCATGCTGTTCATTACCTTCATCATTGTAAAGCTAGTTGGAAAAAATCTCAAGTGCAAGCTTTCTGATTGACATTCGCTAAAAAAGAAGTAAAATATAAAATACGAACATACGTTCTAGTTTGGAGGGAAACGTATGAAGCTCACCGAGCAAGAAGAAAACTTTATTGAAACATACATTGTCTTAACATTATCGAGAGCCGTATTAGAACGAGATTTAAAACTGGTTGATAAAAGTCCATTTAAAATAAAAGAGGCCTACGAACACCTGCTTCATCTATCTTTACAAGAGATTAGTAAACAACTCTATCAAGTTCGAATGCACCTAGAACAGCAACAAATTACGATCCAGTCCTCTACTCGTGATAAAACGTTTAGTGAATATACAGTCGTTGTTCGCAACTATGTCGTTACAATTAAGTATGTGAACGTGCAATTGCGCCAGCGTGTTCGGTTTTACTTAGAGAAGCTCTTTACAGGCTCTATTTCAGCAGATTTTTTAGCTTCGGAAAAACAGTTAGCGCATTATCGTGAAAAACCGACTCCCAATGCTTAGAAGGGATATGCTCTTTAATGAATCTCACATACGGCTCAATTGGAACGAGTGGCCAATCCGTGCCAAAAAGAAGCTTATCGTAGCTATCACAAAAAGCGAGCGCGTGTTTAAAGTGATCGAAAAAATGCGGTGTAGTAGAGATCCGTTGTACTTCTTTCTGATCACCTACAATAAGACCTGATAGATCGGCATAAACTCGTTTATTCTTATAGACGACTTCAGCTGCATCTAGCATCCAAGGATCGCCTAGATGGGCTAAAACAAAGGTTACATTAGGATGAGCAACTGCCACTTCGTCTATTGTTAGTGGATGAGCGTACTTAAGTAGCCCTCGCTCTGAATATGTATCTCCGGTGTGAAAGACGACAGGAATGTGATAATCCTCTGCCAACTTATACACTGGCTGGTAACAGCGGTCATACGCATAAAAAGGATAATAACCTAAATAAATTTTTATTCCAACTACATGATCTTGCAAAATGAGTTGCTCTAAGCGCTCTAATTCTATTGCGCCAAGCTTATATGGGTTAATGCCAGGACACAGTCCAATCGGTAAGCTTTCTTTCTTTAGCATATCAAGCTCCATTGGAGACGATGCTCGTGAATCAGGGAAGCCTTCACTTCCTTCAAGCTCTCTAAGGCCCATGCCGATAGCGCCTATCACATTGTTCTCCTTCATTTCTTTTACATAGCCACTAGGTCGGTAATCGACAAAGGATCTCTTTTTAGCTGTTTGTTTAAAGGATTCAATGTGAGAAAGATGAATGTGTGCATCAATTATTTTCATTGATTATCACGCTTTTCCTCTTCTGAGTGGGAATGCGTTAAAACGCTTTGAATAGCACGACCTCGGTCTTTTTTTCGTTTACGGAATTCTTCATACAGTTCTTTCCCCGTAAATCCCTCTTCAATTAACGTTTCAAGAAGCAAGTCTGTCACGTCGTCTTTTTGTGTAACAATCGATCCCTCTAAATGTACGACGATCTGTTCTTCTTTTAACGGGAAAACCGATGTCACTGTGCAAGATAACGTAGCAGGATCATTCGTTTTTTTTGTGATCGTCGCCTGAGACAACACCTTTTTTTGACTGAGCTTATACTCTTCAAAAAATGTTTTCCACTCCTCATGAACCACTAATTCAATTAACCAATTTTTTTGCGCTTCCTCTTTATTAATAATTAATCCATCGAGAAGTGGGACAGAGTGATTTTCAGTATGTTGGTCTTTGTTTTCAAGTAACATATCGAACGAACATAATGTAAAGGTTTTCATCAATATTTCCTCCTTTTTTTCATCTATTTCTCATACAATTCTAATATTTAGAGCTCTCTATTCATGATAAGATATTAATCAGAATCTACGTTAAATAGAGGTGATCGTCGTGAAGAAAGAAGCGATTATATATAATAGTCACGAAGCAACAGCTCGTGATTTACAAAGAAAAAAATACGGTCATACAGATCTTTTACATATAAGCGGTGCTCTAAAAAAGGGACAACTTCGAATAAGCCCAACTGCTCTAAATAGAGTTTGTGAGCAGTATGATAAGCTCACTCTGTTAACCCCACTCTCAACAGGTGACGAACTCCAGCAAGGTAACCACGTCATTAGAGAAGCATTTCTATTAGAGCTATTTACTTATTACGCAGATAAAAACGCTTGTAAATTAACGATTAAACGACAAGCTTCGATTAAACAAGTAAAGGATACAAAAAAGAGCGTAACGTCCGTCCAAGCTTGGCAGGAAGCTAGCGATGTTCATCCAGACGAACTTGCAGCAAGCTACTTTCGATTTTTACCTTTGTTTACAAAAAAGCTCATTCGTGTTCGCAATTTGGAAGAGCAGATAGAATTTCAACTAGCATTCCTTCGCCTGCCGCTTTTGACCCTTCGTCGCGAGAAGCATCATGACGATGCCTGCTTTAGCTCTTATGTTATATCAGGAGGGCTATTAACAAACAGAAAGCAACGTACATTAGGGCGCTTATGGTTCATGCGATCGAATCAAAAAGAAGGAATGGTTTATACAGCGATTACCCACTATAAACCATCCCTTCCTTGGTGGATGTACCGTTTTACGCAGGCTACCTTACACAAAATGGTGATGTGGCAGTTTAAGCGCTATAGATCTTAATCCAAACTACTATCATCTAAGGAGTATGGGGTTACCTCACCGATCGTTGCAGCTGAAAAAGCAGCATCCATATCGTCTGTAACCTTAACTCCCTCCACGCTAAGCGCGGTCACTCCCGGTACCATTGCATAAAGCGGAACGACATCCTGTCTAAGTGGAGACGTTTCACGAAGTGGAAAACGCTTGATGTAATCCTGCTTCAAACCAAGACCAATTGCCTCCACATAATCAGCTGTAAGTCCGTCTTGATCATCACTAATATCACCAAAACGCAACCGCTCCTTCTTAGCTTGGACATATTCTTTCGCAGCGCGTCCTTTTGGTGTCAGCCAAGAGGCCTGCATAGCAAGAATAAACGTACATAGAGATGCTAGTAATAGAAGAACGCCTATTAGCGTCGTAACAAACAGAGAGGCTGCACCTCCAATTAATTGGACAAAAGCGATTAACAAAAGTGGCTTCTTAATAGAATCAAACGACTGCGCAAAGCCAATCTCCTGTAAGTCCTCTTTCACCCTCTTTTCAAACACAGTCAGGTTATCTAAAAATGCTGCTCTCCCATCCTCCGATTCCGTCATCTGACGGACATTCTCAGGATAAAAGATGCCTTCCTGATTAGCTGGGAGGAGCCACTCCATGACAAAACGTTCGTGCTTTAATAGAGTTGTTTTCATATCCCCTAGTCGAAATCCTACTTGCTCCTCGTTTTTTTGAAGAACAATAGCCCCTTTTTGAGTAAGGTGCAATAAGGTTGCCGTTAAATGGTGACTAAACATCGAGCTTCCATTAACTAAGCTGCTAGATATAGCAGGCGCAATCTCTTTAATAGCAGGGCTAGCATAAGGAGCGCGAATTGTCTTCACGACGAGAAAAATCGTCAGTAACGCCGTAATAGTAAGCAATGAGACGGATACAATCATACTGATCCACTCCTTCTCTTTTTACGCAACACAGCGACTGTAGTCGCAAGTAAAAGTAGCGTTATACATATGATATAGGAGATAAGGTATGACGTAAAAGATTCTGCCCAAAGTGGTGCTACTAATAAACTTAATAGCCAAACCATTGATATATTACCGAGCGCGCTACCAATCATATAAGTGGATGTTCGCATGGGAGTTACTGCGGCAGCAACGGATATGACATTACTCGGCATAAATGGAAGGCTTCTTAAAATGATGAGCATGAGTACGCCATATGTAGTAAGTAATTCGACAACTCTGTTAGCAGTTTCCTGCCTTTTTTGCCAAAAACGTTCAACAAAACGTTGTCCTGCATACTTAGCAAGTAGATAGCAGACGCTAGCACCAATCGTTGTTGCGATTGCTGTTGCTATAAATGCTGTTGTCACGTCAAATACTAAAAAGTGGATCGTAATAATAATAAGAATAGGAAAAATGGTAATCACGTTTTGAATAATGGTGAGAGTAATGGTGAGTAAAAGCATCCAATAGCCATAGCGATCAAAAAGCGAATCTGCTAGTACCGTTGCATCCTCACTGCGTAATTCCGATATAGTATCCCACTGCGTAATAAGAACAGCTACCGTTACGACACACAATAAAAGAATCATATATTTTTTCATACGTTACGTTGCCACTTTCTTTTCTGTGTAATAGTGTCGGTAGAGAATGGAGGCAATAAATCCAATAAACGCTAAACCTGCCATGACAGCGTATAGACTCCTCACATCAAATGCTTGAATGACTGTCCCACCTATTAATGATCCAATCACCCCGGAAAGTCCAAAGAATACGGAAATGAAAAGAAGGTGACCGGTTGATTCTAGCTCACTTGGCACGAGCCTTGATACGAATTGGAAGCCGGTTAAATAGAAGGTTGCAAAGGCCAAGCCGTGCAGTGCTTGTATTGCTAGCACGTAAGAGGCATCTGGTACAATAAACATGATTCCCCAACGGATGACATATAGAAATGCGGCAAACATAATGAGTGTCAGTGGTTTAAAACGAGCAAGCCATATTGCACTTGTCGCAAAAACAATTGCCTCGGCTAATACACCAATAAACCACGCTAATCCAATTGTCGCCTCATCGGCACCGAGCTCAACGATATACAGCCCCATATAGTTATCATTCATCCGGTGCGTTAGACTAATCGATAAAATAAAGAGCAAAAACACGAGTAGCCGTTTTTCTTTTAACAACTGACCCACTTGGCTTAAATAGACTGGTTTTTTAGATGGTTCACTATCTGGAGATAGGAATGCAAACACAATCGCAATTGTTAATAATAAGGCAAACACACTATAAATGAATTCAATTCCGATAATGCTTAATAAGTACCCACTGACAAGTGAGGAGGTGGCAAAGCCTAAAGACCCCCACATGCGAATGCTTCCAAAAGACACACCGCGAGATACCGCGACTTTTTGTGCCAAGCTATCTCCAAGGCCTCCAGCCGGTGAGAGAAATGCGAAGAATAAAAAGATAATCGGAATAATTAGAAGGTATTCAGATAGTTGAAAGAGAAAAAAGCCGATAATAAGCCCTGATGTTAAACATAACAACAGAATTTTTCGAACGGTTTTCCATTTATCACTCATAAATCCCC
Organism: Paenalkalicoccus suaedae; assembly: GCF_006965545.2. Taxonomy (NCBI): domain Bacteria; kingdom Bacillati; phylum Bacillota; class Bacilli; order Caryophanales; family Bacillaceae; genus Paenalkalicoccus; species Paenalkalicoccus suaedae. The sequence continues at coordinate 1,912,161 of NZ_CP041372.2, forward strand.
AAAATGGTTGAGCTAAAATAGCAGCTGCTGGTCCAACCGCTAATAAAATCCCAATTTCGCCGGGTTCTAGTCCCAAATATTGAAAATAGACAGGAAGATAGCTAATAATGATTGTCATCGTAGCATGGAAGAAAAATAACGTTCCTTTTAACTTCCATGTAGCGGTTTGCTTCATTGTAACAACCAATTCTGCTCGTATAGATAAAGTGGATCTAAATCGATAAACAAATATGCTTCTTCGTTAATTGGAAACGAGTACGTGCGAATCACTTCGTTTGTTTCGATATCTCTGTATTTATCAGACAGCATGCCATTTTTATTAAAGTTCATTTCCATCACTTGATCGAGGAAATACGTACGCCAGCTCCAGTTCTTCCCTACTGCTCTATCGTCACGATCCCAGATCTCTTCATTTTTACGCCAGTTTGGTGAGAGCTGATACCCGTAGCTATCGCAAATATACATCCGGAACGATTCATGACGGAAAATAGCGGATAACTTCTCGAGTAATGCTTCTTCATTTTCTTTTTTATAGCAATCAACAACAGATCTGTCAAAACGCTTTAATAGCTTTAACTCTTTTGAGAGCCTCTTATGCTGAGAATCAATAAACGTGTTAATGCTCGCTTTTACAAGATCTTTGAATGACTCAACAGGAATACGTTCAGACGCAGGCTTTTGAAAGAGATAGCCTTGTAAATACCTGCCTCCATGCCTCCATGCCATTTGAAGCTGATGCGTATTTTGGATTCCCTTAAAGTGCAACGTTGTCCCAAGCTTACGCGTGTAAAAAGCCAACGTATCTAAAATTTCACTGTATGTAGTATACGACGTTGTTTCGCGTAAATCGGAGACATCGACCTTGATGATGTTTGGCTCAAGTGTAGAGAACTGATCTAAATGCGTGTCAGTAATGCGAACATCATCTAAAGACACCGTATAACCGCTTGCTCGCATATAGTGGAACACGTGCGTCATTTCATCTAATTCACCTTTAAAGCCTTGTAATCGTATTTCAAATACGACTTGCTGTTTTAAAAGCCCATCATTTTCAAAGCTTGCAAACAGTTGCATGAGCTCCTCAACTTTATTTAACGGTCCGAGAACTAATGCATCTACATTAAAGTGTAGCTTTGGCTTCGACTCATCTGTTAACGCCCACGCGACAGCCTGTTTGTATAATTCGCGGTCCACTTCCCATTTGTACTCAGGTGGTATCGTGGCGTCCGTAAAAAAGGGCCCTAAAGAGGTAACCCCTGATTCCCCTTCGATCCTTCCAAGTACTTCATACCCAATTACCTTAAAATCATCTGCATTAATAACAGGCTGATAATAAGGGTGAATCGTATCCATGCGATCCATTACGTATAGCGCATCCACAATTATTCCCCCCTAACAGTTAAATTCGTGATGCAAAAATCGTTCGAAAAAGTTTATCTGCATGAGCGTAGGGTAACTTAGACTCACCAAGTACTTCCCCATCTCTTCCGAACGATTCATGGTGAAAATCCGTTCCTCCTGTTTGAAAAAACGAACGCCCCGTTTTTTGTTCCGCTGATTCAACAATATGCCTAAAGCGCTCTATATCGTCTAAAGAGTGATCACGATGATACACTTCTACGCCATCGATTTCCCCATTCACAAGCCACGAGTAGATAGCAGAATCAATCTTGTAGTAAACAGGATGAGCAACAATGGCAAGTCCGCCAGCTTCATGGATCGTCGCGCAAGCTTCAGACGGAGACATTTCGTCCTCTTTTTTTACGTAGCAAGGCTTGTTATAGCCCAAATAATGTTCAAAAGCTTCTTGAACAGAAGCAACGTAGCCCTTCTCCACTAATAGCTTCGCTAAATGAGGTCGCGAATACGTACTTCCAGTCACAAATTGCTCTACCTCAGGAAGTGTGACGGACATTCCTTCCTCTTGACACTTCGAGATCATTTGCTTCATACGATCAAGACGTTTAGTACGGTGAAAAGAGAGTGTCTTTTGCAAGGATTCACTAGTAATATCAATCCCATACCCAAGTATATCAACACTCTCCCCTTCGTAGGCTGTGGAAAGTTCGATCCCTTCTATAAAGAGCATAGAGAGCGCTTCTGCTTTCTCTCTCGCAGCTGGTATAGCCTCCGTTGTATCATGGTCTGTTAAAGAGACTAGTGTCATCCCTGCATCTTTACACTTTTGCATAAGTGTGACGCTGTCATAGCCACCATCAGATGCTGTGGAATGCATGTGAAGATCAGCTCGCTCTATCACGACTGCCACCAGTAGTCAGCAGGTGTAATAGGTAACTGTCGCTTATGCTCCGTTTTCCGATATTTATCTTCTAACTTATTCTTCGCGTCTTCTTCAATCTCTTTCCCTTCTAAGTAGTCGTCGATTTGTTCGTAGGTTAGACCAAGCGCTTCTTCGTCAGCAAGCTGAGGACGATCATCCTCTAGATCAGCAGTTGGCGCTTTTTCGATCAGCTTTTGTGGTCCTTTAAGAGCTTTTAAAAGGGCTTTTCCTTGGCGCTTTGATAAGCCGAATAATGGCGTAATATCGCACGCCCCATCACCAAACTTCGTATAAAAGCCAGTTACAGCTTCAGCGGCATGATCCGTTCCTACAACTAAGCAAGAATAGTGTGCAGCTAAATCAAATTGTACCTTCATTCTCTCGCGTGCCTTTGTATTTCCTCTTACGTAGTCAGACATCCATTCTCCAGTTGCCGCGTGGAAGGAGTTATTTGACGCCTCAACTGCCGGCTTAATGTCTACGGTAATTTGTTTCGTAGGCTCGACAAACTTGAGTGCGAGCTGTGCATCGTCCTCATCTGCTTGAACACCATAAGGTAAACGTACAGCAACAAAATGATACTCTCCGTTTTCCTCTTCGTCATTTAACTCGGTGATGGCGATTGAAATTAATTTACCTGCTAGACAAGAGTCCTGTCCACCTGAAATACCGAGTACGTATCCTTTGAGTCCAGATTTTTTTAAATATGCTTTTAAAAGATTAACACGCGAACGAATTTCTTCCTCTACATCAATATGATCTTTCACCTGGAGTGCATGAATAATTTCTTTTTGTTGCGTGTGCATCGTTAAAAACTTCCTTTCTTTTTCATAGATTTAGCTCGAAGCAATAGAAGCTTGTCCGCTTTATTTTCTTGATGTAAAACATGCCATTCCGTTGAACCTATTAAATCAAAATGAGGAAAGTGTCCATCGTCATGGATCCACTCTTCCTTTAATCCGTACTGCTTCCCCCATTCGATTAGCCTTTGTTTATCGTTTGATGCAGCTTTTGTCACAGTTTGATGCTGTGGAAAGCGTTCATCAAACCAAAAATGCGTTAAAAAAGCAATTTCTCCGGAGGCTGCCTGTATTTTATATTGACGCAGTTCGTCTTTCGTCACACCAAACGCCATCCTTATGCCCTCCTACTTACCTATTGCACGCAAATAAGCCTCATGCATCTCTAGATTCACTCGTTTCATTGAAACTGGTTTAAAGCTCCCTTTTTTGACTAACGCATGGGTGCTCGTACCTTCTAAACAGCTATCGCCTTTCTCATTTACTATTTCATAGCTATAGGTGACGCGCACCCCTGTATATGCTTCTACACGCGTTTTGATCGTAACAGTTTCTCCGTATTTAGCAGGGTGCTTGTAGTTCATTTCTAAGCTTGTTACTGGAGACAGGATTTCTTCCTTCTCTAGATCCGCATAGCGATACCCTAGTGCATCTAACAATGCGGTTCGTCCAATCTCGCACCAGACTAAGTAATTAGCATGGTACACGACACCCATTTGATCTGTTTCTGCATATCTTACGTCTGCGGTTGTTTCGACTATCATGATGATGCCTCCAATAAAAAAGCAAAGTCTTTTTCTGTTAATGTAACGACGTCTGCTCGTTCTTCACTTAATACGTTGTAAGCCTGTACTTGAATGGCCTCAAGCACAAGATCTTTCATTGAGCGTGCGTTCGCTTTAGGTGGATATTTTATAATCGCTTCTTTAATTTTATCACGAACGCCACTTTCTAGCTCGTACCCAAACTGATCTAAATAAAAATCAGCAATTAAAAGTAGCTCATTTATGCTATATTCTTTAAATGTAATCGTCTTTTTAAACCGAGAAGCAAGCCCTTGATTACTCTCTAATAAAGACTGTATCGGCTTTTCGTACCCAGCAATAATGACAACTAAATTCTCATCGTGCTTTGTCATTTCATCTACGAGTGTATCGATGGCCTCACGACCAAAATCCTCTCCTCCCCCGCGTAAAAGGGAATAGGCTTCATCAATAAATAGCACACCACCAAGGGCATCCTTTATTACTCGCTTCGTTTTCACCGCTGTTTGGCCCACATACCCTGCTACAAGATCACTTCTACCTGCAACAACTAAATGTCCGCGCTTTAACAGTCCGAGTTCATGCAAAATGTGCCCGTAAATTTCCGCAACGGTGGTTTTTCCTGTCCCTGGAGGTCCTGTGAATACAGAATGTAGTTGAATCGGCACTGTCTTTAAGCCTTTATCTTCTCGTTCCTGTTGTACTTTCACAAATGCCGCTAGTTGCTTGACTTGCTTTTTAACTTCTTCTAGCCCTATAAGTGCTTCTAGTTTTTCTTCAGCATGGTAAGACGGCGTATCAAGCGCAAACGCTTCTTTATCTAACACAGCAAATGACTCTCGTGAATAATTTTCTTCACGAGTCGCCTTCGCTCCTTGCGTGAAAATAGCGTCTAAAATAATATTATGCACCGTGCGCGCATTCCCAAAGGTTTCGTCTACCTGCTCTTTTGCTATACGATCTAATAACGCCTTTTTTCCTTCTTCTGTTAAGAAAAAATCGTTGTCTAGAGCAACCTGTTCGCCGATTTCAGTCAGCTCACTCGGAGAATAATCAGGTAAATGAAGGTGATTTGATTCTGGAAACCTGCTACGTAGTCCAGGATTACTTAATAAAAAGGTTCTCATTTCTTCTGGATACCCAGCTAAAATAACCGCAAAGCGACCTGCGTATTCTCCATTTGTCATCGCTGACACAAGGGTATCAATCGCCGTTTGACCATAATCACTGCCTTGTGATCCCTCGCGTTTTAGCGCATAGGCTTCATCAATAAATAATACGCCTCCGATTGCCTGTTTAATCACGTCCATCGTACGTTCTTCCGTTTGACCTACGTAAGGCCCAACCAACTGAGAACGATCGACTTCAACAACGTCCTCTCTTTCAAGAACACCTAGCTTGTAATAAATCTTAGCAAGTAGCCTCGCAATCGTTGTTTTACCAGTACCCGGGTTCCCAGTTAAAATCATATGATGACTACGCCCATGCTGTAGCTGATAGCCTTGTCGCGAGCGCTCTCTTTCAAACTGCAAGTATTGATAATAGGACTCTACTTTTTTCTTCACTTCATGTAGACCAATCATTCGATGAAGCTCTTCAATTGCCTCATCATTCTCTTCCTCATTTTGCAAGTCGTCCCATGCTGCTACAGCCGACTGAATTTGTTCTATTTTTCCTGATAACTCTTGCTTTTTATCCTTAGAGGAATAAATTCCACTGATTGTTTTTCGATATTCCTCCACTGCTTGGAGAGCCTCTAAAATAGATTGTTGTATCTCATTTAAGAGCTCTAGCTTCTCTTGTAAATGATTGTCACTACTATACGAGCGTAAATTCATCTTCGCTGCTAGTAGCTGACGCCCGTCTTCGAGCATAGCTTCTAATCTACCGAGCTGTTGCTTTTTTCCTTGGCTATGATCTGTTTCGCGAACCTTTGGGAAAGCATCCTCAAAGATCTTAACAGGGAGCTCCTTCTCTACAATATGAGAGACCACGTTATTAACGAAGGATGTTTGTTGTTTTGTTGCTTTAATCAGCCACTCCTCTATCCGCAAATCCCATTCTTTCTTGCGCTCATATCGGGCAACTGCACATAACGCATACCAGTCTTCTAATTGAGTTGTTGCTTCCTCTAGCGCTCGGACGAGCTCGCCTTCATGTAGATTTGAGAAAGGCATTCGCTTATATTCTTCTAGTCGTTCATCTATAGGTTTATATGGCTTTTGTTGATTCATATGCGAGTCCCCTTCCTAGTTCTCTCGTGTGCAAGTGTGAAACAAACGATTTACACTCCATTCATGCTATAATGATGCGGAAAAGTTACGTTTTGAGGAGGTTAATCCGATGCTACGAAAACTGTCTGTCATCATCGTTACTGCTATCACTGTTTTCGTGTTAGCTATGTATCATGAGCAATTAATAGCTTGGTTAAGCGAAAACGGCCAGGAATCATTTATGATCACTGCCGTCATCGCAACCCTTATGTCTTTATTCCCTGTTATCCCATACCCAATCGTAGGAGGAGTTATTGGTGCCGCCTTTGGTCCATTTCAAGGAGCGCTACTCATTTGGATCGGTTCAACCTGTGCCTCCATCCTCTTTTTTCTCCTCATTCGCTACGGCGGTTTTGAGAAAAAAGGGCAAGAGATTCTGCACGGTTACAAAGCCACTCATAAAATTACGCTTCTTTTTGAGCGCAACGCCTTTCTTTCGATCACGATCCTACGAATGATTCCAGTCATACCTTCGATTATTATCAATGCCTACTCAGCGCTAAGCCGAGTGCCGTTCTTTATTTATGCGATTGCGTCTGCATTAGGTAAAATTCCGGCTATGACACTATTTGCGTTTGTTGGAGATTCGATTGTGAATAACCCAATTGACTTAATTTATATGGTCCTCATATACGGCGTATTCTTACTCGCTGTCTATATGTTCCATCGCTCTTATTTGAGAAAAATTGAAAAAAGGGCACTTGAAAAGCAGGATCCCTCTATCATTTCCTAATTAAACGCATGATTCGGTAAATTAGAACACCAAGTGTGCCACCTAATGTGTTTAATATCACATCATCAACGTTAGCAACACGCATTGTAAATAAGAACTGATTTATCTCGATTGTGACGGAAAGTAAAAACGATAGTATGATTGGTGTAATCATGCCTGAGACGACTCGTGCCTTGCGGAATTTCTCTACCATGAGTGGAAATAAGAATCCAAAAGGCATGAATAAAATGACATTCCCAACTAAAATTCGTAGAGGTATCCAAACTGTATCACTATATGTTGCTATATTGTAAATACTTAAGAATGGCTCTAAATTATAGTTTCTACCACCCGGCCCAGCCGGTCCGTAAGACGACCCGTGATTCCAAGCAAAAAAGACTGTGTAGAGTAGGAGAAAGGTGTATGCAAAAAATAAAAAGGCAATCATCCATTTAGATGTCGTGCTAGTAAATAGTCGGTGTCGAGTTTTCACAATGATGCTCCTTCGTTAATGTACGTCATGTACAATTATCGTATGAACACCGCTAATTTACAAGTACGAGCTACACCTTATTCCTTACCTCACACTTATATAAAAGTCGCCAGCCTGATTATATGTCATTAAAAATACATCTTTGTGAGATTGAATTTGCTGCTTTTTTAATTCCTTAATAATCTCATTTCTCGTAGTCTTTCCCTCTATATTTGCATCAATGAACCGACCATCCTGAATCACAATGGATGGATACCCATTCTTCGTAACCTTTACTTGAAGTTGACCTGCTTGTACTGGCTCGTTTTCCGCATAGCGAATGACACTAATTTGACCATTTGCTTCTAACACAGCATAATCAATCTCATTTAAATCAATGGACCCTTGCAAACGAAGATCCATAAGAAGAGACTCTACCGTTACTTTTGCTTTTTGCATGGCTTTCACTAAGATTTGGCCGTTTTGAATGAGTAAAATAGGTTCATCTTCGACTACTCGTCTAAATTTTGGTGTTTTAAGAGAAATGTAAGAAAGAGACAAATGTAGAAAGGCAATTAAGCCAGCAGCTGACAGCGGACCTCCAAGTGCCACATCTCCCGCAGCTAAAGGCTCCCCCACCACATCCCCTATAATGACGCCAAATAAAAAATCAATTGGATTTACCGCCGATAGAGAGCGCTGTCCAAGAATTTTTAATACTAAAAAGATATACACATAAATAATAAAGGCTCGAATTAAAAACCCCCAAATAGGTAAGTCCTCTGCTCCAGTCCAAAATTCCATGTCCGTCACCCTCTTCTGTAAACGTCTCCTTAGGCTTTGTTGAACAAGGGCTAGTTATTCACGTCAACACAATCATGCACGCAAAAAAGCCTAAGGTGCGATCACCTTAGGCTTTTGAGATAAAACGTTTTTATGCTTCTTGAAGATTATTACGAAGTACCATTGGAAGGATACCACCGTGACGGTAGTAATCAATCTCTACTTCGCTATCGAAACGAGCAAGTACTTCAAACGTTGTCACTTTGCCTGTTTCCTCATCCTTCGCTACCACTGTTACGTGGTCACGTGGCTGAATATCATTTGTTACTTGTACGTCAAAGTGCTCTTTACCAGTAAGTCCTAACGAATCAGCACTTTCTCCAGCTTTGAACTGAAGTGGTAAAACGCCCATTAGTACAAGGTTACTTCTGTGAATTCGCTCGAAGCTTTCTGCGATAACTGTTTTAATGCCAAGAAGGTTCGTCCCCTTCGCTGCCCAGTCACGAGAGCTTCCCATACCGTAATCCTGTCCAGCTAATACGATCAATCCAGTATCAATATCGCGATACTTCATACACGCATCGTAAATCGCCATTGTCTCACCAGTTGGCCAGTAAGTCGTATAACCACCTTCTGTACCTGGAGCTAGCTGATTCTTAATACGAATATTTGCAAACGTGCCACGCATCATAACTTCGTGATTTCCACGACGTGATCCATACGAGTTGAACTGAGCTGGGCTAAGCCCTTTTTCCATTAAATACTTTCCTGCAGGGCTATTTTTTGCAATAGATCCCGCTGGAGAGATGTGGTCTGTTGTAACAGAATCACCAAGCTTCGCAACTGCACGAAGTGCTGATAGAGGCTTCACCTCTTCAGGCTCTGGAGAAAGGTCTTCGAAGAACGGTGGATTTTGAATGTACGTTGACTCAGAGTCAAAGTTGTACAGATCGCCATCCGGAGTATCAAGGTTGTTCCACTCTTCGTTATCATCAAACACACGCTCATATTCCTTCTTAAATAGATCGGAGCTTAGTGCAGACTTCATCGCAGCATCAATCTCAGCGTTTGAAGGCCAGATATCACGGAAGAATACGTCTTTACCAGAAGCATCTTGACCGATTGGATCATTGTATAGATCGATGTCTACCGTACCTGCTAATGCATAAGCAACAACTAATGGAGGAGAAGCAAGGTAGTTCGCCTTCACTAATGGGTGAATACGCCCTTCAAAGTTACGGTTACCACTTAGTACAGAAGCAACTGTTAAGTCAGCATCTGCAATTCCTTTTTCAATTTCTTCAGGAAGTGGACCAGAGTTACCGATACATGTTGTACAGCCGTAACCAACTAAGTTAAATCCGAGCGCGCTGAGTGGCTCCATTAAGCCCGCGTTCTCTAAGTATCCAGTTACAACTTTCGAACCTGGCGCTAAGCTTGTTTTGACAAATGCAGGTACAGATAGCCCTTTTTCAACGGCGTTTTTCGCCAGTAATCCTGCACCAAGCATAACGTGTGGGTTCGATGTATTCGTACAGCTAGTAATCGCAGCAATGGCAATAGAACCAGTCTTAAGGACAGACTTCTCGCCATTTGGATGCGTGACTTCTTGTGACTTCGCGATTTCTTCAGGTGAAAGCCCAAAGCCTTGGTTACCTACAGGAGCTGTAAGAGCCTGTTGCCATTCCTTTTTCATATCAGAAAGAGGGATTAAATCCTGCGGACGCTTAGGACCAGATAGGTTAGGCTTAATATCTGCTAAGTCCATTTCAACCGTTTTTGTGAACTCAGGATCTTCAGAGCCTTCTGTATAGAACATATTGTTCGCTTTTGAGTAAGCCTCTACTAATGCTACTAGTTCTTCACTACGTCCAGTAAAACGTAAGTAGTTTAACGTCTCTTTATCAACCGGGAAGAATCCACACGTAGCACCATATTCCGGAGCCATGTTTGAGATTGTCGCGCGGTCAGCAAGCGTCATTTTAGAAAGACCTGGACCAAAGAATTCTACAAACTTACCAACAACGTTTTGCTTACGCAATACTTCTGTTACTTTAAGCGCTAAGTCCGTTGCCGTTGCTCCTTCAGGTAGTTCTCCATTTAACTTAACTCCGATAACTTCTGGTACTGGGAAGTAAGAAGGTTGCTGAAGCATTCCAGCTTCTGCTTCAATACCACCAACACCCCAACCTAGTACGCCTAAGCCGTTGATCATCGTTGTATGAGAATCTGTTCCAACAAGAGAGTCAGGGAAAGCAATGCGCTCACCTTCAGCTGTTTCAGTCTCTTGAACAACGTTTGCTAAGTACTCTAAGTTTACTTGGTGAACGATTCCTGTTGCAGGAGGAACAGCACGGTAGTTATCAAGGGACTTTTGAGCCCAGCTTAAGAACTTATAGCGCTCTTCGTTACGTTCAAATTCTAGCTCCATGTTTTTACGTAGGGAGTTTGATTGACCGAAGTGATCAACTTGAACAGAGTGGTCAACTACTAGGTCAACAGGGATAGCAGGGTTGATTTCCTTAGGATCTCCACCCATATCAGCCATTGCTTTACGTAAAGACGCAAGGTCTACTACTGCTGGTACCCCAGTGAAGTCTTGAAGAATAACACGGGATGGCTTAAATGGCACATCAATGTTTTGCACCTGATCCGTTCCCCATTTAGCGAGGTTTGTTACATGCTCTTCCTTAATAACACGACCATCGTGCTGGCGAAGTACGGACTCCAAAAGGACACGTACAGAGAATGGTAGCTTCGAGACATTCGCAACTCCCGCCTCTTCAATCGCTTTTAAATCAAAATAATGATACGTTTGACCATTTACGTCGAATTGACGCTTTGAATCGAATAATACTGTTTCTTTAGTCATATGTATTCCCTCCTCATTTGTAATCATATAACAGATCAACCATATTGTCTAAATCGTTTTTATTTACACACTTTTCGCGTAACTTGCACAGAAAACGTTAGACGACAGCATTAATTATGAAGTGAAAACGCCTTCAATGCAAGCCTTAAATTCCCTGCTTAGTTACTTAAAGAAATTCATTATCTAACGCAGTTAATGCTCGCTTTACTACTTTTTGATCGTCAGCTGTTAACGTTCTAAAATCTAAAAAATACATGTCCGATCTAATTCGACCAATGATCGGCGTTTCAAAAGACCTAAAATAGGTCTCTAAACGTGAAGCAGAAAGTAAAGGATGCTTCACCACAAGACCAGCAGTGGGTAGCTCTACTAGTGGCATTGTTCCCCCACCAACCTTAGAGAGGTCCTCCACTTGCTCAAGCTGCACACTCGATAAAGAAAGGCTCGACACAAACGTCGAACATTCCGACATTATGTCATCTTTATCACGACGAATATCTGAGACAGTAGGAATCGCCTCGCTATTGCCGTACACATAGTCGGTTAACGTGGCTTCAAGTGCAGCGAGCGTCATTTTGTCTACACGTAACACACGGGCAAGCTGATGTTTTTTAAGCTTTTGGATCAAATCAGCTCTGCCGGCAATAATGCCTGCTTGAGGTCCACCTAAAAGCTTATCCCCACTGAACGAAACGAGATCGCAGCCACTTTTTAATGCCGTGCTAATAAGCGGTTCGTCACCGATTCCTTCGTGGATAAACGGATGCAAAGAACCACTACCAAGATCGTCAAATACAAGTGTATCGGTATCTCCCTCATCTAAGAGTGCGGTTTTAATTTCACCTGATGAGACGCTTTTCGTGAAGCCAACAACTGCAAAATTACTCGTGTGTACCTTCATAATCATTGCCGTTTGATCCGACCGATTATCAAGGTAATCATGCAGATGCGTTTTGTTCGTTGTTCCTACTTCTTTTAACTGTGCGCCACTCTCTTCCATGATCGAAGAAACGCGAAACGAGCCACCAATTTCAACGAGCTCCCCTCGAGATACGAGCACCTCTTGATTTTTAGCAAAGGCTGATAAAACAAAATACACGGCAGCAGCATTATTATTCACCACAATAGCAGCCTCTGCACCAGATGCTTTAGCAAGAAGTTCTTCAATAACCGCGAGTCTTGATCCGCGCTTTCCAGCTTCAAGATCGTACTCTAAATTACTGTAGCTTGTCGCAATTTCATATACGTGATCAGCGGCCTTTTTACTAAGTCTTGCACGACCTAAATTTGTGTGAAGGACTGTGCCAGTAGCATTGATAACAGACTGTAAGTTATAAGCGTTAAGCTTACCAATTTGCTCGTTAAAACGAGCTAAAAGAAGGTCTGTAAATTTTTTTCTATCGTAGGTATGGTAAGTAGTTGTTTGGAGAAGATCCTCTCTTAATTGTGCTAATTCCTCCGTGAACCATTCCTTAGCACGTAGCTCAGATACATGCTCCTCACGCAACATATCACTTACACGGTCTAAAAGTTCGTGAATAGGCGGTAAAAGCCTTAGCTGTTCTTTCGCCATTACTTCCTCCCAGATTCTCGGCTTTCTAAAATTTCTTCTTTCTTTTGCTGATCTTTTAATAGTCCAGCGCTATAAACACCAATGCCAATAACACCGATGACTTTTACTAAAGATAAAGCGATTCTACCCATAGGTCTTCACCTCTCTTCCATCTGATTCCTATTATACGAGCGTCACACCCAAAAGTCGAATAACGAGTTACAAATGAATCCGATAACTTTTCCTTATGAGATAACACAAAACATCATCTGTTTTATTTATCACTTATAGAAAATACTGTATAATTCCAATTTCCTAAACGATGGATTGGTAAACGTGTAAACAGATATTCGGTTAATCGAGGTTTGATTCGGTTCTTTGTGGCTTCCTTCTGGTTAATCGAGGCCTCGTTTCGGTTCTTTGTGGCTACCTTCCGGTTAATCGAAGTTCCGGTTCGGTTAATTACAGCTTCTTTCCGGTTAATCGAAGCTCCGGTTCGGTTTACCGAAGCCCCACTTCGGTTTATCGCCACACAACCACCACCACAAAAAAAGCTGAGACAAAAATCTTAGCTTTTGTCCCAGCCCTTTCCTATTTCATCACTATTCCACGATACGATCTTTTAACATCACAAGAATCTCATCATGATCAGGGAAAGATCCCGTCTCTTTCTTTGAATAAATGAGCTCACCGTCCACGCGTATTTTAAAAGCTCCACCTGATGCAGGGATAAGCTCCATTTTCGTCACGCGATGTCGTAGCTCACTAAAAACGTCTTCTGCGAAACTCGCAGCTTTTGGTGCAAAGTTTCACATCATGCAAAATTCTACTTGTACGTGCATGGCTATCTACTCCTTAAAGGTTTATATCTATTAGTCTAGCGAGAAACGAGAGGCTCGTCAATGAAGTCAGATGATTTGAAGCAGGTAGCGCATAGCGGTATAATGACTTAGAAACGCACGATGAAGGAGGAAATAATGATGTCAGAAACACACCCACGTTTAACACAAATGACAAAAAAGGCTGGTTGAGGATGCAAAATCGGCCCAGCCGACCTGGCGCAAGTTTTGCGTCATTTACCGAAACACACAGAAGATAAAAACCTTTTAGTTGGTTTAGATACATCGGATGATGCAGGTGTTTACCAGTTAACGGACGACATTGCACTCGTGCAAACCGTTGACTACTTTACTCCAATTGTCGATGACCCGTATATGTTTGGACAGATTGCTGCAGCTAATTCCCTTAGTGACGTGTATGCAATGGGCGGAGAGCCAAAGACCGTTATGAATATAGTAGGCTTCCCTATTACGCAACTCCCGCACGATGTTTTAGCGACGATTCTTTTAGGCGCGTCTGACAAAGTAAAAGAGTCTGGCGCCGTATTAGCTGGCGGACACTCTATCGATGATCCAGAGCCTAAGTTTGGTCTAAGCTGTACAGGAATCGTACATCCTGATCGAATCTTTAAAAATGTCGGATCAAAACCAGGTGAAGTCATTGTACTTACAAAGCCACTTGGCGTTGGTATTATGACAACAGCGATCAAGCGTGACAAGCTAACTTCAGAGCAAGAGCAAGCTGTTACAGAGACAATGGCTACGTTAAATAAAACTGCAGCTACTCACCTTAAGCAGTATTCACCATCTGCAGTAACAGATGTTACAGGCTTTGGTTTAGCCGGTCATGGTCATGAAATGGCAAGCGGAAGTGGTGTTACGTTTGAGATCGATTATAAGAAGATTCCGTTCTTAAAGGGAACAGAGGCCTTAGCAAAAGAAGGCATTGTACCTGGCGGATCGAAGAGTAATCACGCTTGGCTTAAAGAGGAAGTTCGCTACGCTGATTCTATAGAAGATCATCAGCAGCTTATGCTGTGTGATGCAATCACTTCTGGCGGACTACTCATTACAATGTCTGAAGAAGAAGCGAAGCAATACGTAAACGATATGGAGCAAAGTGAATTTGGTGCACACATTATCGGAACTGTATCTGAAGCATCAGGAACGTCCTTAGTATTTACTAAGTAATTAAGCAAGAGGAGCGCAGACAATGTCTGCGCTCCTTCGTTATTATTTCCACTCTCTTATTTGATCCTGCCTCTTTGTCCAACCCAACTCATCAAACAACTCTAAAAGAGGAACTAAGTACTTACGTGATAAACCGAGCACGCTTTTCGCATCCTGAAGAGTAAATGACTCCTTAAAGCTTGATTGGAGCTTTCTTTTTGCCTCATCAAGCGCGTGATTTGAAACTAATCGTTTGTCGTCTAAACGCACGGCAATCTTTTCACGAATAAGATAGTGCGCTAAATCTACTTGTTGCTCCTCAGGTAATCCAGCTTTAGCCGTAAGCTCCTCAAAGTCAGCAACCTCTATCCCTGACACCTTAATCGCCTCTGTCACCTGCTCCATTCGCTTTGCCCACTGTTTTGGAAACGATGATGAAAACTCTGGCAAGTAAACAAAATTCCCATTACGACGAATCTTCTCCTGCTCAACAAGCTGATCCATAAATGCCGCTCTGATTGGATCAAACGCTTGATTATTCGGCCAAACAGACGCAAGATCTTTACCTGGTCGCATTGGGTGCTGCTCATGAAAAGCCTGGAGCTCTTGTAGAAGCTCAGCTTGATAGCGCAAAAACATAGACATACTCATCACATGCTGATGGATGAAGACGATATCTCGTGATGCTACAAGCTCGTCTTGCACCATTTGTAGCTCTTCTACCGAAAGACCGACAGCTTGATGTAGTGCGCTTATAGGTGCAACTTCCTTTGCCTCCAATACGTCTAGTACACGTTCTTTAGGAGTTCCCTCTTTTATTTTAGAAAGCTGATCGACTGTCGCTTGACCAAATCGGTATTTCCCACCATTTGTTTGAATGACAATCCCGCCTCCAATTGTTTCGACCGGAGAAGGACGTCTTAAAATAAAGCGATCGCCACGCTTCGTCACGACAGGCTCGTCTAGCCTAACCTGACACAACACCTCATTTGTATCACCGGGCTCAAGCTCATTCCGATCAAAAAAGACGACCTTACCAAAGACCTCAGCCGTACCAATATGAAGCTTGATAGCTGTGCGCTGCTTTAAGGCATGCTCAAAAAGTGTCACTGGCGTAAGGGCTAAGTCGACAACCTGCGTCATGACATAGTCACCGCTCGAGACGAGCACATCGCCACGGCTAATTTCCTCATGAGAAACACCGCCAACGTTTATAGCAGTTCGTTGACCTGCTTGGCTAGTAGAATAGCTTTTATGGTGAACTTGAATTTGTCTGACTCGTACTTCTTTGTCAGATGGTAAGAGGCGAAGAACATCGCCTTCGTTCACCTTGCCCTCGTAAATCGTGCCACGCACAACCGTACCTTGCCCTTTAACCGTGAAGACTTGGTCAATTGGGAGTCTAAACGTTGTTCCAACTTTTTTAGTCGGCACCTCTTTTAACTTGGTCGCGATGCGGTCCTTTAGCTCTGTAATCCCTTTCCCCGAGATACTATCAACAAAATGAAACTCACAGTCTCGTAAGAATGTATCTTTTACGTAATCTTGAATATCCTCTTTAATAAGCTCTTCCATTTCATCATCTAAGGAGTCCGCTTTTGTTACGACAATGAGCCCATGCTCGATACCTAACGAGTTAATAATCTCCACGTGCTCGCGTGTTTGAGGCATAATCCCCTCATCTGCTGCAATGACGAGCATAACGAGATCAATGCCCGCAACTCCAGCAATCATTTGCCTAATAAACTTCTCATGACCTGGCACGTCTACGATCGAAACGGCCATGTCCTCTCCTAAATCAAGAGGCGCATATCCAGGTTCGATGGAGATCGCGCGTTCTTTCTCTTCTTTTAAACGATCGGTATCTATATTCGTTAATGCTTTTGTGAGCGTTGTTTTACCGTGATCAATATGCCCTGCCATTCCGACAGTATAAAATGAAGGTTCCATTCAGGACACCCCTTTCCTTCGATAATTGTACAGGAAGTTATGCCTTAAATCATCGATAAAGGCATCAATAGTTGCATTTTTACTTTATGAGACTTATAATTCTCTTTGTGCTTAAAACTTTGGGGCCGGTTGTGTAGCTGGTGCTTACCGGGGCCTTCAAAGCCTTCAGGGAGGCGCGTGCCGTCTCCGGTGGGTTCGATTCCCACACGGTCCCGCCACTATCACTTAACACGAGACGAATAGCTTCGTCTCTTTTTTTATGCCACATTTCTGTAAAGATTAACGCTTTCAACCCGTTTAAGCTATGCTATACTTATTGTAGGTGATTGGGGGTCATTTTATGGAATATTCAACGTTTTTTATGATCGCAGCTACGCTTATGGCTATCATGGCTATATTCGTACGTATGCGTGCGATGAAACGCCCCGCAACTGCAAGGAAAATACTCATTCCACCTATCGCTATGTCGACGGGTTTCTTGATGTTTTTCTACCCTCCCGTGCAAGCAATTACAGCACTCGAAGTGGTAGAGTCGTTAACAGTTGGGGCTTTATTTTCAATCTTACTTATTAAAACATCTTCGTTTGAAATTAGAGATAACGATGTGTACATGAAACGATCAAAGGTATTTCCATTTATCTTAGTTGGACTACTAATAGCTAGAATCATCTTCAAATTAACCTTCGGAATCAATTTTGAATATGAAGTTTTAGCAGGCATGTTCTTCTTACTCGCATTCGGAATGATTTTACCGTGGCGCATTGCCATGTACAGAAAATTCAAAGCAATGGAAACAGAGCTTCACACCACTGAATCTCACACCTTAGCAACAGCCAAATAAAAAGCTTTACCCTATATGGGTAGAGCTTTTTTTGTATATAACGTAATGAATGTGATCGGTTGTGACCTCGCTAGTTGGCTCTTTGGCAACGGAGGTGTTAAAAAGGTAGTGTTTGAGAGAGGAGGAAGTGGGCTTTGCATGAGGTTTGTTTGATATATAAGGGAAATATGGTTAGATTATTATTTTGATTAGGAGAAAATGTTCCTGATTAGGAAGTTATGTTCCTTAATCTGAATTTATGTTCCCCATTTGAGATTTATGTGCCGCGTTACGAAGTTATGGACTTCGTAATCGCAACGCCCAGAGTTATGTTCCTTAATCTGAATTTATGTTCCCCATTCCAGATTTATGTGCCGCGTTACGAAGTTATGGACTTCGTGATCGTAATGCCCAGAGTTATGTTCCTTAACCTGAATTTATGTTCCCCATTCCAGATTTATGTGCCGCGTTACAAAGTTATGGACTTCGTGATTGCAACGCCCAGAGTTATGTTCCTTAACCTGAATATATGTTCCCCATTCCAGATTTATGTGCCGCGTTACGAAGTTATGGACTTCGTGATTGCAACGCCCAGAGTTATGTTCCTTAATCTGAATTTATGTTCCCCATTCTAGATTTATGTGCCGCGTTACGCAGTTATGGACTTCGCGAAGAAGATCCTCCTCCTACGTCACCACCTACAAGCCCTATTCTACTCACCAAAAAAAGCGTAGCAGCTGCTACGCTTTTTATCGTGGTGATTCTGCAAAATACACTTCATATGGAGTAACATCAATTTGTTTCTCTTTTAATTTCTTGCGAAGAAACTTATGGTCACGTTTAGGTGTGGCTGCAATGTAGCCCTTCACAATAAGCTCTTCTGTAAGCCTATCGGACTTTTCTTGAATCGCATATTCGCCAATTTTGCCGGCAATTTTATGCTTCGCAATATCACGGAATAACTCAGGTACTGGTTCAACTAGCTCATTCAAAAATGCTTTTTTATCGTCTGTCCATAGGTGAATCGTTTGATCAATATAGTAGTCCTGCCAGTCAAGAATAGACTTTCCATCCTCTTTAGGCAATTTTTTTAGGAATTTGCGGAACATAAAGTAGCCACCGATCGCAACTAGTACAAAAACTAAAATGGACCAGAATAAAATAAACCACATAAATAAATCTTCCATTTTACGATTCTCACCTCTCTTCCACTTATAGTTTACGCTATTTTCTCCTTTAGATAAAGAGCTCTTTCACCTAAATAGAGTCTAGGTTTAAAGAATATGAAGGAGTAACTTTGAGCCACCGTTAAAAAGTACAACATCCACATACCTATCAACCAACTATACGATAATGCAATATTTTCGGTTAATCACAGCAACTCCTCAAACGCTAGCTACCCTCATAACTTGAACGCAAAAAAAGCCTGAGACAAAGTTTACACTTATGTCCCAGGCGATTTTACACGATCATTTAATTAACATCATATCCTTGATCTTCAATCTCTTGCTTTACGAGATTAACGTCAACTTGTTCATCCATTTCAACAGATACCGTATTTGCTGCTAGGTCCACAGCTGCTTGCTTTACGCCATCAACGGATAATGCTGCACCCTCTACTGCACTTTTACAATGACCGCATGTCATACCTTCTACTTGTAAGACTACTGATTTCATGAGACACTCTCCTTTAATTTTATTCGTTTTAAACGTAGGGAATTGGAGACGACGGACACCGAGCTAAACGCCATGGCTGCTCCCGCTACCCACGGTGCAAGAAAACCAAGCGCCGCGATTGGAATGCCGATCGAATTGTAAATAAACGCCCAAAATAAATTTTGCTTAATGTTTGTCATCGTTTTACGACTTAAAAGCACCGTTTGATAAAGGGAATGCAAATCGCCTCTCATTAACGTGATGTGGCTCGCTTCCATTGCTACATCTGTCCCCGTGCCGATAGCGACACCAACATCTGCAGTGGCTAATGCTGGCGCATCGTTAATGCCGTCCCCTACCATCATAACACGGTTACCTTTCGCTTTTAACTCGTCGACGATTCGCGCCTTGTCTTCAGGGAGCACCTGACTGTACACATCCAGAATACCAACCTGCTCTCCGATCGAGAGCGCCGTTGCTTCATTATCACCCGTGATCATCATCACTTGATAGCCTGCATTCTTTAAAAGGCTAATCGCCTCTTTCGATGTCCGCTTCACCTTATCTGCGACTGCAATAGCACCAGCAAACGACTCATTGACAGAAACAAGCATGACTGTCTTCCCATCATTCTCGAGCTTTTTAATCTCTTCTTCATGAGAAAATGAACCGATAAACCTTCTTGTACCAACCTTAACTGTTTGATCATTAATCTTAGCTTCAACACCGAAGCCTGGAACAGCGTTAAATGAGTCAGTCTCTAAAAGAGAAAGTTCCTGGTCTTTTGCATACTGTACAATGGCTGCTCCTAATGGATGCTCCGAGTTCGCTTCAACAGACGCGACCAATTGCAGGACGTGTGAAGAATCGTTTCCAGCTACCTCTATGAGGTCCGTTACGGTAGGAGCTCCTTCCGTAATTGTCCCTGTCTTATCAAGTAAAATCGTATCCACCTTATGCGCTCGTTCCACGTACTCGCCACCTTTAAAAAGAATGCCGTGCTCGGCGCCTTTTCCTGTACCTACCATAATAGACGTAGGGGTAGCGAGCCCAAGCGCGCAGGGGCAGGCAATGACTAGTACAGCAGTAAAGTTAATAAGTGCTACCTCAAAAGAAGCTCCCGCAACGAAGTACCAGCCTAAAAACGACAAGATTGCTATACCAAGCGCCGCTGGGACAAAGTAGCTCGAGATCAAGTCCACCATTCGCTGGATCGGTGCTTTCGAGCCTTGCGCTCGTTCTACGATTTGGACGATTTGCGCGAGAACAGAGTCACTGCCAATTTTGGTTGCTTGAATCGTTAAGGTGCCGTGTTTATTGATCGTGGCACCAACTACCTCGTCATCTATATGCTTATCTATTGGCATACTCTCTCCTGTTAGCATAGACTCGTCGACAGAGGAGCTTCCGCTAATGACGATACCATCTACCGGTATTTTATCACCTGGAAGAATACGTACGTGATCTCCTACCACGACCTGATCAATTGCAAGTAAGGATTCAACTCCATCTCTCACCACGAGGGCTTTTTTAGGTTGAAGACCCATGAGCTTTTTAATTGCATCAGAAGTACGCCCCTTTGCACGAAGCTCCAATAATTTACCTAAAAGCACGAGGGTGATGATGATAGCACTCGTTTCGAAAAACAATAAGTTTTGTCCTAGAAGTACTAAATACACCGAGTAAATATAGGCAGCTGAGGTCCCCATGGCAACGAGGACGTCCATGTTCGCACTACCGCTTCGCAGGGATTGGTAGGCCCCACGGTAAAACTGCCAGCCGACATAAAATTGAACAGGCGTTGCGAGTGCCCACTGCAAATACCCGTTCATGAGCCAGTGTGGCAATAACATCTCTTGGGGATAAAAGTGATCAATCATCGTGATAAATAGAGGTACGGAAAAAATTAGCGCTACAATAAAGAGCCGCTTTTGCTTTTGAAACGCCTCTTCCTTTCGCTCCGCTTTCTCCTCTGTCACTTCACGCTCAATCGCTTTATATCCAAGCTTGTGAACTTTTGCGTATATATCTTCTTTCGATAAAGAGGACGGATCATATTCGATATGGGCAGACTCCATCGTCAAGTTTACATTTGCTACTTGAATGTCGGGGTGTTTATTTAAAACCTTTTCTATTCGAGCGGAGCAAGCGGCACACGTCATGCCTTCTATCGAAAAGTCCATACTCTCTTGATTACTGGGCGATTGTGTAGACATATGGCTCCCCTCCTTACTTTGCGTATTGATGAATAATTGTCATGAGTTCTTCTACCACTTTTTCGTCATTTCCTTTCTCCATAGCATGCATCATGCAGCCTTTCGTATGCTCTTCGACTACTTCAAGTCCTACTTTTTTTAGCCCTGCTTCTGCAGCACGGAGCTGAACAAGGACGTCCATACAGTAGCGATCATCTATCACCATTTGCTGAATGCCTCGTATTTGCCCTTCGACTCGCTTTAAGCGTCTTAGTAAGGCTGCTTTCTCTTCTTCTGAACGCGGATGCACTTTATGTTCGGTATCTTTCATACGTATCACCTCTTGTTACTACCATACCCCCGTATGGTATAAATATCAACCTATTTGTTTTAAAAAAGCCCTAAAAGCTAGGTAGCATTTAGGGCTCTTTATTTACATCGATGTCTCTGCTAATGACTCCTTGCCTTTTTGTAACCGGTACATTTTTTCATACAGGCCTTGCTTTCGTAATAAGGACTCATGCGTTCCTTCTTCGGCAATTTTTCCTTTGTGAAGCACGATAATATGATTTGCATGCTTAATAGTCGAGAGACGATGAGCAATGGCGATCGTCGTACGACCTGCTGCCATGCGTGTAAGTGCCAGCTGAATATCCTGCTCTGTTTCGGTATCAATCGATGCAGTTGCCTCATCTAAAATAAGGATTCGTGGATCTCTTACTACCGTTCTAGCAAAGGAGATAAGCTGTCTTTCTCCTGAAGATAGCGTGGAACCGCGCTCTAATACTGGCTCTTTATAGCCATTATCTAACTTTCCAATAAACGTAGATGCTCGCACAAATTCTGCAGCGTGCCTCACGTCTTCATCCGTAAGTTGCTCATCATAAAGTCTAATGTTAGACGCTATATCTCCAACAAATAAGAACGGATCCTGCAACACTAAACCAAGCTTTTTACGAAGCTCCGCGTCCGAATAGGAAGCGAGAGGGTGCCCGTCAATCATTATATTTCCCTCTTTATGAGGATAAAAACGCATGAGCGCATTAATAATCGAGCTTTTTCCACTCCCTGTGTGACCAACAATAGCAAGCGTTTCTCCTTGATTCACCTTAAAAGATACGTTGGAGAGAATCGGCTCCACACCATCATACGAAAAGCTGACGTTACGAAACTCAATATCTCCACGCGTAATCTCTTGAGCCTGTTGCTCACTCTGCTTCGGTGCAGGCTCATCGTGGTCCATCAGTCTAAATACACGCCCCGCTGATATCATGGCCTGCTGAAACATGGAAAGACGTTGCATCATTTGATTGACTGGCTCAAAGAATCGGTCTAAATAGTTTACAAATGCGTAAATGACACCAATTTCAACTGGTCCAGTAAATGATGCGATTCCAAAATAGCTCAGTACAATGACGAGCGCGATAATCGAAATGAGATCAATCGCTGGTCTAAGTAAGAGACCATCTAGTTGCATACTCTTAAACCAAGCTTTATTGTGCTGTTGGTTAATGTCTTTAAATTCCTCGTTCATTCGTTTTTCTTGCCTAAACATTTGGACGATAGACATGCCTTGAATCGTCTCGTTGACTCGCGCGTTTAGCTGAGATAATCGTTCGCTCATATTAGCGTAGTAAACGGAGCTATATTTACGATAAAGTTGCATGACGAGTAAGATTATCGGTAAGATGAATAAGCAAAATAGTGCTAGTTGCGCGTTTAAATAAAACATCGCGATAAAGATACCAATTAAGAAAACAATATTTTGGATAAAGGTTGCGAGTACGGTGACGTAAAGCTCTTTAATTTGCTCCGTGTCGTTTGTAATTCGCGAAATTAAGCCGCCCGTCGGAAAGCGATCAAAAAACGATAGTCCTAGTTTCTCTACTTGAGTAAAAACGTCCACTCGTACTTGTTGAATAATAGCGAGTGCGATTTTTTGAAATAAATAAAGCTGAATATAGTTAACCCCGGCCGACCCTATGTGAAGAAATAAATACAGTCCACCTAGAATCGCAAGAGGCGTCACGTCTAAATTTTGCACGGTTAAGTAATCATCAATAAAAATCTGCACAAGAATTGGCCCGATTAACTGGCCGGATGTACCTGCGATTAATAAGAGCATCGCAATAGTGAGTAGCTTCCAGTGCGCCTTTGCGTATCCCATTAATCGCTTAAATACCTGCTTTTGTGGGAGTGGTTTAGCTAAATAGTCATGATCCTTCATCACGCATCGCCCCCTCTCATCACAGCCGATTCTAGTTGCTGGGACTGATACATAGCTCTATACCATGTGTCCTTCTGCATGAGCTCCTCATGAGTCCCTTCTTCTGACACCGCACCATCATGTAAGACAAGAATAAGATCCGCGTGCTCGATCGCACTCAAACGGTGTGTCGTGATAATCGTTGTTTTGCCTGACCTTAGTCCCCTTAGTTCAGAAAGGATGGCTTCCTCCGTTTTAGCATCTACAGCTGATAACGAATCATCCAGAATTAAGATAGAAGGATCGCTTAGCAGGGCTCGTGCTATTGATAATCGTTGTTTTTGTCCTCCTGATAGCGTTACGCCACGCTCTCCAACAATCGTCTCATAGCCGTCCTTAAACGTCGCGATATCCTCATGGATCCGCGCGCTCTTCGCTGCTCGGATGATTTCTTCATAGCTTGCATCAGGCTTTGCAAAGGCGATATTATCAGCAATCGTAGCAGAAAATAAAAAGTGATCCTGTGGCACATAGGCAATAGACTGCCTTAAACGATCTAGCGAATAGTTTTTAATCGATTCGCCCCCTATAAACACATCTCCTACTGTAATATCAAAATCACGCATTAAAGACTTAATTAAGATTGATTTACCAGACCCTGTTTTACCAGCGAGACCAAGTGTTTGACCTTCTTTGACGTGAGCATGAATGTTTTTAAGTAACTCGCTTCCTCCGTACGTTAGGTGGTCAATACGGAAGGTAAGATCAAAACGTTCCATAGAGGTAACTGCGTAAGTCGATTCCGTTATCTCATTCTTTTCCTCAAAAAGAAGTCGAATGCGATCATAGGAAGCCCGACCGCGCTCCACGATATTAAATAGCCATCCAAAGGCTAGCATTGGCCAAATAAGTAGACCTAAATAGACGGTAAAGCTCGTTAGCTGTCCGATTGTGAGGGCTCCATTAATCACGTAACCCGCGCCAAACACGATCGAGAGGAAGAAAGAAATACCAACGATGAGTGAGATGGTCGGATCAAACAGCGCATCTACTTTGGCAACACGCATGTTTTTGGCAACGACATCCTCTGATTGCTCCTTGAACGCCTCAATCTCCTTCTCTTCATAACCAAATGCCTTAACGACTCGAATACCTGACATACTCTCTTGTACTTTGTCATTTAGAGAGGAGAAAGCGGCTTGTGCAACACCAAACCGTTTGTGAAGCATGGATCCATATTTACTCGTAGCAAATGCCATAATCGGCATCGGAATGAGTGCAATGAGCGTGAGTTCCCAACTGATCGTTGCAGCCATCGTAATTATAACGAGTCCACCCATCGTGAGGGAGTCAACTAAGGTTAGTACTCCAGCTCCAGCTGTTTGCTCCACAGCACGAATATCGTTCGTAGCGTGGGCCATTAAATCCCCAGTGCGTCTTCGTTGGAAAAAGGACGAAGGCATGGATGTGAAGTGATGATATAAATTATTACGTAGAAGCCTTGCAAGCTTTATCGATGAACCAAAAATTAAAATTCGCCATATGTAACGAAGAACGTACGAGGCAATCCCGATAAAGAGTAGAATGCCCATAAACCGCATGAGCATGGATTCGGTTAACGTATTTGTTGCGATAGCATCAATAATAATACCGATTATGTACGGTGGCACAAGTGTAAGGAGCGAGACGAGAAAAAGAATCCCGACACCGCCCCCATAGCTCCACTTTTCTTGTTTAAAATACCAAAATAAATCTTTAAATACTTTCAGCTTCCTCTACCCCTTTATAAATGCGTGATAGGCTTCATCAATTTCTTTTTTTAACGCAGGTAAGATTTCTTCCTCTTTATGAGCGACAAAAGAAAGATCTTTCTTTTTCTCCATGTCTACATAGCGGTGCTGCTTATACGTATACATCGGATCATAGTAGTCTTCTAGGAGAATACGTGTTAACGTCGCATAATCCTTTTGTTCAAGCGCATGCTGAGCTTCCTGTTTCACATCATCTGCTAAACGCTTTGTAATTTTTGAGAGCGCCTCTGCTACACTATCATGGTGCACCTCGGGCTGATACTCCTCGACCAAATAAGAGACGCGTCTCTCTATTCGATCATCGATCTCAATAAACACACCGTTCTCTTTTACATCTTGCAACCACTCTGGGAGGACGACCTTTCCAATGCGCTTACTTTCTGCTTCAATTAAGACATACTCCTTGTTTTCAAGACGCTGAAGAGCTTGTACAAGCAAGAATTCAAACTCTTTTTGCGATCGTTGCTCAAGTCCGATGTGACCAAACACAGATCCACGGTGACCCGCTAATCCTTCTAAATCAAGCACTGGGTAGCCTTCACGCTCCAACTCGTGTAACCAAACCGTTTTTCTTGTACCCGTATTACCTCCGAGAACGATTGCCTGCATCGGTGTTTGTGCGAATCGGTCGAGTTCTTCTCGGATATAGCTTCGAACGCTTCGCATACCCCCGATAAGCTTTTTGGCAGGTAAATCTAGTGCACTCATCATTGACACGAAGGATCCGCTTCGCATACCGCCTCTCGCACATGTCACCACAATATCTTTATCTCGAGCTCCGTCATGGATCTCTAGCCACTGCTCATAAAAGGTCGGCAGCTTTTGAGAAAAAATTCGCATACCCTCGCGCTTCGCCTCTTCAGGACTAACTTGCTTATACATGGTCCCAATCATTTTTCGTTCCTCATCATCAAATAGCGGAATATTCACGCTACCGGGAAGATGAAACTCCGCAAATTCAGATGGAGAGCGAACATCAATCACAATCGCCTCATCTTTTACAAGATCAGGCAAACTAATCTGTGGCATTCCATTATCCAATCTATTCACCTCTATCTACCTAATAGTACCCTTCTCTAGTATACAGGAATTGTCTTTTAAGCAAATGAGAAAAGCTATACGTTTAATGAATTTGTTTGAATGAAGCTTCACTGAAAGCTATGGAGAACACAAAAACCACCTCTCTGCTTGTGGCAAAAAAGTGGTTCTCATAACTATTAACAAACGATAGCTCTATCTTTATATGCGTGAGGACGCTTACTTATCTTGCTGTCCCTGCATTGCTTTCATCATTTGATTAATTTTCTTTTGTGATGGGTTCATACCCATTTGCATCATCATTACGCGTAACATTTTTTCGTTAATAGGCGGATTCTTTTTCATGTAATTCATCATGTACTTTCGAGCAATGAAAAACCCGAGAGCGATTCCGGCTAATAAAGCGACGACGATAAGTAGTATAGCTAGCCATAAATGCATCGCCTTGACCCTCCTTTTTATGTAACTTGCACCCCTACAATTATACACGAAGGTGACCAAGCTGAAAAGGTCGGGATAAAAATATTATATGACTTTCTGTTTGACCACTTCTCGGGAGACCCAGCCGTACCTTCCCTGTCCAAACTCAATCGCTAAAAACGTTTGCTCGAAGCTCGCTAGTAGATCAAAAATATGTAGTTCATGATCTAACGAGCCTGTTGCTTGTACCTTCATCGAATCCGGTCCAACATAAACAGTTACTTCCCCGTGTGTAAACGAGAGACGGTGTAAGAATGCGTGATGTGAATAGCCTTCTTTAGTTACTAAGTGAGAATATAAGTATTCATCCAATGCTTGCTGATCAAACGGTTTTCGAATGTATTCTATTTGTTTCGTCGTAATTAGTTTTAACGTCCCGTGCGCTAATCGATTTTCACAAAAGAGCTGATAAAGCTTGTTTTCCATTCGGTAGTAACGTTTTGCGACACTTGCAGAAAGCAACGAAATCTCATACTCTCGCATTCCCATCCCCCTTACTCTCATTCTCTCTGTCTCTATATTATACAGTATATTCAGAAAAATATTGTCAAAATTTGTGTAGATCCTCTTCGATTCTAGAAAAACATTTCGACGAATTTTGCCAGAGGAAGCGAGTTTCTGGTGAGATCTTGATAAGGATGTGATGCTTGGATGAGCCTGATTTTAATTAATATAAGGCTTGTTTAGATCAATGTATTAGTAGAAAAGTTGATAGGGTGGGATGTTTTTGCGTGGTGGAGCCTTCTTTTACCTCGTATCTTCATCAGCATGTGCATTTCTGCGGTTAGGTTGCGTGGTTTTTTATCTTGCGCAGTTCTGGTCTCAACTTGCGCGGTTTTCGTTAACTTACGCAGTTGGTCCTTACTTTCGCGCGGTTAACCCTAAATTTCACGCAATTCCTCTTTGAACTTGCGCAATTCTGGCCTTAACTTGCGCGATTTTCGTTAACTTACGCAATCAGGTCTTATTTTCACGCAGTTGAACCTGATTTTTACGCAGTTCCTCTTTAGATTTGCGCAATTCTGGCCTCAACTTGCGCGGTTTACTTTAACTTACGCAATCGGACCTTACTTTCACGCGGTTGACCCTAAATTCCACGCAGTATCTCTTTAAACGTGCGCAATTTGGGCCTTAACTTGCGCGATTTTCGTTAACTTACGCAATCAGGTCTTATTTTCACGCAGTTTAACCTGATTTTCACGCAGTTCCTCTTTGAACTTGCGCAATTCTGGCCTCAACTTGCGCGGTTTTCGTTAACTTACGCAATCAGGTCTTATTTTCACGCAGTTGAACCTGATTTTTACGCAGTTCCTCTTTAGATTTGCGCAATTCTGGCCTCAACTTGCGCGGTTTTCGTTAACTTACGCAGTTGGTCCTTACTTTCACGCGATTGAACCTGTTTTTCACGCAGTTCCCCTTCAAACATACGCATTCAAGTACTTAACTTGCGCGATTTTTTACTTACAAAGCAGTCAAACACATATAAGTACTATCCCTCCCACAACATAAAAAGCTGGGACAAAATAATTGCTTTTGTCCCAGCTCCTATTACACTATTTTACTTTTGGAGTAACTGCTTGAACTGGCTTACCACGTTCTCTACTGTAAAGCCATATTCCTCCATGATCTTTTCACCAGGAGCAGAAGCACCGAATGTATCGATACCTAAAACGGATCCTTCGTCTCCAACGTATTTATGCCAGCCCAAAGTAGCGCCAACTTCAATACCAAGACGAGCTTTCACGTTCTTAGGAATAACGCTTTCTTTGTATGCAGCAGATTGCTTCTCGAAGCGATCCCAGCTTGGCATACTTACAACAGACACGTGAATGCCTTCTTTTTCAAGAGCTTGTTGTGCGTCAACTGCTAAAGATACTTCAGAACCAGAAGCAAGTAGTAGACCATCTACTTCTGATTGAGTAGCTGCAGAAACGACGTAAGCACCTTGCTTCACACCCTCGTAGCCATTCTCCGCTGTTGTTTCTAGAGTAGGGAGATTTTGACGAGTTAATACAAGTGCTGTAGGCTGATCCTTCGTCTCAAGCGCTAGCTTCCACGCTGCAGCTGTTTCGTTGCCATCAGCTGGACGAATGACAGACATGTTAGGAATCGCACGAATCGCCGCTAATTGCTCAACTGGCTCGTGAGTTGGGCCATCTTCACCAACTGCGATGCTATCATGAGTGAACACATACGTCACAGGGATACCCATTAGAGCGGATAGTCGCATAGCTGGACGTAGGTAGTCAGAGAATACAAAGAATGTTGCTACATAAGGCTTCACGCCGCCGTGAAGGGCCATACCGTTACCTGCAGCAGCCATTGCGAATTCACGCACGCCAAACCAGATATTGCGTCCTGCATAATTATCACGGGAGAAGTTCTCTTCGCCTTTTAAGTTTGTTTTATTCGATGACGCAAGGTCAGCAGATCCACCAAATACGCTTGGCACTTGCTTCGCTAATGCGTTTAATACTTCTCCACCTGAAGCGCGGGATGCTAATGAGCTTCCTGCTTCGTAAACTGGTACTTCAGAATCGTAGCCCTCAGGAAGATCACCTTTAATTGCTGTCTCAAGCTGAGCCGCAAGCTCTGGGTAAGCAGCCTTGTATGCTTCAAATGCTTGATTCCAAGCTTGCTCCTTGTTAGCGCCTTCTTCTGCAAGCTCTTTATAGTGAGCACGTACCTCATCTGATACGTAAAAATCTTCTTCATATACCCACTTATACGCTTCTTTTGTAAGTAGCGTTTCTTCTTTCCCTAGTGGTGCACCGTGTGAAGCTGACTTACCACTTCTGTTAGGAGAACCGTAACCAATAACTGTTTTTACTTCAATTAATGTTGGACGGTCATCTGTTTTAGCATCTGCAATCGCTTTATTAATCGCGTCTAAGTCGTTGCCGTCTTCTACACGAATAACCTGCCAGCCGTATGCTTCAAAACGCTTTTCTACGCTTTCAGAAAACGATTCGTGAAGGTCTCCATCAAGAGAGATATCATTTGAATCATAAAGTACAACTAGCTTTCCTAACTTTAAATGACCTGCTAGTGATGCCGCTTCTGCAGATACACCTTCCATTAGATCGCCATCTCCACAAATGCTGTATGTGTAATGGTCAATAATGTCGTGATCCTCACGGTTATATGTAGCAGCTAAATGACGCTCCGCCATCGCAAAACCAACTGACATCGCTACACCTTGCCCAAGTGGTCCTGTTGTAGCTTCTACTCCAGGAGTATGACCAAACTCAGGGTGACCAGGAGTCTTACTGCCCCACTGTCTAAAGTTTTTTAGGTCGTCAAGAGATAGGTCATAGCCATGCAGGTGTAAAAGGCTATATAAAAGCATGGATCCGTGACCAGCTGAGAGAATGAATCGGTCTCTGTTAAACCACTCTGGATTATGTGGATTATGATTCATGTGGTCAGCGAATAATTTATACGCCATAGGTGCAGCACCCATCGGCATTCCCGGATGTCCGGAGTTCGCTTTATCAATTGCATCGATAGATAGTGTTCGAATTGTACTAATTGCCTGTTGATCAATCGCATTTGTCATACAATAAAAACCTCTTTTCTTCTAAGTAGTATTCACAACGCCTAGTACAATGATATACCTTCTCTTTTCGTTAGACAACCTTAGGCGCTAAATTATCGTAATTCAAGTAAAAGAAGCAATCAAACTGGTATTCTATAGGCTTTTTAAGGAAAATGATGGGGAATTTTGTGCTGAAGGTAGGTTCATATATTTAATTGAGATAAATTCTACATACAAAAAAGGACACTATCTTTAGACAGTGTCCGTGCACCTTAGTGCATCAAGCGAGAATTTTTCTCTTCTTTTAACTTAGATGGTGTGACATCGTTCCCATCTTCATCCACCACTTTCACAGAAGAAAGCTGGTTGCGGAAAGAACTACGTACATTTTTTAAATATTCTTGGCGAAGCTCTTTTTGTTCCTTCTGTTCTTTTAACGACAAGCCTTCCGACTTTGCTTTGTTTGCAAGCGCATTGATGCGCGCTAATTTATCTTGACTAATCACAATGAATTCCTCCAGTAAAGAATATGCTTTGTCAATGATAGTAAAAATATCGCCCAGTTGCAAGTATCTAGGCTTGTCCTTCTAAATCGTCTTGATATTCTTGATAACGGCGATGCACAGTAGCTTTTGAAGCCTGAAAGCCTAACCCGCGAAGCATTGCTGCAATTTCATGGAAAGTCATGCCATTTTGCCTTAAACGAACGATTTCTTCAAGGGGGACTTCATTTCTCTTTCTGCCACCATCATTCGATCCAGTACGCTTTAAGTTTTTAGCTGGGTTATACCCCTTTGCTACGGCCTTCTTCATTCCTCGTCTAATCTTTGCATTTTGTAATTTCCGCTGATATTCTTCTACAATTGCCACAATATCAAGCACCATCGAATCCGTCTCGGATAGCTGTAGTTCACCTGAATCCTGCAAAGAATAAATGTGACAGCCGAGTTTTTTAAATTCATGGATTAACGCAATTCGTGCATTTCCTCGGCCTAAACGCGTCTCATCTTGAACTAAAATAACATCTACTTGTCTACTTTTTACTGTTTCAAGCACTTGTAAAATCCCGTTGCGATCACTTTCGTAACCACTCTCTGACTCTTCTATTACTTCCACGATATCGATATTCCAAGCTGATGCCGCGGCTTTTAATTCTTCTACTTGACGAGTAAGGGAAGATTTTTGTGTCTCTTTAGATGTGCTCACTCTCGCGTAAATAATTCCTATCAATCAGAAGCAACTCCATTCAATGAAACTGGGACATGAATTTTTTGACCTGGTACGATTGTTTCGTTATCAAGTCCATTCTCATGCTTCATCCAGTTTATCGTTTCTTCTATCGGTAAGTCTACCGTTGCTGTTCGTGCTATTGTCCAAAGAGAGTCTCCTTCAGAAACAACTCGTTCTTCAGCTGGGTAAAATGGCACGTCATTTGAATCAGAAGAAAAGAAAGTAAAGGCAAAGAAACCGACCGCTATCACGATTAAAAAGATGGAACCATCTACATACTGACGAATTGTTTTCACGGAAAATCACTCCTGTTAGAATATTTGTTCTCGGAATACCTGTTCGTATATGATTGTACTAAGAACGATTGTTCGTGTCAACAAGAAATATAGAACGAACGTTTGCGCAACCTGTGTTCTCATGGTATAATATACCTTGTAAGGCTACTGATTTTACAACGTATGTGCTAGCACATGTTGATAGAACGAAACTACTACGAAAACGGGGTGTTATGATTGACTAAGCTTTCAGCACGACAACAGTCTATTTTAGATTTCATTCGGAACGAAGTGCGAGCGAAAGGGTATCCACCTTCCGTTAGAGAAATTGGAGAAGCAGTAGGTCTCGCTTCAAGCTCTACCGTTCATGGTCACTTAGCTAGATTAGAGAAAAAAGGATATATTCGCCGCGACCCTACAAAGCCACGCGCAATCGAAGTAACAAATACGGAAGGGGACAACTTCAACGAAGCTCCTCACATCTCCATTCCGGTAATTGGTAAAGTTACAGCAGGTAACCCGATTACAGCGATCGAGAACGTAGACGAATACTTGCCTTTACCAGCAAGCTTTGTGCACGATGAGCGTTCGTTTATTTTAGAGATCTCTGGAGATTCAATGATTGAGGCAGGTATTTTTGACGGGGACTACGTCGTTGTTAAACAGCAAACCTACGCAGATAATGGAGACATCGTCGTTGCGATGACGGAAGAAAATGAAGCTACAGTAAAGCGTTTCTTCAAAGAAAAAGAGCATTTTCGTTTACAGCCTGAGAATGCGACGCTTGAGCCGATTATTTTAGATTATGTACAAATTTTAGGGAAGGTTATCGGTGTATTCCGTAGCCTCCATTAAAAAAAACACGGAAAGGATATCCCGATGGGCTCCTTTCCGTGTTTTTATTCGTCGTTCTTTTCTTCCGTTTTTTCAACGGGCTTATACGATTTTCTCATGATAACAAAGATCACGGCAGCAAAGGCTAAATAAAAGACGATCCAAAGCGGCCAAAACAACGGCTGATATCCTTGTACGATATTAGACTGATATCCAAGGCTCTCCGGCGAGATATTAGAGTCATTGATGATTTTAACGCCAAGGGATGACGTCATTCTCGTATCAAACGTGATCGTCTCCTCGCGAGATTGACCAAAACGGTTTGCATAGTAAAGTTTCCATTCTTGATCCTCTATGTCTGTCACGTTCGGTGTAAGACGTTTTGCAATAGCAAGCCTTGTTACTCCCGTCTCGTTATTCTGAACGAAAATCAGTCCTAGTGAGCCAGCATAGCGGTTGTCACTATCTGGATCAATTGCTATCACTGCAGGATTCGTCGCATTAATCCCATTTACCTTGACAATAACCTCGGCACGAGCCTCCTCATTAAATGATTCAACAGCCTGTTCTGAAATCGTAATATCAAAATCTCCAAACGTAATTGAATTACCTGGAGAAAGCTCTCTAGTAGATACCTGCTCAAAGTCATACGCCTCGTTCACTTCTACATCTAACTGATATTCCTGAACGATGGAATAAACACTCATGATCGCAACGTATAGGAGTAGGCATGTTAATACGGCGAAAATGAATAATAATTTTCTTCTCATAGTGTTCTCCTTTAAATATTGATTATCTCATATGTAATCCGATTCTCATCATACCATCTCTTTGCCTTAGGAAAAAGCATTGTCTGGCATTTCGGTCGAACCTTCGGCTTTTGATTGCACGTTCTGGCACTTGGTTTGAGCGTCCCGTCTATCTCTTTGCTCCTCCATCCACCCTGTTTGCGCGCATTATAACACCGTATGAACCCATTGCAACAGCACTCGCAAATTTGCCCCTCTAACTCCTCTTCATCCTTCCCAAACAACCAAACAAAAACCCCCAACACCAGTGGTGTCGAGGGTTCTGACTATTAATACGTTTGGATATACTGCTCGCGCTCCCATGGGTGCACCTGCGTACGGAACATGTCCCACTCGATCTCTTTTGCTTCCACGAAGTGTTCTACTGCATGGTTACCAAGAGATGCTTTGATTGTTTCGCTCTTTTGAAGTGCGTCAATCGCATCCTTAAGAGAAGCTGGAAGTGCTTTGATTCCTTCTGCATCGCGCTCTGCTTCATCCATTGCATAGATGTTGCGGTTTGTTTCAGCAGGAGGTGTTAGGTTACGACGGATTCCGTCAAGACCAGCCGCAAGCATTGCCGCCATAGCTAGGTATGGGTTAGCTGCTGGGTCTGGGCTACGTACTTCGATACGTGTGCTTAGGCCACGTGAAGAAGGAATACGAACTAGTGGTGAACGGTTACGCATGGACCATGCAATGTAGCAAGGTGCTTCGTATCCTGGTACTAGACGCTTGTATGAGTTAACCGTTGGGTTTGTGATAGCTGTAAATGCGTCAGCGTGCTCTAAAATTCCGCCTAGGAACTTCATAGCTGTTTCGCTTAGCTGGTTTTCTGTGTTTTCGTCGAAGAATGCGTTCACGCCACCCTCTTTGAATAGAGACATGTTAGCGTGCATTCCGCTTCCGTTAACACCGAATAATGGCTTAGGCATAAACGTTGCGTGAAGACCGTGCTTACGCGCGATTGTCTTAACAACTAGCTTAAACGTTTGAATGTTATCACATGTTGTTACAGCATCCGCGTATTTAAAGTCGATTTCATGCTGCCCTGGAGCAACCTCATGGTGAGATGCTTCAATTTCAAAGCCCATGTCCTCAAGCTCTAATACGATGTCACGGCGACAGTTTTCACCTAGATCTGTAGGAGAAAGGTCAAAGTATCCACCCTTATCGTTTAGCTCTAAAGTTGGTTCGCCATTTTCGTCGTTCTTGAATAGGAAGAATTCTGGCTCAGGTCCGATATTGAAATCAGAGTAGCCCATATCCTTCGCTTCTTTTAATACCTTTTTAAGTACGCCTCGTGGGTCACCTTCGAAAGGTGTTCCATCTGGATTGTAAATGTCGCAGATGAGACGAGCAACTTTACCTTTTTCCGGAGTCCATGGGAAGACTACCCACGTATCAAGATCTGGGTATAGGTACATATCCGATTCTTCAATACGTACGAAACCTTCGATGGAAGATCCGTCGAACATCATCAAGTTGTCTAGTGCTTTTGTTAGCTGATCCACTGGAACTTCTACGTTCTTAATAATCCCTAGTAGGTCCGTAAATTGTAGACGGATAAACTTTACGTTCTCCTCATCCGCCATTCGCTTAATGTCGTCTTTTGTAAAATTACTCATGCAAATAGTCTCCTCCTTCAAAATGTGAGCCAAAATGGCTCTCTTTATCCTGCAACAGTTACAGCCAAATTTCCTGTATACTCTAAACATTCTAACTGCTTTGCTGCGATAGTTGTATCTTAACGAAAGTATGTAGTCATATGTTCATGTTTGTCAGATAATCTGACAGGGAAATTTTCTGACAATGTAAAAGGGGCAGGATATCTCTCCCCTACCCCTTGTGCCAGCTTTTAAACTAACTATGCTTATATTTCTCGTATTTTCTCCAAAAAGCTTTATAATAATCCTTTTTGCTCAAGTTGCATCGTCGCACCTACAACGGCTACTTTAATGTGCTCGAATGTTAATCCACCTTGCACGTAGGCTGTATATGGAGGTCGTATTGGTCCATCTGCAGTAAGTTCAATGCTTGCACCTTGAATAAACGTTCCTGCTGCCATAATCACATCATCCTCGTAGCCCGGCATTGGTGCAGGAGACGGTAATACGTGTGCGTCCACTGGGGAAAAGGATTGGATGGCCTGACAAAAGGCAATCATCGACTCTTTATCCTTAAAGGAGACAGATTGAATTAAATCTGTTCGCTCTGCATCCGCTTTTGGAGACGTCGTCATTCCGAGCGCTTCTAAATATGCGGAAGTAAAGATCGCACCTTTAACAGCCTCATTTACCGTATGAGGCGCGAGAAAGAAGCCTTGGAACATATCGAGTAGTGTGCCTAATGTCGCACCACCCTCTAAACCTATCCCTGGTGCGCTCAATCTCGCGCCACATGCTTCAATGATTTCTTTTGAACCAACTATGTAACCTCCAGCTTTCGCGATGCCACCACCTGGATTTTTAATTAACGAGCCTGCCATGACATCTGCTCCAACGTGTGTTGGCTCTCTCGTCTCCACAAACTCCCCATAGCAGTTATCAACAAATACGAGAACATTCGGATAAGCTTCTTTGATTTCTTTAATACTTTTCTCGATTTTTGAAATCGTTAAAGATGGGCGATCACCGTACCCCTTCGAACGTTGAATACCGATGACCTTTGTCTTTGGTGTAATCGTTTGGATGACCGTTTCAACATCAATCTCCCCATTAACTAAATCAACTTCTCGGTAAGCAATGCCGTAGTCTCTTAAAGATCCATCTCGTTCTGATCCGCGAATGCCAATAACTTCTTCTAGCGTGTCATATGGCTTACCCGTGACATAAAGGAGTTCTTCCTTTGGTCGTAATAAACCAAAGAGTGCGGTTGCAATCGCATGTGTACCAGAAATGAGCTGCGTACGGACGATTGCTTCTTCTGTACCAAATACTCTTGCATAGACGCGCTCAAGCGTCTCTCTTCCAGCATCATCGTAGCCATAGCCAGTTGAAGCTTGAAAATGAAATTCCGAAACACTTTCTTCTCTGAAGGCCGTTAATACGCGACGCTGATTTTCTTCCGCAATTTTACTACGCTTAAAAAAGGGTGTTAACTGTGATTCGTGAATCGTGTCTGCTAATTCTTGTAGGTAACTCATTGGGAGCTGTCTAGATGACAGCTTCACCACCTTTCTGGTTGATCGCTTTTTTCTTGTAAATATTCGAAGTAAATAGAGGAGTCCTTTGCTACAAAGCCACTCAGCTCGTACACTTCTTTTTCTTCATAAAACTTTTGAGACTTTAAGATCGTCTCTGTTTTAAATCGGTGGAGGATATGCCCGTCCTTTGCATGCACCCGAGTAAAGTATGGGGAGAACATGGATGATACCTCTTTTTCGAGACGTTCTAAAAATCGATGACGATCAGCGGGATCTACTGCGCTCATGTAAAAAGCTTGTTTGTTAGCTCCTACGATCGATGGCTTCATTTTATCCTGCTTATTAAAGATAGTAAGCATCGGAATCTCAGAAGCTCCGAGCTCATTAATAAGTTTTAAAACGGATCGTTCATGATTGTCTGCGTCATCATTTGATCCATCAATGACATGGACGAGAAAATCTGCTTCTGTCACCTCTTCAAGCGTAGAGCGAAAGGCTGCAATGAGCGTCGTTGGTAGTTGCTGAATAAATCCAACGGTGTCTGTTAATAGCACAGAGAAGCCTGAAGGGAGAGCAATTTGCTTCGTTGTTGGGTCTAGCGTTGCAAACAGTTGATCTTCCTCTAGCGTATTTGCATCTGTTAGTCGGTTTAATAGCGTTGATTTACCTGCATTCGTGTACCCGACAATCGCCACTTGGAACGCCTGATTCTTTTTACGACGCTCTCGATATTGAACGCGATGCTTCGCTACTTGTTCGAGCTGTCGTTTAATTTCCGTCATGCGGCTTCGAATGTGACGTTGATCCGTTTCCAGCTTTGTCTCACCAGGTCCTCTTGTTCCTATTCCTCCACCTAGACGTGATAAACTGACACCTTGTCCACGTAATCTAGGTAACGTATAGGATAGTTGTGCAAGCTCTACCTGTAAAATACCTTCTCTTGATTTTGCTCGTTGTGCAAATATATCTAAGATAAGTTGCGTACGATCTAATACAGCAACGTCTAATGCATTTGAGATATTACGAAGCTGAGAGGGACTTAGCTCATCATTAAAAATAACAAGTGAGGCATCCGTTTCTTCGATTGCTAAAGAAAGCTCCTCAAGCTTCCCTTTACCTATATAAGTAGCTGTTTTAGGTTGATTGAGCGCCTGTGTAACTGTGAGAACGACTTCACCACCAGCTGTTTTAGTAAGAGCTTTTAGCTCCTCCACGCGATAGGCAAAGTCCTCCTCCGTTACCTGTTGACGCATGACGCCAACTAAGATGACGCGCTCATGAGTGCGTTCGGTTACGTTGTCGATAATAATCTTGCTCCCTTCTACTTTTAAACTCCATGTCTGCGAATGCACGCCTCATATCTTGAGGGAGGATACGTGTTAAATCCCTCGTTGTCCGATTTTCTTCTCGAAGCAACCTGACAGATTGAGCGCGCACGACATGATCAAACAGCGATCTGATAAATCGCCCGTTTGGTATCGAATTATCTTTTGAATGCAGAATAGCTAACTCTCTCATAAAGACACTTTCTATATTTTCGCCCACTAAAGAGGCTTGGTCAAGTCGTGACATAAATATCTGATAAAGCTCCTTGTTTGTAAAGTCATCGAAGGGAATGATCTCTCCGATCCGAGACGTGAGCCCAGCGTTTGTTTGCAGAAGCTGCCCCATCTCAACTGGGTAGCCAGCTAAAATAACAATTAACTCATCCTTGTAATCCTCCATTAGCTTTACTAACGTATCGACAGCCTCGCGCCCAAAATCCTTCTCTCCGCCTCTTGAGAGAGCATAGGCTTCATCAATAAATAAAATGCCACCTAGTGCTTGAGTGACGCACTGCTTCATTCTTTGCGCAGTGTGACCAACGTACTCCCCGACTAGATCTGACCTGGAGACTTCTATAAGCTTATTCTCTTTTATATACCCAATTTTGTAGAAAATAGTAGCAAGCTCCCGAGCGACTGAGGTCTTCCCCGTCCCCGGATTTCCAATAAACATCATGTGGCGAGCCTTCGTCAAAGCCGGTAGCTTTGCATTTGTTCGCTCTTTATCTATTTGAAGCGATGCATATAAGCGCTCAAGATATCGTTTCATATCAGCTAGACCTACAAACGTTGCTAATGAAGCAAGCTCCTTACTTACCTGCTTCTCTTTTTCGATCGTAAAGGATATACGTCCTTTCAGTCGCTCTTTAGCCATACTCTCGCCTCCTCCCTACACGATACGTGATAGGGACCTAGATGTGCATGAGAGGGTAAAAAAAGTACCATGGCCGAGTGTCGACCATGATACTTCATCTTACTTTGTATCTTGCTGGAGCGAGACATTTCTTTGCGGCGAAAACGTGGAGATTGCATGCTTATAAACAAGCTGCTGTTTTCCATCCGTATCAAGAATGACAGTAAAGTTATCAAAGCTCTTTACATGTCCTCGAAGCTGAAATCCATTTAACAGGAATACGGTTACTGGAATATTTTCTTTTCGTAACTGATTTAAAAACTGATCTTGGATATTAACCGGCTGTTGCTTCATGAGTTTGTCCCCCTCTATTGTCTACACTACATGTATTATTCTATTATTATGCCCACTTTCCTTCTATAAATTCAATCATTTCTTTTATTCTTTCATCACGTGAATGGCTCATATCAAACCATGTAACGGGCATTTTGTTACGGAACCATGTTAATTGCCGTTTAGCAAATCTGCGAGACTGCTTTTTAAGCTCTTCTAAACTCGTTTTTATGTCTTCCTCGCCTCGAATAGCAGGTAATAATTCTTTATATCCGATAGCTTGCATCGACTGAGCATTTTCGTAGCCTGATTCATAGAGGCGTGTGGCTTCTTTCAACAGACCTTCTCGCATCATGAGCTCACAGCGTTCGTTAATGCGAGTATACAATGCTTCACGCTCCATCGTAAGTCCAATAAGGATAAAGTCGAAGGGACTTTCTTTTAGCTCTTCTGCTGATTGATCTATTTTTTCACCGGTAAGCTCGATAATCTCAAGAGCTCGAATCACTTTACGAATGTTATTGGGATGAATTGTCGCTGCACGGTCGGCATCTTTTGAAGCTAATAGCTTATGAAGCGCCTCACTTCCATGCTCTGCCTCATACGCCTCATATTTTTGACGCACCGACTCATCTTCCCCAATCTCTGAAAATTGATAGTTGTAAAGCAGGCCTTGAATGTACATGCCAGTCCCACCAACTATCATCGGCACCTTACCACGACTTACAATATCCTCGATTAATTCTGTTGCTTGCGTGCGAAAATCAGCTGCGGAGTATGATTCGTCTGGTGTTAATACGTCAATTAAGTGGTGAGGAACCCCGGCTGTTTCTTCCGGTTTAATCTTAGCTGTGCCTATATCCATTTCTTTATACACCTGCATCGAATCACCGCTAATCACTTCTCCATTGAAATGCTTAGCTAGACGTATGCTTGTCTCTGTTTTGCCGACTGCCGTCGGACCAATAATGACAATTAATTTAGGCTTCATAAGGACCCCTCCGAACAGTCGATCACACCGTATATATGACTTGCTTGCCTATCGATCTTTTCAAACCCGAAATGGTCAAATACGGGACTATGATAAGAATCTTTTAAAACGACGCGCTTTCTTGCAACGCGTTTAGCGTGTAAAACGGCTGCTTCTGATAAAGCTTCTCCATTCGCAAAGGCGCGTAAGGCGTTTATCCCATTCGAGCTTGCGACCTGCTCGTGGAACATAGGATCAAAATAAATGATATCCTGAGAGTTTGTCGGCTGCTCTATCAACCATTCCGTATAGTCGTATGTTTGCACTGTTATTCGTCTCATCGCTTGCGTTAGCTCATCGAGCTCACTCTCATAGGTTTGGAGACCGTGTTTCACTATGTTAGCTGTATACGGTACGGACTCCAATCCGATAACTTGCCCTTTAGGCGTGGCCACACTTAGTATAATCGCATCAGATCCCAGTCCCAGAGTGCAATCAACGATTTTATCGTCAGGACTAATATTTGCTGCTTTTATGAGTGGATCCCGTCCTGATCGTCTTATTTCTAAAGCGCGCAAATGAGATCCACTTGGGTGGAAATAAAATGCTTCTTTTTGTCCTTTTTTGAACAAATCGACTCTTGTTGCTTTGACGACTACTAATATATCGCTATCTTCTAGCATCTTGTCTATAGAGTGGCGTTCACGAGGTACATACGTGTAGCCCCACTCCTTGGCTAGCTCCATTGCTTTTGGCTGAAGTATTTCTCTACGTTTACTTGCTGTCGTTACGGCTACTTCCATTAATTCATCACTCGTTTAAACAATTTTTCGATTTCATAGGTAGAATAGTGCACAATAATTGGTCGTCCATGTGGGCACGTATATGGGCTTTGACACAACCGTAAATCCAATAATAAACGCTCCATATCACGCTTTTCTAGATGATGATTAGCTTTAATGGATCCTTTACAAGACATTAGGATTGCGGCATCTTCTCGCAACTC
This sequence comes from Paenalkalicoccus suaedae, assembly GCF_006965545.2. Taxonomy (NCBI): domain Bacteria; kingdom Bacillati; phylum Bacillota; class Bacilli; order Caryophanales; family Bacillaceae; genus Paenalkalicoccus; species Paenalkalicoccus suaedae. Next base: position 1,953,132 of record NZ_CP041372.2, read on the forward strand.
TTTCACATTAATTTTGCGAAGCTTACGTAGTTGCTCCAGCATCTCAAGAATCGTATCCTCCTCTTCTCCCTTTGGGAACCAAGTAGGGTAAGCTCGTACTAGATAGCTTAGCTTGCCAAATGGCTCTAAAAACAGACCTACCTGTTCTAGGTCCTCTATATGGGCAGCAATCATACTAGCCTCCTGCTGCGTAAAATCAAAGGTAAGAGGGACAAGGAGTTCTTGTACTTCCTGTGTTGGATGTGCTAATTTTTCTACATAAAATTCGTATTTAATTCTTTCTTGTGCCGCATGTTGATCAATCATATAAAAGCCTGTCTCGTTCTCGGCTAAAATATACGTGCCGTGCAACTGTCCAATTACGTGTAGCTGTGGCATGGTAGAGGTAGTTGTGTCAGTAGAAGCTACCTCATCGCTTGATTTGTCCATATCACTTGAGTATGCATCACTGTTTGCATCAGTTTCATTCTCTTCTCTATTTGAAGGTGTATGATCTACCGGACTTTTCGTATACTCGTTAATCGAACTCGAAACTCGTTGTTCATCTCTTAACTCCTCAGCATCAGACTTCTCCACTCTAGTAGACGCTTGAGTCGACTCGCCTGGATACGTAGCTGCAGATTCCTTAGCCTGCTCACGAAGCCATGAAGTCTCTTCTGTCTGGACCTCGTTTTTACCTTGTTCTCTTTCTTTTGCCGGATCAAACGAAAACGCTAGTTGCTCTGATTGCACCTTTTGCTTTGGCTTTTCTTTTTGCATCGACGGAATAAGCGTCTCTTCTTTAAAGCGTGCGGCAATCGCATCACGAATTAGCTCTTCCATCGCCTGTTCTTTACTTAAACGTACCTCTAGTTTTGATGGATGTACGTTCACGTCTACTAAAAGAGGATTCATCTCGACGTGTAAGACGACAACAGGGTATTTCCCTATCGGAAGTAACGTGTGGTAGCCTGCTTGAATGGCTCGCATCATGGCGTAGTTTTTAACAAATCGACCATTTATAACGGTGGACATATATGATCTGTTCGCCCTCGTAACCTCTGGCCTTGCTAAAAACCCTGTCACCTTATAATCTAGTGATTCCGCTTGAAACGGAATCATTTTCTTCGCCATGTTCACCCCATAGATAGCGGCAATCACTCGCAGTAGATCCCCTTTGCCACTTGTTTCTAAAAGCGTATGGGACTCGTGAGTTAATGTGAATGCAATAGTAGGGTGAGCGAGTGCCATCCGATTCATCACGTCCGTTATGTGTCCGAGCTCTGTGTGAATGGTTTTGACATACTTTAACCGTGCTGGCGTATTAAAAAAGAGCTCTTCTACAATAATCTCTGTTCCTTTTCTGGCCGACGAGCTTACTCTTTCCGTTAATTTTCCCGCTTCAAAGGATAGCGTTTCTCCCGATAAACCATCCGATGACGTTTTTAAGGTAAGTTTAGATACGGACGCAATACTTGGTAATGCTTCTCCTCTAAACCCTAGTGTTTTAATACGAAACAGGTCATGGTCGTGTTTAATTTTACTTGTTGCATGGCGGAGGAATGCCGTCTCTCGGTCATCTGGCTCAATGCCGTTCCCGTTATCTAACACGCGAATAGATGCTAAACCGCCGTCTTTGACATCGACGCGAATAGACGTACTCTTTGCATCAATGGCGTTCTCGACTAGTTCTTTTACAACCGAAGCAGGTCTCTCTACAACTTCACCTGCCGCAATTTTATTCGATAATGTATCAGATAGCTGTTGAATAAGCGCCATAGTAATCCCTCCTTACGATAGTTTACGTTGCCATTTATCTACGAGCTCCATCACTTGGAGCGGTGTCATCGTTAAAATATTTGCTTTTGAGACTTCGTCTAATACTTCCTGTTTGGTCTTCGTCATCGGATCTTCTAAGGCAAACAGCGTAAGTTGCTCCGGCTCCGCCTGCGGCTCGCGATCACGCTCGGACTCTAGCGTCTGTAAAATACTTTTCGCTCTCGTTATGAGGCCGTACGGCAGTTCCGCGAGCTCTGCTACATAAATACCATAGCTTCGATCTGCTGCCCCTTCTACAACCTTATGAAGGAACACGATGGAATCATTCTCTTCCTTCGCTGATACATGCACATTCCAAAGCTTCGGCAATGTCTCGCTTAGTGCCGTGAGTTCATGATAGTGGGTAGAAAATAGGGTCTTCGCACCAATTTCATCATGAATATATTCCATAATCGCTTGCGCTAACGCCATCCCATCATACGTGGATGTGCCGCGTCCAATCTCATCCAGTAACAGCAAGCTTCGATCCGTCGCATGAAGCACAGCCTGCTTTGTTTCAAGCATTTCTACCATAAACGTACTCTGCCCAGAAGCTAAATCATCCGCCGCGCCAATTCTCGTAAAGATTTGATCGAAGATTGGGAGTCTAGCTTCCGTTGCTGGTACAAACGATCCTATTTGCGCCATGATAGACGTTAACGCAACTTGTCTCATATACGTACTTTTACCAGCCATGTTTGGACCGGTAATTAGGAGCATTTGGCGATCATCGCGTAGTTCAATGTCATTGGCCACATAATCACCAGCGTCAATTACCTGCTCGACTACAGGATGCCTCGATTCTTTAAGTTGCAACGATCGATCCTCTGTAAATGTAGGTTCTACGTAATTATGTTGCTCCGCTACTTCGGCAAAACTCTGCAAGCAATCAATTGTGCTGATTCGTTTAGCCACAAGCTGTAACTGCTGGATATATGATTTCACTTGCTCCCTTATCTCTAAGAAAAGCGTGTGTTCAAGCTTCTCACTTTTTTCTTCCGCTTCTAAAATAAGCACTTCACGCTCTTTTAGCTCAGGAGTAACGTATCTCTCGGCATTTGTAAGTGTTTGCTTTCTTTCATAGCGCCCTTCCGGTAAGAGTCGAACATTTGCTTTTGTCACTTCAATATAGTAGCCAAACACTTTATTAAACCCAACTTTAAGTGTTTTAATTCCTGTTTCCTGACGCTCTTTTTGCTCAAGCTCTGCAATCCAGCTCTTCCCGTTTTGCATCACGTGTCGGTAGTCATCTAACGTACTATTATAGCCGTCTTTAATTAGATCACCCTCTGTAATACTTATTGGACAATCCTCTTTAATACTTTCCTCTAATAGGGCAACCACTGGGGACATATCCTCCATTGATTGTACAAGCTTTTCTCCAAAAGAGGTGTTTAGCGCACGCACATTCTCCACTATCTTAGGTACTTGGAGTAACGAGTTTTTGAGCTGAAGTAAATCTCGTCCATTCACGTTACCGAAAGAAATTCTTCCGGATAAGCGCTCTAAATCATACACGCCTCGCAGAAGTTCACGAACCTCAACTCGCTCAAAAAAACCATCGATAAACGCGGAAACAAGCTCTTGTCGGTCTTTTATTTCCTGAACAGAGATCGCCGGTCGTTCGATCCACTGCTTTAACAATCTCGCGCCCATGGATGTCTCGGTTTTATCTAAAACGGATAATAAAGAGCCAGCTTTTTTCTTCTCTCTTACGGTTTCAACAAGCTCTAAGTTACGCTTCGAGTGTACGTCCATGAGTAAAAACTGTCTTGGCTCATAGTACGTCGCTTCTTGCAAATGATCTAGTGCTCGCTTGGTTGTACGTTTTACGTAGTGAATAGCGCGGTAAATGCCACGTTTACACGCATCATCTTGTAGTGAGCTTGCAACTGTCTCCGCTTCTTCTAGCGCTGTCTCATTCTCTTCTATTGAAAACGTGGCTGAAACGCGCTCTTTTATTTGCTGAAGGAACGCCTCACTTAATTCCGATGCGAGTACAATTTCTCTTGCTCGATAAGACGAAATTTCATTTAGCGCGTCTGTCTCATTTACTTTTGTTACACGAACCTCGCCAGTTGTCATATCAACTGCTACAACAACGATCTGTCCATCGGCTTCCGTGAGCGAAACGAAATAGTTGTTTTGCTTCTCTGTAAGAGCGCCACCCTCCATGACAGTACCTGGCGTAATGAGTTGCACAACTTCTCGTTTTACAATCCCCTTGACCATTGCCGGATCCTCTGTCTGTTCACAAATCGCTACCTTGTAGCCTTTTTCTATTAACTGAGAAATGTAGTTACTGGCAGAGTGATGAGGAACACCACACATTGGCGTTGCATCTTCTCCTTTTCCACGCTTTGTCAACGTAATTTCAAGCTCTCTTGCTGCATTAATCGCATCCTCAAAAAACAGCTCATAAAAATCTCCGAGCCTAAAAAATAAAAAGGCATCCGTATACTGTGCCTTAATTTCCTTATATTGTTTCATCATAGGAGTTTCTTTTGTCATTATGTATCAGCCAACCTTTTTGTCATGTTTACTCCGTATATTATAGCATAGCAAGGAGGAAGGAAGCAGGGTGTACGGCTGACAGGAAAAATAGTCGCATTATTTATATAACAATAGAAAAAGGAATCGATTGTGTATATCGATTCCTGCTCTACTTATACCTATTGCTATGCGATCGCTACTAGTTTTTCGCTTCTTCTTCTAAAAAATCAGCGTGCAAAGATGCAAAGTCTTCATCTGAAGGGAAGGAATGATCCGTTTCTTCCTGCTCTTCATATTCCACCTCTTCTACTTCAGCAGATTCCTTCACTTTAACAAGTAGCTTTGTTTCTGCAACAGCTTCAATGCCCATTTCTTTTTGCACATGCACTTGGACCGTTTTTTTATCAGCCAATATCTTCGCTTCTAGCGTTTGAGGTTGCTGAATTTCCCTTGCTACAATCTCCATGTCAGATAGAATGTCCCCATCTGACATTTTTAAGACAATTGGCTCTTTGTATTCGATTGTTTCTGTTGCTACTTTTGTCTTCGTATCGTCCTCTGTCGAGTACCAAAGGTTAATATCATAGGTGCCGCTGATCTCTACGTCTTGCCCATCTAGCGTTGTTTGAAAGCGGTGGTTGATAATCCAGCACCCTAAAATGTTAGTTGGCGTCTCTTCTGGCTGGATGCGATCAAATGTTTCTTGAAACGATGTCCCTTTACCACATATGGCTTTCGTTATAATTTCGCGATACACGAGTTTTTACCCCCTTTACGAATGCAATCTACTGACAGCATATGCAGGACTGTCCGAAGTATGACAAAGCAAGGTTGCAACTTCCGCTCTATTTGTTAAAATAAGGAATACATTTTCTTAGGAGGCTACATAAATGACAGTTTCTATTTCGTTACGACCACTCTCTTTAGATGACGCACCATGGATCCAGCACGAAGTAAGTGATCCAGATATTGCGAAATCTACACTTACTATTCCCCACCCTTATCCAGAGGATGGTGCCACCATGTTCCTTCAAGCCGTTTTAGCAAAACAACGAGCCGGGGAGATCGAGATCTTTGCCATTGTTGATGATAAAACACAACAAAACATTGGTGTTATTAACCTTAATATTAATGTGAATCTTAATCACGGGGAGATAGGGTATTGGATTAGCAAAAGAAATTGGGGAAAAGGGTATGCGACAGAGGCGAGTAGAGCGATCATCCAATTAGGCTTTCAACGTCTAAATCTCCATCGAATTTATGGTCGGGCATTTGCTTCAAACGTAGGATCCTCAAGAGTTTTAGAGAAGGCAGGATTACGCTACGAAGGAACGCTACGTGAGCATCTGAAGCGTGATAGTACTTATCACGATACGAAGGTGTACGGTCTTTTAAAGACAGACTAAAAAACACCTCCCAACGAGCTAGGAAAGGAATTACTCCTTTCCCTACTCTCTTGGGAGATGTTTGTTCATTTACTATTAGCAGTGGTCAAACGGATTTTTTGTCGTTGTGCCTTTTAGCACATCGCCACCAGATGACTCGATAATCTTTTTCGTCACTGTGTTAGAGATCGTGTTACTCACCATTTGCAAAATATCGTTTACTTCCATCTGAGATTGCTTAAACTCTTTTACGAGTGGAATATCATCTAGCTCATCCTGAAGCGCATCGATTTTTGCATCTGTTTCTTTTAATGCTTCTGTTTTTTGATAGTGCTTTAAATTTACCGCTTCTTTTTGTAGCTTTTTAATTTGCGCAATGATTTCTTGCGTACGAAGATGATCGTTAATTTGTAGCTCCGCGCGCTTAAAGAAATCTACTTCCTCTGTCTCTGCGATTAAATCCGCTAGCTCACGTGCTTTATCTAATACTTCTTGTTTACTTCTATACTCTGCCATTATCCATTCACCTCAGACATCTCAACGACTTCGCCGTTTAAAGACCATGTTTTTGCTTCCGTTACCCGTACGTGTACAATTTGACCAATTGCTGACTTGGGTGCGCGGAAGTTTACTAAACGATTTGTACGTGTACGTCCAGACAATACGTCTGGATTTTTCTTACTTTCCCCTTCAACAAGGACTTCAACTACGCGACCTTGATAATCGAGGTTTTTCTTCGCTGACTGCTCATTTACCAGTTCATTTAGGCGCTTCAATCGAGCCTTCTTCACTTCCATTGGGACATTATCCTGCATTTTTGCTGCTGGAGTACCATCTCGTGGTGAATAAATGTACGTAAATGCACTATCATAATCCATTTCACGAACGAGCGTCATTGTATCCTCAAACTGCTCCTCTGTTTCGTTAGGGAAACCAACAATGATATCTGTTGTAAAGGAAGCGTTTGGAATTGCTTGTTTTATCTTACCTGCAAGCTCTACATACTGCTCACGAGTATACTTACGGGCCATAAGCTTCAAAATCTCATTATTACCACTTTGCACTGGTAAGTGAATGTGCTCAACAAGATTACCACCTTTCGCAAGGACGTCGATTAAGTGATCATCAAAGTCTCTTGGGTGACTTGTTGTAAAACGAATACGTGGAATATCAATTTTGTGAAGCTCATCCATGAGATCTCCAAGGCCATAATTCACGTCGGCTAAGTCCTTCCCATATGCATTCACGTTTTGACCAAGTAACGTAATCTCTTTGTATCCATTCCTTGCTAAGTGACGTACTTCTTCAATTATATCCTCTGGACGTCTACTGCGCTCTTTACCGCGAGTATAAGGCACAATGCAGTACGTGCAAAATTTATCACACCCGTACATAATATTAACCCAGCCTTGAATTTGACCTTTTCTTGCACGAGGCATATTTTCAATAATATCGCCTTCTTTAGACCAAACCTCTACGACCATTTCTTTACCAAAAATAGCTGATTGGAGTAGCTCAGGCAGTCGGTGAATATTATGTGTACCAAAAATTAAATCGATTTGCTGATGCTTTTCTAAAATACGATTGACGACAGATTCCTCTTGCGACATACAGCCACAAACTCCGAGAATTAAACCTGGGTTATCTCGTTTAAGCGCTTTAAGGTGACCGAGTTCTCCGAATACTTTGTTCTCCGCGTTCTCACGAATGGCGCACGTATTAATTAAAATAACGTCTGCTTCCTCTGCGATCGAGGTGGAGACAAAACCCATATTCATCAAGATTCCAGCCATATTCTCCGAATCGTGCTCATTCATTTGGCAACCGTATGTACGAATTAAAAATTTCTTTCCAGAGCCAATTTGTTGCATGTTGACAGGGATCTCAAAATCGTAGTGTATCGCAATGTCCTCTTTTCCACGCTTTTTCGCTTGCTTCAAGCTTGGCGGGACATAGGTCGTTTCGAAATACTGCGAATAGTCTTTCGTAGACTTCTCTTGTGATGAAGACGTTTCTTGCTGCTTACGCTGCTCTTCATTCATCGTGGCATTACTCCTTTATAGATAAGCTGTCAACGTACAATTATAAAGGGTTTTCCTTCTTTATACAACCACTTATCGTAATACCTAAATGGCCTCTCTTCTAGTTTACAAGAAAAGAGGCCATCAAACTTACATTATGAAATAATATTTAACTCTTTACCAGCTTTTTCGAACGCAGCGAGCGCTTCATCTAATAGCTCTTTTGTGTGCTCTGCTGTCACGATCGTACGCACACGAGCCTGTCCTTTTGCCACTGTTGGGAAAGCAATTCCCTGCGCGAAGACACCATACTTTTTAAGTGTGTCAGACAGCTCGTGAGCCTTTTTCTCATCTCCAACAATTACTGGTGTGATTGGCGTTTCACTCTTACCAGTATCAAAACCAAGCTTTTCTAAACCAGCCTTTAAGTAGCGCGTGTTTTCCCACAGCTTCTCAATTAGCTCCGGCTCGTCTAGTAGCACTTGAATCGCTTCCTGACACGCTGCAGTTACTGTTGGAGGGTGTGATGTACTAAAGAGGAATGGACGACCCTTTTGAATAATATAGTCGCGCACTGCCTGTGTACTTGCAATATAGCCACCTAAAACGCCAACTGCCTTACTTAATGTACCTACTTGAATATGCACGCGACCGTTTAAATCGAAGTGATCGACCGTACCTCGACCGTTACGTCCAAGTACACCACTTGCGTGTGCATCATCAACCATGATTAATGCATCGTACTTTTCGCAAAGCTCCACAATCTCTTTTAATGGCGCAATATTACCATCCATGGAGAAAACTCCGTCGGTAACTACTAGACGTGTACGATAGTCCTTCGATGCTTTTAACGCCTCTTCTAAACTTTCCATATCAACGTGCTTATAAATTTTACGCGCAGCCTTTGTTAGACGAATTCCATCAATAATGGATGCGTGATTTAATTCATCAGAGATAACAACGTCTTCTTTTGAAAGAAGGGATGCTAGCACTGCCTGATTTGCTGTAAATCCAGACTGAAGTACTAGTGTTGCTTCTGTATGTTTAAATTCAGCTAGCATTTTTTCAAACTCTTCGTGCATTGTAAATGTACCAGCGATCGTACGCACAGACCCTGTACCTGCGCCAAACTCATCCGCTGCGCGAACAGCCGCAAGCTTTAGCCGAGGGTGCGTCGTTAAACCTAAGTAGTTATTAGAAGAAAGCTGAATAAGCTCTTTCCCATCAATCGTTACTTTTGCTTTTTGATCGGACTCAAGAGGGATTAACGAACGAAATAGTCCCTGCTCCTTCATTTCCTCTAATTCTTTCTCGATATGTTCAAAGCCTTTCATACATATTGCCTCCTTTTAATTTAGGGGTGCAAAACTACTTTACCACATGCACCTTTATTCATTAACTCAAAGCCCTTTTCAAATTCTTCTAAAGGAAAATGGTGGGTAACAATTGGCGCTACATCGACTTGACCTGATGTAAGTAGTCCCGCTACCTGTTGCCACGTTTCAAACATTTTTCTGCCGGTAATACCTTGGACAGTAATCCCTTTAAACACGATATCGTTTGTGACATCGATCTCAACAGGGCGAACGGGTAAGCTCAATATAGAGACTCTCCCCCCATTCTTCACCATCTTAAACCCTTGATTCATGGCGATAGGATGACCACTCATCTCGCACACAACATCAACACCGTGCTTTGTCACAGATTTAACCGCAATAAGAGGATCCTCTTGCAGAGAGTGAATCGTTTTTGTTGCTCCCATTTGTTTTGCTAAATCCAATCGGTATTCATTTAGATCAAGTGCGATGATATCAGATGCTCCGCATGCCTTAGCAACAGCGACTGCCATCAGTCCAATAGGACCACAGCCAATAACAGCGACTGATTTGCCTGCAACATCACCAGCAAGTACTGTGTGCACGGCATTCCCTAAAGGCTCTTGAATACTTGCGATATCCCAAGGTAGCTGCGCGTCATTCTTCCACATATTAATCGCAGGAAGTGCGACATATTCAGCGAAGCATCCGTCACGGTCCACGCCAATAATTTGTGTATCTTCGCAAATATGTGCATTTCCAGTTAAACACTGTGGGCAATGCCCACAAACGATATGCGTTTCTGCAGATACGTGATCCCCGATTTCCACGTTTTTAACGAGCTCGCCTTTTTCTACGACTACTCCTGAGAACTCATGACCAAACACGTAAGGTGGGTTCACTCGGCTCTGTGACCATTCGTCCCAATTATAAATATGTAAATCTGTACCACAAATCGATGTGGCTTTTACCTGAATTAGCACATCTTGCGCACCAATCTTTGGTATTGGTACCGTTTTCAATACTGCCCCTTTGTGAGCACCGTCTTTCACTATCGCTCGCATTGTCGTCGTCATCATGTCCCTCCAACCTTGTTTTCTCTATCGTATCAGATGATAATGTATTTCTCAAGTGTACAGTCCACGACAGGTGGACACTTGCAAGCGACTAGAATATTTTTAGAAAATATTTTTTATCCGTGGTTGATTGATGCAAGTAAACGCTTATTTATAAGTCAGATGTGTCATTTCGTTAGCAAACATCTTCATTGGTCTATGTATCTTTCATTGATTCATTGATTTGACAACGAATTTTTCGGATGTGCGTGTTTAAAATAAAAAGTTATCCGTATATAGAAAGGTTTTTATTCTTAGTGAATAAAGGATAAAGCCTTTCATGCAAAACAGAGAGAAGATTTCATATGATGTGCCTTCTTTATAAGTTGTTTTGTGGTGGGAGGCTCCTCTTGAAAGCGGTTAACTCTTTAAACGGGGTCATATGTGTTTGTTTAATATGTCTATATTTTAGGAGAAGCACATTATAACGACCCTCTATTGCAATCGTTTATATTGATTTGCGTCAATCAGACCTCCCTTTGAGACAAACTATACATTATCGACATCCTTTAGCTCACCAAGTATCAAAAGCCAGTTACCTTAACTGCAAGCCATATGAACCTTCTCCTTCTAAAAAAGCTATCTACAAAAATAAATGTGTATAATTTCCAAAAATTAAAAAGCCACCTCTCAGATAATAAGAGGTGGCTTAAAAGAGCTTTTTTAGTTCTAAAGTTATTTGCCTATTATCTAGGCTCGACGATTAATTTAATTGCTGTACGTTCATCTCCGTCGATTTGGATGTCCGTGAAGGCAGGAATACATACTAAGTCGATACCACTTGGAGCTACAAATCCTCGTGCGATTGCAACAGCTTTAACCGATTGGTTTAGTGCACCGGCTCCAATGGCTTGAATCTCCGCTGAGCCTCTTTCTCGAATAACTCCAGCGAGTGCACCAGCTACAGAATTTGGATTAGATTTTGCTGAAACCTTTAATACTTCCATTTCAGTACCTCCTCTAGTATATAATGTGATGAATTGGTTCCATCCTTAGACGTTGATCATCAAGCTCTCATCACAACAAATGGGATGTACAAACATACTACCATTTCGTAAACATTATCGCTTGATAGCTCTTACTATAATAGAAAACGCTCTATTACGTAACTAAAAAGCTTTGAAATCACGAAAAAAATCACATTTTTGCACGATCTGTACAACATTTGAATAGGTAGTATGTTACGTCTTTACCTCTTTTCAACTATATTCCAAACCTCCATTTTTATGACTAATCAAAAAACGGAGCATCATCACTGATGTGAATGCGTTTGATAGATGTTGCTTTGCCTGTATTGGAATCCGTATCTATTACTACTCCATTTAATTGTTCCCTACCTTTTGTCACTTCAAACCTTGTGGGTAAATTTGTCAAGAAACGTTGAATGACTGCTTCTCTTTCCACCCCTAGAATGCCATCATAAGGTCCTGTCATGCCCACATCTGTAATATAGGCAAGTCCGTTCGGTAAAACACGGTTATCTGCGGTCGGTACATGCGTATGTGTTCCTACCACCGCTGTTGCGCGACCATCCAAGTACCACGCTAAAGCTAGCTTTTCTGATGTAGCTTCGGCATGAAAATCAATAAAGGTGATATCTGCTTCTTGGCGCACTTCAGAAAGAAGATCATCGGCCTTTCTAAATGGACAGTCAATGGCGTTCATAAATGTTCGACCTTGTAGATTTATAACCGCTAATTTTTTGCCACGGACTTTTTTTATGACCATTCCTTTTCCAGGAGTACCTTCTGGAAAGTTTGCCGGTCTAATAACGTGCTCCGCATCATCGATAAAATCAAATATTTCTTTTTTATCCCACATATGATTTCCCATCGTAAGAATATCTGCACCAGCCTCTAACAGCTCATGGTAGACTTTTTTCGTTAGTCCTTTTCCTCCGGAAGAGTTCTCTGCGTTAACAATTGTGACGTCAGGTTTGTATTTGCTTACAAGCCTCGGCATGTATTCTTTCCAGATTTTACGACCTGGTGATCCAACGATATCTCCGATAAATAATATTCTCATGTTTGTTCTCCTTTATACCATTCCCAATATGCTAGCAGGAGGTGCCAGAATAAAATCTGGCACCTCCCAATTGTTTTTATTTTGCGTATTCTACAGCTCGAGTTTCGCGTATCACGGTAACTTTGATATGACCAGGATAATCAAGTTCATCTTCGATGCGCTTCGTAATATCCCGAGCAAGTCGGTACGAATCTTCATCAGTAATGAAGTCTGGTCTAACCATAATACGAATTTCGCGTCCTGCTTGAATCGCATATGTTTTTTCTACACCTTCGAACGACTCGGAGATTTCTTCAAGCTTCTCCAGTCGCTTGATGTATGTTTCTAGTGTTTCACGTCTTGCTCCTGGTCTAGCAGCAGATAGTGCATCAGCTGCAGCTACAAGTGTTGAAATAACAGAAGTTGCTTCTGTATCACCGTGGTGAGAAGCAATACTATTGATGACAACTGGATGTTCCTTGTACTTCGATGCAAGCTCCACACCAATCTCTACGTGGCTTCCCTCTACTTCGTGGTCAATTGCTTTCCCGATATCATGAAGTAGTCCAGCGCGTCTTGCTAGCTGTACATCTTCACCTAATTCGGCAGCCATCATACCACTTAAGTGAGCAACCTCCATAGAATGCTTTAATACATTTTGTCCGTAGCTTGTACGGAATTTCATGCGACCAAGAATCTTGATCAAGTCTGGATGGAGATTGTGAATGCCCATCTCGAACGTTGTTTGCTCTCCGTATTCACGGATAAGCTCATCAACTTCTCGTCTCGACTTATCGACTGTTTCTTCGATGCGAGCCGGGTGAATTCGACCATCCTGCACGAGCTTTTCAAGCGTTGTTTTTGCTATCTCGCGGCGAATTGGATCAAACCCAGATAAAATAACTGCTTCAGGTGTATCGTCAATGATAAGGTCGATCCCAGTTAATGTTTCTAACGCACGGATGTTACGACCCTCACGACCAATAATACGACCTTTCATCTCATCGTTCGGAAGAGATACGACAGATACAGTTGTTTCTGCTACGTGATCCGCAGCGCAACGTTGAATAGCCGTCGACAAAATTTCTTTTGCTTTTTTGTCTGCTTCTTCTTTTGCTTGTGTAGTGTAGTCTTTTACAAGGAGTGCTTTCTCATGAATCAGCTCATTTTCCATCGTCTTCATAATGATGTCTCGAGCTTCATCCTTTGTAAATCCTGAAATACGTTCAAGCTCCTGCTGTTGCTGCTGTAATAACTCCTCGACTTTGCTATTCATGTCGTCTACTTCGAGTTGACGCTTCGACAATTGGTCTTCGCGCTTCTCAAGCGTTACTTCCTTTTTGTCTAACGTTTCACTTTTTCGATCTAAGACTTCTTCCTTTTGAACTAATCGGTTCTCTTGCTTTTGGATGTCGTTACGTCGATCACGAATTTCTTTTTCAGCATCTAGACGAATTTTATGCGCTTCGTCCTTCGCTTCTAAGATGCCTTCTTTCTTGCTTGCGTCTGCTTCTCGCTTCGCATCTTCTACGATTTGATTAGCCATTGATTCTGCGCTAGAAATTTTAGCTTCTGCAATCGATTTACGGACAAAGTATCCAATTATGAACGCGATTACTGCAATGAATAGCGAAATGAGGATTTGTACCGTCAATGTCAAACTGACTCACCTCCTCATGCTATTTCTTTCTGTTACGTCGTACAATTACTTTCAGTCAAACATTTTCGTAGAATACTCTTATTGTTTCTCTTAATCATAAAGGTACATGTTACAGTATTCTCATTAATTGTATGCTTCCATAAGTATTCTGTCAAGCTATGGTAAGTCGCAATTGTCTAATAAAAACCTTACTTAATAAGGGGTTTTAGATGTTTTAGAAGTAGTTCTAATCAAATGTGAGCCTATTAATCGACTAAAAGGATGCGAGTAGTTGAATAATTATTGAAAAAAGAAAGAGGATGACCCGTCAAGGAGCATCCTCTTTAAACCTAATCTTTTACTTTAAATCTAAAAGATCATCGTCGCTATCTTCAACAGCATCAGCAGCTGGAACATCTATAGGCTCTAAAAGACCGTAATGTTCACGCGTACGTCGCTCGATATCATTTAAAATATCCTCATTCTCTTTTAGGAATGTCTTCGCATTTTCACGACCTTGACCCATACGCTCTTCATTGTATGAGTACCATGCACCGCTCTTTTGGATAATATCAAGCTCCGTTGCGATATCCACTAAAGAACCTTCACGAGAAATACCTTCTCCGTACATGATATCCACTTCTGCAACACGGAATGGAGGCGCTACTTTATTTTTAACAACTTTAATTTTCGTTTTGTTACCGATCATGTCATTTCCTTGCTTTAATGTTTCAGCACGACGAACTTCTAGACGCACAGACGAATAGAATTTAAGCGCTCGTCCACCAGGAGTCGTTTCCGGGTTACCGAACATAACGCCGACTTTCTCACGGATCTGGTTAATAAACATCGCAATCGTTTTAGATTTACTAACGGCACCAGATAGCTTTCTAAGGGCTTGGGACATAAGACGTGCTTGTAAACCTACGTGGCTGTCACCCATTTCGCCTTCAATCTCCGCTTTTGGTACAAGTGCAGCTACAGAGTCAACAACAATAATATCTACTGCACCACTTCGTACAAGTGCTTCTGCGATCTCAAGTGCTTGCTCCCCTGTATCAGGTTGCGAAAGAAGCAATTCATCAATATTAACACCTAGCTTTTGCGCATATACAGGATCTAGTGCGTGCTCGGCGTCAATAAATGCTGCCTGACCACCGTTACGCTGTACTTCTGCAATAGCATGAAGGGCTACGGTTGTTTTACCAGATGATTCAGGTCCATAGATCTCAATGACACGACCTCGTGGATATCCACCTACTCCAAGAGCAATATCTAGAGCTAGTGTTCCTGATGAAATAGTAGATACGCGCTGTTCCGCTCGCTCTCCTAATTTCATAATAGAGCCTTTACCAAATTGTTTCTCAATTTGCTTTAACGCCATATCTAGTGCTTGTTTACGATCTGACATTCTACAACTCTCCTTTAATATATCAATTGAAATGCGATAGTCTCACATCAAAACTACAAACATTCGTTCGCTTATTTAAGTATATACAAAAACATCCGTTTCGTCAATCAAAGAAACGGATGTTTTGTAAAAAGATATTTATCTTCTCTTCCCACGTGGCTTAGCTGGTTCAAGATTAATTTTAGCTCCTGCAACACGAGCGTGTTTAAGGCCTTCATAGACGAATGGAGCCACTTCTTCAGGAACTTCCATAAACGTAAAGCTATCGAAGATATCGATACGTCCAACTGACTTCGGATTAATGCCGATAATTTTAGCAACGTCTTCAGAAAGTCTTTTAGGTGTTAAGTTCACATTTTTACCTACATTGATAAAGAAGCGAGTCATTCCGCTTTGAGCGCCTGTTTCACCGAAATCATGCTTTTCTTTCTTCTCATCTTCATGGCTATAGAACGCAATACGAAGAAGGGAAGAAACAATTTTTTCAGCAGAGTATTCGTTTAGTAAGTCCGTCACAAGCTCATCGTAGACACTATCAAGTTTATCGTTTACATCGATATTTTTCTCAATTTGCGTCTTCCAAACTTTCTGTTGCTTTTCTACAACCTCTTCAATAGAAGGAAGGTTACGTGAAGGTACTTTCTTCTTGATTTCAGACTCGATAGAACGAAGGTGCTTCATTTCTCTTGGAGTTACAAGCGTCATTGCGATACCTTCGCGTCCAGCACGTCCTGTACGTCCAATTCGGTGAACGTAGCTTTCAGGATCTTGAGGGATGTCGTAGTTGATAACGTGACTTACGTCATTAACATCGATTCCACGAGCTGCTACGTCTGTTGCAATTAAGAACTCAATTGCAGACTTACGGAATTTACGCATAACTTGGTCACGCTGTGACTGAGTTAAGTCTCCGTGTAAACCATCAGCTTGGTAGCCGCGTGCTTGAAGGGCTTCCGTAAGCTCCGCCACTCCTTTTTTCGTACGACAGAAAATAATACCTAAATTGATATCTTCACTGTCGATTACACGACATAGAGAGTCTTGCTTGTTTTTATCTAATACTTTGTAGTAAACCTGCTCGATAGAAGGAGCTGAAACATCACCTTTAGCAATTGTTACTTGCTTAGGCTCTGTCATATATTTATTAGACAGCTTACGGATTGCCGGTGGCATTGTAGCTGAGAATAAAAGTGTTTGACGCTCTGGGTTTGCTTTTTGAAGAATTTTTTCGATATCTTCCACAAAGCCCATGTCTAGCATCTCATCAGCTTCATCTAAAACAAGCATTTTAAGCTGATCAAGCTTTAGCGTTTTTCGCTCGATGTGGTCGAGGATACGTCCTGGCGTACCAACAACGATTTGAACGCCGCGCTTTAATGCTTTGATTTGATGTCCAATTGATTGTCCACCATATACAGGTAATGTTTGTACTTTGTTAAATTTAGATAAACGCTGTAACTCAGCTGCTACTTGGATAGCTAGCTCTCGTGTTGGCGTTAAAATAAGAGCTTGCACACTCTTGGATTTTGACGATACTTTTTCAATCGTTGGGATTCCGAAGGCTGCAGTTTTACCAGTTCCTGTTTGAGCCTGACCGATTAGATCGTTAGAATCTAAAATTACAGGAATAACTTTCTCTTGAATTGGCGACGGCGCCTCAAATCCGATATCTTTAATTGCTTTTTTCAAATTCGCGGAAATCGCGAAATCTTCAAACGTAATTGTCATTTAGTCATCCACCTTTTTCTTTCTTAACTCTTTTAATAGATAGTACATTGCGTACTTAGCAGCAAGGACTCTAACGCGCTGTCTGTTACCTCCAGCTTGAATAGAGTAAATGTGCGTCGTACTAGGAGTTGCAATTCCAATATAAACGAGACCTGGCTGTTTATTTTCAGAGGAATCCGGGCCAGCAACTCCTGTCATGCTAACAGCGTACGTTGAATCGTACGTTTTTTTTGCAAGTTCTGCAAGGTGCTGTGCTGTCTGCTCACTTATTGCGCCATACTCTGCCAATACAGATGCAGGCACACCAAAGCTCTCTTTTGCTTCGTTTGTGTAGCAAATAGTTCCACCTTTAAAACATTTTGACGTGCCAGTTACAGAGGTCAACTGCTCTGCAAACAAACCACCAGTCAGACTTTCTGCTGACGATACAGTGGCGCTCTTTGTCAGTAGCTCGTTCACTGTCACTTCTTCAAGTGTCGGCTCACCAACCCCATAGCAATACTCTCCAACGCGATCTAAAATAGTATCTTTTAGTGCATCGAGTTTTTGCATGTTTTCATGGGTAGATGATCCTTTTACAGTTAGACGGAGCATACACTCTCCATCAGAAGCTAAAGGAGCAATAGTAGGATTTGTTTGAGCTTCAATAAGATCATCCAGTTCTTCTACTAGTCTTGACTCCCCAATCTCAAAAAAACGAAGGATCAGCGACTCAATCACATGCTGCTGGCCCATCTCTTTTTGTAAAAAGGCAAGTGCGTAAGACTTTACCATAGGCTTTAATTCACTCGGAGGTCCAGGTAACAGTACAAAAATAGTATCATTGTGCTTAATCGCCATCCCGCATGCGAGTCCTGCATCATTTTGCAAGACATGTGCACCTTCCACTATTAACGCTTGTTTTTTGTTATTATCGGTCATCGTCCGATTACGACTTATAAAAAACGCCTCTAAGCGCGTGTATGTTTCGTTGTCATAAACTAATTCTTTGTTAACTAATTTTGCGACAGTTTCTTTCGTTAGGTCATCTTTTGTTGGACCTAATCCACCAGTTACGATAACGATGTCAGAGCGTTCCGTGCTAGCTTGTAACACTGACGTTAGTCTAGCTTCATTATCACCAACGGCCTGATGATAAAATACATTGATACCGATTGAAGAAAGCTCCCTTGATAGAAAACTCGCATTTGTATTATCTATTTGGCCAAGCAATAGCTCGGAGCCAACAGCAATAATTTCAGCGTTCACAAGAACCTCTCCTTAGTTCGCTTCCTTGAGTACATGTGTATTTTTCATAAAGTAATCAAGACCAGAGTACACAGTCAAAATTACCGCAACATAAATCATGATTTGATCAAACGGAATAGAAAACATTTCAAAAAAGACATTGTGAAGCAGTAGCGCGGATGCAGCTACGATTTGACTCACTGTTTTCCACTTCCCACCGTTACTAGCAGCAATAACGATCCCGCCTGTAGATGCTACAAGGCGAAGACCAGTCACGGCAAACTCACGGCTTAAGATCACAATTGCAGCCCACGCCGGGAACATATCGAGCCCGACAAGCGCAATGAAAGCAGCCGTAATTAAAAGTTTATCTGCTAGTGGGTCTAAAAATTTCCCCATGTTTGTAATGAGGTTGAATTTCCGAGCGTAGTAACCATCTAACCAATCTGTTGCTGATGCAATAATAAATATAATTGCTGCGATGAAATGATGGACAGGAATTTCAGCTCCTAGAATCGAAAGTGTCCCCCATTCAAATGGGACGAGAATAAAAATCATAAACACCGGGATGAGTAAAATGCGCGATATGGTAATTTGATTAGGTATATTCACTTAGATCCTCCTGACATCCGTCATTAGCAATTATGTTCAAGACTACTCAATTCTATCAAAAAGAACGAAGGAAAGCGAATGTATTTACTAAAAGATAAGGGATTATTTCTTGTAAGCGCTTGATAGTGGATTGTAATACGTTTTCATTCTTTCTAAATAAAGACCAACTCCCAAGAAAGGAGTTGGTCTATTCCTATTATTGCTCATTTTCGATAATTACATACTGACGAATAGCGTCTGATTCATACGAGAGCTCTTCCTCATTGACAAAAATAGTTGCGGTTGTCACATTCCCCATGTTGAACGTAATAGCTTCTTCACCAGAGAAATCGAAGCTAATTTCATCTCCACTGTCATGAGTTTGTTCGTGCACAACGTCATCGTTGGAATCTAAAATTTGTAGCCAGCTTCCGCCACTAAATGTCATCGTAATATTTAGTTCTTCAGCATTAGACAAGGAATACGTAGAGCGAATCCCGTCTTGAGAAGAGAACGCTAGCTCTTGCTCTGTCTCTTCTAGTGGCTCTTCTTCGTTATTATTCACGTTATTTACTTCGCCAGCATCAGGTTCTTCATTAGCTGGTTCATCGTTCCCGGTTGTAGTCGAATTCGCATTTGTTTCTTCTGGCTCATTATTAACCGCTTCTCCGTCAACCTCTACTTGGCCATTATTGGTAGCCACATCTGCATTACTTGCCACTTGATCGTCATTATCAAGAAAGGATATATACAGAATGAGTCCAACCGCTAAAATAAATAATACAACTACAATAGACGGTAATAACGTTTGGAAGGATGATTTTTTTCTGACTTGCTTTGGCTTCGCACGTGTTCTAGGTGGAAGCTCCGCTGATTCCTGCTTTTTAGGCTTAGGAAGCTCATCAGCATGCTCATTAAACACCATTTCTGGGCTGAGGCCTACTGCTTCTGCGTAGCTTTTTACGAATGCCCTAGCATAAAAATCTCCCGGCATTTTAGAATAATCGCCTTCTTCAATGGCTACTAAGTAACGTTTTTGAATCTTGGTAATGCGCTGTAGCTCCTCATGTGAGTAGCCCTTTTCTTCTCTCGCTGTTTTTAATCGAATGCCTAGCTCTGACAATATAAACACCTACTAACTAAAAGAATATCAAAATCCGAATGAAGAAAAATTCTGTTCAACCGCTTTATATGTAATCTCTTCATTCTCATCATTACGTAACTCAATAATGTAATCAAAATCATCTAACGAATACTCCGTCGTTCTAACAAAAATATCTGGATGCTCTACCACTTTCGTCGCCTCAAGTCGCATCATTTCGGAGACTAACATTAAATGCTTCTCAGAAGCCCGCATCGTTGATACGATCCCATCAATAATATAGATGTGATCCTCTGATAGCTCATCATCTGCAAGCTGACTGCGCACCGTTTGTTTTAAAAGTGTAGAGGATAAGAAGGACCAACGTTTATTAGCACACACGCTAGCAGCTACGACAGATTCCGTTTTACCAACCCTCGGCATGCCGCGAATACCAATCAATCTGTGACCTGGCTTCTTAAATAGCTCCGCCATAAAATCAACTAGTAGTCCAAGCTCATCTCGAACAAATCGAAATATCTTTTTTTCATCTTCATCGCGCTCAATATATCGACCATGCCTTACTGCTAAGCGGTCTCGAAGCTTTGGTTCTCTCACTTTAAGGATCGTAATAATATCCATCGTTTCTAAAATATAGCGAAGCCTTAAAATGGATTCATCGTTCTGGCTTCTAATTAGCATACCACGACGCTGATGCTCGACACCATTGATCGTCAAAATATTTATTTTCAGCATGCCAAGTAAAGAGGCAATTTCACCTAAAAGCCCGGGCCTATTCTCGTGAATTTGATACTCCATATACCATTCTTTAACCATGGAGAAACCCCTTTCTTAAAGACATTTACTAGTAATATCATAATGGATTTACGCTCTCATTTAAAGACATTTCTCTTTTAAATGAGAATTTACCACATCTAAACGAAAAAAAAGAGGCGCTCCGAGGAGCACCTTTCCTTACTTCTGGACGAGCTTAACCATCATATTTGCAATGGCATGTTGCTCTTCCTCTGACGCAACTTCCCACATATCAGCAAGGACTCGCTCCTGCTCATTCTTAGGCTCTACTTCATTTGCTAAGTATTCGCCTACCTCATAAGCGATTTCAGATACTGTCTCTTTATTTAGACCATCCTTCACGCCTTGATTCAAGCGATCGCTTAAAAAGTGCTTCCACTGCTCCCAGTTATCTAACACAGACATACATATCCCTCCTTTACGAAGTATCGTTCGAGAGTAGTATGTCCTAAGATTTGTCTTCTTATGCAGGATTAATTCCATCCTCCGTTGACACTTACAACCTGTCCCGTCATATACGATGCTTTATCTGACGCTAAAAAAGAAACCACATTAGCAACTTCATGAGCGAGGCCAAGTCGACCTAAAGGGATCTCTTCTTTTATCGACTCTTTATCAGCCTCATCGTATATAGCTAGCATCTCTGTATCAATCGCTCCTGGCGAAACAGCGTTCACACGAATGTTACTTGGGGCGAGCTCCTTCGCTAACGATTTTACAAAGCCAAGCTGAGCGGCTTTCGCTGTAGAGTAACTAACTTCCATTGCTGCACCCACTTCTCCCCAAATGGATGAGATTAATATGATGGACCCTTTTTGATCTCGTAAAAAATTCGAAGTCAGGTGTTGTAGTAAGAGCATAGGAGTCGTGACAGCAATCGCTAACTCCTCCTCAAAGCTCTGCACCTTAATATGTTGAAATAACGTAGGTTTAGATACACCAGCACAGTGTAAAAACACATTCACATTAAAGTCATAGCTAGCAAAGCTTTTGCTAACTTGATCTGGATCAGCAAAATCAGCTTGAAAAAGCTCACATTTGACTGAATACGTCTCTGTTAGCTTTTGCTTTAGCTTTAGTGCCTTCGTACTATTTTGATGGTAATGAAGAATAAGGTGATAGCCATCTTTTGCTAACACCTCTGCGCAGGCGCTACCGATGCCTCCGGTTGCGCCTGACACAAATGCCCATTTATTCTCCACTTCCATCGTCTTCCTTTGCTTTAATTATACAAATAGATGTTTGGTTGTCTGTATCAAACTGCCCTACAACCTCTTTTAACTGGTCCATCGTTAGTGCCTCAAGCTCTGGAATCACATTAAATAAGTCCATATCATTAAACTGGTAGCGAGTAAACGAATTTGCGATATACTCTGGTGAATTTAATGCTCGCAAGAAATGACCTATTTTCTTTTTCTTTAGTCTCTCTACGCTTTCTTCGTCTAGCTCTTTCTCTTTAAAAGCCTCGATCAACTCTAATACACGTTTGGAAAGCACCTCTGGTTGATCGGTATCTCCCCCAATTGCTGTAAAGGAGAAGCCTTCTTCTGCTGTATAGTCAGCGCCAAACGTGTCATCAATAAGCCCTTCTTGATAAAGCGTTTGGTAATTTTCGGAGCTTTGCCCAAACATAAGTTCAAGTAAAAGTTGCATCGCGATTTCTCGTTGCATGAGATCACTACCTGATAACGATTGCTCTTTATCCTTAATACCTATTAGTAATTTAGAAAGCTTCACTGGCATTGGAATCGTTAACTCACGCTCTTTAACACCAGTTGGCTCCTCTTCTTTGAAGCGAGGAATTGGTGTTGGCTTTTCAAATGTTTTTCTAGCTTGGTTTTGACGAATTAGCTCCATCATCGCATCAGGTTCTACATTCCCAACAACAAATAATGTCATATTATTTGGATGATAAAACGTATGGTAACACGTATAAAGCATGTCATGCGTAATATCTTGAATCGACTCTACCGTACCTGCAATATCAGTAGCTACAGGGTGAGTATGGTACATCATTTTAAGAAGCCCAAAAAAGTTCTGCCAGTCTGGATTATCTTCGTACATGCGAATTTCCTGCTCAATAATCCCTTTCTCCTTTTCGACAGACTCCTCTGTAAAGTATGGGTGCTGCACAAAATCAAGAAGCGTATCCATATTCTTTTCGACATGAGAAGTAGAAGAAAAGAGGTAGGCTGTGCGAGTAAAGCTAGTGAACGCATTAGCAGATGCCCCTTGCTTACTAAAAGTCTGGAAGACGTCTCCTTCTTCGTCTTCAAACATTTTGTGCTCTAAAAAGTGCGCAATCCCATCAGGGACCTTTATCGCCTCTGTCTCTCCGATTGGTGTAAAGTGATGATCGATCGATCCATATTTTGTCGTAAACGTTGCATACGTTTTATTAAAGCCTGCCTTAGGTAGAATAAATACGCGAAGACCGTTAGACATTGTCTCTGCATAGAGTGTTTCATTTAACTGTTCATATACTAGTTTCTCCATTTAAGATACCTCCTTGCCTTTCAAGAAATACGTTGTATCAAGCTGTATTTTTGCGGCAACTTTTATTACGTCTTCCATCGTTACTTGCTCTAATCCTTGAAGAATATCGTCTAATGAACCTTTTCCACCACCAATAAGGTGTTGGTACTCCAGTTCAATACGCCCACGTGGCACGTCGATGGTCTCTAAAATTTGATTTCTTAATACAGACTTCGTCTGTGCAAGGTCGTCTTCTGTGAATGAACCACTTCTCATATCCTCCATTTGCTTATGGATAATTGTTGTTGCTTCATCAAATTTCGAAGAATCAATTCCTGCTAATACGATAAGTAAGCCCTTTTGACTCTCCACTCGCGAAGCTGCGTAATAAGCTAAAGACGCTTTTTCTCGCACATTAATAAATAGCTTAGAATGAGAAAACCCGCCAAAAATTCCATTGAATACTTGTAGAGCAAAATAATCCTCGTCGCCGTATCTCGTGTGCGTTCTAAAGCCAATGTGAAGCTTCGCCTGTTTAATCTCCTGCTCTTCAATTAATTCCTTAGCAGAGTCAATTTGTTTAGATGAAGGGGCTTTAATCGAATGTGCGTCATGGCGAACTGGTAGCGTAAAGAAGGACGTCACAAGTCTATCCACTTCTTCTTTTTGAATATCACCCATCACAAATAGATCTAGTTGATCGTGCAATAGTGCTTGATGATACGCTTTATAAAGCGATGCACCATTAATTTTCTCAAGTCTCTCGAGCGTACCAAGAGCTTGTATAGCAAACGGCTCATCCTGACACATTTCTTGCGTTAATCGCATATTTGCATAACGCATTTTATCGTCATAAATGGCTTCAATCTTTTGCTTGTGATTGCGAATTTCTTCCTTCACATAATCATCTTTAAACGCATGATCCGCACTATCCGGATGTAAAAGTATAGACGATAGTAGCTTAAATGCACGCTCCGTTAAAGGTGTTTGATCCTTTAAGTATGCTTCATTAGCTACTTCTATTCGAAAGGTCATGACATGACTTTCGCCTTTTTTAACGGTATCCGCATGAAAGGATGCTCCGTAAAGCTCCTCAAGTGCTCCTTGAATGTGTAACCTTGAAGGGAAGTGCTTCGTTCCTCTTTGTAACACCTGAGGAAGCAGTGCGCGTTCCGTCGCCGTCTCCTCCTCTAATGGCGCTCTCATTTGTAAAACAAACGTAGTCGTTTTAAATGTCGTAGAAGGAATAACGTGTGTATGAATCGGTCCTGAGTGAAATGATGTCATTTGTTCCATAAAAAAGTTCCTCCTTAAAGTGGTATCCCTTCTTATTATGACACAAATACGTCTAATTCATAAAAAAAGTACCTTTTCAAAAGAGAAAAGGTACAAAGAGGTGTTAAAAGACACGCTTACGTAATACGTGGAATTTGAATTTATCTGCTCTAAAATAATTAATGGAGTATAAAACTGGACGCTCAAGGTCGTCGTAGTGCATTTGTTTAAGCACGAGTAATGCCGTCTCTGGCTCACAGTTTAAAATTTCTGAGATTGTTTCATGATAGCCTATCGGCTCAATTTGCGTCATGGCATAAGATATCGTGATACCAGCCTTCTCAAGATGTGTAAAGATAGATTGGTTCTCATGACTCACGTAATCAGGTAACATATTGTGAGGAATTTTATCTAAACAGTAAACGACTGGTTCTCCATCTGCTGTTCGAACTCGCTCTATTGCAAGTAAATCTCCCGTCTCATCTTGAAATCGCCTCGTATCATCTTCCGTTGCCGGGACGATAGAAGAGGATAAAAAGTTTGTACCAGGTGTACGCTTTCCTCGAGTAATCATGTCTGTTACGCTAAATAATTCTTCAATCCCAGAGGTGAAAAGAGGTCGTGTGTTAATAAATGTTCCAACTCCATGACGGCGAATGACAACACTCTCATCCTCTAGCATACGAAGCGCCTCTCTAAGTGTAGCTCGAGAAACTCCTAACTGCTTCGATAGCTGAAATTCAGACGGAAGACGTTGACCCGTTTCATAGTGCCCGTTTTCGATATCTTCCTTTATTTTATCAATCACTTGTAAATAAAGTGGACGTGAATCAGATTTTATCATCCTAAATCCTCCTGCTTATATCCCTTAGTCGTAAGAATAATGTATCACGAAATCACGAAGCAAACTATTTTTTTTTTTACACTTCCTCTTGCTCCTTCGCAACTAACACTTCTCGAGGTTTACTTCCCTCGTAAGGTCCTACTACTCCTCGTTGCTCCATTTCATCAATTAAACGAGCTGCCCTGGCATATCCGACTCTAAAGCGACGCTGTAACATCGACACGGAAGCCGTTTGCATCTCCGTGACTAATGTGACGGCATCATCATAAAGTTCATCTGACACTTCACTTAGCTCTTGCTCTGGTTTATCTGATGGCATCATCTCAGTCGCATACTGGGCTTTTTGTTGCTCAATGCAATGCCTTACCACCTTTTCTACCTCCGAATCGGATAAGAAAGCTCCTTGAATACGTGTAGGTTTAGACGCACCGACAGGTAAGAAGAGCATGTCTCCTTTACCTAATAGCTTCTCCGCACCAGAGCCGTCTAGAATCGTTCGTGAGTCCGTGCTACTTGATACGCCGAAAGCAATACGTGAAGGAATATTTGCTTTAATGACGCCAGTGATAACATCTACTGACGGTCGCTGCGTTGCAATAATTAAATGAATCCCAGCGGCTCTTGCCATTTGTGCTAAGCGAGTGATAGCATCTTCGACCTCAGATGATGCGACCATCATTAAATCTGCGAGCTCATCCACGATGACCACGATATATGGCAATGGTTTATATTGCTCGTCCTCCGCTCGCGATTCGTTCTCGCGTTTAATGTAAGAATTATACCCCTCAATATTCCTCGTTCCAGTAGAGGCAAATAGCTCATAGCGTCGCTCCATTTCATTGACTACCTTTTTAAGCGCCTGAGCGGCTTTCTTCGGCTCCGTTACGACAGGAGAAAGAAGGTGGGGGATGCCATTGTACACATTAAGCTCCACCATTTTAGGATCAATCATCATAAGCTTTACTTCGTGAGGTTTACTTCTAAGTAGAATACTAACAATAATGCCATTAATACAAACCGATTTACCGCTACCAGTTGCTCCAGCGACTAATAAGTGAGGCATTTTATTGAGGTCAGCCATAACAGCATCTCCTGAAATATCGCGCCCTAGCGCTGTGGAGAGGGGGTTTGTCGACTGCTTCATCGTTGGTGCATCTAACACTTCACGAAGCGTCACAAGCGACACCTCTTGGTTTGGGACCTCAATCCCAATCGCAGATTTACCCGGAATTGGCGCTTCCATGCGGATATCCTTCGCAGCGAGTGCTAAAGCTAGGTCATCGGACAAATTCACAATCCGACTTACTTTAACGCCTGTTGATGGATAAACTTCATATTTCGTAACAGAAGGTCCTAAATGTACCTTTGTTACTTTTGCACTTACCCCAAAGCTTTCTAACGTCTTTTCAAGCTTTCTTGCGTTTTTAGAAAGCAAGGAATGCTCTTTTGCTTGCGAAGATTTCTTTGGGTTCATTAAGAGTGTCATCGGAGGTAATGTATAAGAAGCATTTTCCGCTTCTTGAATCACTAGTGAGCCAGTTGCTTTTGTTGCTTCACTGTCCGCTTCTTTCGTGATCGTAACTTTTCCGTCTGTCTCTTCTTCCTCCACATCAATAATTTCTTCTGCAGGTGGAAGCTTTTTAGGTTCATCCTTTGATTCCATTTTGTCTACTTGGCTTGTGAAATCATAAATAATCGGCTCTTCCTCTGTTGGAGTAAAATCTGTATCATCCACATCGTCATCAGTAATTGGTTTTTTTGCCTGTGATGCTTTTTCTTGCTTAGACTGTGATCGCGATTCTTTCCATGTCATAAATCGCTCTTTACTTGATTCTCCAAGTTTTCGAAGCATAGGAAGAGGAAGAGCTCCACCTTTCTTCACCACATCCGTAAAGGAAATGCCCGAGAAGATCATGACTGCAGCGATCATAAGACCGATCGCAAAGATAATCGTCCCGACAGAGGAAAATAAAAAGTAGGTAACAGCAAATCCAACTGCACCAATCATGCCTCCACCAAGCTCCGTTATTTGTGTAGTACCTTGCAACTGTGAAAAGTAAAGAGAGAAAGTTTGTCTTATAACGGACTGATCTCCGAGCGTTAACGTCGTTTCAAGCGAACGGAATAGTTGAACATGGCTAATTAATGTTAATGCAAAAACAAATATGTATATACTAAAATATCTTCTTCCCCAAATAGTTGGGTATTTTCTTTTTATCATTATATAAAGTGCCAATAAAAACACGGCACCGGTTAATAAAATATGCCAGCTCCCTAAAAAGAATCGAAAGAACCAAACGACACTTTCTCCTACAAAGCCTAACTGAGCAAATGTCAATAAGGATACTAGTAGCAGGAACAGTCCTAATAGCTCAAACTTGAGGTGATGCTTCCAAGTGGAGCGCTTTTTTTTCGTTTTTTTTGCCATCGTTGTCTCCCTCCCCTTGTCCACAAAAAAAGACGGCGTGAGCCATCTGCGATCTCGAACGCTTGTTTGTTATTATAGCACATGTCTATTCGTCCATAAATGGGTAAAAAACTGCCCTAACTAGACGTCAGGGCAGTAACATACGTTATGCTTCCATAATAATAGGCATGATCATTGGACGACGCTTTGTTTTTTCATAAAGAAACTTACTAAGCTGGTCGCGCACCTGACTCTTAAGCTGTGCCCATTCAGTTTGTTTTTCGCTCATTGCGCTTGTCAGCGATGTACGTACGAGTTCTTCCGCATCTTTGATCAATGCTTCTGATTCTCGCACATAGACAAAGCCACGCGAAATAATATCTGGACCTGACAAAATATCATCATGCTTTTTATTGAGCGTGACAACAACGACTAAAATACCATCTTTAGAAAGGAGTCTGCGGTCGCGTAACACGATGTTCCCGACGTCTCCTACTCCAAGTCCATCAATTAAGACATGACCAGAAGGAATTTTATTCGTTTGACTTGCTTTACGCTTCGAGAATTCTACGATATCTCCCTTTTCTAAAAGGAAGATATTTTGAGGCTCGACACCTACTGAAAGCGCAAGCTGTCTGTGAGCATGCTGCATACGATACTCTCCGCTAACCGGAATAAAGTATTGAGGCTTCACAACGTTTAACATCAGCTTCAACTCTTCTTGACCAGCATGACCTGATACATGAATCTTTTTCGTGCGACCGTATACGACTCTCGCACCTGTTCGTGAAATGATATCAATCATTTGAGACACAAGCTTCTCATTCCCAGCAGTAGGCATCGCAGAGATAATCACACGATCCATTCCGTCGATACGGAAGTGAGGGTTTGAACCTTTTGCCATACGCACAAGCTCACTCATCGGCTCGCCTTGGCTGCCTTCAGTTAGAACTACTACGCTATCTTTAGGCATTTTCTTAACTTCCTTTTTTGGGATAAAAAGATCGTCTTCATCTGTTAAGTAGCCTAACTCTAACGCAATGGTAACTGCTCGTTCAATTAGCTTTCCTACAACCGCTACTTTACGGTCTGTATTTTTAGCCGCTTGAAGAACTTGTTCGATGCGGTGAATATGAGTCGCAAATACGGAGACTACAATAGCACCTGGAGCCTCATGGAACGCATCCTTTAGACCATCAGAGATGACGGATTCTGATGGTGAATGCCCTGGCATTTCTGCATTTGAACTATCTGAAAGAAGTGCTAATACACCTTTTTCGCCAATTTCAGTAAGCTTACCTAGCTCCGTTACTAAACCATCTACAGGATTTTGATCAAACTTGAAATCTCCCGTATAAATGATCGGTCCCTGTGAGGTATGAATCACAACGCCGAGCGGATCTGGAATGCTGTGATTTGTTCGGAAGAAGCTTACAGGTGCTCGTCCTACTTTAATACGAGAATCTGCATGTACTTCCACAAGCTTCGGCTGCCCTTTAAGCTTCACTTCTTGGCACTGATCCTTTACTAGCGCTAGTGTAAACTTTGATCCATACACAGGTACCTGAAGATCGCGCAGTAAATAAGGTACCGCTGCAATGTGCTCTTCGTGTCCGTGCGAGAGAATAATTCCCTTAATTTTATCTTTATTCTCTGTTAAATAGGTTGTATCAGGGATAACGATATCCACGCCGAGCATGTCATCCTCTGGGTGCATACAGCCTGCATCTAAAATAATAATTTCATCATCTAACTCTACTACGTACAAATTCTTTCCTGTTTCGCCTAATCCGCCCAATCCAAATATGCGGATTTTTTCCGTTTGTTGATTCGACAATGCATGTTCCTCCTAAAAATAAAAGTTATTGCTCCGTTCCGCCTCTTCTTGTAAGTATACATGAAGAACTAATTTATAAACAAGCACCGATGTAGGTTTTTAAAAAACGGGCGCTGTAAATAGTGCCGTTTTAGCTTATGTATAGGTGATTCACTCGAAAAAAACTGTCACGCAACCTATAACGGCTACGTGACAGCCTAATCGATTTATTGTTTAAACGGAGAGTGAATCGTTTCTAATGCTTTTTGAACAATTGTTTTTTCTTCCTCAGTCAGTGGAATTAACGGTAGTCTCACTCCACCACTGTTGATTCCTTGAAATGCTAAGGCCGCTTTAACAGGCGATGGACTTGGCGCAATAAACATTGCCTTCATAAGAGGTACGATTCTACCGTGAATGCTACTTGCTCCATGTATATCGCCTTTTAAGTACCGAGCGATCATATCTTGCATATGAGAACCAATAACATGACTCGCCACCGAAACGACACCCGTTGCTCCAATAGCCATAGAAGGAAGCGTTAAGCTATCTTCTCCCGTGTATACAGTGAAATCATCTGGCGTATTCGAGATAATCGCTGTCATTTGATCTAAATTACCACTAGCCTCTTTCACAGACGTAATATTTTTAATCTGGGAGAGCGCAATAACCGTCTCGGGCAGCATATTAACCATCGTTCGACCCGGCACATTATAAAGCATGACGTCAAGCGATGTTTTGCCTGCAATCGTTTTAAAATGCTCATATAACCCCTGTTGTGATGGCTTGTTGTAGTAAGGTGCTACAAGCATAATTCCGTCTACGTTCGCCTTCTCAGCGCGAATAGTGAGCTCTGCAGTCGCATGCGTATCGTTCATTCCTGTACCCGCAATTACTGGGATTCTGCCCGCTGCAGCACGCACGGATTCCGCATATAACGCCTCTTTCTCCTCTAAACTTAAAGTAGCAGACTCCCCTGTCGTTCCACCAACTACAACAGCATCTGTACCATTTGCGATTAAATAATCTAACAATACCTTAATTTGAGGAAAATCGATTTGACCCTTTTCATTAAAAGGAGTCACCATCGCTGTAACTACTCTACCTATATTCATAAAGACACATCCCCTTTCTTACTTTGTTACCGATAAAAATTTGTCGTGAAGGGCATTAACAGATGTGTTCATATCCTTTTCATGCACAAGCACCCAAATCGTTGTGTGTGAATCTGCAGCCTGTAGAATATCTATTCCTTTTGCTGAGAGTGCCGTAACAATTTTCGCAGTAATACCAGGAACCCCTGACATCCCTGCCCCAACAGCTGACACCTTTGCTACTGGATACAGTGCTTTTGCATGTAACCCTAATTTCTCAATGGTTACCTTCACTTTTTCTAAAATCGAAAGAGGGACCGTAAACATAACTTCCTCTGTTTGAATCGAAATAAAATCAACAGATATTCCATTCTTAGCAAGCTCTTCAAAAATGATCGCCTGGTCATTAATAGACGTGGTCGAGACTGTTACTTGCGCTAAATCTTTTACGTGAGCGATTCCCGTAATAGGACGATCCGAGACGTCTCCACCTCGTTTATCAGACGTGCTTGATGTTATTAGTGTCCCGAGATCATCATCCATCGTAGATCGAATACGAACTGGTACCTTTGCTTGCATCGCGACCTCGACAGCACGCGGATGTATCACTTTGGCACCTTGATACGCCATATTGCATACCTCGTTATAGCTCACGACAGAGAGCGTGTGTGCATTATTCACGACACGAGGATCGGCTGTCATAATCCCTGGAACATCAGTAAAGATATCCACATATTCTGCTTCAAGCGCCGCTCCTATTGCTGTAGCAGATGTATCAGAGCCACCTCTCCCAAGAGTAGCCGTAACACCTTTCACTGTCTCCCCTTGGAAACCAGTTACGACAACCACATCAACCGTTTGAAGGGCTTGCTCTAATGGCTCTGAGCGTACTTCAATGATACGTGCATCACCAAAATCTTCCGTTGTGCGGAATCCAGCCTGTGCGCCTGTCATGGCTAGCGACGCTACTCCTTTATGCTGAAGCAACGAGGAAAACACGACAGATGAGATGGTTTCACCGCACGCTAAAAGCTGATCCTCTTCCCGCTTTGACAAAGGTCCTTCGGCAAGAGAAAGCAACGTATCCGTCGCATAGGGATCACCAGATCT